>CAINOH010000011.1 GCA_903851445.1 uncultured Microcaldota archaeon | reverse complement strand
CGTGTGCTCTTCCGATCTTCTCGTTTTCAGGCAGGCCAAAATCGCGCAGGAGCTTTTCAGTTTCCATAAGCAGCCACCACTTAACCGGTTATCCTCGTGCCGATGACCTTCCTTCCAAGCATCGCGTCCCGCAGCCTTCCTGGCACCGTGCCGTTTATGATGATGACTTCCGCCTTGGTCTTCTTTGCAAGCGTAAGCATGGACTCGACTTTGTGCAGCATCCCGCCGGTCACGTCGGTTGCGGCGGAGCCTCCGA
Organism: uncultured Microcaldota archaeon; assembly: GCA_903851445.1. Classification (GTDB taxonomy): domain Archaea; phylum Micrarchaeota; class Micrarchaeia; order Norongarragalinales; family CAINOH01; genus CAINOH01. The sequence goes on along the minus strand of CAINOH010000011.1, from coordinate 1,247 downwards.
GGCACTTTCTGATTTCTGCAAAGTTCCGGGGGCTGATTTCCTCAACCAGTTCGGTGTTCTGCGGATAGTCGCGCCACACGCCGTCCTCGTTTGCAGCTATGACTATGCGTTTGGCCTTGAACTTTTTCGCAATTGCTTCAAGCACGGTCTCGGTTGAGACGATTGCGCAGCCCTGAGCCTCATCAAAGGTCACGTCTCCATAAGGAACAGGGGTGATGCTTTTTGAGAGCGCGATTCGCATGGGCTCGAGGAAGACCTTGCACGGCCTGCCCTTTTCAGTGACCATGAAAGAGGATGGCGAGAAGGAGACTGCGTCTTCTCCTGCATCGATGAGCGCGCGCACAACAATGCGGTTCAGCCGGGACGCCGCGTGCTGGACTTCGGCTATTCCACGGGCACTGTCCGCGTTGTGGAAGCCTTTTGCAGTGCCGTACTTGTGAGCCGGCCTGTGGGGAAAGCTGCCTCCGCCGTGGCCGACTACTGCAGACAGGTTGCCTTCCTGCCTTGCCAAGCGGACTTCGCGTGCAAGCCGCTTGATTTCGTCCTGCCTGGGCAGTTCGGTTGCGGTCTTGTCAGTAATCAGGCTCCCGCCAAGCTTTACGAGCACGAGTTCGGATGCCATAAGAGTATCAACGGGTATGTCGGGCTATGCCACTTCAACTGTTCCTTTGTCAGCATCAACTTTTACTTTCATCCCGGTTTTGATGCTCTCGACCGGGTTCTTGTCCAGCCGGTCAACCATCGGGATTTCCGAGATGATTGCTCCGACTGCAACGATTATTTCCGATTCCAAGTTTATTATCGCAGCGGGTGCAACGCCATTCTTCTTAAGCTGGTAAATCACGTACGTGCCAACAGTGGAGCCCTTTCCGCGCGGGATTACGAGGACCTTGCCGGCAACGCTCTTTCCAAACAGCGGGTTTGCCTTGTCTATGACTACGCCAGTCTTGGGGTCAACTCCGCCAAGGAAGGAAATCGCATCGGTTCCGACTAGCGCTTCGCCGGTTGCCTTTCCCTTTGAAATTGTTCTCCCGTGGAAAATCATTTCTTTCTCACTCTAACCCAATAATTCCTCGATGTCCGCAAACTTCACGCGCTGGCTGCAGAATGACGGCAAGTAAGTCGCCGCCTTCCCCGAGTTTACGGCAGTGGACTTGAAGCCCATCTCCTGCAGGGGAGCTACGACCATGCAGGTGTCCGCCACTACGAGGCCGCCAGCCTTTTCGATTATTTTTGAAAGACCAAGT
>CAINOH010000010.1 GCA_903851445.1 uncultured Microcaldota archaeon | reverse complement strand
TTGTAGTTGGCTGTAAGGAGCTTGACTTCAGCAGCGCAGGAGTACAGGTCGTTGTTCTCAATTGCCTGGTCAATCTCTCCCTTGCAGTACAGCACGCCGAGTTCCCTGTTCATGCGCGAGATCATGTCAATCATCGCGTTCTCTACAGCGTCCTTCTTCGTGCCGTGCGCGTCAAAGTGGAGTATCGATTCTATTGCGCCGCGCTCAACCGCCTGCCTGAACATGTCGCGCAGCTTGCGCTCGTCCATTTCCGGCTTCTTTTCGTCCATCTTTCTTGCACCGAGTTTAATTGCTTCAAAGCCCCTTCATCAGCCCGTTTTCGACTGTGTAGCGGCTGTTGCAGTGCTTGCAGACGTATTCGTTGCTTCCCCGCTGTTCGAGGCGCACTCCGAACCCGTTGTCAACATAGCACTTGCGGCAGTTCTCGATTATGTAGTTCCCTGCAACTGTCATTGATATCCAATATGTTTGCAGCTTAAGGTTTAAAAGCGAAAGCTAAAAGTTTTGGAGAAAAACGAAGAGAGCGTGAAAAGCAGGGCTAAAGAAAAGTTAAAAACCAAAAAAGAAGAGGGAAAAGAAAAAGGAAATTAGGGTTGGAACGATTCCGTTCCAGTCCTAGAACGCTATCTCGTCCAGTCCGCCCATGTCGGTCTTGTACTTGCCCTTCTTTGCTGCGGGCTCCCTGCCCATCGCGTACGGGCTGTGGATTCCGGTGAAGATGGCAATTGCCTCAATCTTGCCCTCAAAGCCGGGGTCAATCCTCGCGCCCCAGATGACAGTTGCGTGCGGGTCAACCTGCTCGGTAAGAGCCTCGCCGATGTGGTTGCACTCGCCCAGCGTCATGTCAGCGCCTCCGGTGATGTGCAGGAGCACTCCCTTGGCTCCGGCGTAGTCAACGTCAAGCAAAGCGTGGCTGAGCGTGTTCTTGACCACGTTCTCCTCGCGTGCCGTCCCTTTGGCCTCGCCTACTGCAATCATGGACACTCCGCCGTTGCTCATTACTGCGCGCACGTCGGCAAAGTCCAGGTTGATGAGCGACGGAGTTGTGATTGTCTCGGTGATTCCGCGAACTGCGCGGGCGATGATTTCGTCAGCAACAGCGAAAGCCTGGTCAATCGGCAGGTTGGGCACGATTTGCACTAGGCGGTTGTTGTCAATCACGATTATGGTGTCGGACTGCTCCTTGAGCTTTTGGAGCCCCTCCTCGGCCTTCTCAAGCCTCGCGCGCTCTAGGGCGAACGGGAAGGTGACGATGCTGATGACAATCGCTCCCTTTGCCTTTGCGATGTTTGCGATTACCGGAGTGGCACCGGTGCCGGTCCCTCCTCCCATGCCGGTAGTGAGGAAGACCATGTCAACGTTGTCAAGCATCTTCTCAAGGTAGGGCCTTGATGCCTCGGCGCACTTCTGGCCGACTTCGGGGTAGCCGCCTGCTCCCAGGCCGCGCGTGATTGACGCTCCGATGAGCACCTTCTTTACGCTCTCGGAAATCATCCCAAGGTGGAGCTTGTCGGTGTTGATTGCCACAAGGTCCGCGCCGCGGATGCCTATCTTTGAGAGGCGGTTGATTGAGTTGCAGCCAGCGCCCCCGGCTCCGATTACCATTATCTTGGGCGTCTGGAACTCGAAGTCCTTGGTTGGCCCCGAGCCGGATATTCCGTGCGAGACAGTTCTAGTCGAAGTCTTGAGTGCCTCGGAGATGATTTCTTCCATCTGATACCTACCTCTGCATAATAGCGCATTTGCGTTGAATTGCTTATATTTGGTGTAATCTGCCAAAATATAAAAACAGATGTGTGGCCCGCACTCGTAAAATCCGCGTTTTTTCAGCGCAAAAACAGGTCGATTCGGGGGGCTTTCCGCTTGTCTTATTATCCATTAGCCCCATTGTTTTATCGGCGGGCTAGCTGGGAAGCTAAGGGTTTCCTGTTACTCCAACCCCTTTGAGGAGGGTGATGCCCTGTTGAGGATGCATAGGACGGAGTCGCCCGATATCCCGATCGTCGACCCCTTGCCTTTGGTTACGCGTTGCAT
>CAINOH010000009.1 GCA_903851445.1 uncultured Microcaldota archaeon | reverse complement strand
CAAAATTTACTGAACACCTACTTGTTGAGCTCGACCTTCTTTGTCATGCGCCCGCTTATCACGCGTTCGTGCTTCTTGTGGCACACGGTGCACTCGAGCATCACGCGGTTGCGGATGCCCTGCTTCTTCACCTTGGCCTTGCCCTTGACCTTGCCGTGGTAGCCTGCGAGCTTGCGCGCGTGCTTGAGCGAGCCCCACGCGAGGGTGCGGCCGGGCTTTATCTTGGAGGTCGTGACCTTGACCTTGTGAGGAGTGTGCGTATTGCACTTCTTGCAGTGTGCATTTACCGTCGGAGCTATCTTCATTCAAATTCACCTAAATTAGCAAAAACAGAGATTAGTTTTGCAGGTAAGATTAATGCGCGAAAGGATTATTTAACGTGCTTCCTTAAGGGCGAGCGCCAGGTTGCGGTTGACCAAAAGCTCGGCGTCGTCCTTGGGCAGGTCGACAACCTGCGAGTGGGCAAAGGGCCCGAGCGTGTCCATGTTGCTTGAGAGGAACTCCGGGACATCGGCAAGCATACGCACCTTGGTAGACAGGAACGCAGCTTCAGGCGCGATGCGCTCGGTTGCAGGGTGCGGGTCGCAGCGAAGCTGCACCTGCGCGCCCTCAGCGGGGTCGAGCACGGAGTCCATCCTCTTGAGGAGGCCCACAAAGGACAGGTAGAATTCGCGCTCCTCGCTTGCCAGGCCCTCGCTGCTTATCATGTTGGATGCGAGGTCGCGCTGCGCTTTTGCCACAATCTTCTGGCGCCTGCGGCTTACGATGTCGCGGCCTATTGCGCAGACGTTCTTGAACTCGCGGTCGTCTCCGAAGGCCGAGTCGCCCGAGCCTAGCGCAGTGAGCTTCTTTTTCAGCTCGGCGTAGAACTCGTCGTCAATCTGGGCAAGCGTTGCGTGGCGCCGCTCGGAAAGCTGGATTTTTCGCAGCTTCTCAAAGAAATCGTCCGCCATAAGAATATGATGCCCCCCTTGGAAAATGTAATGGCCGCAGGCTGTAAAAAACTACTGCCTCGACCCGGTGCAAGGTTTCGTGTGGCTCACTATTTTTATAGTGTGCCTTGCGGTTTTTTGGGCCTAGAGGAGGAGCGCTTTTTTCTTGCAAAGCAGCAGCATTGCAACTGCGAGGGGCACTTCCGCGATGCGGTCCTTTTCCAGGACGTGCGAGCTTCCTGCGAAGAAGAAGTCGTAGTGGTCAAGCGCAACAACATTCTCGGTCTTTGAGAGGTCAAAAGCTAGTGCGGAATTGGTGGGGTCAAACGAGGATAACTCGGAGAATGGAATTGTTTTTGCGACAATCCCGGTGTCGCCGTGCAGGGTATTGGGGATGCGGATGAGCCTGCTCATGTCGGTTGTGACCGCGCGGTCAAGGGATACGTTGCGGCCAACCCCGGCTGTTGAGGCAATCTCCGCCACCAGCAAGTCTGGTTTTTCTATTGCCGACCAGCGTCCGCTTGAAAGCTGGGATGCGACGTAGTCCTTGTTTGCAAAGATGGCCTCGGCCTGCTTTTTTGTGTAACCTGCCTTCCTGAACTTTGCGATGAACTCATCCTGGGGAAGGACGAGTATTGCAAGGGCGCGGTCAAGGATGCGCTTGGCCCAGCCTTTTGATGCGGTGCTTGGGCCGACTATCACTTCGACTTGGCGGTCGACCATTGGCAGGTTCTTGTGCTTTTCTGAGTTGAAGAAACGCGCGAAATCCACGTTCATCCCGGCGCAATACTCCACCAGCTGGTCGCGCTGAGTTGAGGAGAGCTGCATGAGCGATTCGCTTGCGACGTGGACGTGGTAGCCCTTGCTTCCGGAAAAGTTCACAGTAGTCTCGTCTTTTGAGAAGCCGAAGTCTGCGAACAGGAAGTCCTCAAGCAGGCGAATCACGTCAGCGCGAACAGACTCCTGGCAGTGGCTGCACATCACCGGGTTGTGGCCCTCGTGGTCTGGGCTTGCGTCCAAGTCGAAAATCAACTCCGCCTTGAGAAAATTCTTTGCGCTCATCGGCCGCGCTGCGGGGTATTCGTAGAATGCGGCGGAGTAGGATGCGTAAAGCGGGACCTTTGAGATGAAGTACTCCTGTAATTCTTTCTGGCTTTGGAACGCCTTGTGCCGCAGGTCAATCTTTTTTTCGTAGCCGAACCCGAACTCGCGCATCGAGACCGAGGGCACGGTCACCTGGTGCGTCTTGTAGAACTGCTGGAAGTGCCTTCCGATGAAGTCGTGCTCTTTCGAGCGCTCGAAGTCCTTAGGTGCAGTAGTAGCATCCGCGGGCGCAACGGAATCCTTTGCAGTCGCAGCAGAATCCAAAACAAAATCACTCTGTCTTTCTTTTCGTCTGCGGGCAGCCGTCGCAATACCGGTCAATCAGGCCCTGCTGCAACAGCTTCCTGCAGGAGAGGTTAATTCCGGGGTGCTTGTATACCCAGTCCAGTGATGCGAGCGCTTCGCTTTCGCGGAACTCGTGCGACGAGCGCTGGCAGTTTGCCACGTACTGGCGCATAAGCGCAGACGCCTCTTCCTTGGATAGGCCGTCCTTTTGGCAGGCTATTGCGATTGCCATGCTGCCGTAGAACCGCTTGCCCTCGCTGACTCCTGCAAGGATTTTCTTCATGCAGCCCTGGTTGAGGAACTTTCCCTCGAACTGCCGCGCCATCAGAGCTGGCGAGGATGGGAGTGCTGCTGCAAAGTCAGCTGCAAACTCGGTGATTAGCGGCGGAAGAGCGGCTTTGTCTATTCCGGAAAGGTCGGATGCCCTTGAGGCTGCAAGCCTTGAGGCCATCTCCACAAGCGATTCGCGGTCAATTGAGATTTTCCCGCCGTCAAGAGGCGCGTAGACCAGCTCGTTCTGCCCGCTCGTGTAGTCCGCTATCCCAAGGCAATACTTGTCGCCATCTGCCTTGAGCGTCGGGTAAAGCTGGGAAAGCACTGCTGTGAATACCTGGAGGTCTTCCAAACTCAGGCGGTAGGCGCATAGCTTTGCCAGGCCTTCGCCAAAAAGCCTTGCCGCAAACGGGTTGCCACTCTGTGATAGGAGCATCCTTGAAAGGGCAATCCACTTCAGCTCGTCGCCGTCCTGCGCGACCCACGGCTGGAAGGGCACCTTTGCCTGCGCGTTGCGTATCAGGCGCAGGCAGAAGTCCTGTGCAGCCTCCAAGTCGGAGTTTGCAATCTGGCCCAGCCCTTGGGCTGATAGGTGCTGGCGCGCCTGGCGGGAGAAGAAATAATTGTATGCAATCCTTTGCTGCAAGTCCATTAGGATAATTCTTGGTCGAACAAGGGTTTTATTGCAGGCGGGTTGGCCGGACGGGGGGTGCGTTTGCACCTCAAGTCACGTAAGCGATTGGTTCAAAAGCAGCTGCATCGAAAATATCTTTCGGTTCTCTTATGGCGCGAAAAGTTCCTGCAACGATGGCGACCCAGCACCCTGACAACGCGTGCTCACCCTACTGGATGGCAGACGCGTCGGAGTCGTTCTCGGACTTTTCAGCAAGGCTTTCAAGCCACGGCACGCGCGTGCCGTTCAAGTTCGTCGGCGGACGGTTCGTCACCACCTTCAAGGAGCCGGAGGAGGCGTTCAGGTGCTACTCCGACCTTGGCTGCGAGGAGTATTTGTGGGACTGGGAGGGAAAGCACGCTGACGAGTCTGTTGTTGAAAAACTGTACGAGCGCTATCTTGACTACTTCCGCAAGAAGCCGCTTGGCCGTGAGCTCACGCTGTCTTTTCGCATTCCCAACGTGTGGAAGGAGACAAACTACCGGCTCGCGCACGCCTTTGTGAGCATACTTTCCGCAAACGACTTTGCGCACGACAACGAGATGTTCGAGCCGCCCATCGTGGAAACCTATCTGCCTATGACGACTTCTGCCGACCAGCTGATTTACGTTCGCGAAAAGTACGAGCACATCGCGCGCGCCTTCCAGGAGCTCAAGCCCTCCGGGCCGGTAAGCATCGATGTCGTCCCGCTGGTTGAGGAAGTCGAGTTGATGATGGACGCCGACCGGATTGCTGCGGACTATATCCGGATGTGCAAGGAAAAGCGGATGCCGGTAAGCTGCCTGTCAAAGGAGGACATGCGCGTGTGGTTCGCCCGCTCTGACCCTGCGATGAACGCGGGAATGATACCCGCAATACTATCCATCAAAGTCGGGATGTCGAACCTGTCCAAGCTTTCAGGGAAAACCGGCGTGACGTTCCATCCCATGATTGGAGTCGGCTGCCTGTGCTTCCGCGGCGGCCTGTCACCGGACAGCGTACAGTATTTCATCCGCGAGTACCCCGGAATGCGCACGGTGACGCTCCAGTCCGCCTTCCGCTATGATTACCCGCAGACGAAAGTCACCAAGGCGGTTGCAAAACTAAACACCTCTCTCGGCGTCTCGCAGGCGATTGAGATAGAAGATGCGGAAGTTGAGAAAATCAAGAAGCTCATCACGATTTTTTCCGACGAGTACCGGAAGACCGTCGAGGCGCTTACTGATGACATCAACGCGATTGCCGCTTTTGTGCCCGAACGCCGCGAGCGCAAGCTGCACACCGGCGTGTTCGGCTATGCGCGCAACATCGGAAAGAAGAAGCTTCCACGCGCAATCAAGTTCACAGCGGCATTCTACTCGCTTGGAGTGCCTTGCGAGTTCATAGGCACGGGCCGCGGCATACTGGAAGCACGCAAGACCGGGCTTTTGGAGACTCTTGAGCGCAACTATACCAATTTGCACCTTGACCTGGAAACCGCAGGACGCTACCTTAACAAGGAAAACCTAAAGGCGCTTTCCGAACGCGACCCGGCCTACGCAAAGATTGCGCTTGATGTTGAGCTTGTCGAGGATTACCTTGGCACCGAGCTTGGGCCGCGCACTCCGGACGACTTTTTGCACCGCAACATCACATCCAACATCCTCCTGCTTTACCTTGACGGGAAGGACATCTCGGAGGATGTTGTCCGCGCGGGCGAGATTCGGCGCAGCCTCGGATAAGAAGCCGCGGTTGCCCATCAAGCTTTTTAATGCGCACAAGCCAAAGTAGTCTTGTAACCGCGTTCTCGTATTCTGGATGGTTCAATAAGCTGTAGAAATAAGGCGAATCCGGGCAAGCGGCACACAAGGACAGGGTTGCCATGATTGCGCTAGAAGACGCGGATTCTTGCAAGGTGCACGACAAGTGCGGCGTGTTCGCATGCCAGGCACCCGGCAGGCTCGTGGCTGTTGACATGTTCAACGGGATGATGGCAATCCAGCACCGCGGCCAGGAGAGCGCGGGGATTGCGGCAGTCTATGGCGCGGGCGACATCCGCGTGCACGTCGGCATGGGCCTTGCCTCAATCGTTTTCTCAAACAAGGAACTCCAATACCTGCACGGCGACAGCGCGATTGGCCACATACGCTACGCAACAACCGGCGCCTCGGACCTTACCAACGCACAGCCGTTCGTTTTCAAGATGCCGGAGATGCAGGTCGCAATCGGCTTCAACGGCAACATCGTAAACTACGACGAGCTCAAGGCAGAACTTGAGAACAACGGGACGGTGTTCATCTCAACTACTGACACCGAAGTCATTGGCCAGCTCTTCATCCACGAGCTTGAAAGCGGCCAGACGGACTACTTCGCCGCGATGAAGACGGTCATGCAGAAGCTCGATGGCGCGTATTCAATCGTCATGCTTACCGGCCGCGGTGAGATAATCGCCTGCCGCGACCCGAAGGGGTTCAAGCCGCTTTGCATGGGAAAACGCGACGGCGCAGTGTTCCTGGCATCCGAGTCCGAGGCGCTCGACACCGTTGACGCAGTCTTTGAGCGCGAGATAGAGCCCGGCGAAGTCCTTGTCATACACAATGGGATAGTCAAGTCCAAGCGCGTGCTCACCGAGGAGCGGCACGGCCACTGCATGTTCGAGTACGTCTACTTCATGAGGCCGGACGCGGTGTTCGAGGGAAAGCACATCTACAAGGTCCGCGAGAACCTTGGCAGGTCCCTTGCACGAACCTACAAGATAAAGGCCGATGTGGTCATACCCATCCCCGACTCCGGAAGGAGCGCGGCCCTTGGCTTTTCCAAGGAAAGCGGCATACCCTTCGAGGAAGGGCTCATCAAGAACCGCTACGTCTGGCGCACGTTCATAATGCCTTCGGACAAGGCGAGAAAATCCGGCGTGAAGCTCAAACTCAATGCAGTCCGCGAAATCGTGAAGGGAAAGCGGGTTGTGCTTGTTGACGACAGCATCGTACGCGGCACCACCATGGTAAAAATAGTCAGGATGGTGCGCGAGGCAGGCGCGAAGGAAGTGCATCTTGTCATCTCCTGCCCGCCGGTGATAGCGCCGTGCTATATGGGAGTTGACTTCTCCACTTACAAGGAGCTCATCGCAAGCGACAAGAGCACCAAGGAGATTGCCGAGTTCCTCGGAGCGGATTCCGTAAACTATGCCACAATCAAAGGGTTGATGGAATCAATCGGCCTGCCAAAAACCGACCTGTGCATGGCCTGCCTTGACGAGGACTACCCAACTCGCAAGCGACTTGGAAAGCTTCACCACAACTAAATAAGCCCTTTCCTGCCAAATTCTCATTACAATACCGTGAGGGGGTTCATCCTTATGAAATTCCTAGTCGTGGGTTCGGGCGCGCGCGAGCACGCAATAGCAAAGGCACTGCACGAAAGCACTAGCAGGCCGGATGTCTATGCGTTCATGTCAAACAACAACCCGGGAATGCGCAAGATTTGCGTTGACGCGGTTGTCGGGAACACGCGCGACGCAAAGGCTGTTGTCGAGTTTGCGAAGAAGAACTCTGTTGAGATTGCGGTAATCGGCCCAGACGCAGTGCTCGAGGCGGGAATCTCCGATGCGCTCTGGGATGCGGGCGTGCCAACGGTCGGGCCAAAGAAGGCGGCTGCGCGGCTCGAGTGGGACAAGACCTTTGCGCGCAACCTGATGAAGAGGCACAACATCGAAGGCTGCCCGAAGTTCGGGGCTTTCAAGGACGCCGAAGCTGCGGGAAAGCTCATCGACGAACTCGGTGGACAAGTCGCAGTAAAGCCATCCGGCCTCACAGCAGGAAAGGGAGTGAAAGTGGTTGGCTTCCAGCTTGCGGATGCAAGGGAGGCCAAGGAATACTGCAGGGAAGTCCTCTCAACCAACATGGGCGGCCTTGGCGAAGTGGTCATCGAGGAAAAGCTCATCGGCCAGGAGCTTACGCTCCAGACTTTTGTTGACGGCAAAACCGTACGCGGGATGCCATGCGTGCAGGACCACAAGCTCGCTTTTGAAGGCGATAAGGGCTTGATGACTGGCGGAATGGGATCCTACTCGACAGGCGAGCTTCTGCCATTCATAAAGCGCGACGAGTACGACAAGTGCATTGCCATTGTTGAGCAGGTCGTGGCAGCGCTTTCTGCCGAGGGCATTGACTACAAGGGGATAATCTACGGCCAGTTCATGCTCACAAAGCAAGGCCCGAAGGTGGTCGAGTTCAACGCGCGCTTCGGCGACCCCGAGGCGATGAACGTACTTGCGCTCCTGGAAACTGACTTTGCGGAAGTGTGCAGGCACATCGTTGCCGGGACCCTTGCGGACAAGAAAGTGGTTTTCTCCGAGCAAGCGACTGTGGTGAAATACCTCGTGCCCGAAGGCTATCCGCAAAACCCCGCAAAGGGCGAGAAGATTGAGATTAATGAAAAGTCGATTGCGCGCCTGGGCGCGGAAGTCTATTACGCGTCGGTTGACGAGAAGGAAGGCATCCTCTATTCCGGCTCCTCGCGCTCAATCGCAATCCTCGGCATGGCCGACTCGCTTGAGCAGGCCGAGCGCACCTGCGAGCACGCCTGCTCCTTCGTGAAGGGGAAGCTCTACCACAGGCGGGACATCGGCACTAAAGCCCTTGTTGGAGCGCGTGTTGAGCATATGAGAAAGGTGCGCGGTGGATAATGCTATGCAAACCAAGACCGCTGCACCCGCCCGACAGGAAACTCCGGTGCTTGTCCTTTTTGACGCAGACAACACGCTGTTTGACGGCCGGGTTGTTTACGAGAAGGTACTGCGCAAGACTTTCGCGCAGCATTTTCCGCGCAGGGATTTTTCAGGCATAAAGCTGGATAACGGCCAGTATAGCGGCAAGAACATCCCGCAAATCCTGCGCGAAATCGCCTGGGAACACCACATCACGGACAATTCGTTCAACGGAAAAAGGGACAGCCTCATCAAGTATGGAATCGAACAATTCTCGCGGGAACTGGAAAACGGGGGGAATGTTCGCGTGCTTCCCGGAGTTCCCGAACTTCTTGAGCAGCTCAAAAGGCGAAACGCAGTCATAGGCGTTGTGACTGGAAACCCAGACGTGACAGCAAAACTTGCCCTCAAAAATGCCGGTCTTGAGCGCCACTTTTCCTTCATCCTTGGAGGGCAGGAAGGAAACCACAAGGTAGAGAACGCTGTTATCGCCCTTAAGCGGGTCCTAAAGGACAGGCTGCCCGCAAGGGTAGTCATCGTCGGCGACTCGCCAACCGAGGCGAACGTGGCCAAGAAAACCGGGTTTGATTTCATCGGCACTGCCACTGGTCTCCACACGGTAGAGCAGTTGCGAGAACACGGCGGAAACACGCCCGTATTTAGGGACCTGAGCAACACGAAAGAAGTGCTCAAGGCGATTTACGAAAAAGAAAGGCCGAATATCAGGATTGCACCAAATGCGGTTGTGCACACAAGGCAGATAAAATAACGCTCATTTAACCTGATGACACACCGTGGAATGGTTCTTTTTCGCAATCGCCGCACCTGTTTTTCTTGCGATGAGCAACATCGTTGACAAGATAATGTTCACCAGGTACAGGCACGACCCGTTCTCATTCCAAGTAATAATGGCAATTTCAAACCTTCCGTTCATGGTTGGTTACTTTTTCCTTGCAAGGCCGGTTTTCGACGCGTTTTCTCTGATAGCCATGGGCGTCGGGGTGCTGACGTTCTTTTCCTACGTGATATTCAACAAGTGCATGCTGAGGGAAGAGGCTTCGAGGGTGATGTCGCTTAGCTACCTGCAGCCGATATTTCTTCTTCTTTTGGGGTTTGCCGTATTGGGCGAGAGCAGCTCTCTTTTGAGCATTCTGGGGATATTCCTCCTGATTTGCAGCGCGTTGCTTGTATCCTACAAGAAAATTGGAAAGAAATTCCGCCTTTCAGGCGATGTCCTGAAGATGATGATTGCCTTCGACATCATGGTGAGCGTTTCCTATATTATCGTGAGATGGGCCACTGGTTTTGCATCTACCCCTCCGTCGCCCTATGACATGCTTTTCTGGATGCTGTGCGGCGGGCAACTGGTTGCATACCCGTTCCTTTTGGCGTCAAAGAACACAAAAACCGCTTTCTTGAAGGAAGTAAGGAAAATGAGCGTTGGCGGGTGGGCTTTCAGGATATTTGGCACTGCGGTAGACCTCTTAGGTTTTGCAATGCTTTATGTCGCCCTGTCGCTGAACAATGCAGCTGAGGTTTCCGCAATTACCGCCATACAACCGTTCCTGGTGTTCGTGTATTCGGTGATGTTGTTCAAGATTTCACCCAAGACTATTCAGGAGGACTTGAGAAGCATTTCCATAATCCAAAAAATCGCTGCATTCATCCTGATAATCATTGGGAGCTGGCTCGTGGTATCCTGACCAGTCAGAAACGCAGGGAATCAGTGCCACGTGTGTCTTATTCCCGTGAACACCATCGCGATGTTCTTCTCGTCAGCCGCCTTGATGACTTCCTCGTCGCGGATTGAGCCGCCGGGCTGGATGACTGCGGTGATTCCGGCGCTTGCGGCCTCGTCAACCCCGTCGCGGAACGGGAAGTACGCGTCCGATGCCATCACGCAGCCTTTCGCGTCAAGCTTGGAAGCTGATGCCTTGAGCGCCGCAATCTTTGCGGAGTCCACCCGGCTCATCTGGCCTGCGCCAACGCCGATTGTGCGGCTGTCCTTGGCATAGACGACCGCGTTGGACTTGACGTGCTTGCACACCTTCCAGGCGAAGTCAAGGTCGGCAAGCTCCTGTGCCGTTGGCTTTCGCTTCGTGACTACCTTCTTTTCCGAACCGTAAAGCTCCTCGTCGCGCTCCTGCACCAGCATCCCGCCGCGAATGGAGCGGAATTCAAGCGTCTTCGAACCTGCTGAAGGTTGGAACAATAGTGGTTCTTCCATCAGCCGCACGTTCTTCTTGGCCTTGAGCGCGGCGAGCGCGGGCTCGTCAAAGGACGGCCCGATGACTATCTCGCAGAACAATTGCGAAATCTTCTTCGCTTCCGCTTCGCTAACCCGGTTGTTGAAGCAGATTACGCCCCCGAACGCCGACACGGAGTCGGTTGAGAGGGCTGTTGAGAACGCCTCGGCGTTCGTTGCGGCCACCGCGACCCCGCAGGGGTTGCTGTGCTTTATGATTACAGCTGCGTGCTGACCCGGAAACTCCATTGCAAGCGAGACTGCGGCGTCAATGTCCGCTATGTTGTTGTAGGAAAGCTCCTTTCCCCATAATTGCTTCCGCCTTGAAAGCTGCTCGCCCTCAGCCGAACGCGTTGCGTAGAGCGCGGCCTTCTGGTGGGGGTTCTCACCGTAACGCAGGTCCTGGATTTTTGAAAGGGAAACCGCCACAGACGGCTGGAAGCGCACGTCCGGATTGAACGCGGAGTAAAGATAGTTGGATATTGCGGCGTCGTAGTTGAAGGTGTGCGAGAACACTTTTGCGGCGAGCCTTTGGCGGGTCTGCATTGAGAGCGCGCCGTCGTTCTTTTCAAGCTCTGCAATGATTTCTGGATAGTCCGCAGGGTCGCATACCACTGCCACCCGCGAATGGTTCTTTGCGGCAGCGCGCAAAAGCGATGGCCCGCCTATGTCGATGTTCTCAATCGCATCCTCCAAAGAGGCGCCCTTTTTTACGACGGTCTTCTCGAACGGATAGAGGTTGACAACCACCAAGTCTATGCGGCCAATCCCGTTTTCGAGCAGGTCGCGGTCGTCGGAGTCGCTCCCTTCCTTGGAGAGGATTGCACCGAAGAGCTTTGGGTGGAGCGTCTTGACGCGGCCGCCCAGTATTTCGGGAAAGCCGGTTATCTTGGAAGTGTCAACGGTCTCGATGCCCTTGGACTTTAGAAATGTCGCTGTGCCCGAGCTTGAGATTATCTCCACCCCGTGCTTCTTGAGCACCGGGGCAAGCAAGTCCAGGCCGGACTTGTCCGACACGCTTATGAGCGCGTTGTGTATCTTGATAGAGTCCATTGGAAAACCGTTTTTGTGTTCAAGAAAAATCAAAGGAGCCGGCACAATATAATCGATGCGGTAAAAGCCCTCCGGCGGTATGCGCTATGTTTCGGTCACGCTGTTGCCGTTTGGGAACCACGCAAGGAACATCACAAGCGACACTGCGGACACCACGGCTGCAAAGGCAAAGGCAGACCAGGCGCCATAATACTGCCACAAAAGCCCTGCGAGCGCGCTTGCAAAGAACGTTATGAGGCCCACGGTGCCGAAGTACGTCCCAAGCGCGGTTGCGCGCCTTTCCTTGCCGACTATGTCAACCACGAACGCGCGCTGCATGGTCTCAACAGTCGCCGTGAACAGGCCGTATAGGATTATCAACAGCCACCCGGCCTCCAGGCCGCCGCCCATCGCCGCGATTATGCAGAGGATGCAGAAAATGGAGTACCCGGCTGCGAGTATGCTCTTGCGGCCGATCTTGTCGGACAGGAAGCCTATCGGAGTTGCCGAGAGCATGTAGACTAGGTTCGATGCAAGATAGGCAACGGGAATCAGTGCAGCAGCAATGCCGAAGTCAACAAGCCGCAGCATCAGAAAGACGAAACTGAAGTTTCCGAGGGCGAATACGAGCGCGATGGCAAGGGCCTTGCGGAACTCGGGCGAAAGGTGGGGGTGGAAGAGATTCCAGTTGAGGTTCATCTTTCCCTTGGCCTTCGCGGCCTCCAAGCGTTTCTTGGCAGGCTCGCGGATGTAGAAGTACAATACTCCGAGCGAGAGCAGGCCGGGAATTATCGAGAGCAGGAAGAAGTCGCGGTAGTTGTATGCCATCAGTGGAAGCAGCACGATTGCAATAAGCGGGCCGACTACTGCGCCGACCTTGTCCATCGAGCGGTGCAGGCCGAATGCAGCGCCCCTCTTTTTGGTCTTGGTGGAGTCCGCAATCAAGGCGTCGCGGGGAGCGTCCCGGATTCCCTTGCCCATTCGGTCCGCAACCCGGACCACGAACATTACAGGCGCGGATGTTGCAAAGCCGAAGAGCGGCTTGGAAAAGGAGGACAACGCGTAGCCGAATATGACCACGTTCTTCTGCTTCTTTATCGCGTCGGAGACTATGCCCGAGGCCATGCGAGAAAGGTTGGACGACGCCTCGGCAAAGCCCTCAATCAGGCCGATTACGGCTGTGCTGAGACCGAGGACCGAGGAAAGGTATACTGGCAGGACCGCGAATATCATTTCGCTTGCCACGTCGGTGAGCATGCTCACCACGCCGAGTATCCACACGTTGCCGGTTATTCCCGAGAATAGGCCTTTGAATTTCTTTGCAAAGCCGCTGGCTGCCATTTCAGTCCCTTCCCGGGTGCGCATGCACCTAGACGGTCTCGACTCGCGGCGCAAGGTAGTACGCGAGCTTGGCCTGGCCGATTGAGTACGAAAGCCGGAGGGGCGCGTCGGACTTGAGCTCGAGCGTGATGGTCTCGTCATCCGGACAGGCGCGGGTCATGTCGTCAAGGTACTCGAATGGGAACATCGCGCGGGCCTTTGTGCCGGACTTGAGCTCGACAAGGTCAGCGGAGCCTTTTTCGGTCTCTGCCTTGAGGTCGCCCGAGTCGCCGTGGGCCTCAAGGGTGAACCTGTCAGCTGCGACTTCAAGCGAGACATGCGATGAAAGGAGCGATGCGTCCTTGAGCAGCTCCTTGAACGCGCCTCCGCGCATCTTCACGTGCGAGTCGAACGGTATCTTGGGCTCCTTTGGCGATGACACCGCAAGGTCCAGGAGAGGGAGCTTGAACGTCCTCTTGTTTACGCCTGCAAACTCAAGCGAGAGCTTGTTTGCCTCCTTCTCATCAAGAACCAGCGAGAGCTTCTCCGAGGAGCGCGAGCGTGAGAGTATCTTTGAAAGGTCTATTAGGTTGATGCCAAGACTGGCCGAGCCGTCGACCTGGATCTTCTTGAAGGCGTCGCCTCCCATCGCAAAGTCGACCATCGCAATCTGCGACGGGTCCATGGTGCGCAGGTGCAGGCCTGACTTTGACACCTCGAACGAGCCCTCGTCCACTAGGTTGACTATTGCGTCGATGCACGACTTGAAGAACCTGGCGTCTTCCAAAACAAGCTCCATTGAAATCCCCCTTGGAAAAATGCACGTTGGGCCAAACTGCCATTTCGCCCGTTGTATGCCTTTTCTTGCAGAGATAAAAGAGGATTTAAAGCATTAAAAAAGAGACTGCCGGAAGGGAGCGTTTGGCAACGGGCCTAGGAAAGCACGTAATCGCACCCTGCCGGAGCGTCGAATGCGGACATTGCATAGCCTATGTCGCCTGTTGGCAGCCGGATTAGGAAGTCGAACCCGGCAAAGAGGAACACCTTCAGGTAGCCTATTGCGGGGACTGAAAGTATGACCTTGCCATTTATGCGGTCGGTAGTAACCGGGCTGATGCCCGACTGCTGGTCAAGCACGGCGTTGTTGTCGCCCTTGGTAAGGAGGTAGGACTGGTTTGCTGCGGAAAGCCAGAGGACGGAGCGGTGAATTATGGCGCCATAACCGGCTGGCTCGGCGTCGTAGATTATGATGTCGTTCTGCGTCCGCGCCGGGTAATCCGCTGGGCCTGCGCGAATCGAGCTCACGCAGGGCACGGTTGCTTTTGAGCCGTTGAAGAAGTTGACAGTGCAGTTTGCATACGTGATGTCGGCTGCCTTGAGCGAGGAAGTGATTTGCGCTGTTGGCGCGTTAACCTGCCCGCCCTGCAGGAAAACTAGGTCGCCTCGGTGGAGGACCGGAAGCATGCTGCACGAGGTCACCACGTTCAGGGGCTTTGACGTCTGGAGCACGATGCATATTATTATCCACGCGGCAATGGCAAGTGCGAGGGTCTTTGCAAGCTCCCAAAGGGGCGCTGACACGTTCTTGGTCTCGGCCTTGGTCGGAAGGATGTCGGCAATTATGATGTAGGCCATTGAGAAAAAGCACAAAAGGCCAAGAATGGCGGAGTATGGCGCAAGCTCAAGCGGGTAATAAAGTGCAATCAGGATGAGCGGAATCAGGTACGCGCCCCAGCCTTGCGTAAAGAAAGGCACGGCCTGCGAGAGGGGACCGTTCTTGCGTGGCGATTCCGCAGGCTTGGCGTCGTGTTCGACATCATCGTTGTTCCTGTGCCTGTTGCGCCGCTTCATATTCGCACCACGCCAACGATTAGTGACTGCGCACTAATAAATGGAAAGGAAACAAGAGGGAAAAAAGAAAATGAAAACGATGATGAAAAAAAGAATTGGAAAGAAAAAGATTCACTCCTTCTTCTTGGACTTTCCTGACGGCACCAAAAGCGCGTCGAGCTTCTTTGCGCATGCAGCCGCAGCCTTTGCAATTTCCTTCTGCGCATCCTTTGCGCGCACGCGAATCACCGGGTTTGCGGTAATCGGGTGGTCAAGGGCAGCGTATGCGAACTCGGCTGCGCCGCTTGAGACCAGCTCCTGCGCGACCATGTTCGCAAGCCCCAGGTCCTCGCCTGCAAGCTTGACTTCGATAAAATCCTTCTCTTCCTTGATTATCTGAACGTTCATTATTTTCTCACATCCTTGAAGCGGTAATAGCCATCTTCCGAGTCTCGCGGTTTCTGCAGTTGGGGCACTCCATTATCCTGCCGGTGTTTTTCAGCTCGCGGCGGCAAGCCGAGCACCGGGCCTTTACGACGCCGAGGCTGGAGTCCATGATGGAAAGGTAGATGCCAAGAGGCTTTATCTCGCGGACGCGTGCAACAATCACATCGCCAATGCGGAGCACGTCTCGGAAGTTCTCCACGTAGCCCTTGTCAACTTCGGAGATGCGGAGGTACGCAAAGCGGTTGGTGTAGGACTTGCGCTCGCTGTTGGTTTTGATAGGCTCGAACTCTATGAGGGCGACTGTGTCGTAGATGTCGTGGACGAGACCATTGACTATGTCGCCTTCGCGCAGGGGCACGAGGCTCCTTGAAGACTTGACTGAGATTGCGTAAGTCTGCGGGTCGACGATGACGTTTCCCGCCACTGTCGCGTAGACTGCGCCGTCGGACTCCATTGCACCGGTTGACGCCTCGCCTTCTTCGCTTACGGCAATCTGCTGGCCGGGGACTACGAGCTTGCTTTTATCCAAAAATCGAACACCTTAGTTGTGAAACCGAGCCCCTTCTTGGGGTTGTAAAAACAGCTATTACTGAGGATATTATCTTGCAACCCAAGCAATTTAATTGCTTGCAGGATGGCCGGCCCTTGGGGCAAACGGCTTGCGGGCCTATTTCTCCGCGTCCTCTGCTGCCTCGTCAAGGGGGTAGCCGCGGTCGTGGGACTGCTTGAACTCGGACAGGTTGCGCATCAGCTCGTCAGCAGCGTCGACCTGCTTTTTCATCATCGGGATGGTGATTTCCTTTGGGGAGGAAGCGGCCTTTGCGATGCCCTTTTGCGCGGACTGGGCTTCTGCCAGCGCGGGGTGCTCGCCGTGGCTTTCCGCAAGGTCTGAGACTATGGAATCGACTTCGCGCGCTATGTGGTTGACTATGGTCTTGTTGATTGCGGTTGATGACAGGGCGTCCGCCGAGTCCATCGACTCTTTGAGTATGCCCACGAGCTCGTTGAGCCCTTTGAGCCTGCCTTCAATGTAAGCGCTTTTTGACACATCCTCGTCCATAACATCACGCCGCCAAATTACAAGAATTTTCATTGTGTCTTGTAGATATAAAACCTTTTGAGGACTAAAGGCTTTTGACTCGACATGGTCCTCGAAGCAATCATTGACCCGGACAGGGCTTCCGCAAACCCCTGGGCTGTTGCGATACTCTCGTTCGTCTTCGTGACAGTCGCCGTGTTCTCCGCAGGCTACCTCATCAAGGAATCCACCAGCATGCTGATTGTCGCCCTTGTTGCCATACCGTCGGTCACGCTCCTTACGAGCATCTTTGACAAGGAGACCAGCTACGACTATAACAACAAGAAAGGCACGCTCACGCGGTACCTGCCCGTAGTGATGGTGCTTTTTGCGTATTTTGTCGGCGTGATGGCCGCGTTCACGTTCTACTTCATCGTCATGCCCAGTTCCGAGACAGCGGTGCTGTTCAGCCAGCAGTCAGCCGAGCTTGGGAAGATAAGCTCGGCAGTGTCAGGCCACGCGGTGCAGACGCTCTACCTTGGCGACATTGCAGGCGCGTTCGAGTTCATTTTCACCAACAACCTCAAGGTGTTCCTCATCCTGCTCGTGGGCTCGCTGCTATACGGCGCGGGAACGGTTTTCATCATTGACTGGAACGCGTCGATACTCGGCGTGTTCCTTGGAAACATGGCCTGCGAGCTTGTGCGGAACGACCCTGCAAAGTTCACGATTTGGAGCGGCCTTGGGAGCGGCGTACTCAACCTGCTCCCGCACGGGACGTTCGAGCTCTTGGCGTACCTGTGCGTTGCCATTGCGGGCGGGATACTCAGCGCGTCGCTCTTGCACAAGAAATACAGGGACCCGGAGTTCCTGGTCATCATCTACGACGTGACCAAGCTCGCAGCCTGGGGCCTGCTCTTCCTCGCGGCAGGCGCGTTCATCGAAGGGACGGCACTTGCGGGGATGTAAAGAAAGAAAGCACCTGCCAAATCAATCCGCTTTAGGAATGCCCATCTTGGAAAGCTTGCGCTCAATATCCCGAAGTTCCAAACCGGAATCTAGGGGCAGGCGCATCCTATAGCCTTTTCGTCCCTTAAGTTGCACGGTTTCAAGGTACTTGAAACCCATGTGCCCGAAAATCTTGCGGTTCAGCTCCGACTCGGCGACCAACTCGACCGGCTTTTTCTCATAGTGCGCAATTATTGCGCTTATGGCGCCGCCCACGCCGGCTTTCTTTTGGCTTGCACCTATGTTGTATATGTAAATATGGTCCGGGCGGACGTTGTAAACCACGTTTCCAAGCTGCTTTCGCTTGCCGTCCAAAAGTGCGATGCACCGGTCATTGGAAGCGCTGTGGCTGGACGTATCTATGCGTTTGGACACGACAGTTACCGGACCAAACACGGGGTTTTGCACGGACAGCAGCGTCTCTTTCTTGAAAACCATCTGGCATCATTCGCAATAATCAGGGCGTCAGCCTGTGCCTGTCGCGCGGGAACATTGCGCACTCGCGGATGTTGTCGCGGTTTGCAAGCTTCATCGTAAGCCGCTCGGCGCCGATTGACCAGCCCGCGTGGGGTATTGAGCCGTAGCGGAACGCGTCGATGTAGGCTTCGAACGCGGACGGCCGCAGGCCCTTTGCCTTGAGCTGCTTGATTAGAAGGTCGGGCTGGTGGATGCGCTGCGCTCCTGACGAGAGCTCGACTCCCTTGTACATCAGGTCAAAAGCGTAGCATATTTCGGGCTTGTCCGGGTGCGGCATCGAGTAGAACGCGCGGATTGCGGTTGGCCACTCGGTGATGAAGAACGCTTCCGAGCCGAGGAGTGCTGGCATCTCCTTTTCCTGCTCCTTGGAAAAGTCATCTCCCCAGGCAATCGGGTAGCCCTTGGCGTTCAACTTGTCCACTATTTGCGAGTAGGTAAAGCGCGGGACTGACTTTGGGACGGTTATCTTCGAGCCCAGAAGCTCGAGCTCCTCGCCACAATGCTCGGTGACGCGCTTGAGTATGTTGATGAACACCTGCTCAAGGACGCTGATTGCCTCGTCGTGGGTTGCAAAGCCCATCTCGATGTCCATCTGCGTTATCTCGTTCAGGTGGAACTGGGTGTTGTGCTTCTCTGCGCGGAAAACGGGCGTTATCATGTAGACTTTGTCCATACCGCCCATTACCGCAATCTGCTTGTAAAGCTGGGGGCTCTGCGCAAGGAAGGCCTCCTTATCAAAATATACTACGGGAAAAAGGTCGGTGCCGCCCTCGGTGCTTGAGGACACGAGGCAAGTCGGGGTGATTTCCTGGAACTCCAGCTCGTCGAGCTTCTCGCGGAAACCGCGCATTGCCTGGCTCCTGATTTTGAATACTGCAGTAGTCTCGATGCGGCGCAGGTCGATGAAGCGCTTGTCAAGCCGCACGTCCAGGTCAGCAGGGACCTTGCCCGTGACTTCGAACGGCACGGTGCCGTGGACTTCGCCCACCACGGTTATTTCCTTGGGAATAATCTCAAACCCGCGCGGCGCAATCTTGGATGCCTTCACGGTTCCGGTGCAGAGTATGCTGACTTCCTTGACGAATTTTTCAACAATCCCTACTAGCGCGGGGTCGACTTCCTTTTTCTTTATGGTAAGCTGGACTATCCCGGTCTTGTCGCGCAGGAGGATGAACTTGAGCCCGCCAAGGTCGCGGATTTCGTGCACCCAGCCTGCAAGCTGGACCTGCTTTCCATCCATCTCGGGAGTGACCTGTTTTGCATAGTGCGAGCGCATTGCCATAGTATTACACCAGTGAATGCCGATTAAAATGATAGTGGGGGATCTGAGATTCGAACTCAGGTCACCAGGTCCCGAACCTGGTAGGATGCCAGGCTACCCCAATCCCCCAAAATCAGCGTAATAATTCTGGGTGGCAAGCTTTATTTTCCTTCTAATTGAATTGCGGCGCCGCAGCCTGCCGGACAAATCGCAAATATAAGCCTGAAGCGGAATATCAATTTACCAAAAAGGGCCCGTAGCTCAGCCTGGACAGAGCGACTGCCTTCTAAGCCGTAGGTCGTGGGTCCAAATCCCACCGGGCCCGCTCATCTTACCCAACCGATTCAAAAACGTTTTATTCGCCGCTTCGCTTTGCTACTAAGGTTGTGCACTATGAAGATACGGAACGGCTCGCTGCCGATGGAATGGGACGAACGGGAAAACTGGCTCACAGTCGAAGGCGAAAGACTCGAACCCGCCGTCCGCACTGTTGGGGACATGGCGGAAGTGCTTGCGGATGCGAACTATGCAAGGGCCGCGCTTGCAAGCGAGGCGGAAAAGTCGAAGGTTCTCTACTACATGCACCGCAACGTGCACAAGGCGGAGGATGAGAGGACGCTTTCAAAGTACCGCAGGCGCTACGACGTGACGGTAATCCCGCCTGCAATGCTTGGCAAGGAGTATGTAAAGACTGTCGGGCACTACCACGAGCTTTCGCGAAAGGGCGTGAGCTTTCCGGAGCTTTACGAGGTGATGTACGGCGCAGCGCACTTCCTTATTTTCAAGCGCAGGAGGATTGCCGGAAAGGACGTTGACGACCGCATACAGGACGCAATCCTCATCGAGGCCGTTGCAGGCGACAGGGTGTTCGTGCCGCCGGACTACGGCCACGTCATGATTAACCCGACAAAGCGCGTGCTCGTCACGAACAACATCGTTGAGTGGAAGTTCAAGAGCCTCTACGGCCCTGTTGGGAAGATGGCCGGCGCGCCCTATTTTGAGCTTGCGGGCGAGAAGACGGTTGCAAACGAGAGGTTTGCCGAACTGCCGCCGCTTTCAAAAATCAAGGCAAAGGACTACTCGCCGACAATCAGCCTCCGGCTTGACAAGGTCTCGGTAATCTACGACAGCTTCGCAAGGAACCCGGAGAAATTCTCTTTCCTGGAACCGTAATTCTTAGTGCGGAAGCAACGGCGGCCGCTCGTCGGTCTCTAGGCCAAGGTAGTACGAGTAGGACGTAAGGAACCTTCCGTACATATACTCGAACTCCCAGATGGTCCTGTTGCGCCGTCCGGTAAATAGCACTATTACCGCCTGCACCGCAAGCGAAACGAACGCGACCACGCCGATTATCGCACCGATTACCTGGAATGCTATTGCGTAGAGGATGCGCACGAAAAGCTCGCGCCTCAAGGCAAGGGGCTTGAACGAGTAGTACACCTTGACCCTGCGCATCGGGTCGCCGGGCACTATTGCCGGCCGCTCGTCAGTAAGCAAAAGGTAGTATGCGAAGTACTGGAAGATGTAGTCAAGGTAGTAACGGTGGAAGAAGCGCGCTATTGACTCGCTGCGCCTTCGCGAAACCAGTATGGTCAAGGCCTGGGCGACAAATGGCAGGGCGAGAGTGAACAGGCCTAAGATGTGAAAGAGCACGAACATTATGACTGCGAACGGGAGTCCATAAACTAGGCGCACGAAAAGCTCGAGCCTGGACGCTTTGTCCGACCAGAGCACTGAATAGGTGACTGTTTGCATGGAAACTACCCCCGTAGGGAGAACTCAGGGGCGGAATAAAAAACAGATGGAATCGGGAGATTGAAAAATCTGGCAAACCCGAAAAAAAAGATTCGAAGAAAAAAAATCGAAAAAAATGAAAAGAAGAAAATGGATGAAAAAAGGCGCTAGGCCTTTTAGTCCATGTCGCCCATTCCCATGCCGCCCGGGCCGCCTTGCGGCATCTGGGGCTTTCCGCGGCTTGCGATGATGTCGTCGATGCGCAGTATCATCTCGCAGACTTCGCTTGCGGACTGGAGCGCCTGGCGCTTGACGCGCATCGGCTCGATTACTAGCAGGGGCTTCATGTCAGCGACCTTGGTGGCGTTGACGTCCACTCCGATGCTCTTGCCGCCCTTCTCGTGCTTGCTGCGAAGGTCAACGATGGTGTCAATCGGGTCAAGGCCGCAGCTTTCTGCAAGCGTGCGCGGTATGACCTCAAGCGCCTCTGCAAAAGCCTCGATTGCGAGCTGCTCGCGGCCCCCGATTGTCATGGCTTTCTTCTTGAGTGCAAGCGAGAGCTCCATCTCCGCGCTCCCTCCGCCGTAGACGTACTTTCCGTCAATCATAGCAGCGCTTACCGCGCCGATTGCGTCCACAAACGCGCGTTCGGCCTCGTCAACCACGTGCGAGGTGCCTCCGCGGATCAGTATTGTGACTGCCTTGGGCTCCTTGCAGTTCTCGACGAAAGTCATCTGCTCGCCTGAAATCTTGCGCTCCTCTACGTTTCCTGCCTTTCCGAGGTCGGATGCGGAAAGGTCGTCAAGCGTGGTTACAACCCTGCCGCCTGTTGCGCGCGAGAGCTTCTCCATGTCGGACTTCTTGACGCGCCTGCAGGCCATAATCCCCTTCTTTGATAGGAAGTGCTGCGCCACGTCGTCGATTCCCTTCTGGCAGAAGAGCACGCTGGCTCCGCTCTTTGCGACCTTGTCCACCATCTCGCGGAGCATCTTCTCCTCCTGCGCGAGGAACGCGGTCATCTGCTCGGGTGAGTTGATGTTGATGCGCGCGTCGGTCTCGGTCTTCTCGATTTCGAGTGCCGTGTCAATGAGGGCTATTTTTGCGTTCTCGACCTTCTTGGGCATTCCCGGGTGCACGATTTCCTTGTCTACGAGCACGCCGTTGATTAACGATGTGCCGCTTACCTCGCCGCCCTGCTTCTTTTCAATCTTGATGAAGTCCTTGTCTACGGTAATCTTCCCGTTGTGGGTGTCCGCAACCTTGGATACCGCCTCGACTACGAGCTTTGCGAGGGGCTTGTTCACGTCGCCCATGCTCACTGCCTTGGAGCCCATCGAAATCTGGGCGATTTCCTCGAGCTTTGTGGTGTCCTTGATGGTGACCGGCTCGCTTATGGTGTCAAGGACCTTGATTGCCTCGCTTGCCGCGTGCTTGTACCCGCGGATG
The DNA here is from genome assembly GCA_903851445.1 of uncultured Microcaldota archaeon. Lineage (GTDB taxonomy): Archaea > Micrarchaeota > Micrarchaeia > Norongarragalinales > CAINOH01 > CAINOH01. The sequence continues at coordinate 430,726 of CAINOH010000009.1, read as the reverse complement.
ATGATTGACGAGTGCACGTCCTGGTCTATCAGTTCTGCCGCCTTCTTGAAGAGCTCGCCTGCGATGACTACCGCGGTTGTGGTACCGTCTCCGACTTCCTCATCCTGGGTCTTTGCAATCTCGACCATCATCTTTGCTGCCGGGTGCTCGACGTTCATCTCCTTGAGTATGGTCGCGCCGTCGTTGGTGATTACGATGTCGCCCATCTCGTCAACGAGCATCTTGTCCATTCCCCGCGGGCCGAGGGTTGATTTTATCGCCTGCGCAACGGCATATGCCACTGCGATGTTGGTGCGCTGTGCGTCCCTGCCGAGTATGCGTGTGCTGCCCTCAGGAAGGGGACCCTGTGACTGTTGGATGTTTGCCATATACTGTTCCACCTCGAATAAATGCCGTTATTTTACAAAAAGGTCTATGTTTTGGCCGGTTTTGGCCGGCTTAGGCCTATAGCCCCTTAAATACAAGCATAGCATAAGGCGCGAAGAAAAAATAAAAAGATTGGCTTACGGGACTTGCGGGCACCGGACGATTTAATAGAGGAAAAAGCCTACCGGATAGGCAAGTAATCGTTCTGAGTTTAGGGGTTGGTTTTTGATGTTTGAGAACATCGGCGTCCTGTTCAACATTATTCTTCCACTCATCGGCCTGGTCGTTGCAGCTGAAGTGTTCCTGGTAATACTCAACCGGGTCATAAAGCCGTTCATACTCAAGACCAAGACAACCCTTGACGACCGCATCGTAGATGCTCTTGAGGAGCCGGTCAGGATGCTGGGCATTCTTCTCGGACTCTACTTCATGATAGACCCGCTTGTGGGCAGCTCGCTGTTCTACGGCCACGACTTCGGCTTCTGGTTCCAGTCGGTGCTCATACTGTGGACGGGCCACCTTTTGTCAAGGATAGTCAACGCGGTCATCGCGTGGTACGTGCAGGAGTACTCGGTAGACCCAAAGTACAAGTCCCAGCTGAAGATAAACAAGGACATCATCCCGATTCTCCGTTGGCTCTCCCGAATACTCATTTACCTGATTACGCTCATCATCATCCTCCAGCGATTCGGGATTGAAATCACCCCGCTTGTGACCGCGCTTGGCATCGGCGGCCTGGCAGTTGCCCTCGCCCTCCAGAGCACGCTCTCAAGCTTCTTTGCGGGCTTCTACCTCCTGTCCGACCACCCAATCCGGGGCGGCGAGTTCATCGCGCTCGAGGACGAGAACGCGGTAGTCAAGGGGTTTGTCGAGGAAATAGGCTGGAGGATGACGCGCATACGGACTCGCGGCAACTACACCTATTTCGTGCCCAATGAGAAGATCATCTCAACGAGCATAGTCAACTTCTCGCGCGGAATCCAGAACAACTGGAAGGGCGCGTCGGTCACTGTGGGCGTCAAGTACGGCTCGGACGTTGCGAAGGTCAAGAAAGTCATAAAGGAAGCGGTCTATGCAGTTCAAAAACGCGACCCGAAGATTGCAAAGAGCGAACCGGTCGTTCGGCTTGAGAAGTTCGGCGACTCCGCACTCGAGTTCAAGGCACTGTACGAGGTCAACAACTACTTCGAGACCGAGCTTGTCGCAAGCGAGGTGCGCGAGGAAATCCTCAAGGGCTTTGCCAAGGCGGGAATCGAGATTCCGTTCACAACATATCACATATACCTTAAGGACGAGGAAAAGCGGGACTCAAAGAAGCAGAAGAAGCTGATTGAGTAAGAAGAGGCACACTGCAGTCCTGGCCGTTTCCTATCAGGGCTTCCTGCACAGGAAACCCTGCAAGTCCTCTTGCCATTGGACTCCAACAAAGCCTGCTTCCACTAACCTCTGCTTGAATCCCTTGGTCATCTTTTTCCCGCTTTTTGCTCCCGGGTTTCCAGTATAGTGGAACATCTTGCCGCCCCTGCGCAGGACGCGGAAGAGCTTCCTGTAGAACGCCAGCGAGTAGAGTTCGCCTGCGAAGGAGAAGCGCGGCGGGTCATGCAGGACAAAGTCGAAGGAACCATCGCCAAAACCGTCGATGGACTCGAACGCGTCGCCTATCTTGATTGCGATGTTCGGGCTTGAGAAAAGTTCTGCAGAGTCCTTGTTGGTTTTTGCAAGCTCCAAAACATTCCCGTCGACCTCGAGCGTGGTCACTTTCGCGCCCCGCCGGCTGGATGCTATGGCCGAATAGCCAAGGCCGGTGCATACGTCAAGGACACGGCTGCCTGCGGTGACTCCGAGCGCGCGAACCTTGTCCTGCGAGTCCTGCACTGGCGTCTTCCTGGCGGTCTGGTGCATGCGGACCCCGTCGATTTCAATGGTCCCGTCAACAAGGCGGTAGAATGCGGGCATAATGAACACCATCTTGTCGTTTCGGCGCTAAAGTCGCTCAGCCTGCGCCAAGCATCCACGCGGCAACCATCACCAAACCCATTGCAATGGCCACGTATGCTACGTTGAACCGCTTCATCAGCTTGAGCAAGGCGCCGAGCGTAAGGTAGCCGAACACGAAGCTTGATGCCGCAAGCAGGATGCCATCGGCGATTGGGAATGCGGCAACCTCGCCGTTTAGGTAGAACACGAGCTCGGCGCAGATTACTGTCGGGATGCTGAGAAGGAAACTGAGGTGGAAGCTGTCCTCGCTTGAGAAGCCGCGCCAAATCAGGCCGGTTGTGCTTGTGCCCGATCGCGACACTCCGGGAAGCACGCTCAGCCCCTGCAGCACTCCTGTGAGTATGCCGTCCTTCCAAGTAACGGTCTCCTTTCTGCGCTCCTTCGCGCCTTTCTGGCTCAGGAGTAAGAAGCCGGTGAGCACGAGCCCCGCGCCCATCAGGGCAAAGATGACGCTGGAGTCGAGAGTTGGGAAGAACTTTTTCTCAATGTAAAGAAGCGGAAAGCCGATGACTCCAGTAAGGATGACTGCAGTCAGGAGGAAGCCGGCCTTGCCTTTGGAATACGTTGAGATTGCAAGGGGCCTCTTAAGCTTGGACTGCGCTATTTCAAGGAGTTCCTTGCGGAAGTATATGATGGCCGCAAGGAGCGTGCCTATGTGCACGTAAAGGAGTATGGGAACAAGCGAGCTTGGGTCGCCGTTGAATACCTTCAGCCAGGCGAGGCTCACCTGCGTCTTGGAGCTTATCGGCACCCACTCGGTAATCCCCTGCACAAGGCCAAGGACAAGGATTGTTATCGAATCCATAGAATCAAACCCGGTTACGGTTAGGAGTAAGCAAGATTAGTGAGTTTGGGAAATAAAAAGAAGAAGAAAAAGAAAAAAGGGGGAAATAGGCTGGAACGCCTACTTCAGTATTGCCTCTACTGCGGACTGCATCGCCGGGCCGCCGACTGCCTCAACGCCGTTGACGAAGAAGGTCGGTGTGCCGGACACGCCCACGGATTCCCCGTACGCCTCGTCAGCTGCGACCTTTGCCGCAGTCTGGTTTTCGTCAAGGCACTTGTTGAACTTGGCCGTGTCAAGCGACAGGTTCTGCGCGTAGGCCTTCAGGTCAGCTACAGCAAGCCCGGTGCCGTCGCCCGAGCCTTTTGAGAAGAGCGTGTCGAACATGGCCCAGCCCTTGTTCTGGTCCTGGAGCATCGCGCACTCAAAAGCTTCCGAGGCCTTCTCCGCGTTCACGTGGAACGAGAGCGGGAAGTCTAGCAGGTAGTACTTTACGCTACCGTTGTAGTTCGCAAACACCGTGTCGAGGTTGGCCGCTGCCACCTTGCAGTACGGGCACTGGAAGTCCGAGAACTCCACAATCGTCACTGTTGCGTTGTCCGCTCCCCTGTAGGGCCTTCCGGTGACGTTTATGCTGACAGCGGGCTTCGGCGTAGGCATCACAAGAGGCACGGTAAGGTCCATGTAACTTCCAATGAAGAGGCGCTTGCCGTCTAAAGTGACATAGCCTGAGCCGGACTGCGCGACTGTGCCGTTCTGCATTATGTCGTAGCCTGCCTTGTACATGCCGCCGTCCTGGGTGATGTTCCTAACCACGACAGTCACGCCTTCTGGCGCGCCGTTTATTGCAACAACGGTTGTCAGGTAATCACTCATATCCGTCTTAAGCTTCGCAAGCTGTGCCGCAGTAAGGCCGGATGTTGCAGTTGGCACGCTGCACACGCCGGACGTCGAGTTGCCTGCAGGGCAGGCAGTTGCCGGGTTCAAAGCTCCGTGCGCAAAATAACCGACTACGAGGCACACGAACGCCACTATCGCGCAGATTGCCGCTGGCGACAATTTCTTTCCTCCCGCGTGGCCGTAGCTGCTGTGGTACTGCGGATGATGCTCTTGCGGATGACTATGCTCATGTTCATGTCCGTCCAAAATGACCTACCTCCAATATTCAGGTGTCTGGAAAATCTTGTTTAAACTGTGCGCGGCCCCAAATAGCGCCCGACCAACTGGCCGCAGAAAGAATAGTCTTGCGAGGTGATATTTAAACCGGTTGTTTTTGGCCGGGTTCTATTGAACCCGCATCATTGCATACCAACCAGAATGCAGGCGGATGCAAAAAGACTTAAACGCCGAAAAAGTAACCCTTCGGGGCCAGAATGAGCCCTACAAGCAGAGTGGTGATGGACATTTGGCAAAGGCTCCGCAAAAGGCCGCTGCAAGGCAGCGAGGCGCAATACCGGTCAACTACGAAGTGCAACCAACAAGGAGGATGAACGTCTTCCCGAAGGTAAAGGGCCTGATGGTCATGCTCATAGGCGGCACACTGGTCGGATACGGCATGGGCGGCTATGACGCGTACCGCGCCGCACTCTTTGTCGGCCTTGAAGTGCTGCTGTACGGCTTCGTCTGCCTTGCAGACTAAGAAAATCCGTTGTTTTGATGTTATGAAAAAGACGAAGGCTGCCGGCGCCGCGCAAAAGCGCGAGCCTGGCCACAAGCCCGTAAGGATGCTGGCCCACTCCGTGCCGCTGCGCCGGATGCAAAAGAGGCTGTTCTTCGAGCCTGCGGTCTACTACGTCTGCACGGGCAACTGCCTCGGCCTGGTCACCAAGGAAGCGCACGGCAAGGGCCACACGAACTGCAAGATAATAGTCTGCTCAAACTACGGCAAGCCGCTCAAGAAAATGCACTACTGCCGCAGCTGCAAGGCGCACTTTCCGCCGCACAAGAAGCACTATTGCGCTAGCCGCTAGGCGTACAAATACTTCTCTGCCCGCAACGCCATGTGCCTATTGCCTCAATGAAACCTCGATTCCGGGCTTCAGGCCGTATTTTTTTGCCCACCCAGCCGGCATCTCTATAAGATACTTGAACGGCCTTCTTGGGACAATCCAGAACAGCCACCCGGGAATGGAGGCCATCACTTCGGTGACCTTCCAGTCGGAGCCCACAAAGATCGCGTCGTAGGGCACGAAGCAAAATAGCGAGTGGGTTGAGTTTAAGCCGGTTGCCTCGCGTTTGAACGCAAAGAAAAGCGGCCTGTTGAATGGCTTGCGAAGGGGCGTGCCCTGCCACATTATGCCCAATGCCCGGGCATATATGGAGTCCGCAACATCTGTTTGGAACGACTTTTGGCCCTTTTTCGCCTTTCCAATAAATATTTTAGCCATATGAAATAATAGCTATGGTACCGGTTAATCAGCATATCGCCGGAAAGCAAGGGCAATACTGATGCACAAGACACTTTCAAGCCTGGCAATCATCCCTGACGGGAACCGGCGCTACGCGCAAAAGAACAACATTGCAGTAGAGCAGGCCTACCTTGCGGGCTTTCGTAAGTCCGAGGACGTAATCCACTGGTGCGGCGACTCTGGCATAAAGACGCTGACTTACTGGGCGCTCTCGCTTGACAACTTCTCGAAGCGCTCCTCTGACGAGCTTTCGCTTCTCTTTCGACTCATGAAGTCGCACGCCCAGCGCGTGCTCGACTCCAAGGTTTACAAGGACAACGAGGTCACGGTCAAGTTCTTTGGAAAGCGCGAGCTGCTCCCGGACGAGCTTAACCGCATGTTTGCAAAGGTCGAGGACATGTACCCCGAGCGCCGGGGCGGGCTTGCACTCAACATGGGGATTGCCTACAGCGGACGCGACGAACTCCTGAATGCTGCCCAGAGGCTTGCAGCGGACATCGCATCCGACAAGGTACGCGCCAACTCGCTTACCGAATCCGAATTCGAAAAATACCTTTACCTGCGCGAATCTCCCGACCTTCTCATCCGCACCGGCGACTCGCACAGGCTTTCGGGGATGATGCCCTGGCAGACGGTCTACTCCGAGCTCTTCTTCTCGCCCAAGCTCTGGCCGGAATTTTCCAAGGCCGATTTCGAGGACGCGGTAGCGTTCTACGACTCGACGGACAGGAAGTTCGGGAAATAAAAAAAGGAGCCTCGAAAACCACTATTTTGAGGCCCGCATTTGTTTGTTGAACTCTTTATTCAATATCTGGTTATAGACCCGAGGAATTCCATCAGGATTGTCGGGATGCATAAGTCCGCCTTTCTCGCGCAGGGCTCTGAGTGTTTTTGAGGAGAACTCGCTTGCGATGGTCAGTATCAAATCCTTACCGGTTTTAACAGTTTTGGGTATGACTAGCTTACGTCGCAAACTTTCATCAAGAAAAACCGGCAGGCCTTCGATTCTCACCACTTTTCCTTCTGATTCTGTTGCAATCTTCCATGGCGCCCCTTCGAATGGAGCTACGCCGTGTTTAGCGGCAATTTTATGTAAAAAAGTCTTTGCGTCTTCGGCTTTCTTAAAGGAAAACCGGTGGTCAGATTCCGCCTCTATCCCGTCAATCTTTTCATGATAATAATCGCCCTTTACCCAAGAATTTATTTTAGGCCTGAAGGTTACTTCTGCTTCTGCGCCCAACCCCTTTGCAATTCTGTGAATACTTGCATTGATCTCCAAGAACTTCACCTAGGTAAACTGAATGATTGAAAGTTAAAAACCTACTTCTTAGCCTTTCCCTGGCTCGCAACTTTTTCCATCGCGGCCGCGATTGCCGCAGGGTCGCCGAGGTAGTAGTGCCTAACCGGCTTGAGCGTCTCGTCGTCAAGCTCGTACACGAGCGGGATTCCTGTTGGGATGTTCAGCTCGGTGATTTCCGAGTCGGGAACGTTGTCCAGGTATTTCACCAGGGCGCGCAGGCTGTTGCCGTGGGCCGCTATGAGGACGCGCTTTCCTTTCCTGATTGCGGGCGCGATGTCGGATTTCCAGAAGGGGAGCGTGCGGGCGACGTTGTCCTTAAGGCACTCGGCAAGCGGAATCTGCCCTGGCGTAAGCTCCTTGTAGAGCGGGTCGCTTCCATTATAGCGCGGGTCGTCCTTTGTAAGGGCAGGAGGCCGCGTGTCGTAGCTTCTGCGCCAAATCTTGACCTGCGCCTCGCCGTACTTTGCAGCCATCTCGGACTTGTTTAATCCTTGCAGAGCTCCGTAGTGCCGCTCGTTTAGCCGCCAAGACTTGACTATCGGAATTCCGATCAAGCCCATTTGCGAAAGGACCAGGTCAAGCGTGCGCGTTGCACGGAGAAGGACCGAAGTGTAGGCGATGTCGAAGGAGTAGCCTTTCTGTTTGAGCAAAGCGCCGGCTGCCTTGGCCTCCTCCACTCCCTTTTCCGAAAGGTCGACGTCGGTCCAGCCGGTGAAGCGGTTTTCCCTGTTCCACACGCTTTCGCCGTGGCGAAGCAGGACGAGTTTTTTCATGAAAGCCCCAAGCACCCTAATTATGCAATTGCGTTTCCGTCGGTTATATCTATTCCCTTGACGCCCACAAGGCGCTTGCGTATCTCAAGCTCCGCCCTTGCCGACAGGCCAACGAGCGTTATCCGCGACAGTGACTTGGGCCCGTGGCCGAAAGGCCCGAAACTTGAGATTGCATATGCAATCGACAGGAGCTGCTTGAGCAGGTCGTTGTCCGAGTTGACGCTGACTTTGAAGACCTCGCCCTTTTGGTTGTAGGGCAGGACAGTATCCGCACCATAGACCAGGATTTGCGAAGGCTGCTGTGTCTGGGGGTTTTTCGCGACAAGTTCCCTGTGGATGCCGCAAGTGCGGCCTTGCATTGCGCAGAGCAGCGCCTTTTCCACAAACGCGGGGTCCACCCTTGCATCGGAGCATATTGACCCGCTCGCATAAATGGTTCCCTTCGGGTCCAGCAGTTCAAGGTTCTGTGAAAATACTTTCATCGAGCCATCCTCGTGTCCCACCGATGCATACACTACTGGAACGTTGGAGTCGTATGCCTTGGCAAGGTTCTTTGCGCGCTCTGTGGCGCTCTCCTCGAAGTTGACCGACAGTACTACCGCCACCAGCTCCTCCTTGGACAGGCCGAAATAGTCTTCGGGAATAACGCTGTGCGCATCCAGCCCGGCAAACAGCTCGTCAACCCCGTGCTGTGCGTGGTGCGGGTTGAGGTGGCCTAGGGCGCCGCAGCCGTCCTCGTGCGCTTGCGACTTGCTGTGCGTTACTATCACGGCAACGCTATTCGGCTTTTTTTCCACTTGCGGAGGGAACACGCCAGCTAGGCTTTCGATGCGAGTTATCTTAAGAATAGGCTTTGAGGCTGCTTGCTTGGTCGTCAAATCATATCACCAAAAAGAAAGCGGAATAGTATATTAGCAAGACAAATTGGAAGCGAAATTATAAGAACCGGACTGAAAAAATGCGGCGGCCGGGGCGGCCAAGTTTGCGGCTGATTTTTATTCCTTCCAAGTCCAAAAGGATTCAACACTAACGGTGACTCTTACTCCAATGGCTCTTGAAAACTCGAAGGAAAAGAATTTTTCCGACTGGTATGCCGAAGTCGTGCAGAAAAGCGAGATGGCGGACTACTCATCCATACAGGGCTGCATGGTTGTTCGCGAGAACGCGTACGGCGTCTGGGAGGCCATCCAGGAAGCGTTCAACGCGATGATAAAGGCAATCGGCCACAGGAACGCGCTCTTTCCCCTTTTCATCCCAAAGAGCCTGCTTACCAAGGAGGCCGAGCACTTCGCCGGATTCACCCCGGAAGTTGCGTGGGTGACCAGGGGAGGCGACACCGAGCTTTCCGAGCCGCTTGCAATCAGGCCCACATCCGAGACCATAATGTACGAAAGCTACGCAAAATGGATACACTCGCACCGCGACTTGCCGTTGCTCCTCAACCAGTGGTGCACGGTAGTGCGCTGGGAGACCAAGGCGACAAAGCCGTTCATCCGCACGCGCGAGGTCCCGTGGCAGGAAGGGCACACCGTTCACGCGACCAAGGAGGAGGCCGATGCCGAGGTCATGCTCATACTCGGCTTTTACAAGAAGATCCTTGAGGAATACCTCGCGGTTCCCGTGCTTATCGGCAAGAAGAGCGACGGCGAGAAGTTTGCCGGCGCGCTATACACCACGACCTGCGAGGCGCTGATGCCGGATGGCAAGGCCCTGCAATCGGCCACTTCGCACAACCTTGGCCAGAACTTTGCAAAGGCGTTCGGGATACGGTTCAAGGACAAGGACGAGACCGAGCAGTACGCCTGGCAGGCCTCGTGGGGGATGTCAACGCGCGTAATCGGCGCGATGATAATGGTGCACGGAGACGACAAGGGAGTTGTCATACCGCCGCGTGTCGCGCCGCTCAAGGTCGTAATCATCCCGATTGCATACTCAAAGCCCGAGGACGCAAAGAAGGTCGCAAAATACTGCGAGGGAATCTACGCAAAGCTCAAGGCGGCCGGGATTTCAGTCAAGCTTGACGACCGCGACGACAAGTCAGCCGGCTGGAAGTACAACGAGTGGGAGCTCAAGGGCGTGCCCCTGCGGCTTGAGATCGGCCTGAAGGACATTGAAAAGGACGCGGTGATGATGGTGCGCCGCGACACGGGCCAGAAGAACTCGGTTGCAAAGGAAGGCCTTGAAAAGTCGGTTGAGGACGAGCTTGAGAAGATGCAGCACCAGCTTTTCGAGAAGGCCAAGAAGTCCCGCGACGAGCGCATAAGCGACGCAAAGGACTACGGGGAGTTCAAGAAGGCACTTGAGGACAAGAAGGGCTTCGTGAGAATGAGCTTCTGCGACGAGCGCGAGTGCGAGGAGACGATTAACAAGGAAACCACCGCGACGGTGCGGCTCATTTCCTTTGACGACCACAAGCCAAAGCACAAGGCGTGCGGCCACTGCGGAAAGCCGGCCAAAGTCACGGCGTATTTTGCGAAGTCATATTGAGGTAATCCATTAGGCCTATGAAATCCATACCGGCAAAGAAAACTGCAATAGTCAGGGAATGGAAATCTCGGCTTGCGCGCGCAAGGCGGCAGCTTGACCAAGAGGATCTCCTCTGGCTTCCAAAAAACGGGGAAACTGGAAAAAGCTACGACAAATACCTGGCAATGAGAAAGTACAATCTGGATGTGCTTGAGGCCAACATCAACGGCCTGCACCTGATAGAGAGCACGCCAAAGGCGGCGGATCCCGCAAGCGTGTTCATACGCAACATGCTCCGAGAGCAGTCCCTAGGGATGCTGGACAAAATCTACGAGACGCACCTGAAGGAGCACCTTAGGGAAATGAAGGGCAATGCCCAGGCGAGAATTGCACTGACAAGGCGCCGTCTTCGATGAGTGAAAAACCCGCCAAAGTCACGGCGTATTTTGCGAAGTCATACTAAGCAATTATCTTGCTTGCCAGCACTAGCGCTTCCTCAGCGTGATTTCAAGCTTCTGCGACTCGGCCTTCTTCTCTTCAGCCTTCTTCTCTCCCTTGAACGCCCAGACGAAGAGCTTGCCGAAGATGGCGCCGATTACGTTGACTATGTTGCCCAGGGTGCCGGCTGCGTTGTCCATCGTCGCGCCGCTGCCGCCAGGGTCGCCGCTCCGTCCCGTCTGCTCGTGGTGATGATGGTCGCGTTCGTGGCCGCCGACTTCGACAAGCGAGTAAAGCAAAAGCACCGCAAGAGAGAGCAGGAAAAGGAAGCTTGAGCCTGAGAGGAAGAAAACCCAGGCGACGACTCCAAGGACAACCAACGTGAGCGTGTTCATGAAACCACCTTTCATCCTTGCGGGTAATATCCCTGCGGACCTGCGCTGGCCGGGTCGTCCTTTACAAGGATTATCAGCACGAGCAGCAACCCGCCGCCGACCACTAGGGGATTGATTTCCCCGCCAAGCAGCACGCTCAGCGCGATGGCAGCTCCGACTATTGCCACCAGTATGAGCGCCTTGTCCTTTGCAAGGACGAGCAGGAGGATGAATATCGCGCCGGCAATCTCGAGCCTGTTGGCGCTGACTGCGAATATCATTAGGAAGACGAGAAAGAGGTTAGTAAAGTCAATCATCGCATCTCACGCTTTGGAAAACGACTGCCCTAGAACCACTCGGCAGGCTTGATTTTTGCAAGCGCGCCTCCGAGGAACAGGACTGCGAACAGAAGGTAGCGGAACCAGTCGTAGGGTACCACCACTAAGTAAATCACGAGTATGGTCACGATGAGGGCAAGAAAGCGCGACTTGATGACGCCGTCCGAAAGCAGGTTGTAAAGACCGAAGAACACCAGTATGAGGGCGACGATGCCGAAGTCGTCCCAGAAATTGAACATCACCGCTGCTTCCTCCTTGCGGCAGGCCTTGCCTTGCCGGACTCTGCAAGCTGGGCATAAACCCTCTTTCGCAGGCCGAAGAAATACTCGCCTTCGACTATGACTATGAACACGGCAGCGCCGAACACCGCGCCTGCGATGAACGCGTTGAACAGAAGGCCGGACACGGTCACGACCCTGCCGGAGGCCTCGGTGATTGCGACTGCGTAGTTGGCCTCAAAGTAGTTGTACATCAGGGTGATGATTATGACGCAGGCTATCATTGCCGCATAGCGCACGTTGGGCGAGAACCACTCCTGGCGGTGCTTGTGCATCCGATGATATACTTTCAACAGCGTCCTGTGCCTTTCCTTGAGCATAACAATCATCACTCCCCGATGTTTGAAAACCCTTTCCTTACCCTAATGGTGGCCGCCTTTGCCCAGGCCGGGTATGAACGGCACTATCATTGGCAGCATCCAGATTATGCCGGAGAACATTATCGCCGAGAACAACCACATGCCTATCCCCACCGCGGGGTAGACTATGACAAGGTAGTATATCAGTATGGCAGCAACAACGAGCGCAAGCATGGGCGAAAACGCGAGGTGCTCCTGCGCCCAGTTGTAAAGGTACCACGCAACAAGGCCCAGCAGCACAAGCCAGAAGATGCCGCCCCAGAAGGATATGTCGTCAAGAAGGCCGAAAAACACGGGTGAGAACATAATTCAAACTACCTCTTGCGCAGCATCTGCGCCTGCATCTGCTGCGATTTCTGCTGCATCTCCACCTGCTGGTTGAGGCTCTCGGCGTACAGGCTTTTTTCCGCTGCAGCGACTTCCTCGCCCTTCAGGATCTTCTGCTCTATCTGCTGCAGCCTCATTGCGGCTGCCTCCTCCTCCTGCATCGGGCCCGCCTGCGTGAAGTTGAACCCCAGCATCCCAAGAAGGGGGTATACCGAGAATGACAGTATCATCTGCAGGTTCTGGCCAAACATGACGAACACGAAGAACAACGTGACAAGCCCCATCGTCATAAGGGAATTCGTCAGAAGGAACGTGACCCCCGCAATTGCCGCAATGGCGAAAATCATCGGCTGGTCGCGGAAGTTGATGTAAAGTATGTAAAGGATGTACGAACCGGTAAGCACTAGCGCGACGAAGAACATGTCGGAGAAGAACTCGTCGAACAAAAAGACAAGCGGAAGGAACGGCGCGGCCATCAAAGAGTTGTAGTCAAGGCCGGAATAAAAAGCATTTCAGCAGGCCGTGCCAAGCGGGCAGCCGAGGAAGCTGAAGCTTGTGAGCACGAATGGCCGGGCAAGCATCAGCGCCAAAAGCAGCACAAAGCCTATCAGCGCGAGCCGGATGCCCTCGGACCAGTAGAGGTATATGTTGCCCTTGCCCGACCAGTCTGCCATCACGCCCTCGCCAAGCTTGACCGCCGCAAGCATGGCGCACAGCTCGGGAAGGATGAAGACCAGGTCGTAAAGCGGCAGGATTGACAGGAGCACGGCGTACTTAGCGCCCTCGATTGCCATCGCAACCGGCGCGCCAATCCCGAAAAGGAGAAGGGAGAACATCAGCACGAAAAAGTACGCGTTCAGGTAGCTCAAAGGGTCGTCCTTGATGAAAAAGTACGGCGGCGCGTAGGTGACCTTGTCCATGCCGGGAACCGAGTTGTAGGCGAAAACCCCGAAAAAGCTGACCAAAAGGACGCCGAAGGCAAGCAGGCTGAGCGCGTTCATAGTATCTGGAAGGGATTGGGCGAATAAAAAGATAGCTTGAGAGGATTTTGCAGAGTGCGATCACCGGGAGTCGAACCCGGGCTTGCAGCTTGGAAGGCTGCCGTCATACCGTTAGACCATGATCGCGCAAACAGAACGAGTCGCCATCGGCGAAGGCGAAAATAATCTTGCAAGGCAACCAATAAAAGAGGTGCGAAGGCAAAGCGGGCAAAGCCGGGCGGCTCACCACCTGTCCTTGTGAACTCGCGTCTTGTCGAACCGCTCGGTAACCGGCTTTTGCTCAGCGGGGTAGCCAATTGGAATGACGCAGAGTGGGATTACTGTCTTTGGCAGGCCGAGGATTTTCTGGATGCCTTCCACCCTGCCCGGAAGTGGGTATGCCGCTGTCCAGACCGCGCCCAAGCCGAGAGAGTGCGCTGCAAGGAGGATGTTGGTCGAGGCGATTGCGCAGTCCTGCGGCCACAACCCATCAATCTTGAGCGTGCCCGTGTCCCCGCAAACGACTATCGCAAGCGGCGCGTCCTTGACCATCTGCGCGTAGGGGCTGACCTTGGGAATCTCGGAAAGCACGGCCTTGTCGGTGATTACGATGAAGTGCCAGGGCCGTTCATTCACTGCAGACGGGCCCTGCATCGCCGCAACCAGGATCTTGTCTACCTTTTCCTGCTCAACAGGCTTTTGCTGGTACTTGCGGATGCTGTGACGTGTCTTCTGGGCTTCGAGGACGTCCATACCTAATCACTTAGGGAGGTTACCATAGCGCCTGCGTTCGATGTTGCTCTTCAATACCGCTTCGGACTCTGCTAGGGTACGCTTACCAGCTTCATGATCATCAAAAATGTGCGTGGAACGATTTACTACCATCTCGTCGGGGTGGCCTTTGCCCCTTGCGCCGGTAGCAATTATCTTAAGGCGATTGCTGCTGGATACGGGGTCTTTCCTGCGTAATAGTCTTGAAAGTAATGAAGGCTTGTTCAGCGTTGACGGCAATTCTTCCGCCCCGTCAGAAATCTTACGTTCTTGAGAAAACCTTTTCGAAATCTCTGTCGCCATCGTAAAATCACCAGTTTAGTGTGATAGTTTTCTTGTGCCGATGGCAGTATAATAAGTGAGTGCTGGCGTCTTGATTTTATTCCTTGGCTGCTCTGATTATTGAGTTGTTAACATGGGCTTGAAAAAATCAAACGCAAAGCAGTCAAAAAGCGCGTCCCAGCAAAAGGATATTTTCACCAAAGCCGAGCGCAAGGCAGTTGACGGCATAGTTACGCAGAAGTTCGGCAACTTCGCTCCCGGCACTTCGAGCGTTGAGATGGTCGAAAGCGACGGCAAGTCCATAGTGGACGTGCGCGAGTCCATCGTCACCGATGACAGAGGCGACCGGGCAGTCTCCGACACCAAGACGGTCATCGACCAGACCGGAGTGCACGTAAAGCAGGCTACTGTTGCCGATGCATCCGACCCGAAAATCTTCATGGACCTGCTCTACAAGCTCAACGCTGAGCCAGTGAGCGAGGAGAAGATGCGCTCGTTCGAGGAGCGGCTTGCAAGGATTCGCGAGAAGCTGAAAAAGCCAAAGCAGGCCTGAGGCGAAAATACCCGACACCGCACTTCTTTTATAGTCGCAACAACTAAAGAATAAATACGACATTTTTTTACAAAAAGGACAAAATACGGTCACTTGAACGGGGAAGTACTATGGCAAAATGCAAGGATGAGGAAAGCACGATATCGGAGAAGGTGCGCGAGGAGCTCGAGTCGGACATTTACGTGAACAAGGCTATCCGGCTTGGCATCGCGAACTGTTCGGCCATTGCGAAGAACCTCTCGAAAAAAGTCGGGGGCAGCGAGGACGCGCTCAAGATGGCGGTCCTGCGCTATTCGCGCGATGCCTGCAGGCGCTACGAGGCCGAGAGCATCGGGATTGCGGGCGTGCTGGCCCAGACCAAGATAACGCTCATCTCCAACGTTTGCGTGCTCGTGTTCGAACGCTCGCCCCAGACGCATACCGCCGCAAACAGCCTCGGCGCGGATGACGAGATTTTCTCAATCCTAGCAAGCCAGAAGGTCATACTCGTAATGACCAGCGACGAGAACGAAAAATACGTCATCGACAATCTCGGCCGCGAGAACATCATCCAGAAGGCCGGAAGCCTGTGCATGTTGCGGCTCACGTCGCCAAGCCGCATCGAGAACGTGCCGGGAGTGATGGCGTACGTGTTGGACCAGCTTGCGCAGCACGGCATCAACATAGTAGACCTCTACTCGTGCTACACCGATACTAACCTAGTGATAGAGCGCAAGGACGCGCTCAAGGCGTTCGAGCTGTTGGAGAAGATGTGCCGCAAGGCGCCGACAGCAGCCAAAAAGGGAAAATGACAAGCAAGTCTAGTCTTCCTTTGAGTTCTTGCGGCCGCCCTCGACCACTTCCTCCTCGTCTTGGTTGGGTTTGGTGTAAAACCGAGTAAGCATTGCTGAGAACTTGTGCCGAAAGTCCTCGGGGTAGGGCTTGACCTTGCCTTGGGCATCCCCTGCCTCTTCCCGCGCCCTTTCCGGCTTGGGCGGAAGTATCTTCATCCGCCGCAGAAGCCGCCGCAATGGCATACTAATTTGCCTCCCTGCAAGTCCTTAGTTGCGACTACGAGTATTAACGGCTTTTGGTGCGGTTGGGACCGCAAGCCTACTTTTCCTCCTCAAGCACAATCTTGTTGGTCATCCCGAACGGGAACGAGCGCACGACCTTCTTCGCCTCGAGCCTCTTGATTATCCGGTAGGTCTTCACCGCCGAGTAGCCCGTCAAGGACGAGAGCTGCTTTTGCGTGACCTCGCCGTTTGCCTTGGCAAGCTCGTCATAGAAAAGCTTCTCGTCACCCGTAAGCAGCGAAGATATGACGAACTTGCGCGTCTCCTTGCGCTCAATTTTACGCGTGTGGGTAATCAGCGAGTAGCCGTTGAACAAAAAGAACAGGCCCATAATCAGTATTCCAAGGGCAACTGGCGACAGCACCTGCGACAGGGGGTCTATTGACACGTTCACAAAGAGCCGGTCACCCCGTTCGCCAAGCGGAAAGCGGGTGGTGGCATTCGCGGTCCCGTTGAACCGTGACTCGTTCGGCACGGGCGACATTTCCACGACTGTGGTGCCGTTGCCTGTTGTGGCGATTATCCTCGCGCCGGATGGCGGCGCGACAAGGAAGAACTCGTGCTGCCACAAAGCATAATATGCGAGCACCGCGTAGGAGAGCACCAGGAAGCCGCCAATGATGAGCGATGCGTATCCGAGAAGGCGCAAATGTTTCATATAAGACCACCCAGATGGGTTATTACAGGTTATTTCACAATACCCATATGGGTTATTACAGTTTATAACATTATAGGCCAAAACGGCCGGATGTAGAAAATGGACAACAAATGCGTCCTCGAATTCGAGGCTGTTGGAAAGGAATACAGCATAGGCGACAGGACGCTGCCGGTACTGCGCAACATAACTTTCTGCGTAAGAAAGGGCGAGTTCGTCACAGTGATGGGCCCGTCAGGCAGCGGAAAAAGCACTATGCTCCAGCTCATGGGCTGCCTGGACAAGCCAAGCTCGGGAAAGATTTACGTTGACGGCGTGGACGTCTCCAAGCTCTGCTCCGACGCCCTTGCAAAGGTGCGGAGCGAAAACATCGGCTTCGTGTTCCAGGCATTCAACCTTCTTTCCAACATGTCGGCCATACAGAACGTGGAGATTGCGATGGCCATTGACAACGTGCCAGCAGCGGAGCGCCACGAGCGCGCGCTTGACCTTTTGAAGAAGGTAGGCCTTACCGAGCGCGCTGACCATAAGCCAAACGAGCTTTCGGGCGGAGAGAAGCAGCGCGTTGCGATAGCGCGTGCGCTTGCAAACGACCCGGCGTTCTTGCTTGCTGACGAGCCAACAGGCAACCTTGACTCCAAGTCGGGAATGGAAGTCATGGAGATTATCTCCGGGCTTTCCAAGAACCTTGGCACGACAGTAGTGATAGTCACCCACGAGCCTGCTGTGGCGACGTATGGAAAGCGCACGATAATGCTCGGCGACGGGAGCATAAAGTCGGACGGCCCGACGAAAAGGCCTGCCGTTCACGACCTGAAGCTGAAGTGACATTCAATAGAGGTGTTTTGGAATATGGATAAGTACGTGCCGCTGCTTGCGGTGATGCTGGTGTTTCTTGCCTCCTTCTCGGCGGCAACCAACCTGACTGCAGTCACGGTGTTCAAGGACTCGCCCTTTGGGATATCCAACTTGGTGCAGTCCCCGGACAAGATATACCCCGGTGACAGCGCAAAGCTGCAGTTTACGGTGACAGACGTGGGAACTGCGTACAGGAACGCGGCGCTTGTCGTGCTCATACCCTTCGGCACGGTCAAGGGCGAATACAGTCTTGGCACGCTATCCGTAGGAACGGCAAGGGAGATCACAGTCAATTTCGACGTCCCGTCCACCACCAAGGCGGGAACGTACGACATATACATGTACGCGACCATCGACGGCGGCCAGGCCCAGGTGGGAACGATACCGATTGTAATCAACTCGGCTGACCTTACCAACGCGCTTCTTGCAAGCGTGGCGACACAGGGCGACATCGTCTCTGGAAGCGACACAGTGATGGCTGTCAACTTGAAAAACATAGTAAACACGGATGTCCAGGATGTCATCGTGCAGATGGTGGTCAACTCGTCTGGAGTGCTGCTGCCGCTTTCGAACGACCGCGCGTACATACAGGACATCCCCTCGACCGGGCAAGCCCAGGTCACGTTCGACCTTGCGGCCAGCGCAAGCGCAAGCCCCGGGTATTACCCGGTTACCCTGCTGATTTCGTACAAGGTTGACAAGGACGCGCAGCCGACCATCTCGCAGACTTTCGGCCTTGCTGTGAAGGCGCCGGCATCAGTCCTGGTAACCACGGACCAGGACCCTGTGGCCCTGTCAGCCAACTCGTCCTCAACAGTGAAGGTAACCATTGCAAACGCGGGCGGCGTGGCCGTGCGTGCAGTATATGCAAAGGCAACGGCGGATAACTTTGCATTCACGGGCGCAGATAACGAGTTCATAGGAACGCTCAACCTTGACGACACCGCATCGCTTACCCTGACGCTCTCGCCCAAGGGCCAGCTTGCTGCTGGCGAGTACCCGGTCATAGTGAACGTGTCTTTCAAGGATGCGGCCAACACCGAGCGCTACCAGGTCAAGACGGTCAACGTCCAGTACACCGGAAGGACAGACGGCGTACTCGGGACCTTCGGCGCAAGCGGAACGCGCACGGGCCAGAGGTCGGGCACGATTTTCGGCTTTGACTACGTGTCCATAGGCGTGGCAATAGTAATCCTTGCGATTGCAGGCTTTCTTGGCTACAGGTATTACCAGGGCCGCAAGAAGGCGCCTGTTACGGAGGGCCACAAGAAATAAAGACCAGTCGCCCAACAGGGGCGCTGTCTGCCCGCCCAAGCCTTTTGCACTTGGCGGGGCTTACTTGCGGTGTATATTATGAGAATCACTGACATAGCCAGCATGGCTTTAGGCCACATGACCGGCCGCAAGCTGCGCTCCTGGCTTACTGTGCTGGGCATAGTCATAGCGGTCGCGTCCATAGTGGTGCTAGTCTCCATCGCGCTGGGAGTCAACTCCCAAATCACCTCGCGGCTTGGCGGCCTTGGAAACGACATCATACAGGTCACGCCAGGCGCGGACAGGGCTGTGCGCAGCGGCTTCAGCCTGCCGGACGTCGGTGGGGGTGCAGGAGGCCCGCCAAGCGGCGGGGGCCAAAGAAGCTTCACAGCTGGAAACACCGGAAAGAACATCATCACTTTCGCCGAAGCATCGCAGCTTTCCAGCATAGACGGCGTGCTTGCAGTTGACGCCCGGATTTCGGGAAGCGCAAAGGTGCAGATCAAGGACTACAATGCCTCGGTCCAGGTCACTGGCGTGAACATGGGCACGTTTGCGACAGTAAGCAACGCAACGATGTTTGCCGGCTCGATGCCTGGACCCAACGAGCAGGGCTCTGTTGTGCTCGGTTTTACGGTGTACAACCGGACGTTCTCCGGCCAGAACGTCCTGTACAAGACGATAAAGGTGCTGACGAGCGACGGCGACATATACTACTTCCGCGTGGCGGGCGTGCTCAACTCGAGCTCAAGCGCGATGTCATCAACGGACAACGGAATATTCATGCCGCTTGACCAGGCAAAGAAGTTCCTCAACAAGACAAAGAACGTTGACTCGCTTGTCATAAAGGTCGCGTCGGGCTACGACACGGACACGGTGTCAGCGGCGATAAGCGCAAAGCTGGCTGACCTGCACAGGGTAAGCTCAACTAGCCTCGACTTTACCATCACAACAGCTGCAGCGCTCCAGTCCACACTATCTAGCGTGACCGAGACTTTGACGATTTTCCTGGGCGGGATTGCGGCAATCTCGCTCCTGGTGGGCGCAATAGGGGTTGCCAACACGATGTTCATGAGCGTGCTTGAGCGGACCAAGGAAATAGGCATATTGAAGGCTCTTGGGATGAAGGACCGCGAGATTACCCTGCTGTTCCTTTTCGAGTCTGCAATAATCGGCTTTACGGGCGGGTTCTTCGGCCTGCTTTTGAGCCTTGCGGTTGCATGGATACTTTCGGCGTTCGGCGTGACAACGGTAATCACGCTCGAACTGATGATTGGCGCCCTGCTTTTCTCCGCACTGGTTGGAATCATATCCGGCATAATCCCGGCGCGCAACGCGGCCAAACTGGAGCCCGTTGAGGCACTGAGATACGAGTGAGTCCGGTTCTGCGGGGCGTCCTCTACCCAAATACGCCCATGAACGTCCTGCAGAACTGCTCCTTCAATGAAACGATTATTACGCGGCGGTTCGATAATCTTCCAGTGCTCCCAATGGCAAAGCGCATCTGGACCATTGATTTTCTCCGCGGAACAGCAATCGCCCTGATGGTAGCATACCACGTAATCTTCGACCTGCACTATCTGGACATCACCAGGATGCCGATGAACGACTGGCCGCTCATCTTGATGCAACGCACCATTGCAATCCTCTTCTTGGGCTTGGTTGGCGCAAGCCTTGCGATAAAGAAGCGCCCCTTCCTGCAGGACGCCGGCCGCGCGCTTATCGTTTTCACAATAGCCTTGGGCATTACTGTTGCAACCTCGGTTTGGCCCGGAGAAGGGATGGTAGTGTGGGGTGTACTGCACTTCATCGCCCTTTCCATAATACTCGGTCACTTCTTCGTGCGCCTTGGAAAGTGGAACGTGCTATCGGGTGTCGGAGTGTTGGTAATCTGGGCAGCGCTTTCAGGAAAGGTCGCGGGCTCGCTTCTTCTGCTGCCCCTCGGGTTTCCGCCAACAGGGTTCTTCTCCTACGATTACTATCCACTGTTGCCGTGGTTTTCGCTCGTCCTCTTCGGAATTGCTGTAGGAAGCACGGGCATTTTCCAGAAGCTGGATGCAAAAATCCGCAAGCCCGCCGCTGCTGACAGTGTTTGCTGGGCTGGGAGGCACTCGCTTGCAATATACTTGGCGCACCAGCCGGTAATCCTTGCGATTCTCTTTCTTGTCAAGCCTGGCTGAATGTAATTTCAGATTTTTCGGGCAGCCATCTTCTCAGCAAGCTTCTTCGGGAACCCCGGCCTGCATCCGCAGTGCTTGTTGTGCTCGGCGTGCCACTTGATTCTCTGCTCTACTGTGGCATTCCTGGGCATCCGGTTCTTTTTGTGCCAGTCCGCGTTTATAGCCATTTGAAATCGTCACCTGTTGGACATTACCTTGCCGGCGTGCACTCAACCGATGCCATAAGGCATTTCGGAGTCGAGTAATAGCACGCCGGGTTGCAGGCGTTGCCTTCCTTTACGTAGCCCTGCGGGCAGGTGCAATTGGAATTATCCGTTGGGCAGGGAGCGAACTCGCAGTTTGGCCCGCTTCTTCCAACAGCCGAACCATCCGGGCATAGTTTCGCCTCCATCGTACAGGCCCTTGGCTGTTGCGCTGAAAGCCAGCTTGCGACTACCAAGCCGGCTGCAAGCAACGAAACTGCCGCAATGACCAGGCCGGCTGCCAAAAGGGCGAACTCGGCCTTTGCCTTTGCTGGCGGCTTGGCTTTGGCGTTTCTTGAGTTTCTCATAAGTTAGAAAATAAGGCGGACCGGATTAAAAAACCGAGTCGCGCAGTTGAGATTCGAACTTGGTTTTGACAAATAGTTTCCGCGCTTATTCTTTCTTCATTCTTTGTTTTCTCGGAAAAACATACTCTCGCTCCGCCAAGCCGGTATCGTAGGTGCCTTCGGGGTCGATGTTGAGGGTGGTTTTTTTGTACTCGGGAGTCGTGTGCTTCCAGCCCGAAATTTCCAAGAACCTGTTGTAGGCCTCCGGGATTATCGTGGTGGGCACTAGCTCGGTTTTGACGGTTGCACCAAAGTGCCGCTCGAGCACATCCTGCAACGAGACCTTCTTTTTTGACAGGAGCCCCTTCTGGAAATAGCGCACTTTAGAGGCGTCAAAATGCTCGGGAGTGATACCAAAGTCGCCAACTACCTTGCCGTCCGGCTTGGATACCCTGAAAAGCTCGGAGAGGGTGAGGATGGGATCACCAAGAAGCGAAAACACTGCAGGGTGCATCACAACAGCATCAAAGCAGCCATCCTTGAAGGGAATACTGCACTTGCGTGGAGAGGCGTCGGCGATTACGGTGTGGGAAGTGACGTAGGAGACGTCGGACTTGCTTGCGCCAATCCCGTTTGTTACGGGCAGGGCGTGGGCCCAGTCGCGCACATCAAGGCCAACAAAGTCAACGTCGGGGTGCTCCTTATGCATTGCCGCAAGCGAAAGCCCAAACCCCGGACCCACCACCAAGACCCGGTGGGCCTGGCCGTCTTTTTTAGCATCTATTGCCGAAAGATGCTGGTGAATCTTACGCTCGAACGATTCCGGCGAGATGTGTGCAGGCTCGCCGGTTGCCCCGCGGCACAATGCTTCCCAGTCTAGCGACTTGGGTCCTGCAGCGTCGGCGTTTCGTCTCATAAGGATCCTTCCGCTGACTTGGCCAGTTTGCTTGTCTTTGACTGCAAAGAACGGCACCAGCCGCTTTTCGGAGTTGAAGAGGATTTCGCCGATGTTACCTTCGCAAGCTGCAGCCACTTTCGTTATTCCTTTCTCGTGGGCTGCGGAGCCTGCTTCCATTTCGAACTCGAACGTCTTGCCGTCGGTCTTGGGACTTGGAAGGGACGCTGTGTTCACGTAGAACGGCACGTAGAGCCTTTCGCCGCTTTTGGAAAGAAAAGAGTTGTGGCACGAAAGGTCCAGGCTCAGGCTAGAGGGAAGCTGCTTTCGCACTCCCTCAAGCTCATTTTGGGTGAAAGTGACCTGGCGGTTGTAAGCGGGTGCGATGAACGGCCGGAGCATATTACGGATTTAGAAAAAAGACGCTTAATAACGGCTGCGGCGACAAAAAAAGAAGTGGGGCTACTGAGATTCGAACTCAGGTCACTTGGCCCCCAGCCAAGTAGGATGCCAGGCTACCCCATAGCCCCAACTAGAGTTGGATGATTGGTTGGCCGCTTTTTCCTGGCTGCGGTTCTTGAGAATGAGATTATGGGCGCAAAGGGCTAAATAGCCTTTTCCTACTACTGGGTGTCTGGCTTCCTCTGGCCTGCGTTTGGCTTCTGGTGAACCGCCGGGTCGGTAAAGCCCGTCAAGCCCTCTTCCTTGCCCTCGACTGCCTGACTTAGCCGCCTTAAGTTTACACCAAGTTCGGCATCAAGACTTGCAGGCGGCTGCTTGTTGCGGAAAAGGCCTCTTTTTAGCCCATATCCGAACTTTTGCTCCAACAAGTTTTCTACAGCAGCCCTGCTTCTGGTTATGGCCATTCCAGTAGTGGCTATCCCTGTGCGCATGCCCTTTACAACGCGTGCCCGTAGGTAGGGTGAAACTGTTTCCATCGATTGCCTCAAGGTAGTTAGTGCGGCAAAAGCAACTTAAAGTGGTACCCTGGTTTTAAATGGATTTTTAGCAATGGGAAAAACAAGGATAACGATTTTCCTAATGCCCGGAAGCCTACCGGCGCCAATCAGTTCCTTCCGAACTTGCGCAAAAACGACGCTGTTCTCGGGAACCGTTCGGAAAGCGAAGGTTGTTTTGCGGGTTCGGATGCCCTCGGGCGGTTCTCAGAAAGCCTGTTTTCTTCGATTCGCTGCTTCACGAGCCGCTCTTGGCCGTCAATCAATATCGGTATCAAATTGCCTTTCTCCGGCAGGGTCTTTTCCTCTTGCCCGATGCGCGTTGCGAACTCGCCGATTATGTGGTCGCGCACTTCACGAGGCTTTTTGTGCCACAGGGTGTTTGCGTGGGCGACTGCCTCGCGCTCATGCATGTCTGGAGGGGCGTATTCCTGCGACGCTTCCTCGCCTACTGCTCTGACTACGTCGATTAAGTGGGAGAACGGCGTGGGATGATTCTTTTTCAGCCGCGTAAGCAGGTCCTTTGACCGGGAGACGTTGAACTCGCTTGTCTCGGTGCCCTCAATCATCTTGGGAATAATCCGCGAATAGGTGCGGATTGCGCTGTTTCGAAGCTGATCCTGTGTAAGCTTTCCGTCGGAGTCCATCTGGATAGAAATTAGAAAGCAGGTAAGATTTTTAACCTGAACAAGAGCTGCAGGCTGGACAGGCAAAAAAGGAAGGGATTTGAAGATGAAAATTGGGAAAGAGAAAATAAGAAACTCGATTGAAAAAAAGCAAACCCAGAAGGAGAAAATGAAAGAAAATAAAAAGTTGGAGGAAAGAAATCCCGCTCACAACTACCAAACCCAAACCTAGAATCTCGGGTATGGCAGGATTTCGTCCATCAGGGGCCGCTGTGACAGGAGCATGCGCCTGCAGCAGTAGCGGGTCAGGCCAAGCTCGTTCAGGACCTTGGCTGCGTCCTCTCCCTTCTCAACCCGCGAGGTGAACTCGTCCTGCAGGTCGGAGATGGGCTTTCCACATGTGAAACAGCGTACGGGTATTAGCATTCAACTCACCTGTATGACTTTGTAAACCTTGCGCGGGCTTTCGGTCCCTTGAATTTCTTGGGCTCGACGCGCCTCGAGTCCTCGACTAGGAGCGAGCGATCTGCCTTGAGCATCGTTGCGCGCAGGCCATCGTCCTTCGTGTATTCGACAAGCGCCTTTGCGATTGCGGTGCGCACTGCCTGCGCCTGGCCGCCGGTCCCGCCTCCAAAGACGGAGACGCGGATGTCAACGGTGTTGTGGCCGGGGAAGTAGTCAAGGGGCTCGAGGATTACCATACGAAGCTGCGCGTTGGTGATTGTCGAGACGTGCGCCTTGTTGATGAACACGTTTCCGGTCCCCGGAGTGACAACCGCGCGTGCTACGGATTCCTTGCGCTTGCCGCGCGCGTTGGGCAAAGCGACCTTCTTGGTGCGGCTGTGCTTTTTCTTGGTTAGCGTGTCGGAACTCATTTATTCCACCCCAGTGCGCGGCAGATTGCAATCAGTGTGATGCCTTCCGACGGCTCCTTTACGAATTTCTCGGCCTTTCCTGCAAATTTTTCAGGAACACCGATGTGTGCCATGGTGCGCGAGAGTGCTTCCTGCGAGCGCGAAGTGCGCTTCGGGAGCATTCCCCTAAGTATGACCTTGAACAGGTAGTCCGGCCGGCGCGGCCACTTTGCCGCGTGCTCGGGGTTGGCCTTCTGCGTCATGTGCCGCCTGCCTGCATACTTTTCGACAATCCTCTCCGGGTTTCCGGTGATTACGCACAGGTCGATGTTGACAATGTCTATGGTAGCGCCGCCCAGGGCCTGCTTTGCAATGCGTGCTGCCAGGCGTCCGACTGGCGCGCCGGTTGCGTCGATTACGAGCGTTCCGGGCTTTGCGGATTTCTTTTCCTGTTTCAAACTTCATGCACCTTTGAAAAGTATCTTCAAATGAGAATCTTAATCTTGGATTGCTCCACCTTGGACGTTATCAAGTCCATGAGGGGCAGTGCCTTTCCTCCTGCCTTCTCAATCTTTGCCCTTGCGGCAGTTGAGTAGGAGAGCGCGTAGACGGTCACTTTCTTTGAAAGCGTGCCAAGCGAGAGCACCTTTGCGGGAATGGCTACGATGTCGCCTTCAGCCACGTACTTGGAGAGCTTGGTCAGGTTGACCCCCTGCTTCTTGCGCGAGGGCTTGAGCAAAAGCTCGGCAATGCGCTCCCAGACCATTTTCTTGGAGGACTTGAACTGTTTTCTGAATGCAACCACGAGTTGCTGCACAACCGGGTTCTCAGGGCCGCTTATCATAACTTAATCACCGTAAAAAATGCAGGGGCTGGGATTTGTCCGGACAGGAGGGCGGAACGCCCTCGAGTCCTTTGAACCCAGGCACTCCTAAGAGACAAGAACCTCAATCTTGCGCATTTGGCCAAAACAATACCCAAAAACCTTGCGGCCATCTTGTGCCGCGCAATGCGCGGTTGAGGATGAGTCCGTTCACCGGTTTTCGGGCAAATGGTTTTTTTGACCAGGCTCTGCCACCCCTGCTTTGAAAATCACCTAAATCTTTTTTGTTGAATTTTGCTATTTTGTCCTTTCGGAAATTTCCTTCAGCTTCGACGCAATTTCTTTTTCGTCGCAACCAAATGCTATTTCCTTTTGCCGGCTCTTCTGGCCGGACACTATCAGTGCCTTGCACTCGAACTCTTTTTTCAGGACTTCGGCTGCCCTTTTGTTTGCCTTGCCGCCTTCGGCAGGCACTGAAACCTTGACGCACAGCACGCCGCCACGGAGAAAAACCTCGTCGGCCTTGGCGTTTGACGTCACCTTGACAATCATTTCATTTCCTTTGAAAGCTCCAGGAGCTTTGACTTTACAAGCTCAACCGCGCGCTCGAACTGCTTCTGCGCGGGTATGTTGTTGTACGACTCGACATAGAAGAGGAACTCGTCGGGCTTGCAATCCACCTTGTAAACGTCGTCGCCAATCTGGACGTGCTCGAGGTTGAAGTCGCACAGCTCGGGGTGCTTCTTTGCGAACTCCTCGGGCTTTTCCTTGGTCTCGGGGTATGTCTGGACGATGTCGTCGTCTGAGACCTTCTTTGCAACAGTAAGTTGCACAAGCTGCGCGTACGACGCGTGCGCGCACTGGAACTTCGCGTGTGTCTTTGAAGTGCCGGGGATTGCCGTTGCCTCGAGCCGCAACTTCTGGTCAAGGCCAAGTACGGCTATGGGTATGTTCTGTGCGAACACGCGCACCTTCTCGTCAGCGGTCTTCAGGTCGCGGGAGTATACCGTGCACGGGCCTTCCGCCATGAGCGAGAACTCGACCTGGGCGTCGGGCGCCATACTCTCCTCGTATGAGAGGGGAATGAGCCCGAGCCTGTGTGCGATGTACTCGTTGAAGAGCGCCGAGTTGTTCTCGTACACCGTGACGTCCTCGATTGCGAATGACTCCAGCTGGGAGATTATGGCGCGGCGAACTGCATTGAGCACTGCGGTGCCGTCCGCTCCTGTCTTCGTAATGAGGAATGCCGCCTTTGAAGGCGTGCTTTCAAGCGAGGTGATTTGCATCCATCTCAACTCCAGCTTATACCCTGCGTCCTCTCTTTCCGCCCGGCCTCTTTGTGGTGTCGGTCGGCAAGGGGGTGACGTCTTCAATCTTTCCAATCTTGATCCCAGAACGTGAGAGCGCCCTGATTGCTGCTTGCGCACCCGAGCCGGGAGTCTTGCTTCCGTGGCCGCCTGGCGCGCGGACGCGAACGTGAATCGCCAGGATGCCGCGCTCCTTTGCCTTGTCAGCTGCTCGTATTGCAGCCTGCATTGCGGCATAGGGGCCGCCTTCCTCGCGGTCGTTCTTTACAACCATCCCGCCACTTCCGATGGCGATTGTCTCAGCACCGGATAGGTCGGTTATGGTGATGATGGTGTCGTTCTTTGAAGAGTAGATGTGCGCGATTCCCCACTTTGCGTCTGGCGGGAGCGGCTGGCGTACGAATGCAGGCCTTGAGAATCCCGGCCTTCCGAACGGCCTCTGCTGCTGGAATCCCTCAGCCGGCGCTGCAGCTGCAGGTACTTCTGCGGGCTTTGGCGCAACTGGCGCGGGCTTCGGGAGCTCGACGTTGGCAGCGCTTGCAAGCGTGTTCGCTGAACCCACGTGCACAGTGTGCCGCGAATGGGCGCGTTTCTCGGTTTTTGGGGTTTCAGTAGTGTCAGTAGTCATGTCAATCAACCCTGTTGTGCTGCCGCCTTCTCTTCTGAAGTGAGAGCCTCGACTTTTTCCTGCACTGCCTCTGGCTTTGCCGCCGGCTTTTCCGCAGCCTTCTCAGCAGCAGGCGCTGCCGAGGCGAAGAGCGGCTTTCCGTTCCAGATGACCTGGTGCTCCTCCTCGAACGATACGAGGTAGGAAGGCGCGCTCACCACCTGATGCTCGATTGAGACGTGGCCGTGCGTGATGTACTGCCTTGCCATCTTGGCGGTCTTTGCCATGCGCTTGCGAACAACGATGGTCTCAAGCCTGCGCTCAAGTATGTCGCGGGTCTGCAATGAAAGGATGTCGTCAAGCGTGACTTCGGGCTTCTTGATGAGGAACGTCTTTACCCTCTTGATGAGACGTGCTGCACGCGACTCGGGATCGGCTCCCTTGGATGAGAGCAGCCGCCTTGCCTCGCGGCGGATCTTACGGAGGATGGTCTGCATCCTCCACAGCTCGCGCGAGTTCTTCAGGCCGTACTCTTCCTTGAGCTTGTTCTCGGTCTCGATGCGGTCCTTGTCCCAAAGGCGCATCGGCCGCTCGTAAAGTTTGCGTAGTCGTTTCTTCGATCCCATCAAAATCACTTCTTGTCCTTGCCGGACTTCTCCTGCGCAGAGGACGCCGCTGCGGTCTTCTGCTGCTTGAGGGCCTTCTTGAGCACTCCGACCGAGCTTCCGGTGCGTCCGGTAGTCCTCGAGTGCTGGCCGCGCACGCGCTGGCCCATGGTGTGCCTCCAGCCGCGCCAGGTCCTCATGTCCTTTTCGAACTGCACGTCCTGGCGGGTTGCAAACATGAGGTCGTTGCCGATGAGGTGCCTTGCGGCTCCGGTTTCGGTGTCAACGGGCCTGTTGAGCAGGTGCTTGCGTGTAAGGTGCTTGTCTATGACCTTGAGCAGGTCCTCAATCTTGTTGATTTCATCATCAGTAAGGTGGCCGATGAGCTTTTTGGAGTCAATCCCGAGCTCCTTCTTGATTACCCTGGCGATGTTCTTTGCGGTGTTGTGGCCTATGCCCTTGATTGCATCCAGGCCGCGCTCAAGGGTGAGCTCTCCACGGACTTCCTTGCCTGCAAGCCGGATGATGCCGCGGAAGTCCTTGCCGTAGTCCTTCTTCGGCCCGGTTGCCTGCTGGGGCATGCCTGGCCTTGCTGGTTTTGGTGTGGCCGGCTTTGGAGCCGCTGCCTTTTGAACATCTGCCATTCATTTGCACCTTTTTAAGAATAAAACGCCGGGACTGAGATTGTCGCCAACGCTTTTCAATCTTGAAACCGCTGGTTTCGAACTCAGGAGGACTTGCGTCCACAAGCTTTCCGGAATCGGACGACAGCCCGTAGGGCTCAAACAAGAAGTCCGTTGTTGATTCCAGGCTTGCGCATTAACCACTCTGCCATCCCGGCAATAAAACCAAAAAATGCATCTCGGATTTTATTAGCCTTTGCAGCGAAGCCGCAAAAACAGCAGGTGCAACTTGCATCCTGACTCGTCGGCAAGCTTGCCGAAAAGCGGAAGATAATAGTGGCAATTAAGGTTTAAAAAGGGTGGGAAAGAAACGGCAGGCCGCCAAGAGGCAAAAGCGGCTTTTAAACGGATAAAGGACAAGAATCCTTGTAAGGTGCTTTCCATGGCTCGAAAACCGTTTGCAGGAAAACTAGCTATCCCGCAGCCCACTGGCGCAAGGTCGTATATGACCGAGCCGGAGGCTGGCACGCTAAAAATGGATATGAGCGTGGGCGATCCGATAGCCACGCACATAGCAGAAGCCAATATGTGCACGCTGGGCCTGCAGGAGTTTTACAGACACCATATTGGTAGAACGCCAAATAAACTGACGGAGGCAGATCGTTCGCTTTTGAACTTCTACATCGGGAAATTCCGCGAACACCACCTCGGCGCCAAAAAACTTCTTGAGCTTCCGTATGGCCGTGACATCCAGCCTAAACCACGAACCCCGACCGAAAAAGAAACGTACAATGACGCACTTAGGGAGTCTGAGAGAAACCACAAAAAAACGCTTTCAAGGTTGAAATACTGCCTGCCGAAAGGGCGGATTCCCCACGCGGAATAAATGCATTCCTAACGCCAGATCGCTTCGGAAACAATGAAAAACAGCCGGTTGCAACAAATCATACATATCAAAAAAAAAAGATAAGGTAAAACGAGGAATCCACAATGCCAGGCGCGGAACAACTTGCAAATGAAAAAGCCAGGGAAAGGCAGCGGCTTGAAGCGAGCATCGAACAGGACACGGAATTGTTTGAAAAGCACAAGAAGGAGAATGCCGAGGCGCTTCGGGAGAAGTCACACCCAGATCACTATTTCGCCCAGTCAAAAGCAGCGGTTATAGCCGGCCGCATCAGCCAGAACCTGAAAAAAATGGTCCCGCTTAAGACGCGGGGAACCGGACTTGTGGAAAAGATGGCCCACGATTACGCATCCATTGCGCAAAGGCACGCAAATACCGCCCAGCTTGCAAAGCCGCACGGTTACGCAAGCATGAACTACCAGGAAATGCGTAAAGCCGTGGAAGAAAACAGGGAAATTTTCGACAAGACAGTCCTGCGCAACAGGATGCTCTCCGAGGCAGCTGACCTTGAGAACTGCATTCCACGCTCGGGAAAAGCGAACCCCCAGCTTTTGGCAAAGCTGCATAGCGGAATCCGGAGCCGGCTGCTCGAAGCCGCTTCCTACACGCGCCACATCAACGACGGAGGGAAGGGACGTATCCCCACGCCGGAGGAACTCCTGCTCAAGGCAAAATACCACGGCAAAAAGCACGAGGATTTCACAAGTCAAATCCTTAAGAACAAGCAGGAGCAGACAAGGCGCACCCAGGCGCGCAGTAAAGCCTGAGCACGATTAGCAAGTGCGAATGACGCGCTCCAAGTCAAAAAGCACTGCGTTCTCTTCCGCGTCCTTAATTTGCTTGAAGTCGAAAAGGGCTTTCGCAACTGCCAGGAGCGCGCCGTCCTTGTTGTATAGCCCTATCCAGTCATCCTTTGCTATCGAGGAGTCGGTTGAGGAAGCGTCGGACTTCTTGACATCAATGCCACGCACTATCGCGGGAATGTAGGAATCCTTGACGACTATTTTCTTCAAAGTGGCAAGCTCCTCAATCGGCCGGATAATCTTGCGCAGGGCAGACTCGTCTCCTTTTTCCTTGTAAAGCCAGTAGTAATCGGAGAGCTGCTGGAGCGTGACTGCCTTGCTTTCGGTTATCCCCATTGCTTTCGTGCGGCGCAGTTCAAGCATCTGGCCGCCGCTGCCAAGCACTCGTCCCGCATCAACGCACAGCTTGCGTATGTAAGTGCCTGCCTCGCAGTCGCACTCAAAGAGGATGCGCCTGCCATCGACCTCGAGTATTCTCAGCGAGTAGATTTCGCGGATGCGGAGCTTCTTTGCAACCGCGCTTGCAAGCGGGGGCGTCTGGTAGATTTTTCCGCGGAAATTTTCAAAAGCAGATTCGACTTCTTTGCGTGTGTGCGGCCGCCCGGTTTCCATCACGCAGGCGTACGACTTGTCGGTCTCGGAAAGGTAGGATGCGACCTTGCAGGACGAGTTGAGGAGGATGACAAGGACTCCTGACACGTTCGGGTCAAGCGTGCCCGTGTGCCCGGCCTTCTTCACGTCGAGGATTTTTGCAGCGTATGCAGAGGCCTCGTGCGACGAGGGGCCTGCTGGCTTGTCAAGCACGAGGAAGCCATATTCCAAAAGGTCTTGGATGGAGCGTTTCATCTTGAATCAGGAATATAGAGTATGCACTGGGGAGTAAAAAAAGACTGTGAAATGAAAAACAGATTGAAAATAACCGACTACAAGATGAAAAAATAAAGCAAAACAGAAAATTAAAAATAAAGAAAAAGAAAATTGAAAATTACGCCAGCGGCTCCAAATGCTGTACGTTGCAGCGCTTGACCTTGCCCTTGGCGTCGCGTACCTCGGCAAAGTTGCTGTCAAGGATCTTGACTACGGTGACGGTCTCGCCTGCGTGCCTTCCGCGCGTCTTGACGCACTTGCGTCCTACTTCGATTGCACCCATTTCTAATACACCTTTTTGAGCGTTAATCCTGATTGTTAAAACTTTACTGAGCGTAGATTCTTCTTTTCCACGCAATCAATTATAACCCTCGCCACTTGCTGCGAGTTGTTGCGAGTTGTGTCGATTTCGACCGTGCCGAAGGGCGGCGAGTCGACGTTAATCCCGTACAGCCGCGAATACCTTTGCGCATTCTCCTCGTCGCGCTTTTCCACGTGCATCAGGGCGTCGCCATAGGGCTTCGATTCGCGTGCTGCAACGCGCTTTGCGCGCTCCTGCAGCGGGGTCGAAAGCCAGAAGCGGTAATCAACCACCGGCTTTTGGAGCGCGTGAATCTTTGAAAGCACGCGTTCGTCGTCAAGCCAGATTGCAAGCCGCGAGCCGATTACGAACCCCGGGTTTGCAACAGCGAACGACACTTGCCGTCGGTCAAGCTCGAAGTCAATCGCGCCGTTGTCCGCAAGCGCGCGGCGTTGGAGCACGTCCAGGGTCGTTCCCTGCTCCGATGCAAGGTCGCGCATGGTGAAATTGTACGCAGGTATGCCGAGTGTGGACGAGACTAGCTTGGTTGCGGTGGTTGCACCGCACCCGCTCTTTCCCGAAATCGCTATCCTGGGCTGTGACACGCAAAACGCCTTTTTACTGCGCAGTCCTCTTGAGGCTGGTTATGAACTTGAGCCTTCGGAAGTCAACGTCCTCCTTGGAGATGAGCCCCTGCTGGAGCCTGACCTTGTCGCGTATCACCTGCGCAAGGCAGTTTGAGCAGAGCACGCCGCCAAAGGGCCGCTCGGGCCTCTTTTGCGTCTTCGCGAGCTTTGAAAGCGCCGCCGGGCTCCTGCACGGCACGCCGCCGAGCACGTTTGCGCAGAGCGCGCAGCGTGACTTGGACGGCTTGTCCGACTTCTTCTTGCGCGACGGCTTCCCGCCTGGCGATACGCGGTGGCGGAATGTCGCATTCCTGTTTCTACGAGCGGGCATTTGTAATAACCTCCTATGAAAGCGATTGAACCTGGAATCTTCCGGTTTTGAGAGTAATACTTACGCAGAACAAATTATTTCAATACCAATGGTTGGCTCTTTGGCCGGTCAGGCCTTCGTTTTTGCCTTCTTTTTGTCGTAGTTCTGCTCTACCATCGAGACTATGAGCCCTGCGAATATGAGGCAGACTATGAAGAACCCACGCGCGCCGTACGAGGCGGAGTGGAGTACGTTGAGCGAGTACACCGCGGCAGTGTGGATGTCGAAGGGCAGGACAGTTGCGAAAGTCGGGTACGCCGAGGGAATCAGACCCGCGTAGTGTGTGAGCCACGGGTCGCCGGTGAAGAGGAAGAAGAGCGGCAGGGCGAATATCATCGTCTTCCACGGCATGACCATCATCTCCATCATCATGTCGTTGGTGCGCTTGGAATCGGCGGCGAGCGCCTCAATCTTCTTCTCGTCCTTGGCCTTGAGCGCTGCCGCGTAGGCGTCCTGGTACTTCTTGAACTCCGCCTGTATCTCGTTCATGCGCTTGCGTATGCCCATCCTGCGCGTAAGGATTGTGTTGAGCAGGGAGAACATAACCCCTACTAGAAGGATTTCTATCCAGGGTTCGGTAAACACTCGCAAAGCACCAAAAATTACTTCAATATCTTGTCAAGCATCGGGTACTGCTCGAAAATCTGCTGCTTTGCAAGGTCCTCGTAGAAGCGGTAGAGGATACCTACAGTAAGGAGGATTCCCGTCCCGGTTCCAAGAGCGCCCGTGATGTCCGCAAACCACGCAAGAACGCCGACAAAGCCGGCTCCGAGGATGGTGATTACTGGGATATAGCGATCGAGGATTTTCTCGGTCACCCGCGGGTCCTGCCTAAAGCCGGGGATGAGAAGCCCTGCCCGGCCAAGCTGGTCTGCCACTTGCCGCGCACCCATTCCGGTGCTTTCGACCCAGAACCACCCAAACAGCACGGAGAGGGAGACAAGCGCAAAGCCGTATGCGAAAATGTGCAGGATTCCCTCGGTAGTCAAAATCGTTCCAAGATATCCCTGGTAACCGCCGGGAGTGAATAGGGGCGACTGCAACGGCGTGAGGTAGTATGCAATTCCGTCAAGGGGTGTTGAACCGGAGCCGTAGTTGCCAAAGACGGGCAGCCCCGCGTGCGCAAGGAACATCCCCATCAGCTGGACGTTAAGGAGCACTGCTGATGCCAGGATGACCGGGATGTTGCTTACGTAGAGGAACTTCAAAGGGTAGCGCGCGCCAAGGCCGCGTGCGCGGCCGTAGGAGAGCGGCAGCTCGATGCGCATCCCCTCGGCGTATACTACCACAAGGAACACGATGATGGTGAAGATTAGCGGGAGCAGCGCCCAGAACGCGCTTGGCACGTTGCCTTCGGACACGTATTGTACTGCCTGGAACACCAGGCCGGACGCCATGTTGCCACCGCTTGCGGAGATGAAGCTGAACGCGCCCAAAAACAGCGCCTGTGCGACCCCTGCTGCGATGAAGAGGCTGATTCCCGAACCGATGCCGTACTTTTGCAGCACCTCATCCAGGTAAAGGAGAATGATGGAACCGAGTGCGAGCTGGAACGCGACGATTGCCATCGTAAAGCCCAGGCTCCCAAAGAGCGGGGCGGAGGTGTTGACCGGGATGTAGCCGGACATGACATAGATTATTGCCTCAAGAAAGCTCAGGCCGATTGCCAGGAGTTTTTGGATCCCCTGGAAGAGCTTCTTGTTCTCGGGGTTTGAAAGGTCGAGGTTGATTAGTTTTGCGCCAACCGCAAGCTGGAGGAAGATTGACGCAAGCACTATTGGGCCGATACCCGAAGTGATGAGCGAACCGATCTTGCTTCCCATCAGGATTTCAAGCTGCTGGAACTGCTGCACGCGCACGTCAAGCGCGTTTACCCCTATCGGGTAGATTTGGCCTAGCACGAAGAATATGAGAAGGCCGGCGAGCGTCCAGTAGAGCTTCTTTTGCAGCGTAGGCGGGTGGCTTGGCGAACCCACCTCTGGCAAAACGTCTATTATCGGCTTGAAAGCTTTCAACACGTCCCAAAACACCCTCTGTGAAACGACGAAAAAGGCACTCCGAGGATTACTGCCGTCGGAGGATACAGCAAAACGTGGAAGTATTTTTTTCAATTCCCCGTTTTGCTTATAGCGCAACCGAGATTATTCCGACTCTTGCCTCGGTTCGTTATAGAAGATTATTGCGCGAGTGCATTTAAAGATGACGCAATGCAGCACCTGCGCCTGCTGAAAAACAAAAAGAAGAAAATGAAACTAGGCCGACTCCAGGACCTGGCCGCCTGTCTTGGTGATTTTTTCCTTGGCTACTGCGGAGAACGCGCCCGCGCTGATCTTGAGAGCAGCAGTGAGCGTGCCCTGGCTGAGTACCTTGGCGCGGACAGGAAGCGTGACTTCGTACTTTCCGTCAGCGGACTTCTTGTACAAGCCTTTGTCTACGTTCCTCTGGAGCTGTGCAAGAGTAATCTCAGTAGTGAGCACGGACTCGGAGTTGCGGTTTACGAAACCGTGGCGCCTTGACTTGTGCAGGCCCTCCTTGATGGTCTTTAGCCACTTGTGCTTGTGGTAGCCTGCGCGTCCGACCCCTCCGCGTGTGCCCTTGCCTCGGCCGTTCTTGGTGTTGCCACGTCCGTACGAGCGGTTGCCCAGGTACTTGCGCTTCTTGCTCTTGGTTCGCCTTGCCATAAGAATCACTTAAATCATTGATGCTATGAGCTCGTCCATTTCCTTCTCGTTGCGCGCTCCAAGAGCGCCCTCCGGGAATATTGCCTTGATTGAGCCGGAGCCTGCGCGTGGCGGGGTCAGCCGGAAAATCGGCTTGACCTGCTTGACACGCGAAAGCCGGGTTGTTCCTGCAAGCACTGCTGCGGAGAGCTCCTTTACCGAGCCGAACCCGGACTTGCTTGCCTTCAGGTAATCATCAGTCAGCGCCTTCCCGTCAACGGTGCGGCCCCTCTTTGCGAAGAGCTCGTCAACGGTCTTTGCGCTTGCCTTGCCCCAGGTGATGAAGTCCTTTGCGTGCTCTATCATCCCGCGGCCTATCGCGTCGTTTGGCAGGATTGCGCAGTGGTACTTGCGCGAGAGGTTCATAAGGAGCATGGTGTGCTCTGACCTGCGCGGGGTAGTCCGCATGCCGCGGATGCGCACGATTATGGTGCTGCCGCCGTCCGCCTTTCCGGCCTGGGTGTTTGTGGCCCTTGCCTGCGGCTTTTGTGCGGCTTTCTTTGCTTGTGGTTTATTGTCCATTAAAATCAAATCCTGAAAATTATGCCGACTCCGGCTCTGCTGCTGCCGGGACCTGCACTACCTCGTCAGCGGGAATCTTTGCGATTTCTGCTGCGATGTCGTCGTATATGCTCCCGCCCTTTCCTGCCTTGAGCGAGTTGAGCGAGTCGAGCGCGTCAATGGTGGCGAGCACCATGTTGAGCACGTTGCGCGTGCGCCCCTTTGCAAAGGTCCACGCGTCGGACACTCCTGCGAGCGTGAGCACCTTCTTTGCCACTTCGCCTGCCACGAGGCCGACGCCGCGTGGTGCGGGCTTGATTGTAATCTGCGTGCTCGAGTTCTTGCCGATGACCTCGCGGGGCACTGAGTGGCCTGTTCCGCAGCCGCACTCCCACGAGCCGCAACCGAGGCGCACCTTTATGACGCGCTTCTTTGCGTCGGAGATTCCCTCCGCGATTGCGTCGCGTGCCTCGACTGCCTTGCCCACTCCGAGCGCTATGTACCCGCGCTTGTTCCCAAGCGCGACGAACGCCTCCATCTTCTGCTTGCGGCCCGACGCGGTCATGCGCTGGGTGCTGCGAAGGGCAAGGACCTCCTCCTTGAGGTCCGGAAGGAGCATTGTGACGATTTCGGGCTCTAGAATCTTCTGGCCCTTCTCAAGTATCTGGTCAATGGAAGTTATCTCGCCGGACTTGACCTTGCGGCCGAGGCTGGTCTTTGGGACCCAACCGGAAAGGTCGATGACGCGTTCTTCGCGGGGGCCGTTGCGCCTGTTCTGGAATCTCATTTCTTGTCAACCTTCTTCTTGCCGCTCTTGGCAACAGTTAGATCCGCCTTCTGGATTGCTTCCTTTGCCTTTGCAAAGTCAGCGCCGCTCTTCAAGTGCGAGCCGGTAATGCGAGACTCTTCCGGGAGTTTCTCCCTGTCAAGCGAGGACTCGAGGCCCGCGTCAATGGCGCCCTTCTGGCAGCAGAAGACTATGCTCCCCTGCGTTGATGTGTGCAGCCCGATGTCGAGAATGACCTTGGTGATTCCGGCTGCCTTCGCCATCCTGCCTACGAGCAGGCCAGTAAGGTATGCCGAGGGCGCGTTGCACTTTCCAGCAAAGCCGTAATCCTTTAGGGACTGCGAAGTCGCGTGGGCAACGGTCACGTCGCCATTGTCCGACAACTTGGTTACGTGGACCACCACATAGCGGTTGGTCTTGCGCACCACCATGCGGGGGATGCCCGACTTTAAGAGTGCGAGCCTGCGCTGGTAGTCAGTTCGGCCAGCGCGCCGCCTGCGGAAGTGCACCAGGTAATTTGGTCCATTTGCCTTAGTCAAAATCAAAACACCTAATAATGATTATTTCAAGTATCCCTTTGCGACAGTGTGCGAGAGCAGGTGCTTCTTGTCGCGGAACATACCGCCCTTGACCTGCGAGTAAAGCTCGCGGTAAGCGCCATCTGCAAGCCTTGGCTTGAGGTTGACAAGGACCTTGCGCTGTGCGCGGACCTTGGTTACCCACCTGTCCTTGCGGGTGGTCTTTGCGAACTGACTGCCCTTGCGGCTTCCACTCCCGCGGCGCCTGCCTGCTTCTTTTCGCGCCTGCTTTGCGCGGGCCTTTGCGCGTCCGACGCCCTTGGCAGGCCTAATCTCGATTGCTCCTGTCTTGACAAGCTCGCGCATGTCGTCGGCAGTGAGCGCGTCCTTTGCAGCCTTGTAGTCGCGGATTGCAATGCGACTCTCGCCGACCTTTGCGAAGCGTGAAACGACTCTCTTTGTAGTCTCTATTGACACATCAATGCACCATCAATAATCATTTTGCCTTGGCGCCGCAGGGGCCGCCGGAGTCGAAACTGCTTTTGCAGCTTCCTTTGCCACGGCCGCCTTCTTGTCCGCCGGGTTCTTGCGCGGTATTCCCGAGTTATAAACGCGTATGCCCATTGCCTGGGCCTTTACGAGCAGCACTGCGCGCTTTTTCTTGCCGATTGTTGCGGCAAAGTAAATGCCATCGGCCTTTGCGTCGCACGCTGCGAGTTCGGCCTCGTTGTGGATTACCTTGAGCATCTTGCCGTTGCGCTTTCCGCGGCCGTCCTTTGGCGAGCGGTAGCCGATGTTGGGCATGGCTCCGGCCCAATTGAGCATCACGCGCTGCTTGTTGTCAATGCCGCGAGGCTTCCGCCAAGCCTCTCCGACACGCTTGTCTACTGAGCGGTTCTGGCGTACGAACTTCGGGTGGATTGCTGCCATAAGAATCACTTAAGCGTAATAAATCCCGTCTTGAAAGACGCGGATGTCCTTGTTTGTGATGCGGGTTGCCTTTGCGATGTTGTTAGCTGTCTGGCCTACGTCGTCCTTGCTCGGCCCCTCGACAGTTATGTCCTGACCTGCGACCTTGACCTTGGTCTTGCCCGCAATCCTTGCCTTTCGCGCGAGCTTCTCGCCGAGGAAGTTCTTGATGAACACGTCGGAGCCCTTCACCTCGACGGTGACCGGAAAGTGCGCGTAAACAAGCGAGAGCTTTTTCGAGTAGGGCGTTGCAAGGCCCAATATCATGTTGCGCACGTGCGCCTCAGCTGTGCACAAAGCCGACTTGACCCTGCGCCCCTGCTTGCCTATTGGCGCGAAAGAGACTTTCCCGGCCTCGACTGCGACCTTGACCTTGGACGAGTCGTAGTAGTGCTCAAGCGAATCAGCGCCCTTGCTTACAGTGACCTTGTCCTTTGAGACCAAGACAGTCAATCCAGCCGGAATTTCCATAAGAACCACAAAAACCTAATACACGAATGCCAGGAGCCTTCCGCCCACTCCCTGCTCGCGCGCCTGTGCGTTCGTCAGGAGCCCCTTGGAGGTGCTGATGATGAGCATGCCGACGTTGCGTGCCGGAAGGTAGCGCTGCTCCCATTTTTCCCACTCATCCTGCCTTGCGGAGAAGCGGGGCGACACTATGCCGCAGTTGTTGACCTTGCCAACCAGGCCGACGCGGATGACCCCGCTCTTTCCGTCCTCGCGGAACTCGAAGTCGCCGATGTAACCCTGGGCCTTGAGGATGGTGAGTACTTCACGTATGAGCTTGGACGCCGGCACGACTATTTCGTGCTTGCCCTTGCCCTCGGATACCTTCACCGCGTTGAGCGCGTTTGCGAGATTGTCAGCCATGAATATTCACATCACTTAGCCGTACTTTTTGAAGCCCAGGTCTACCGCGGTCTCGCGGAAGCACTTCCTGCAACAAAACAGGCCGTACTTACGGATGAGCCCGCGGACGTTCCCGCATCTCCAGCAGCGGCGGTTGCCGCGCATCTTGTACTTGCTTTCGTCCTTCTGCAAATGTTTCACCTAATAATGAAATGTAATTTATGCCTCGTTTGCCTCTGCGGCAGCGATTACCTGGACGCTGAAGTTCTTTGCCATGAACTCCTGCGCCTCCTTCTTGCCTACGCGCTGCTTGCGCGGAAGCTTCCGAGGCTGGATCTTTCGCCTCTGCACGCGCACACCCGCCTTCACAAGCGTGATGCACACGTCAAAGCCCATCATCCCGATTTTTGGGTCGTACTTAATTCCCGGAAAATCGATGTATTCCTTGATACCGAACGCCACGTTGCCGCAGTCGTCGAAACTTTTTTCGGAAATCTGGTGGTCCGGAACATCGAGCGCCTTCTTCAAAAGCTCCTCAGACTCCTTGCCGCGAAGCGTGACCTTGCATCCGATGTTGTCGCCCTTCCTTATCTTGAACGTGGGGTTGCGCGACTTTGCCTGAGTGTATACCGCCTTGTGGCCAGAGATGCGCTCAAGCAGCGTGCGCGCGTTCTCGAGCTCCTGTCCCGGTGCGCCTACGCCGCAGTTGAGCGTGACCTTGTCGATGCGGATCATTTCGCTTGCCATAAAACATCAATCTTTGGATATGATTACTGGAAGCCGCCGTTGACCACGAACAGGTAGTCCTTGCGCGTAGTGAAGACCTTGCCTTCCTGCGTCTTGAGCGTGGCGTCAGTTGCCCTGCTTGCCTCGCGCTCGATGAGCGCCTCCAAGACAGCGACTGTTCCCGCGTGCACTCCCTTGTCGATGAGGCAGGTTGCTCCCTTCTGCAATGCAAGGTAGTCCTCCACCTTCTGGCTCGGGACCGCAATCTTGAGCGTTCCGCCTGTCGAGTACTTCTTCCCGTCCTCGACCATTATGTTGCGGCCGTCGTGAAGGCCGAGCTGGAACTTTGTCTTTCCAAGCTGGACCTTTGAGGCGATCCTGCAGAGCTTCTGCGAAACCAGGTCCTTTGAAATCGGGGTGAATGCGAGCTTTCCCTTGAAGATGGTGACGCGGATGTGCTTCTCCACAAGCGGGATTGATATTACGTCCATCAGCCCTATTGGGAATGACGGGTCGCGTACTGCCTTGCCGTCGACGAAGACAACCCCGCCGCGAAGGAGCTTGCGCGCCTCGCGCGCGTTCTCAGCAACTGCAAGGATTTCGACAAGGAACGTTGCAATCGGGAGCGACTGGTCCTTCTTGTGCGGACCCGCTGAGGCCTTCCGCAGGTAAGTGTACTTCTTGGCTGAAATCGGCATGGCCTTGGGCCTTGCCAGGCGCTTCATGTGCCTCTTCATTCCGTGGCTTGCCATAAACGTTTTTTACCTCTAAATTACGCAGTCGGCGCCGCTGCTTTAGCAACTGGCGCTGCTGTTGGTTTGACCTCTGCCTTATTTTCTTCCTTCTTTGCAGGAACTGCAGGTACGGGCTTTGCCGCCTGCTTTTCCTCCTTGCCGGAGAACTTGTCGATGATTTGCAGGTTTGACGAGTCGAAGGGCAAAAACGAGCGCTTCTTGCTCTTGCGTCCCTGGGCGGTCATTCCCTCTACGAATACCTTGAGCGTCTTGTAGTCAACTTCTACGACCTTGCCGGTCTTCTTCTTGAAAGTGCCGCGCATCACCTTTACGGTGTCGCCACGGCGGACCAATGCAGAACGCGAGCCGACCTTCTTGCGTATCTCCTTTGCAACGTTGCAGTGGAGGTACGAGCGGGCCTTGTGTAGAGGCGCCTGGTAGCGCTCCTTCCTCTTCTTTCGCGGCTGTTTCGAGACCGACCTTGAGAATTTCATGAAAAATCACGTGTAAGGATTAGATGACTGCTGAGGAGAGGGGCACGACCTTGGGGAAGCGCTCTGCAATCTCGCGTGCAACAGCTCCCTTGATTTCGGTTCCCTTGGGCAGGCCGGCGTCGTCGATGATGACGCAGGCGTTGTCCTCGAACTTTATGCGCTCCTTTCCGCGCCTGAATGCGAACTTCTGCCGGGTGATGACGGCGCGTTCCTTCTTTTTGACCATCTCGGGCTTGCCCTTCTTTACGGACACGATGACGATGTCGCCGATTCCGGCTGACGGGTAGCGGCGAAGCCTGCCGTGGCAACCTATTACCCCTATGATTTCGACTATTTTTGCGCCGGAGTTGTCATCGCAAGTCAGGCGGGTGCCGATGGTAAGTGGCTTTGTGATGCGCGCTGTGAGTCCCTGCATTGTAAATCACGAAAAAAATTATCCCTTGAGAACCTCGGTTACTACGTGGCTCTTTGTCTTTGAGAGCTTGCGGCACTCGACGAACTTGACCTTGTCGCCTTCCTTTACGTCCATGCCGTCAGGAACGTGGACGTGGAGCTTGGTCCTGCGCTTTTCAACCCGCTCGAACTTTGGCACCTTGCGCAGGTAGTCAATGGATACAACTGCGGTCTTCTCCGCCTTGCGGCTTACCACTGTCCCCGTGAATATCATTCCGCGAGTAGAGATGACCGTTGCGGATTTTCCTTCGGATTTCTTTTCCATAAGCTCAACTTCTTTCCTTCTTTTCATCGCAGCCGGTTCCTTCGCAGGAGGTCGGATACTTTCTTGGTGCGGTCCTCGGGTCGGAAACAAATCCAGTCGCCCTTTACAGCTGCTCCGGGGTGGCCTTCGAACTCGAAGACCGAACCCTGCTTGGGTACTAGTTTGTCGCCCTTGGCGGTCCGGATTACGAAGGTGTCCTTCGTCTCGTCGACCACTTTTCCCTCCAAGCCGCAAAGACCTTTGCAGGGCGAACCAAGGACCCGTGCGGAAAGCCCGATGAGCTCTTCGCAGAGGAATCCCATGCCTTGCTTTTGGCTTCGGCGAAAGGGAACGGACGTCTTTGCGTCCATCAATATCAAATCATGCATTTGGTGCAATGGCACGAGTGCAGTTGCAAGAAAATGCGGAAGCAATTATTGCAAACCAAGGTTTTTAATGGCTTCTCTGGGATAGCCGAGGGAAACGATGTAATCGACCACCTTGTCCAGGTGGTCGCCTTGGAGTATTATCAGGCCGTTCTTTGCGGTCCCGCCGCACGCGAGCTTGCTCTTGAGCTCCTTGCGGACCTTGAAGAGCTCATCGTCAGTCAGGCCATCGACGATGGTGACTAGTTTGTTGAAGCGCTTCTTGGTTGCGTACACGCGCAACTGCTTGGTGGTCTCCTTCTCAAGGGTCCTGCACGCGCAGATATCCTGTGGAAGGCCGCATTTGGAACAGATGTCAGACATTCTTAGTTTTACACTCCGTAGATTCCCGCCGTTTTCGGCGCTTGATAATAGTAGCGATATACGTTTTTAATACAGGCGCAGGCCGCGGTTCTGGTGAAGCGGGTTTTGTCTTCTGGCAAAGATAAACTGTTTTTTTACCTGCGCTAAACGCCATCTTTTTGGCTGGATGGAAGCCAAAGCTCGTTTACCCTGAACTGACGGGATTTAATAAATCTAATAAATCATTAGATTTAATGAATTATTCAGGGTGGTTTGAATGTCAAACTTCGTAACAGTAAACGTAAACGGCCAAGTGACGCTTCCCGCACGCGACCGGAAAAAGCTGGGCATACTGCCAGGCACATCGCTTTACGTCGTCGAGCACAAGGATGGCCTGCTCTTGCGCAAGACAACGCCCGTAAGCGAGGACATATTAGTGAAGATCCGCAGGATTGCCGACGAGAAGGGACTCACGCAAAAGGACATAGTCAGGATTTGCCGCGAGGTAAGGACAGAAGTCTACAAG
The DNA here is from genome assembly GCA_903851445.1 of uncultured Microcaldota archaeon. Lineage (GTDB taxonomy): Archaea > Micrarchaeota > Micrarchaeia > Norongarragalinales > CAINOH01 > CAINOH01. Next base: position 387,984 of record CAINOH010000009.1, on the reverse strand, counting down.
GAAGAGTATGGCGAAGGGTAAGCTGGTGAAACATGACTGCACTTTTTCTAGATACGGGCGTACTCGTGTCCTCGACAACTGGAAGGGAAAGAAATGCAGTCAATCTAGTCTTCTCTTCGGGTTCCGAGCTTGTGACCAACGAGTATGCAATAAAGGAGATGCGGCGCGTTCTCCTGCACACATTCGACATGACACAGGAAGACATCGGGTTGGCAGTAGATAGAATCCGCCAGTACTGCAGGGTATTGCCGTCACCAAGTGCGGAAGCCTGCCGAAAAATAGTCATCGACGACCACTCCGATAGACCCATAGTCGCAGGCGCGCTTGCTGCACACGCAATGCTCATTACTTATGACCGCAAGTTGCTTGCACAGGCAAAAAGATATGTCAGGACTGCGACGCCATAAATGCAGTTACTAAAACTAGTTCTCGAAATAGGTTGACAGGCTAAGCCCTGGCCGCGCTTCCGGCAATCAGACCTTAATGCCCTTCTTTCCGAGCGCGAGCTTGATTGAGGCGCGGAGCTTCTTCAGCTCGCGGAACTTGTTGTTGTTTGGCTTCCCGGAGCTTTGGATTGCGCCCATGTTCTGCGCTATCTCGGTCTCGATCTCGGCAAGCTTCTTCTTCAGGGCTTCCTTGTCCATTCCTGCGATTTCGCGCTTTGAGATGATTGCCATAAGAATTACCTTTTTACTCCTTTGAAGCCTCTGCTGACTTCTCTTCGGCCTTTTCAACTTTTGCCTCTGCATTGGCTTCGATTTTCTCGGCCTTCTGCTCTGCCTTTGCCTCTGCGGGCTTCTCGGCCTTCTTCTTTACAGGAGCCTTCTTTGCCTCTACCCTGGCTTCGGGCTTCTTGTCCTTCTTCGGAGCGGCCTTTTCTTCCTTCTTTGCCGGAGCCTTCGCTGCCTCGAGCTTGTCGTCTATTTTCTTCTCAAGCTCCGCATCAGCTGCTGCCGGCGCGTCTACCTGCTCTGCTGCAGCAACTTCCTCTGCAAGCGGCTTTACTGCGAGCTTCTCGTTGAGCGCCTTCATGTCGTAAGAGTCAGGGTACTTGACCTTCGGCGAGGCGATCTTGACCTTCACTCCGATGGTCCCTGCCTTCAAATAGCATACGTAGCGGCCTTCGGGAATCAGGTGAACAGGGTCCCCGGATTTCTTGAGGTGGCCTGCTGAAATCTTCATTGCCTTTGCCTTGCCGCCCTTTCCGACGACTTTCCCTGCGAGGCGAATTTCGGCGCCTACAGCGCCTGCTGCCATGATGTCCTTGAGCGTCATGCGCATGATTTGCTTGATGTTGCCGCGAATCTCAATCTGGCGGCCGATTTTCTCAGCCATTAAAGTAGCGTCAAGCGAGGGGTTCTCAACTTCGATGACATCCAGTTGCGGGTTGTCCACTCCAAAGCGTGCTGTGAGCTTCTCGCACAGGTCCTTGATGGAGCTTCCCTTCTTTCCTACGACGACCCCGGGCCTGCGAACGTAGATTATGATGCGTGTTGCCATCGGCGTCTTTTGGAGTATGACTTGCGATACGCCTGCACGATCCATTTCCTTCTTTATGAACGCGCGGACCTTGTGGTCGGAAATCGCCTTGTTGATGAACTTTCTTTCAATGCCCATTCTTATGCCCCCTTATTCTCCGCCTTGGTTGTCGCGGCGGTTGCCGGTGCAACGGCCACCGGCTTTTCGGCCTTCTTTTCGCCTTTCGCCTCGGGCTTTGCGCCAGCGGGCTTTAAAGCTGCCTTTGCTGCTGCGGCCTTCTTCTTGGGCTTTCCCGGCAGTGCGGGCCTCTCTTCAACAGTGATTTCCATCCTTGCTGTGACGTAGTCGGAACGGATGGCCTGTTTTCCGTACCCGAGTGCGGCTCCGCCGACCCAGGTCCTGCGGTAGCGCGGGAGCACGTTCTGCTTGTATGCGCAGGCGCTCTTGACGCAGAGCAGGCTCTCGTCGAGCCCCTTCTTTGTCGCGTTTGCAACCGCGTTGTTGAGTATTGCCAGTGCGGCCCTGCATTCCTTCTTGGGGAAGCGTCCCTTGCGGCCTCCAAGCTGGGAGCGGTGGCCGACTCCGGTGTTGAACTTCTTGAACAGTATGGGTATCTTCAGCGCGATGGCGTCGTCAAGGATTGAGCGCGCCTTTGCGACGTTCCTGTTGCGGAGCGCTGCGCATACGTTGCACAGGTCCTTGTAGGAAACGTCAAGGTCGTAGCCCTGGGCCTGGCCTACTTTTGCCTTGTCGGCTTTTACTGAATACTTGTAAAGTCCCATCTGAATATTGCACCAAATTTACTTGAGGTCAACTGACTTGCTTCCGCGGGTTGCGCCGATACCGGGGCCCGAGTGCTTGACCATCTTGGTCGTGTGCGAGTACTCGCCCAGGCGGTGCCCGAGCATCTCGGCCTGTATGAGCAGGTCCTGGTAATCCTTGCCGTTGTAAACCTTTATGCGCATCCCGAGCATGTCCGGGATTATCGGCATCTCGCGGATGTGCGTCTTGAGCGGCTTGTTCAATGGCTTCGCCTTGCGTATGCGGGCAAGGAACTGCTTTATCTTCGGCGACGCGCGCTGCATCGTGCGGCGCTGGTTTGATGTAAGCGTAAGCAGGAAAGCGTCAAGCGGCATCGTCGCCAGTTCCTCTGCAGTCTTTCCGTGGTACAGAAACTTCTTTGCCATTTAACCAATTTTCACCTGATGAATATTTACTTCTTGGCCACGTCGGCCTTGATTTTCTTGCCGCGGCGCCTTCCGGTCCTGCTAGCTGCAATCAGCCCTACCTTCTGTCCGGGTGGCGCGTTGCGCGCTATGGTCGTGGGCTTGCCCATTGACTTGCCGCCGTGCGGGTGGTCGTATGCGGACATTGCCGAGCCACGCACCTTCGGCCACTGCTGGCCGCGCGCGTGCATTGCATAGAACTTGTATCCGGCCTTCTTGAAGGGCTTCTCGGTCCTTCCGCCGCCGGCGCATATCCCTATTGTTGCGCGGCAGCGCGGGTCGATGACCTTGATTGATTTCGAGGAGAGCTTGACGTTGACGTCTCCATTGTTCTCGTCGCGGCTGACTATCATGACGCCTGCTCCACTGGTGCGGCCGAGCTTTCCGCCGTCAAGGGGGCGCAACTCGAGGTTGAACACAGCAGTGCCGTCGGGAATCATTGAAAGCGGGAGGATTGAACCGGTTGTCACGAGTGCATTGTCGTACTCGAACACTTCGGGCTTTACGTAAGAGTTGATTGTGCGAAGGTGGACCTTGTCGCCGATGCGCATCCCTTCAGGCGCGATTGCGGTGAACATGGTCTTGCCATCATCCAAGAGTAGCTCTGCTACGAGCGAGCGGCGGCCCGCGTCGTGGATGAGCGCGGTGACCTGGCCCATGCCCTCGAGCTTTTGCTCGTATGCGACGTGGCCGTAGTAGCGGTGGCCCGGAGTGCGGTACCTTGGCGAGCCGCGTCCGCGCTTTTGCGTCTTAAGATGAGTACCCATTCATTCCAACCTTATATGAGCTTGAGCTTGCCGGCAATCTGGGATGCCGCGCCCTTCTTTACGAACTTTATGATGGCCTTCTTGCGGCCGTTGATTGTGCGAAGCGTGTTCACTGATACGACCTTCTCGCCCCAAGTTGTCTCCGCTTCCTTCTTGATTTCGGTCTTGGAAGCGTCGTCAGCTACCACGAACGTAAGCGTGTTTGAAGTCTCCATTGAGCCTGCGGCCTTTTCCGTTGTCAGTGCGTAAAGAATCTTCATGAAAATCACATGTAAAGCTTGTCCGAGCCGAGCTTTTCAACAGCATCCTTGGTCCAGAGCGTGAGCCTTCCCGCGTCGCCGCCCGGGCAGAGCAGCTCGACTGTGAGCTTCTCAACTGACACGACGTCAACTCCGGGGAGGTTGCGTGCGGCCTTCCAGATGCCGCTGTCCTTTCCTATGACTATGAGCACCGAGCTGGGCGTGCGGTAACCGCCGCGGCGTAGCCTTGCGCGGCCGCTTCTCATCGTGCGCGCCTTGTGGCAGCGCTCGATGTCAGCCTCAAAACCGAGGGCGACGAGAGCCGACTTTGCTTCCTTGGCCTTCTTGAGCTGCTCGAGCGATGCGTCTATGATGATTGGGAATGCTGTTGAGTCCGCGAACTTGTGCCCGCGCTTTACCACGAGCTCCTTTACGCCGGTTGCCGCGATTGCGCTGCGGATTGCGTAGTTCTTTTCCTTGATGTTGATGCGCTCGCGCAAAATCTTCTGGACCTTGGGCGGGTGCGCGCGGGTCCCGTGAGTTGCATGGGGCACGGTCAACACGCGTCCGCTCCTTCCGCCCGGAATTTTCACGCGGGGGAGCCTTGAGCGGCCAGTGTTGATGGTCTGGCGCCACGCGTGGCGTCGTCCGTAGTATTCGGCAGTGTAATTGCGTCCGGCCATCGGGTAGTTTCCCTTGGGCTGGTAGGTAAAGGAGCGCTCGGAGTGGAACGCACGGCGGATGAGGTCGGGCCTGTATGCCTCGGCAAACTGCGCCGGGAGCGCGACTTCGGCGCCCTTCTTTCCGTCGATTGCAACAACTTGAGCTTTCATTAAAAATCACGTGAAAAAAATTATCCCTGTTTTGACTCCTTGCTGATTTCCTTGATTACGGGCTTCTTTGTGGTGCGTCCGAGCACTGACTTTCGCAGGATTATTGCGCGCTTTGCCGGGCCGGGGACACTGCCATCTATGAGGATGTACGGCGACTTGATCATTCCATAGTGGATGAACCCGTCAACCGGGAGGACCGCCTTTGCGTCCTGTGAAATCATCATCACGCGCTTTGCCTTGTCAACCCTGCGGTGGAAGCCCATCTGGCCTGGCCGCGGGATTGTGTACATTACCTTGGCCTGGGTCTCGGGGCCTATCGAGCCTCCGTGGCGCCTTGCCTTGGTTGACTTGTGGGTGTTGAGTGCGACTCCGTAGCGCTTGACTACGCCCTGCCAGCCCTTGCCGGTAGTGACCGCGATTGCGTCAAGGTACTCGCCTTCGGAAATAATGTCAGTGATTCCGAGCTCCTTTCCAAGGATTCCCTTGGCGTACTCTATCTTTGCCTTTGCATCGGCGCCGCCGATTGGCGTCTCGAATATCTCCGGAGTCTTCTTTCCCAAGCCGGTCTTTTCGGGAATGGAAATCATCTTGATGCGAACGTCAGCGGCCTGTGAGGCGAACTTGTCAAGCTTTGAGAGGTCTGACTTCTTTGAGGGGGTGATTATGCGGTTTGCGTTCTTGGGCGAAGTTGATGCGGTTACCTCGGTGAGGACTTTGAGCCCGAGCGGGGTGTTCCCAAGAAGGGTGATTGAATAGACAAAAAGCGGGGGCACCTCGATTACGGTGACTGGCGCGACTATGTCCTGGCCCTTTGTCGGCGAATCGGAGTCGTCCGAGTAGAGCACGCTGGTCATTCCCACCTTGTAGCCTAGGAGCGCCTCTGGAAGGACCTTCCCGTGGTTTGCCCATCCTGCCACGCGCGGAACCATGCGCTTTGCGCGGCGCCTGTGCCAGACGGCCTGCGAACCGCGTTTTGTCGAGCGTTTACCCATAAATGAATCAACCGTCTAAGCGTGATATTTCGAAAAAGCCTGAAGCGAATCTAAACTGCCTTGAGCTTGCGCGCAATCGGCGGGGTCGTCTTGAAGAAGACCTTGCTTCCGCAGTACGGGCAGCGGATGAACTCGATGTTGTCGAATTGCTTTCCGCACTTCATGCACTTGTACATATTTTTCACTCTTTTTTCCGTCAGAATTCCCGCAATGCAACGATGACCATCAGCCATATGGCAATGTTCGCCGCAAGCTGCCAGTTCACCACAAGCAGCAGCAGGATTGCACCCACTTCGAAGGCGAAACGTGCGAACCGCTTGGGGTTGGTTACCAGCCTGTCGCCTGCTTTCAGATGAAAGTACGCGTACGGAAAACCGAATGCCAGAAGCATTGCCGACAAGTCAACGGTATAGGAAGGAACCATATCAAGCGACCTTGCGTCCCTGCCGCTTCCCCTCTGACTTTTCGAACGGTTTACCTATTCTGCAATAGCAATATTAAAAGCCTTTCGTTCAAAACCGCCTGGTTTATGCCAAAATCGATGCAGCAAAAACAGAAAGCAAGCACGATGTCAAAAAAAAGGAAGAATCAGGCATATATAGGGAAACGAAGGATGCACAAGGCTTTTCGCCAGCGGCCTATATTCCCGTGCCAAGGATCATTATGGTAAGGAGCGAGAACGCCGCGCCGTATTCTAGCCGGAAGTTGAATGCCTTGGTGTAGATGTACGCAAGCGCAATCATCAGAGTGTAGACTGCGGGAAAGCCCAGGCCGACAAGGAACGGGAGGAGAAAGTAAAGTGCCGCGAGGTAGAATACTATGGTCACAATCGAGTTCACCCAGGGGACTGCGAAGAAAACCGAGATGGGAAAAAAATCCCAGGGGCCTTGGCCGCTCTTGTCGATGGCCAGGTAGGCGTACGCTGCGATTGCAACCGCGGCAACCAGGGCCACGTCGCTTCCAAGGAACTCTATGATACCCACCATAAGCCAGACCTATTTGTAACTACTATATAGTGACAACTAGTGTTTATTAGGTTTTGGGAATTAAAAAAGAGGGGAATGAACTGAAAAAATGAGGTGCCTCGGAGAGTATGGACTCACAAATTTTCCTTGTGGTGCATTCCCGCATAAAGGTGCCCAGTTGCCTCGCCCAGTTCGAAGAATGCAATCTGCGCGATCCTAGCGCGTTTCTTGAGCTTTGCGCCGTGCGGGTTGTGGACAATCAAGACGGATTCTCCGCGTCCTTCGTATCCTGGGTCCCAGTAGCCGTTGTAAAGGTCAATCCCGCACCTTGAGAGGGAGGAACGGCAGAACGTGACTCCGACCAGGTCAGCCGGGATTTTCACTGCCTCGGCGTATTGGACTTTGTAGATTCCGGGTGCAAGGTCAACCCAGCCATCGGCGTCGAAGGGGATTTCCTCGGTTTTTGATATTACGCGCTGGGAGTTGTCAAAGTCAACAGCGCCCTTGCTCGTAATCTTGAACACTTTTGCGACAGTCAGGTCGAAAGAGGCTGGCTGGAGCTGCTTTTCCAAGTCAAAGTAATCATAGACTAGCCTTTCCTTTTCGATGAGCTTGCGCATTTGAGCTGAGTTTAAGACCATAAGGGAAATTCACCTGAAGAAAAAATCACCAATGCAGTTATTTGCCCAAGCCAAAATATTAAACGATGAACCTTGCCGTGCCTTTGGCTTTTCGCACGAAGAACTCGTCGCCTTGCGACAGCTTTGCAAATCGCGGGAGGTTGTCAACGAAAAGGAGGCCTTTGGTGCGCGTGACTACGCCGCGGAGCACGAACTTGCCCAGGTCCTGCGTAATAACTGTGGGCTCCTGCGCGAACTTGGGGTTGTTCTGGATTATCCCAATGCCTTTGCGGAAGGTCTTCCCGCCGCTTACGGAGTAATAGTATCCCGTTGAGCCGTAGGGCGTGCTTATGATTACGCCGTCGGAGACGCATTCCCTCTGGAATATCTTGCCGTTGAGATAGAGGTCGAAGCGCACTGCCTGCATGGGGTTGAGGTTGTGAAGCTGGACTTCGTTCAAGGCCTCGGCCTCAAACTTCTTTCCGCCGGCATTGGTTGAGGCTACGAGCTTGGTTTCCTCGATGATTTTGTAATTGCCTTTGATTGCACGGTCGAGCACTTCCTCAAAGCAAGCCGCGCAAAGCTGCACCCCGCTCCTGCGCGGGATGTCGACGTGCTTTGCCAGGGGGCCGCACGCCGGGCACACGTCCCAGTCGCGCACGCATATCTTGGGCACTCCGGGGTAGAGGTGCTCGGTCTTTAGGGTGGTGCCGTCGCCGCCGTAGGAAATCACTGCATCCGGGTCCTTCGTAACCTGGCGAAGGCCCTTCGACTCCAGGAATTGGCGAAATCGCGGCGGCTCGTAGCCGATGACTGCGAACCTGGAAAGTCTGGGCATCTTTTGCATAGAGTAGATTTACCCGCTGCGGTTATTAATCTTTGAAGGCCATAAGAATTTCCTGATTATAATAAGGGATAGTGAACTGCTGTGGCTGACGAGAAGAAGGCGGGTGACGATGTTGAGGAGAAGGCTGGCCAGAAGGTGGCCGCCTACTTTGCGCAGGAGCACAACTTTTCAATCGAGCTTGCGCACGAAGCTTCCGAGTCGGCAAAGAAGCTTTCCGAATCGCTCAACAGCTTCTCTTCCAACCAGTACTTTTCGCAATCAACCGCGAAGAAGTGGTTCGAGCTTGCGATAAAGGCCGAGGCACTCAAGTTCCGCACCGAGGCAGTGAACGCGAGGCTTTCAATAATCTCGGCAAAGGTCGAGACCAGCGTGCTCCGGAAGGAAAAGCCCTCGGTTGACGCTTCTGCTGTGAAGGCAATCGCAGTCGAGCTTGAGAAAACCCTTGAGGAGCTTGCCGGAGCCAACGAGGAAGCCCAGGTTTTGCTTTCCAAGCTTTCCGAGGACGTCAAGGCAAGGCAGGCGCCATAGGCGCCTGGCTCTCAAAGCAGAAGAATATTCTATTTCTTTTCCTGCGCCGCAACCTGCTCATCAGTGGGCAGTCCGCATAACTTCATCAAGTGGTTCCAGTATTTGTCTGCTTTCATCTGGACTTTTGAAACGTCGTCAGGCGTAAAGTGCTTGAAGCGTTGCTGGAGCGAAAGATATTCAAGAACCGGTTTTTTCTGCGCCGGTGCGACATTGACCGAGAGCTTGTACTCGCCGTTCTCGACTTCGAACATCGGACACATGCGAGTCTGCGCTGCAAGCCGCGCCACCTTGATGCTTTGCGAGCCGTCAAATCCCGCTCCGAGCGCGCAGGGCGCGAAGATGTTGATTACACGGCTGCCGCGCATCCCCTGGGCTTTCTTTACTTTTGCGCGCACGTCGTGGATGAACGCGATGTTGGACTGTGCTGCATAGGGGATGCCGTGGGCAGCTGCAATCTCGATGAGCGCCTTGCGGTCGCCTTCCTTTCCGCGGTGCTTTGAGCCGACCTGGGTGGTGTTGGTGTTCGCGCCAAAAGGAGTTGCCCCGCTTTTCTGCACTCCCGTGTTCGCATAAAGCTCGTTGTCGTAGCAGATGTAGAGAACGTCGTCGTTTCTTTCCATCATCCCCGAAAGCGCTCCGAAGCCGATGTCATAGGTGGCGCCGTCTCCTGCAATCACGACTACGGTGGTGTGGTCGTTTCCTTTTGCGCGAAGCGCTGCGGAGATTCCGCTTGCGACTGCGGCCGCATTCTCAAACAAGGAATGGATGTAAGGCACGCGCCAGGCGCTGTTGGGATACTGGCTGGAGTTGATTTCCATGCAGCCAGTTGCGTTGACCACTATGATGTCCTTCCCGAGCGCGTCCAACACGGTGATGAGCGTAAGGCTGGGCGCGCATCCGGGGCAGCCGGAGTGCCCGGGCGCGTACAAGTGCATCTCTGATTGCGTGCTCATCAAAATCACAACTTCTTTTCCTTGGAGCAGAACCAGCCTTTGACCTTGCCCTGCTTCATACGCTCAAACAAGGACTCGAAGGCCTGGCGCTTGGCCTCGCGTCCGCCAAGCAAGCCGGCAGCTACTGAAACCGTCGAGCCTGTGCCTGCAAGCGCTTCGGACAATTCAGCGTATACTGGCGGCACTGCTCCTGGCGAGATGTCGCGCTCAACAACTAGCACGTGCTTTCCGCCAAGGTTTGCACGTAGGTCAGCAGCAGGGAACGGCCGGAACGAGCGCAGGTGCGCCACTCCGACTTTCTCGCCCTTTGCCCTGAGTGCGTCAGCGACCAGTTCAATAGTGTTGTAGACTGAACCGAGTGTGACGATGACTCTGTCTGCGTCCTTGCAGTTGTGGTATTCCACCAGGCCATACTCGCGGCCAAAAGCCTTGCCGAATTCCTTACCCACTTCCTCGATTGTCCTTGCCGAGGCTTCCAGGTCCGCGCTCAAGTCCTCGCGGAAATCCTGGTAGTCAGCAGGGACGGCGTAAGCACCTACTGTAAGCGGGTTCTGCGGGTCAAGCACGCAGGGGTTCTTGTATGGCGGAAGGAAAGCGGCGACCTTGTCCCTGTCCGGAATGTCAACCTGCCCTACTGAGTGGGTCAGATAGAACCCGTCAAGGCAGACCATCGCAGGAAGCATCGCCTTTTCAGCAATCTTGAATGCCTGTATCACGGTGTCAACCGCTTCCTGGCCGTTCTTGCAGTACAATTGTATCCAGCCCGAGTCGCGCTGGCACATCGAGTCCTGCTCGTCGTTCCAGATGTTCAAAGGAGAGCTGATTGCGCGGTTTGCAACAGCCATCACAACCGGAAGGCGCAGCCCCGCTGTTGAGAAGAGCGCCTCGTGCATGAGCATCAGGCCCTGGCCGCAGGTTGCGGAGAATGTTCGCGCCCCTGCTGCGCTTGCGCCCAAAAGCGAGGAGATTGCGGAGAACTCGGCCTCGACTGGGATGAACTTTGGGAAGCCACCATTGACGTAGAGTTTGTCAAGCTCGTGGGTGATTGGAGTGCTCGGGGTAATCGGGTAGGATGCGACCACGTCGACTTTGCAGTAGGATGCCGCGAGCGCGATTGCGGCGGAGTTGTTGATTGTGGTCAAGGCCATTTTTTCTTTTCATTCCATTGCAAATAACATATCGGCGTCTTTTGCCCAAATTCTATACTTTCGGTTTTCCAACCTGCTTGATTTCCTGCTCCATCCTGATGCATTTGACCGGGCACTCCTGACTGCACAGCCCGCATCCTTTGCAGTAATCGTAATCGATGTCAGGCGCCTGGCCCGGAGTGCCCATGCACCCTTCGGGGCAGTAGTTCTGGCAGGTCGCGCACTTTATGCACTTTGAAAGGTCAACAACCGGCTTTTGCGAGCGCCACTCGCCGGTCTTGACTGCGACGGTTGTTCCCGGTTTTGAAACAGCGAATTTCATTTCAACCAAACATCCAGATTTCTAATCTTTCTTTGCGAGCTCGTAGCAGGCGCGGACTGCATCGACGTTCTCGTCCGCCATCGCCTTGCTCTTTTCGTCGAACTCCTCGTGTATTGCCTTCTCGACCGATTCCATCTTCACAAGGCCGGTGATTTTGATGAACGCGCCAAGCATCACCGTGTTGAAAATCGGCTGATGAAGGTGCTCAAGCGCTATCTTGGTGCCGTCAACAACGAAAACCTTGGCATCTGTAATGCCTAACTCCGATGCCTTGCAGTTGCAGTTTGCGATTACTATCCCGCCCTTTTTCAGGCCGGCTGCGACATTGACGCTTGAGAGCACGCTCGGGTCGGCAACTACGACTATGTCGGGCTCGGAAACCTGGTCGTAGGTTGTGATTGGCGAGTCGGAAATCCTGCAAAAGCTCATTACCGGCGGGCCACGCTTTTCCGAGCCGAAAACCGGGAACGCCTGCGAGTACTTCCCCTCGGCGCCTGCGGCTGCTGCCAAAAGCTCGGCTGCGGTGACCATCCCTTGGCCTGCGCGGCCGTGGAACCTGATTTCGGCAAGCATATGTAACTACTCTGGCGCTCTGAAAGTGGTTGTCTTACTAACTGCGGGGCGGTTAAAAAAAGTTCGCAGAACCGGCAAACGACGTTGCCTTGGAGAGGGTGTAGACGGGCGCGGCAAAACCGGGGAGTTTCTTGCCGGTTAATATTCTGGAAGGAGCATATTCTATTTTGCAAGTGATTCGTATGTCAAACCCCGTGCACGCACGAAAAAAACCAACAGTAAAGCAGTACGTGACCAAGGACAGCACAATCGGCGAAGTGGCGGCAAAATACCGGATTGCGATAGGCATCATGTTTTCGCACGGCATGCATTGCGTAGGCTGCCACGCTTCCGAGTTCGAGACAATCAGGCAGGGTGCGGAAGCCCACGGCATGAAGCCTACTCAAATCGACGCGCTCATTGACGAGATCAACGCGGCCATTGCCGCTGACGAGAAGAAGATGCAGGAAAGCTGCACCGGCGCTCCGGTAAAGATTACCGAGGCAGCCGGCCTGCAGTTTGCAAGGATTATGGACGCCGAGGGCAAGACCGGCTTTGGCCTGCGCATAATCAAGCCACAGGGCGGCCCTGTCGGAAGGTTCGAGATGGACTTCGAGCAGACCGCAGGAAAGGATGACCTGGAGTTCGACTGCCGGAGCATCCGCATAATCGTGGCAAATGCAATAGAACCCGAAGTGCGCGGGGCAGTCATTGACTTTCACGAGACCGTGCAGGGCGCCGGGTTTACAATTCGCAATCCGAATGGAAAGTAGATTTTGATGACTGAACTTTCAAGGAAAACACACATCACGCCGGAAGTATTCCATCGGCTTTCCGAGCAGGAAAAATTGACCGAAGTCTACAACGCATTATCGGGACTTATCGAGGCTCAGAAGGAAAAGGAGTACGTGTTCGTCGCGCTGGACAAGGACAATAATCAAAAGCTGGACGCGCTTGAAAAGACCCACGGAGTCTCTTCGGCTTATGAGGCCATAGAAAGGCAGGTCTCCAAGTACGTGACCGGAACCAACCGCAACCTGATAAACATCACAATAGGGCCGAAAGGGTTCCGGGTCAGCCCGATGAAAAAATAGGCAAGCCGAATTACCTTTCGAAAACCTTGTCGTGATGGTCGTAGTCCAGCACTTTTACCGTCTTTCTTGGTTCGTCAATCTCATAGACTAATACAAAACTGGACTCAACATGCACCCTGCGGCTGCCGTGCATGTCCCCGCGAAGCGGCTTGAAACGGTAGGGGTCCACCAAAATCTGATTTTCTTGTGGATAATTTCGAGTTGCCCGCGGTTCTTTTTTGAAAGCCTCTTGAACCTGCGGTCGACATGTGGCGCCAAATCAAGTCCGTAAGCCATTCTTGCCCAGCCCATAGCGCTTGGAAAAATCCTTCACGCTTACGAATTGGCCGGCGCGCAGCTTTTCAAGCTTGCGGAGGTAGCTTTCCCGTGCTTTGGGGTCTTCTTCAGTCTGGGCAGCCATGAACCATTCTACCTGTCGGCTCATGCTAAACCCATTCTCCTTGCAGAAGCCAGAAAAGCGCGCATAGACGTCCGAATCCACATTGAAAGTCTTAAGTGCCATGAAACCCACCTAAAAAATAAGGTTATTTAACATTTAATAAGGCTATTTAACGGCATTTCCGCTTCCTGCCAGGCCGGAAAGAATACGGGCGGAATACTTTTCCATCGCCGACGCCTCCTTTTTCGAGATTTCCTTTACCGCAACACCCCAGTGGCACGCAACAGTGCTTGCATAGTCTTCAACAAGAGGAATCTTGCCAACCTTGAATGGAAGGCGTTCGCTTTTCGCCTTTCCCAACACGAATTTTCCAGCAGAAAGTACTACGGGCTGCCTTTCAACCGAAAATTTTTCCTTTCCAGAATCAAAACCAACAACTCTCGCCCAGCTTGGCCTGCACAGGTCCTTGTTTTTTGCGCTCTTTCTGGCTTTCTGCGACACAAAACCAGCCAGGTAGGGGTGGAAGGTGTGCTGCAGCGGCGGGATTTCTTTCGGCAGGCCGGAGATTATTTCTTTTGCGCGCTTTTTTGAGGCGAACTTTCTTGCAACCCATTTCCCCTCGAACAATTCGACAACATCCTCTCGGGTGACGGAATCTAGGAGTCTGTTCCCAATCCAGAACGCTTCAGCTACTTTGTAATCGTAGATGTCGTCAATGCCGTTGGCTTCCGCTATGGTTTCAAGGTACGCTTTCTGGGTTCCGAACTTTCCAAGCTCCTTGCGCAATCGGACGGAGTTTTCCTTCGATGGATTTTCCAAATATTTCGAGAAAGGGCTTTGGAATTTAGGGTCGCCGCAGTAGCCGCGAAGGTTGGGTGCGAGCCCGAACCGGGCGCAGAGCTCTATTCCTTCCATTTTGCGATTGCCTTTGATGGCGTTAGAATAAGCCGCAGGGACTTTGGCGCGTATTCAACCGCAGCCGCAAGCACTTCGGAGTATCCTGCAATCAATAACGCGCCTGCTGAAAGCAAGACCATCCCGAATGCTGTTGAAAGCGTCACTGCCGAGCCTGCGAATGCTACTCCGAGAAGGGTGGTGACCGGGCCTGCAAGTGCGAGGATTGCTGTTGCCTTGGTGACTGAAATCCTTGAGAGTGCTGAATACCAGGCAGTCAGGTAGAGGAACAAAAGCGCACCTACTGCTGCGCCCCATAAGAGAGTGGAGGAATTGAATGAGAACAACGCGGAAACCGAATCCGCTTTACCCACTGCAAACAAAATCGCCACCATCGCGATTGCTCCTGCAAGCATCCTGCTTGTGGCAATCACGCGCCCGGGAATCTCGGAGATGAACTTCTTTGTAAGCGTCCACTCAATTGCCCAAAGCACCGTTGCGCCAAGGACCAGCGCTTCTCCAAGCCCAAGCGAGAGCAAGCCTTTGCCAAGGAGGATGAAGTTGCCTGCAATTGCAAGGCCTGCCCCAACAGCAAACTTTGCGTCGAGCTTTTCCTTGAGCGCGATTCCTGCAAATATTGCGCTGAATACGAAGAGGAAGCGATAGAGGAACGAGCCTGCCGGGCCTCCGAGCATTGAGAGGCCGTAGAAGAACATCAGGAAAGGCACGCTGCCGCCTATGACTGTAATGATGGAAAGCCTGGACAGCTGGCTGCGCGAAAGCGAAAACAGCTCCTTGTAGTTGCCGAAGACCATCAACGCTGCTGCGAACAGGACCCCTGCGAACGCGTTCTTCAATATGGTATAGGCGAACGGGTCCTGGCCTGCGACGCCAACTGAATTGACGAATACTGACAGGCCGCTTATGAAAGCAGCTGCAAGCGCGAGCGCGATGCCCTTTTTCTCTGAAAGTTCGATTGCCATGAAAGAATCAGCCCCCTTGGAAAGATGATTGTTAACCCCATTGGTTTTTTGAAGGGTAACTTTAAATGCTTTTGTCGCTTCCAAAGTGAGTATATGGCAAAGAAGATACGCATCGGCTGGTTCTCGTTCTCGTGCTGCGAAGACAACACCGTGCTGTTTGCCGAGATACTCAACGACCATTTCTTCATGGTGCAGGAAAAGTTCGATATAATCAACGCCAAGGTCCTGCAGAACGTCAACAAGTGGGAAGAGATGGACGTTGCCTTCGTGGAAGGCGCGATTGCAAACCCGCACGACGAGGAGACTCTTAAGAAAATCAGGGGCCTGAGCAAAACGGTTGTTGCAATCGGCTCGTGCGCGTGTACCGGGATGCCCTCAGCTCACCGCAATAATTTTGATGAGAACACGCAGCACGAAATACGCTTTTTGAAGGATAAGTTCAACCTGCTTGACAAGGTGCACCCGCTGAAGGACATAGTCAAGGTTGACATGGAAGTGCCCGGTTGCCCGATGGACGAGAACAAGTTCCTCGAGGCGCTTACTGCAGTAATCAAGATGTACGGTGACCAATGAATGCACGGCGGCAACGATTCCGAGAATTTGGAGCTTGGGCTTGAGGGCTTAAGCAAGGTCGAAGGCCACGCCGACCTGGAAGTCAAGGTCACGAAAGGAAAGGTCGAGTATGCAAAGCTCAAGATTCCGGAAAGCAAGCGTTTCTACACGCAGGCTGTGCGCGGAAAGCCGATGCAGGCAATCGCGCAGCTGGTCTCGCGAATCTGCGGAACGTGCTCGATGTCGCACATCTTCGCCTGCACCAAGTCCATAGAGGACGCTGTTGGACTGGTTCCTTCCGAGCAGACTATGAAGCAGAGAAGGCTCTCGATGTGGGCGCACCTTATCCGCGACCACCCGCTCCACTTGTATTTCTTCGTGCTTCCGGACATGTTCAACAAGGGCTCAGTGTTCGAGTTCACCTCGACTGAAGAGAAGAAAATCATCGCAACTGCTCTTGAAATCAAGGCAGCTGGGAACAACCTTTCAAAGATGGTTGCCGGACGCTCAATCCACGCGCCGTGGCCCGTTCTCGGCGGCTTTACGCAGGTTCCGGACAAGGCAAAATACCCGGACATCATCCACCAGCTCGAGCACGCACGCGAGCACTCGCTAGAGCTTCTCGACGTCTTTTATGACTGCTCGTGGAAGTTCGAACACAAGACCACTTACGTGGGGATGGTCGGACCCAACTTCGACTACCTTTCAGGAGACCTGCTCTCCTCTGACGGGCTGAAGATTCCGGAGCAGCACTTCGGCCAGTACGCGCAGAGGATTTGGCACGACTACTCAACCGCATCCGCGTTCCTTTTGCAGGGCAAGGACTACATGGTGGGCTCGATGGCGCGGCTGAACCTTGGAAAGAAATTCTTGCACAGGCAGACGCAGAAGGACTGCGCAAAGCAACTCGGAAAATTCCCGTCGAAGAACATCTATGACAACAACCTCGCGCAGGCAATCGAGACTATAGACTCGATCAACCAGTCAATAGATGTGCTCCAGTCTTACGATTTCAAGCCGGAAGCCCCGGTTCAACCCACAAGAAAGGATGGCGCAGGATTCGCCGTAGTCGAGGCACCGCGCGGAGTGCTTTATTACAACGTGAACATCCGCGACGGCAAGGTGCAGAACATAAACCTGGCCATACCCACCGGACAGAACCAGGTCCGCATAGAAAAGGACTTGGCTGAACAGGTGCAGCAGCAAATCGACGTTGGAAAGGAAAAGGACTACATCGTGCACGAGATGGAAAAACTGGTTCGGGCGTACGACCCGTGCATGAGCTGCGCGACTCATTTCCTAAAGGTCAAGTGGAAAAAATAAACCAGCCTACTTCTTTCTGTTTTGCCGATCAACCAATTCCCTTACGCTGAACGTGTTCCCGGCAACACGCAGCCGTATCCCCTTTCCGTGCGTTTGCTCTGGAACTGACTTGACTTTTCCAAGCAGGTTTTTTACCGTAACGGTATCCAGGCCTAACTGGAATGCAACCGCGTTGTGGTCGCCGCCGCTTTGCTCGTAAAGCCGTCTGACTTCGGCCTTCGCTTCGTTGGTGCGTTGAAAGAACATCCGCACGTTTCCGAACTTGTCAGTTGAGAACTTCTTCAGGTGCGGGTAGGAAAGAAACTTGTTGGACTCCTTTAAATTGAGCCCGATGCTGCGGCCGACTGAGACAGGGGGTAGATTGTGATCCTGAATAAGAGCATGCATATTCACAAGCAGGCCTTCGGAAAGAGCCGGGTTGCAGTTGCCTTTCAGGCCGAGCGTTTTGCGGATTTCCTCGTGCGTCAATTCCCCTGCGGGCCCTCTTTCCATATTATCAATACGACTTTTCATATTGATGAATATATTTGAATAGTATGCTGGCAGAAGACCGAAGTAGAGTACAAAATAAAGTAGAACCCGACCGGGCTATTGACTAGATTCAATCGGTCGCATGAATTTTTTTGATTAGCGCAGCGGCCTTCTCAAGCGCCTTCTTCTCGTCCAGGTTGTAGGGCAGCGCGATAATCTTTACTGATTTTATCTTGCCTGCGGTCTTGAGGATTTTCAGGTTCCAGGCAAGGTCGAAGTCGTGCATGGTGAGCACGCGGTCAAGCTCAAGGTCATCCAAGTCGGTAATTATTGCGGGCTTCCCTATGCCCTTCGCAACATCTAGTATGATTAGGTGCTGGCCGTACTCTGTAAGCTCCTCGGTCGCGTCAAGCTCGATAAACTCGATTGAGGAGAACTGCTTGCGGAGCTTTGGGAGTATGCGAAGGGCGAGCGAGTCCTCGCGCACAAGCGGGTTGCCAAAGACCAGGATGAAGTGACCGGGTTTGCGTTTCACCGCCTGCTTTTCCGAAAGGTCGCCGTGGGGGTGCGTGTGGAACGGGTTCCATCCGGTGTGTCCGCGGTGCATAATAAGGAATCACAGCCAAAGGTTTTATCCTGTTGGTATGAAAAGTATATTGATGAAAAGCAAGATGAGAAAAACCCACGTCAAAGTCTCGCTTCTCCGGCCGCACGAGCGCACAGACAGCAGGAACCTGAGGAAGATTCACGCCGAGGTGTCCAAGGCCAAGGCGGTTTACCCGCTTTTGGTTGACAAAAAGACGCTTGTGGTTCTTGATGGCCACCACCGGCTTGCAACGCTGCAAAAGCTCAAGGTGGACAAGGCTCCGGTAATCCTGGTGGACTACTTTGGAAAGGACGTCCAGGTGGGAAGCTGGAGGCGCGGGAAAAAAGTGACAAAGGAAGAGGTCATACGCCGCGGCCTGTCGGGAAAGCTTTTTTCGCCAAAGACCTCGAGGCACACGCACAAGTTCAGGACAAAGAAGCCGACCAGGCTGAAGTACGGTCGGAAATAATCAGGCTAGCTTGAAGCGGACTCCGAAGAATATGGGGCCGCGAAAATCGATCTTCTTGTTCTTTGATGTGATGAAGCGGTTTACGTGCTCGGGTATTGCGATGTTGACGTCGCTTGGCGCCTTGGCAATCCCGAAGACGTACTCGAACTCCTTCTCGCCTGAGGCAACGGCATCCTCGGCCTTTGCCGCTATGAGGCTGCACATTGCCTTGAGAAAATCAAGGCCGGTGTCAATCCCCTTTTCGCGCACTTCCGCTTCAAGCTTTTCAGGCGCAAAGGCGATTATGCCGCCATCGTAGGCGTAGATGCGGTTCAGGCCAGCAGGCCCGAGCAGCTTCTTTCCAGCCTCGTCCTTGAAAACATCAAGCACTATCGACTTCTTGCTGAGCCTTCCTTTGAACGCGGTGAACGTGTAGGGCGTTTCCCTGTCCTTTTCCTTCAGGGTCTTGTGGTAAAGCAAGTTTGCAAGCTCCTTTCCTTCCTCGGTCTTTGGCTCCACTGCGATGCGGATTGCAGCAGCCACCTGGCCGTCCGTAAGCTCGAGCCGCGAGAAGAACTGCGGGTAAACCAGCTCGCGCACGTCGCCGTAGCCGTAGAGTATCATCGCCATCCGCTCGAGGCCAAAGCCGATATTGTATACGGGGTACTTGATGCCGTAGTTTGCAAGGGCAACTGGGGAATACATTCCCGAGTCAGCTACTTCGAGCCGCTTTCCTTTCCAGTCAACATAAACTTCGTACTCGCTTTTTGGAGCGTAATATTTTGAGGTTGCTGCCTTGAGCTCGAACTCGGGCTTTGAGAACCCGAGCTTTTCGAAGACTTTCGCGGCAATCTTGTTCCCGGCTTCAACCGAGACATCCTCGCCCATTATGACTATTGAGGCGCCGTGGTGCACGCGCAGGTGGCTCGCGTCCTCCTTCTGCTCGTTGCGAAAACGCGGGCCTATGGAAAAAAGTGCAACTGGGTGCTCGCGCTTGTCCTGCAAGGCAGCGAGGGTCTCGAACCAAACCGCGGTCATGTGCGAGCGAAGCACCATGTTCGTTGCAATTGGCCGGATTTTGCGCAGTTCGGGAAACGCCTTTTCCATCACTGCTGTTGCCTGCTCTTCCTTCCAGCCCAGGCCCTGCACGAGCGCGTCGACGAAGTCGTCGCCTTCCAAGTCGCCTGACTTGTAACGCCGGAGAATTTCTGCAAGCTTGTCCTTTTTTTGCGCAGTGAATTTCGGGTCTATCTTGTGGATGATGCCTTCCTTTTCCTTGCTAATCCCAAGCTCGGGCCGCGGGAGGGCTGCAAGGTAGAAGCACCGGTCAAGGATGACTGGAGATTCGGGGCCGTATTGCTTGTAGACCTCGGCTTCCTCAAGCACGTGGCGGTTCTCCATCTCGTCAAAGCCAAGCGAAAGCAGGGCTTCGCGGATTTTCTGGGCCATCTGCCTCATCGCACTCGGCTCGCCCTGCTTCTTTTTCAGGGAAATCTCTCCTTTCTTGGGCAGCATCTCGGCAGTTTCGAGCCAAGCCTTTTCGAAATCCTCTTCAGACAGTTCGCGGATTTTTTTTATGTCAAGCTTCATGAACAAAACCCTTGTATTCTCCATGCAGTTGCTCTAATGGACTTCCAGGCTGTGCTTTCGCGCAATCTCCACGAACGCCTCGGCCAGGTACTTGACCTGGCTCTCGGTAAGCCCATAGGTGCTCATCTTGAACGAGCGGGTTGCGCCGGGGAAGATGCCTGTGATTCCCCGACTGTCAAGCTCGTGGGTGAAGAAGTATCCGTGGTCCTTGTGCTTCTGTGCAATCTTGTCGAAGCTTTCGGTGCAGTCAACCTTGGTAAGGCAGTGCTTTCGCGGGCACTCGCTTACCACCTTGTTGCCGTCAACTCGCAAAAACTCGTTGACAAAATAATTGGAATTCTTTACCTCGGCATCCCAGTGCTTTACGCGCTCCCTGAGTGTCGGGAGGCTTGCCATCATCGCGACGATGTTTGCGCCCATCAGGGTGCAGCCGAGCATCTCGACTTCCTTTATTCCGAACTTGCGTCCGGAAACGTCGCCCTCAATCTTGGTGGTGCGGAAGACTTTCTTCGCCCCTTCCTTTGTTGTTGCAAGCACCCCGCTTGGGGCAGGGCTTGCCATGCTCTTGTGCCCCGAGCCTACGACAAAATCAACTCCAAGTGCCTTGCCGTCAACTGGCTTGATTCCAACGGTGTAAGCTCCATTGTACAGGACCGGGATGCCGAACTCCTTTGCAGCCTTGACCGCGCCCTTGATGTCGTGCTCGTTCGCATTAGTGTAATCAAAGTGGTCGAATATTACGAGCTTGGGCAGCTTGCCGTCCTTTTTCCTGGCCTTCTCAATAGTCTGCGCAACCGCATCGCCTGTTGTGATGCCGCTTGTGTTGATGGGGACTTCGTGCGCAATCCCCCCGGCCTGTTCGATTGCCAAAAACTCGGTGTAGTGCCCAACTGCCTGCAGCACAACAGAATCGCCCTTGTTGACTAATGACGATACGACCGCCTGGAACCCCCTCCTTGCACCGGGAACCGTGCGCGCCTCGTCCATCCCAACGAACTTTGCAAGCTCGAAGTGGAATTCCTCGATTGCAGGCTTCTTTATCTTGTCAAGGCGGAATGGTTTGAGGCAGAAGTCGCACACGGAATAGCCGTCGCCGTAGGAAATCATCGCCTTCATCGCGTCAGCTGTAAGCCTGCCTGCTGCCTGTATGGGCTGTACGTTTATGTAGAGCTCCTCGCGCGAGCGGGTCTCCAAGCCGTTGCAGACGTAGCCAGTTTTTGAAAGTGGAATGGAAATGGCAAGTTCACCTGCGTATGCTCAGAGCTTCAGCTCCTTTTCAATAGTATCAATCGCTTTCTTTGCAGTATCAAGGGACTCCTTGGCTTCCTTTTTCTGCCCTGCGGAAAGCTCGTGCTTTGGCGCGGTCTTGCGGAAAATAACCCGCAGGTCTGTAAGCGCGTACAATGCGTCGAATAGCGCGTCAACTGATTTTTTGCCCATCCTTATCGCTCTGAGTAATATTTTGCCGAGCCAGAATTATAAACGGCTTTGTTGTGTCCTGGTCAAGGCACAAGAAGGCAGGCGAAAGCAGCGAGCGCCAGCAGCATGCCGTACTTGTAGCTCTGTTGTGATGCAGCGAACTTTCCGGCCATCAGCTGTAGCAGCGCCTGCAGGAAAACCGCTATCGAGACTGCAAGTACCGCTGCAAACAAGAGCGAATCGGTCAGTCCGAACGCGAAGGGAGTCACGGCTATCGCAATGGAGACTATTGTCGAGAGTATCGCCGCGTTCGCAGCTGCCTTCTTTCCAACGAGCATCGGCAGCGTGTGCTTTTTTCCCCGGTCGGCCTTGTAATCTTCCAAATCCTTGGTGATTTCGCGCGCCCAGGTCGAGAAGAAGGACGCTGCTGCGAGGATTGCCACGATTGCAAAATTTCCCGAGACGCTTGCGCCCATCACGAACGTGAATGCAGTTGAGAGCGCCACAACAGCGTTGCCGAAGTACTTGAGGCTGGAAAGCCGCGAGGAATACACGTAAAGCAGGATTGAGAAGGCTACTGCAACGCCGAACGCGGCCTGGTTTGCGTAGAATGCGACTGCGATGCCCAGGAAAAATAGCGAGATTGCGATGCTCTGTGCTTCTGGCGCGGTAAGCCTTCCGCTTGGGATTGGCCGCGCTTTCTTTACCTTCTTGTCAACCATGCGGTCGTAGTAATCATTGATTGCCATGCCCGCGCCGCAGATTAGGAAGGTGGATGCGGCGACCAGGATTGCGGTTGCCGGGACGGCGACGCGGCCTATTGAAACCCAGTACCCCAAAAGCGCGGCAAAGCCGGCCATCGTACAGTCGAGCGGACGCAAGAGCTCGACTATCGCGACTGCCTTTGCAATGTTGCGGTCCATATGCAAAATACTAATTGCCGGACTCGGTTTAATACCCTCCTGCAGGTATGCCGTCTTCCAACCTACTGAAAACGCTTTTATCGGCCAAAACGCTTCCACATTGCGTATGCCAAGAAGAACAAGACGGCCTGTTTCCATTGAGCGCATCGAGCGCAGGGTCCGCCTGGCGCGAGCGGAAGGCATAGTATACGAAAGCCTGCACGACCTTTTGCTGGACGAGGAGATGGAGGAGCGCGGGGTGCCGCCTTCGGAGCGCATCGAGCGCAGGAAGAAAAGGGTGGCGGTAATCGACGCTGGTGGCGACGTTGGCGCGGGAATAGTCTCCGGACTTGCCAACGACGACTTCGACGTGATTGCGTTCGTGAAAAAAGTCGAGGAGGCAATCGAGGTCCTTGACAAGATTACGAAGGCGCTGAAGCACTACAAGGGAACCGGGCTCAAGATAGTAGCTGACAAGCTCGACGATGAGGACAAGGCGACCAAGCTGTTCTCGCGCGTCTCACAGGTCGTGCGCATCTGGGAGGCCAAGAAGGCTTATGGCGAGGCGAGGCTTGCTTCGAACTATTTCGAGAACACACTCAAGCCTTCGATTGTGCTTGCCAATGCCTGCAGGCGCTCGAAAGTCGACAGGATAATCCTAGCGTCGCACGAGGCCATCGAGGCAAAGAAGCCGCTGTCAGCTGATTTTTTGAACGTCGTGCGCGGCGGACGGGCGCTCTCGGAAGAGGCCATAGTGCAGAGCGGCGTGCCCTGCGTAACGGCAAGGCTGCCACCGGCAGGCCAAAAAACAGGCTCGACACAGGGAAAGGATGCTGGCATCAGCGCGGCAGTTGGCATGATTTCGCACATCATGTCGCACAAGAACCTGGTGGGCGCCGAGGTGTCAATACCGAAAACCGCGCTTTCAAAGGCAAAGGATTCGGCCGCGCTCTCGCGCGCGTTCGTGCTGGCTGCGTTCTCCAAGGCAAATAAAGGCAGCAAGTAAACCGCCCGCACATGGGGTTGGCCTTGCGGAATCGTTCGGGCGCTGCTGCAAAAATCGGCCCCGATTATACCATTATAATAGCCTTCATGCAGAAAATCATTCTGGAAAAAATCACGTTCCTATAGGGGATTCGCAGTTTTAGGGGGGTACTTATTGTGATAGCTGAAACCATCGGGGCGCTCGCAGTGATGCTGTCAGTCGCCGTTCCGGGAATGCTGCTTTCGTGGGCCTTGCTTTACCGCACCGCGATGGGCCGGTTCGAGAAGTTCTTCATCGGCATCATACTGGGCCTGTTCATACCGCCGATGTTTGGGGTGCTCGAGTTCGTCTTCCTCGGGATGGACATGAGCTTTTCGGTGGTCGCGTTCAACTCGCTCCTTGCGGCAGCAATCGGGCTCATCCTTTACTACTATCAGGCGAAGAAGCTCCCGCAAGTCGGGCTGCATTGGAAGGAGGAGTACTCCACTTCCGAGTTCTGGGAGCGCACGTTCAACGCAAACAAGACGCTCATCATCCTCGTGCTTCTGGTAATCTTCGGGTTCTACGCGCGCTACGCAACGTCAAATGACTTTTACTTTTCCGAAATCGACCCGTTCTACTACACGCACGTGACCGAGTTCGTGGCAACGCAGGGCCACATCCCGCTGTTCAACGACGACGCCTATTCCCCCCAGCTTAAGTTCCAGCGTGTTGCCCCGCTCGTGCACTACATGGCAGCGGGCTGGTATTTCATCTGGCAGGGCGTGACCGGCGCATCCTACTCAAAGGAGCTCATCTCGGCATTCATGCAGCTTTACCCGCCGCTTCTGGGCGCGCTGCTTTCCTTCCTCGGATACCTAATCGTGCGCGAGGAGGCGGACAGGAGAATTGCGCTTGTTGCTGCTGCGCTGTTTGCGTTCACCCCGCAGCTCATCGACAAGATGGCTGCTGGAGTTGCCGAGCAGCAGCCCTTCGCGCTTTTTGCAACCATACTCATATTCTCAACGTACATCATCGCGGTCAAGACGAGGAGCCTGCGCTGGGGCGCGCTTGCAGGGCTTTCGGCGTTCCTCATCCTGATGGGCTCAACTCAGTTCGTCTGGCCAATGCTTGTCATCACCGCATACTTGTTCTTCTCCTCGCTCATGGAATTCTGGGCAGGCGAGCTTGACAGCCGGTGGATTATAGTCAACGCCATGGTGGTAGTTGGCGCGCTTGCGGGAAACATGCTGCTGCAGGCATACCAGGCCGGCTCGCCGCTGGAAATATTCAATGGCATACAGCTTCTTGTCGCGGCCCTTGCATTTGCCTGCCTGCTCTTTGCGGCAGCGAAGTACAAGGTGATACGCCGCATCGGCCTTGCGCTTGAACTTTCGGACGGGAACGCCAAGCTCGTGTTCCTGGGAGTTGGCTTTGTCGCCTTCGCAGCGATAATGGCATTCACCCCGCTCGGAGGCAAGGTGGTGTCCTACCTCAACTACGGCCTCAACTTCGCAAAGCCGAACAGCGCCATAATGATGACCGTTGCGGAGGAGAACCAGGCAACTGATGCAATGGACTTCTCGTCATACGGCGTGTTCTCTTACGCGCTCTCGCCAAAGAACCTCCTGATGTTCTCGGCGCTCCTTTGCTACGTGATAATGTTCGCGACTCTTTGGAAGAAGAACAAGAAGAAGCTCGCCCTCGCGTCTGTCGCGGTTGTCGCGTTCGTTTTCGTGTTCAACTCGGTCTTCGACCCGATGGTGCAGGCTGTTGCGGAGCCGTTCGGGCTTGGCAGCATGGCCACGTTCATCGGCCAGAATGACATATTCTACTACCTTGGCCTTGCAATCGTCTCGACAATAGTCACGTACGTGTTTGCGGACAGGAAGAACCGGCTGCCGCTGCTTTTCGTGCTGATATTCTTCCCGATTTCGTTCATCGGCATACACAAGCTCAAGTACATAGCACACCTTGCAACCGCGCTGCCCATCGCAGTCGCGTTCATACTGTTCCTGTTGTGGGAACTTTGCGAAATCCTCTCGCACTACTTTGGCCACTCGGCGGCGCCCGCTACAATGAAGTACGCTACTTGGGGCGTGCTCGCACTTGGCTTCGTGTTGGTTGTCGCGCAGTTCACCCACGCAGCTGGCTCGCCCTTGCAGCTTGGCTGCAATGACGCGGGCTGGGGCAAGTCGCTCAATGGCTTCACTAGCCAGCTTGGACTCCCGTTCGTCTCCTCGGGCTCGACTGTTGCGGACCTGTGCGGCCAACGGATTAGCGACGACTGGCGCGACACGATGACCTGGCTGAGCCTCAACCTCGGCTCTAATGACCGCGTGCTCTCCTGGTGGGACTACGGCCACTGGACCACGTTCCTTGCGGGAAAGAAAACAGCCACGGACCCGGGCAACGCATATCCGGAATACAACCAGGAGGTCGCCCGTGCGTTGGTGGAAGGCCCGAAGGAGGAGCTTGTGCGCGTGATGAAGTACCACAACTCGACCTACCTCATGCTTGACTCTGAGCTGATTTCAAAGTGGGGCGCGCTCAACTTCCTTGCAGGCACGTTCCAGGGGCTCTACCGCGAGCCCGACGCGTCAGCGGACTACAACATCACTCCCGCGGTTGACTGGACGAAGGGTCCGGGCGCGAGCGAGTGGGAAACCGAGCACGCGTTCGAGTTCGTCTACCCAGTATACACCGCCAACGAGTCCGGCAACGCTGTTCCGATGAATTGTCCCGGCCTCATTTCGCGGCAGGCTTTGTACTCGCAACTTACGGGGCAGATTTACTGCGCAAGCGTCGGCCAGAACAACACGGTCAACCTGTTCCTGCACAAGACCGCTGCAGGAGACCAGGTGCAGCTGAAGAACCCCAAGATACTGCAGATTGGCGGCGGCACGCCGTCCTACGCGTACATCGGAAGCTCGGGCTCGACTGAAATGTTCATAGACACTAGCGCGGCGATGCTCAACCTCAACCCGGACTTTGAAACGCCAAGCAACGGCACCAGGAAGAGCTCGCTCTTTGACGCGCCGTACGTGCAGCTTTTCTTCTACGAGAAGCTGGACGGGTTCGAGCTCGTGCACAAGTCGACAAACGGCGCGGTCAAGGTATTCAAGCTCGTTGCGTGAACCAACGGCCATTCGTTGGCCTTTCGGGAGCGCAGCGTGCCTTAACCAGTTTGGGTAGGAGGCGAAAGCGCATGGCGTTCGAACACAAGGTCAAGGCATTGCCTTTTGCGTATGGCTCGCAGAAGGGTATTAGCGAGCTTACTGACAAGCGCCACCACGACACGCACTATGCGGGTTATGTCGCGAAGCGCAATGAGGTCGAACAGAAGCTTGCCGCTGCGGACAGGACCAAGGCGAATGCCAACTTTTCCGAATTCGGCGAGCTCAAGCGCAAGGAAACGTTCAACGCTTCCGGACAGATTTTGCACGAATTGTACTGGGATGTGCTCGGCGGCGACGGCACGCTTGACCCGAATTCTGCAATCGGAAAGGCCATCGTAGAAGAATTCGGCTCGTTCGAGAACTGGAAAGCGGACATGGTTGCAACAGCGAAGGCCTCTACAGGCTGGGCAATACTCTGCCTCGACCCTTCCGACGGCCGGCTGCACAACTACCTTTGCGACTCGCACAACATTGGCGCGGTGTGGGGAGCAATCCCGCTCCTTGCAATTGATGTTTTCGAGCACGCCTATTACGGCGACTACGGCCCCGACCGCGCCAAATACATCGAGGCGTACCTTTCGAATGTTGACTGGAAGAAAGTTGGCGGCTTAAAGTTCCAGGCGCACGCGGCGCATTTTGGGAAGAAGTGAAAAGTGGATAAGAATGCCCGATATTGAACGGATTTTACAAAAATATCCACCCCTGAAGATTCAACAGGAAAAATCTCTCGGACCAAACGCCTCTGGCCACACCCGCGTGTTCATTGACGAAAAAGGCACAAGGATAATTCCTAATTTTAAGGTCGGCCCGGAGGAGCATCACAGAGAGCTCTTCGTATGGTACGAACGTGCGTTTGGAAGAGGAATGGCAGGCTGCCTGACGCACATTCCACCAACAAACCTAAAGATTCGTTCACGCATTGGCTCGGGGTTTGTGGAGGACTACCGTTTAATTTCTTGTCGGGCGGCGTCTGCAATGGCTGATGGGACCCGACAAAAAACAGAGGATGTGATTGCGGCCATCAAGAAATTCGTAAAAAAATATCCCGACCTCTATCAAGAGTGACTTACAAAGCAAATAAATTCGCTTTTGCAAGGAGTGAAAGCAACATATAGTTGCAGAATAATCAAATTGCTGTGGACCCCTCACTTCTCTCCGACCCGCAGGCTTCAAACACCAAGGCCGCAGTCTTTCTCGTACTCACCAAGCGCCACCCGCTTTCGCTTACTGAAATTTTTGAAAACGTGCGCGATAATTTTCCCAAAGAAATAACGTACCAGGGCGTTCGCAAGGCCGTGCTTTCGCTTGTGAAGACCGGAGTGATTGAAAAGGACTCGGCAGGCAGGTATGCAATCAGCAAAAAATGGATTGAGATGCAGAAGGCAGAAACGCGCGAGCTGGATATGCGCTACTGGGTTGGCCAGAAAAAGCTTCCAAGCGAGCTTGCACAAGGCGAGTCCGAGACGTACGAGTTCTTCGGCCCGAAGGTCATCCCCTACTACTGGATTTTTGAGGAAGCTGACAAGATAAGCCCGGGAGACCGCTCAGGAAAGGAAAAGTCGCTTGTTTGCTGCCAGAACATGTGGCCCCTTTCATACATGTCGCCAAAGGAGCAGGCAATTGTCACTGCAGTCCTGGCAAAGAACGGCGGGTTCGTGCTTTGCAAGGGCAATACCGAAGTTGACCGGCATTTTGCCGAGTTCTTCAAGAAAATCAGGATGCTTCCAAAAACAGGCGCAAAGCTCAAGTTCGATTACGACATACTTGCCTGCAGGGGGTTTGTCTTCGAGCTGCGGCTTGAAAAGAAGGCTATGGCGGACTGGACAAAGATTTACCGGTTGAAGATGCCGATGGCGCAAAAGATGGCTGAACTGGCAAAGTCTGTTGCCGCAAAAAGGCGGATGAAAATCGTTGCAAGGAACGACCCCGGGGCGTGCTCTGCGCTGATTAAGTGGGTGGAAAAGGAGTTTTCTAGACGCAGTTAACGTTCATACCAAGTCGAACGTTTATTTTCCACAAATCGATTTACTAACGTTCATACTCAGATGATTTTTGCCATTTTCCTCTTTCTGCAGTACTTCATCAATATATGAACGTTTGAGGCTACCTGCAGCGAACCCCTGCCCAAGTGCCACAAAGTGCCTGGAAGAAACGAATCAGGCCATTTCGAACATACTTGTATGAACGTTTGAATTGCGGATTGCGTGGAATTCAATCATATTGGTATGAACTAACGCTTGCGGTTTTGGAGTCCGAAATTGCCCCTTTTTGCAGCTACTAGCAAAGCCAGTGGCTTTGGATTTTCCTTGGCTCGTTGTAGGATACTGTCATAATTGCTGGGCACCTTGACGCCGATTCTTTTTGCTGCAACTAAAGTACTGAAGGTTTTCTTCTGCTGATTATTCAAATCTATCCGAGGTTTGGCTCCAAGTACCTCTTCTTTGAGGACATCTGCAAGACCCAAAACCGCAGTTGTTGCATAGTACCCCGGAACGAGTGCACTGAGTGCAGTATGCACAGCACCAGGAAGCCTCCTTTCCTTTATGGCCTCAATTTTGGGGGAAGAAAAAGAAGAACGACCATGCCTGGCCATGGAAATAAGCTGTTCCCGCGATAAGCCAGAGACGACATTCAAATATTTTGGGTTCCTGGCTATTTGCTCCCGGATCCGTGAAAGAGGGACGTATTCTCCAATGGACATCCTCTCTATTACCTCTTCCTGAGGGCGCCTTTGAACCGCTTTTTCAACCATTAAATCCACTTCATACTCGTATGAATAATTCAGCGTCTTTGCTGCTTCATTCCGAACTTCTTTCCAAGCTTCTCAACGCGATCTTCGCCGTCGTCCTTGCGTATGACGTCATCCGCAGTCAGGACGAGGTCCTGCGAGGGGAGTCCGAATACTTTTGCCTTTGCCTTGAGGTCTGTTTCAAGGTCCTTCTGAATGCCGTATGCGGAGTACTGAGAGAAGTGGAGCTCGGGTTTTAGGCGTTTTTTGTCTTTTGAATCGGTTTTTTCCATAAAATCACCAGTTCATACCAGTATGAAAAATAATCATTTCTTTTTCTTGGACTTTGCCTTAATTTTCCTTGCAGTCTTCTTCTGCCTCAGAAGGCGTATAAAACCGGGAGTGCGGCCCTCGGCCTTTGCCACCAGGTAACCCAAGGCAGCGTTGAGGCTGACCGGCCTTCCCAGGCGCGACTGCAGCCTGCCTGCATAGCAGGTAAGGCCCCGGTAGGCATCGGCGTCGATGCGCACGAGCTTTGACATGGAATAATTAGGCAGCCGGGCATTAAAAGGGTGCCGGAAAGCCGCAAAACATATGCAACTAAAGTATCAAATGTAAACAAGATTTACTTTTGCTTATAGGTAATCTGTAGTGCCTAACTCGTTGATATTGTAGTGCCTAACTTGCATTAAAATGGCGGGAGGTTCTTTGAAAATGCCGGACAGGAAAAATGGACGGAAATGCAAAACGCTCAAAAAATGAAAATCCGAAAAAAACCCAAACCGGGCCTAATCGGAACGCTTTTGATTCAAAAACTACCTAATGCTATTTCGTGAATTGCCCTCGCGGAGGGCGTTGGGGAGGAGAGCAAAAAATGGCCATTTTACCTCTGGAACTGCCCATATTCGCAGGAATATGCCTGCTTGGCATTGGCGCCATAATTCTAGGCATATTCATAATCGGATTCCTCAAGAAGGTCCTAGTCAACTCCGTAGTCGGCCTGATCGCCCTATTCGTGATAAACTACCTCGCAGAACTGCTCAAGATGGACGCGCTGAAGATATCCATCAACCTCATAAGCGTCCTGATTACGGCCGTACTGGGCCTTGCCGGGGTGGGGCTGCTCATCATCCTCAAGCTCCTTGGCATCACGGTACAGTAGTTTTCCCCGCGTAGGACGGGAAAAAGGGCCGGAAACGACCTATCCTTCCTCCTTTTTCCAAATTTTCTGCCCATAGCCGCCAGGCTGGATGCGTTTTCAGCGGAAATGTGGTCAAGATGTGCTTAAATGCATCTGAACAGGACTAGAAATATGGTAAAATCAAAGAAAACGAAAAAACTGCCTATTTCAGAGCTGGAAGCGATGTTCAAGCAGTTCCAGGCACTCGCCAAGAGGGAGAAGCTCACCCGGGCGAAAGTGATTAAGGAAATAAAGAAGGATCGGGCTGAGCGCGGAAAATCACGTCGAACCCCAAAAGGCGAATCTGCTTTGGAGATACTCACACGGCTTGCCGACGTGTTTCCAGAGGGTCTCGGACCTTTCGAGAGGGACAAGAGCGAGAGGGACTTTGAAAAATACTTCCGCAATTCAAACCCAAGCAAAGAAAAAGCGCAGGCCAAGAGAATCACGCTTAAGCAAATACCTCTAGGTGACGAGGAAGGAGAATACACGCCGGAGTTTAGGCGGAGTCTACTCGAAGCTAGACGCGAGCGGCTCTCTGAAATGGAAGACCAAGAGGATATAGCACGAGCGGATAAGATAATGGGAAAAGCCTCGAGAGGCAAAGGAAAGTTTTATTCCCATGCGGATGTTTTGAAGAAACTAAAGCTGAAACGCGGAAAAAAACGCAAATAAGCCTCTGCTCAGCGGAAACCCTGCCTATTCTGCTATTCCAGAACGTGTTAATAGGGGAAATCGGGTCTGAAATGTTATTTATAGGCAAAAAAGCATCTTAAGATACGAAAAGGCGAAGTTCATGGCTCAAGTAAACCTGATAAACAACTGGCTTTCCAAGAACCAGTCCGAACTTGACTCGTACGCAGGCAAGTGGGTTGCATTGAGCGACAAAGGCATAGTGGCAGTTGCAACCACCCTCAAGGAACTCCTGAAAGCCAAGGGAGTCAACCCCAAGACGCAGGTGGTCCACAAGGTGCCCACGGACGAGGAATACGCGGGGTTCTACTGACAATGCCCGCAATCTGCCTGGACTATGCCAAGACCAAGGAGTCCAAACCGTACGTCTTCGTTAAGCTGAAGAGGCTGGGCAAGGAATTCGAGACTATTTTCCTAGTAGACTCCGGGGCGGACTACTCCATAATGACCGCCGAGCTTGCAGAGGGTTTGGGAATACCTCTTGATCGGCTTCCGAAGAAAAAAATACGCGGGATAGGCGGCATGATAGAGCTGTCAAGCCAGGATATCCGGTACGAGATAAACGGCACGGAAATCGCTTTCGATGCCAAAACATTCTTCGGACGCGACTACAAAGGCGGCATCAACCTGCTCGGGCGTAAGCCGCTCTTTTCCAAGGCCAGGATAACTTTCGACGACGCCAAACAGCAGTTGACTATAGAACAAAACGCCGCATAACCAAGACATAAGGCTCGAAAAGACCCGCAGCCTCCTCGGATTTTATCTTTTGGTGGTCATATATTCCTAGAATGGACTCCACGCTCGACCCGCAAGTCATTTCGACTGCTAAAAAATTCGGCATCACTACGCTTACGAGCATCCAGACTCTTGCCATTCCCAAGATTCTTTCCGGCAAGGACGTGCTGGTTGTTGCGCCTACTGGCTACGGCAAGACGGAAGCTGCGATTATGCCGGTGTTCTCCGAGCTCGCTCGCTTGAAGCGAGCGGGAAACGATTGGGGGATACTGGCCATCTACGTAACACCCCTGCGCGCGCTTAATCGCGACATCCTTTTGCGTCTTGAAAAATGGTGCTCCGAGCTTGGAATCCGCCTCGCAGTAAGGCACGGAGACACGCCCCAGTCTGAGAGGCAAAAACAGGCTGACAATCCACCCCAGTTTTTGATTACCACTCCGGAGACGCTCTGCTCGGTGCTAGTTCACCAAAAACTCTCGCCTGCGCTCTCCTCGACTCGCTTTGTTATCATCGACGAGTACCATGAGCTTTTAGAGGGAAAAAGGGGCATACAGTTGAGCCTCTCGATTGCCCGCTTGCGCAAGAAAGCCCTCCAACCAATCCAACTAATCGGCCTCTCCGCAACGATTGCCGAACCTGAAAAGGCCGCCAAGACGCTTTCCACCAACGCCGTTGCTTCGGTCCTTGACGAAAAACGAGAATACAAGCTTTCAGTTGAATGCATCGAGAAGCCGAAAACCCAAATCCCGGATGCAACAAATGCCCTCTTGCCAGCAGCAAAAGCCGTCTCTGCTTCCGATTCCTCAAAATCCAGCCCATTGATTGCCCGTATCCGCGACTTGGTGCTTTCCCACAAGAAGACGCTCATTTTTTCCAACACGCGCTCGAATGCCGAGTGGCTGGGCTCGCAACTACACCAACAGCCAGACTTGACTGACCTGGTTGCCGTGCATCACGGTTCGCTGTCCACGACAGCGAGGAAAGAGACCGAAGAGGCATTCAAGCACCCCGAAGGCCTCCGGGCAATTGTCTGCACCTCCTCGCTGGAGCTTGGAATTGACATCGGCGACGTGGACCTGGTCATCCAAATCGTCTCTCCTCGTCAGTCAACCCGCCTCCTGCAGAGGGTAGGCAGGAGCGGCCACCGGACTCACTTGGTGCCATCCGGAATCGTGCTCTCTGCTGACGCGCTGGATTGCGCGGAATCCGCGATTTTGTGTTTGCAAGCCAATAACCGCGAGCTGGAAATCCGCCACGAGCAGAGGCCAGCTCGCGACGTGCTTGCGCACGCCATAGTGGGGGCTGTTCTTGACCTGCATCCTCAAACTACTCTCGGACAGGTGCGCTCCATCCTCTCAACCGCACCTGCTTTTGCCTCGGTGACTTGCCGCGAATACTTCGACTTAGCCTTGGAATTGTCGCGAAAACGCATCCTCAACCTCGGCATTGGCAAAAACCTGCCCGTCCTTGAGGACGCCACTGATGCCGACCTATCGGCCCTGGCCTTGCGCCGGATGCCCCGCACGCTTTTGTACTACTACGAGAACGTCTCCACAATCTCGGACAAAAAGAACCTCTTCATACGCAACGCCTCCACCAACAAGTCAATGGGCGTGCTGGACGAGGACTTCGCAGCCCAGTTCCTGGCAATAGGCGCGACGTTCATCTCCCGCGGCCGTCCCTGGAAAGTGCTCTCGGTATCCGAAGACGAGGTCGCAGTCGAACAGTCAACTGACTACACCGCAGCAATACCCGAGTGGCGGGGCGAGGAAATACCCGTATCCTCATCGACTTCGTCGATGGTTTGTCAGCTTCTGGCAGAATGCGCCCGGCTATCCGTTGCCGAGATTTCCTCCAAGTACCACTGCAATTCAACCGCAGCTGCCAAGATCCACGGCCTCGCATCAAGCCAGTCAAAGGCATTCCAAGCAACGCCTGCTGAGATTTTTGTCGAAAACCTGCCTTTCCAGCGCATTGCAGTCCATTGCTTCCTTGGCGACGCGTTCAACGAGGCCTTCGCAATCTGCCTTTCCAACTTACTCTCCCAAGACAAGAACCGCGTGCGGACCCGGCCCGGCACTTACGGGATCCTGCTTGACTTTGAACAGCCCTACGACGCTTCCAAGCTCGCTGCGTTGATTTCGGCGCTCTCGCCGGAGGCTTTTGCCTATGCTGTTGAGAAAAGCGTCTCCTCCACTCCCCTCTTGCGTGCCAGGTTCTTCCACGTCGCACAACGCTTTGGCGTTCTTCCTCGTAAGGCAACACCGTTCCGCAACCCTTATGCTTTGCGCAGGCTTGTTGAGAGATACCAGTCCTCGCCCGTGTTCCTGGAGGCAATGGACGAGATTTTGAAGGACAAGTTTGACTTGCCTCGCCTGAAGGCGCTATACTCCACCCTACGAGTCGGCTCCAGAACACGAGTAGTGGTCGTCTCTCCTTCCGCTGCCTCGGCACTTTCCAAGGCGATGCTTGACTCTGCATTCTCCCACGACGTTTCCGCCTCTGAGATTGAACCCAGCGAGGACTCCTTGGAGCAGTTCGTCGCATCAACCAAGGAAAAGACTTCCCGTCTTGTCTGCACTTTTTGCCATAAATCTTTCTCCGTTTCCCTCTCGGACGACTGGAACGGGAAGATTTCCTGCCCATTCTGCGCATCTACTCAAGTCACGACTGACAATTACGAGGATAACCTGAAGGAGTCCGAGCGCAAGGAAATCCTTTCGAACATCAAGGAAACAAGGGCAAAGAAAAGAGGCAAGCGCAAGCCAGCCTTGTTCTCCAAGCCTGCCCTGTCTTCTTCGGCGGCGTCAACTCAACCTAACGAAGTAGCCGCCGCACATGGGGGGTATTTTGGCGCTGCGGGTGGTGCGGTTAGCTCGACTGGCGCGGGGAAAAAGAAGCGCGAGGCCGACATGTACGCGGTTGCCGGGCTGATTGCCACGTATGGGATGCGAGCAGTGATTGCCTTAGAGGTTTTTGGCATCGGACCGGAGACGGCCGCCCGTCTGTTGGCGAGGATGCATAAGAACGAGCACGACTTCTTTTACGACTTGTTGGTGGCGCAGAAAACATTCATAAGGACAAAGAGCTTCTGGAAGAGATGATTTCGGAGAAGTAACACTAGTATAATACCAGTAAATGCACGATGACTTTTATGGAGCAAGAAAAAATCGATATTGATTTGACGCAGATTGAAATTCCTGGGATTGGGAAGCTTTCAGCAGAGCAACTATCCATGCTTTCAGAATATATGCAATTCTTGACTGACAATGGACCAGCAAATCAAACAACTAAAGAATTTGGTTTAGAATTGTTAGAATGTGCAAAAAGAGATTTAACCGCGTCAAAACTTCTTTTCTCAACGGACAAACCTAATTCAATATACCATTTAGAACAATCCGTTGAGAAAACCGCAAAAGCCTATGGTCTAGCAATGAATATAGTTAAAATAAACGAACTAGGTGGAAAAAAAGGCATATCACATGTCGCACCAAGGATATTTGTCCGATTGCTCAAGAAAAAAATATCAGTATCTTTTACACAGCTGATGAAATCCTTCGCATTGGAAAGTAATATCGACCCTGATGTGAAAACCTTTGAAAAATTAATTGAAAATAAACCAGCCAAAATAGCAAAAATGAGTGGTGATGAGATAAAACAACTCCTTGAATTAAACAAAAAAATAGGAATAAAATTGGACGAAAAAAAACAAGAAGCAATTAAAAAAGTACTCGAATTTTTGTCGCAACTTCCCAGAAAGTATACAAAGCAATACAATAATCAAAAAATTAGTCAAAAAGTTGAACAAACCCTTTCCAACATCAGCTCGTTTTTATGCATCTTTATTCTTTCAGTTATAACCTATCCACATTTTGCGTATACGCGTTATCCGGGTGGTAAAATAGAACCAAAAGATTACACAGAGACTAACGGAATTGTAAAAATGCACAACGAAATATGCGATGCGTTAGAAAAATCCATGAAGGACTTAGAAATTTTCTTGCAAGATTAATCTTTCACTAAACCTGCAGAAAGGAGTTATCAAGATGAAACCGTTCTGAAAAAGATAGGCGAAAATGAAAAAATACATAAGTAGCCAGTGGCAACTTATCAAAAAATTGAATGAAGGGTAAAGAAAAACATAAGTTGAAGCGAGGACACCATACCCTTAAATCGGGCTCTTGCGAGTAGTATTTTATGAAATATGCTGAAATGTTCAAGCGAGTTAAGAAGTTGCCGTTTGACAAGGAAACAACGGTTGACGTTACGGGCGGCGTCGAAGTCTATATCCTGAGGCCGTCGGTGCTTTCAAGCAGGTTCAAGACTTACGACAAGAAGAAGAACTTCCAGATTTGGCTCAAGGACGGCGAGCGCAAGTTCCGGCCGAACCACCTACGGGTCTTTCTTGACCTGAACCTGCGGATTCGCTCAAGGCCGGACCTGAAGGAAGCCCTTCTTCTCGCATTTGACGACATTTTTTACGGTGAATCGCCGGAAAAGGCAATATCCAAGCTTCGAAAGGAAAAGTTCCCGCTTTACCTCAACTCGCTGAAAACAATAGCGGTTCTGGCCCAACTTTTCATAATCGAACAGGCATATGGCTATCACAGGGAAAGCAAGTTCGAGCCGCCGACATTGTTCTATCAAGGTTGGATAAGGGAGTTCCTGGACAGTCCTAAGGAAATAGACAACTTGTGCATGAGCGTCTCCAACGGCCAGCCTCCGGCAAGCAGGTACACCAACTTGGAAAACAAGAAGTGCCGGCACTACGAAAAAAATCGCGACAAGCTTTGGTACCTCGGAAAATAGCTCAGAGTTCTTTCTGTATTTCCGAAGCTGCTTTCCCGCAGGACGGGCAGGCGGACAGGACGGTAACCCCGCCTCCTCGTTTGCTTGAATACTGGCTTGCGTGGTCGCGTGCTTTGTATTGGGGAATTTCGAATACTTTTACGCCGAATTTTTGGCAGAATGGGCAGTACACGGTTGATTCTGGAATAAAGAACACCGAATTAGGCGTATCCGCTGGTAATCATGACCTCGCGGATTGGACCGCGGCCGTTTGCCTTGCAGTTTATCATGCGGTTCGCCATGACGGAAGCAATGTCCCTATCGGAAAAGAGATCGGTTATGAAATTCGTGTGCGAATTGGAAAGTAGAATGTTTACGCCCCTGTTGGTCAAGACGTCGAATGTTTTTTTTAGTCTTTTCTGGTCGAAACCGCTGAAAGACCTTGAATTGTACGCAGTAAAGCTGGCAGTGTTATCCAGAGGATAATACGGCGGATCGAAATACGCGAAGTCACCGGTGTTGGCGTAATCCTCTACTTTTGAAAAATCCCCGCAAAGAAGCGTTGCCTTCGAAAACGCTTCCGACGCAGCTAGGATGCCCTCCTCGTCCAGAATCCGCGGGTTCTTGTACCGGCCGAAAGGAACATTGAACTTACCTGAAGAATTCTCGCGGTAAAGGCCATTGAAAGCGGTCTTGTTCAGATAAACGAATCG
Organism: uncultured Microcaldota archaeon; assembly: GCA_903851445.1. Taxonomy (GTDB): domain Archaea; phylum Micrarchaeota; class Micrarchaeia; order Norongarragalinales; family CAINOH01; genus CAINOH01. Next base: position 350,892 of record CAINOH010000009.1, on the reverse strand, counting down.
AGCAGCCATCTCTACTTCGTCAGAAGGCTCGCTCTTGCGGATGTTGTAGAAAGCACGCTCGTTGTTCGCGTACGTCTTGTCCTTCAATTCCTCAATAAGCTCATAAGGCTGGTTCTGAACGACTTTGTAAAGATTGATTAGGCGAGGATTGATGTCCGAAAGAACCGCGCGGTCTATCCTGCCGGTGTTGTAAAGCTCGAAAAACAGCGCGCCGCCTCCGAGGAAAAACTCGTGGTATGCGTTGAACTTGGCGGGAACGCGCGCAAGAAGCTCGTCTAGCAACTGCCTCTTGCCCCCAGCCCATTTTACTATCGGTGACGCCTTGCGTTCCATGAAAATCGTCCAGAAAAACTGCCAATAATAATGTGGTCCGAGAGGGATATTTAAGGTTGGCTAAACGAGATTTCCTGTGAAGGCCAGCATAGGGAGTCGGCTCCGAAATGATCAGCGCCGGATTTGCAAGTCGTGCAGGGTCATCCATATGGGACGTCATCTGAAGAGCGGTGGTTGTTTTGAAGTGCACGAACAAGAAGTCTTAAAACCTCATAAATAGACTCTCATAATATCATCTAAGGCAGTGGGGGAGTCGTATGGAAGATCCGCTTAATCAATCACTCACCTCGGAAAACCGAGCGTTTCTAGCAGAATACCTTAGTAAAGAAAGACGAAAAATGTTTGATCAAATTGAACAACATTATTTGTTCGTTGATGGAGTGCTTCTCGGTATCTTTGGAGGCTTTGCTGCTCAATCTCTTTTCGAATTTTCCCGAGGTGTTTCGTTTCCATTTTTTGAATGGACGATTCCAATAAATGGGGTTTTTGCTCTACTGACAGTAATGGGCCTAATATATTTCTGGAAAAAATATACTCAAAAAATAGGCAGTATGAAATCAACTATAGACGTCACGTCGAAAGTCGTAGAAGATCTCCGGAAATTTCCACATCCCAAACACTTGAAAAAAGAATAGAGTTGCAAACCCTACGAAATAGACCACTGCGTATGGAAAGAGAGGCGCACATCTAGACAGAAATCTTTGTTACAGATAGCATGTACACCAGGAGAAACACGGTAATAATTGAATTACTCCTATTGAGAGTCTCTATGTCGACAAATCCATGTGCTATTTCATTCCGCAAGTTGTTACCGTTCATGTCAGTATAGTATGCCCGGAGGACATTGCAGAAAGGTTCTCCATAGATTTCCGTTACTTCTTCGTTTCCAGCAAGATAACTAAGCGTCTGCAATACAATTGCTCTGTTCTTTGTATCATATACTATGGATGTCTTGCCTCTTCGTTTAGCCTCTTGGCGAATTAACGACTCAATCTGAGGAACTAGCACATGACAGGATGAGATATAATCTGCTTCAAAGTGCTCACCTAAGCCATGCGTCAGTATTGTTTTTGAGCCTTCGGTTACCTCTGCCGATTGAATAGCCGACAAAAAATCTGAAAGCGGTATTGCGTACTTTTCTAATGCGTGTCTAATCAGAGAGGAACTGAACTGCAGACTATTTATCGTTGCATGGACCAGCTCTAACTTGGCACGTTCTTCAGGATCGGTTATTGCCTTCGAGATATATCCGTCCCTTTGAATAGTAATGGGAAGAATACTCATCAGAGTTCCGTCTTTGGCCGATGCGAGTTTTTTTATTTCTTCTAAAGGAGGCAGTACAAACTGCGCGAGCCGCTCTAGTCTGTCTATACCTAATGAATCTTGGCAAACCGACTCGGCTGCCGCATCAAACGCAGCAGTAGGCATTGTTGATTCAACACTAACCACTTTGAAGTCCTTCAAGGACTCTGAACTGAATTTTTCTATTTTTTTCATCAAGTCAGCAAGAAGTATTTTATCAGTGATGTTGTTTGCCTGCATGTAACTCACTGCAGATTTGTACCAATCCGCCTTCAGCATTGCCGCCGGGAACTGATCACCTTCAGTGATAATTGCGTTGAGATGAAAGGTCTGGGCACGAGATAAGAGATTGTTGTCTTTGGTGGCCTTGGCAAACAGCTCAATCATAGACATGATGTCCACAGCGAAGTGAAATGTGCCTTGCTTGCAAAGAACATTTGCTTTACTCCAATAGTATTCTATGATTTTTTGAGCATTGGCCTTTTCTGGATCAGATAAACTTGACCAAACCGTCACATAGGCCGGCAACAGTATCTTTGCGAGTTCGAAATGCCTGCTTCCAAATTCTTTTTTGTCAGACAAAGAATCGAATATGGCAAAAGCTCGGGGCAAATACGTCTTTTGCAATGGTTCAAAATAGTTCAAAGACAGAAGTAGACGAAATGCAAACCGGCAACATAATTGACACGTGTTGCCATGATCAAACTCCGTGCTGAACGCATGCATCTCAAATGCTTTAAAGAAATATTCAATGGCTTTGACCGCATAATCAATTTCTCGCGTCGCCGTCCAGAGATAGAAACAAATTCTTCCTGCAGTAATGGGCGGTAAGGAATCGCTTAAGCGGTTCTTGAAGTAATCAACAGTAGCAGCGTCATAATTCCAGAAAGGCTGTCGTGCATTCAGGGAAGTATTCTCCTGGCTTAGAATATGCTCCCAGATGTTTCCGATTTGACCTGGAGGCGTAAGAGGACTATTCAAAAGCATCCATTCATCTCTGAGCTGCTTTTCATCTTCGACGTCCTTTGTTTCTGCAGCCATGTGCACCGCCTTACCGATTATCTCATTTTTATCGTAGGCGTATTCGTCCTCGTATGCCAGGGCGTCCAGCTGTGCCAAAACTGACTTTATGTTCTGACTGATTGCCATGTATTAATCTGGCTGGAAAGAGGGAAAAAGCTGCCTAACAAGGTATTTTACCCCTCCTCAGGGCACTATACCGACTTAAGGACTACCCTTTCTGGAAAGCGAAGTACGCATTACTTTACAGTAATGCTCGCGACCAACGAATATGTTCAGGTCAAATTGCAGGCGGCTGCGTTCCTGCCACCATAAGCTCGAAAAGGTACCTTGATCCCGAGCTTAAGGGAAGCGGTTCACAGCCGGCAATGTTGTGTGACATGGTCTTCTATCTCCACCAGGGCTATAAAAGTCTATCCTGAGATGAGACTTCTGGTGAACAGCCACGCCCTTATTACTCCATAGAAGGAGTAATTTTCTGTAGTTGCTTTCTCCGTGCTTCGGCGAATCTCAAAATATAGTGTGCGGTCTTCTCAAGCTTATTTTCTACAAGTTCATTTGATACTCTGATGGTCACCCATCCTCTCCTGAAAGAATAATAGTCGCGTATAAAGTCCGTTAACATAACCTCATACGGCTCTTTGTGATGTGGCTTGTACTTTCTTTTGTGGTATGGCCCATCTACTTCGATATTCAGCATATAGTGCGGCAGGGTCAAGTCTATGTGCTTGTAGCCATCCCATTTTTGTTGCAGAAGATATAGATCCGGCTTTTGCTGCATCAATTCGTTTCGAAGTGTATTTTCACACTTCATAATTACCGGTTTCGGAGCTCTTTTTTCACGTTCATCTGAAGCTTCTTTCTGATGTTTAAAGCAAAGAGTTTTTTCATGACAATCAATAGCAATCTCTGCTAGTTCATCATCAACGGGCTTTCCGCAATGTGCACAAGAATACTTGGATTGCTCTGCTTCCTTTGACATATGATAATCACAAGGTCATGTTCATTAAAGGCTAACTTGAGTCAGTCCAAATCGCAAAACTTTATTCGACACAACCAGAGCAGGCCCAGCCCGAGCAGTATCATATAATAATAGTCGGATGGAACGACCAGGACTGAGAAGCCGGCCACGAACCCAAAGAACGGCCATAGTTTGTGTTCATACCACTGATCAGCAAGATTTGCGAAGGTATACCAGATAGCGGCGAAGAATGACAGCCACTCAAGAATAGATACAATGCTTACAACAAACGGCGGCGCGATTGCGTTTACTATTTCGATGGCGACGGTTTCCTGAATGCCTGCGCGGGTAATATCCTGTTGAGTAGTGATTAAGATTGCAAAGCACAAACCGCAGTAAAAGGCAGCCAAGAACGGAGTAAAGCGCGCCTTGCTTCCAAAAAACGTATCTCCCATAGATAACACGTGATCCAAAAAACATATACTGCCACCGATACAGTTTGCTCTCAAAAGGCTAGGCATAGCCTGCTTCTGACCCTTTTTTTAACTCTTAAAATGAACTTCTTGCATGGCACATGACGACAGGATTGACGATTTAATCAAAAACTTGTCTTTTATAAAAAGAATAAACTTTGTTGCTGTCGTCCTACTTCTATTCGCTCCAATTATTCTTGGTATATATCTTTTTCTTTGGGAACCTCAAGTGCAATACCCCTTATACAAAGAAACTTATCAAGCCGGCGCGAATACAACTATATTTGTTAGTGAAAATCCTAGTCAAGATCAACCTGGGCCGTTCGCACTTCTTCGAGATGTTTTTAACTCTCCACCAGGTTTTAACTGGTATCGTCTTTGTTTCGAAGACATGAGTATTTTTAATCCGCCTAAGGAAAGCAATCAACTTTTTGCTTTACATGTTGATATGTCAGGAAATCAGAGTTTCATTATTAGACAGCCAGAAAATCCAGTATGTACCTCGATTCATATAGGAGAAAATTTTTCTGCAAAAATATATTTTGCGGGAAACCTCACCGTACATAAAGGTCAGACTGCATTTATTCAATCCCCAAATATTTTTACAGAGCTAGAGCTTTGGAGTGCGTTTGCGAAATTAATAATATTCGTATTAGCTTGGGATGCAGCAGGCGTATTAATTTGTGAAGTTTTCAAAAAAATATATGACTCTGACCACCATAAGAAATAACCGTACGAACGTTAGAACAAAAGGCTAACCTAAGGTGGCGTTTTGCCCCTTCTTTGAGTACTCAACCGGTTTCTCAGTCAACCTTTTCCAGAAAATGATTTTTACAGAGAAGATAGAATAACAGTTAGGCACTACACGTTACCGTAAATTCGCCCGAGTGACATAGAAGACGTTCATAAGGACGAAAAGTTTTTGGAAGAGATAACGAATTCAAAATTCACTAGTGAATGTAGCGATCGTGATGCCGTTTTTTGTGTTCTTCGGGTGACAATTCTTCCAGATTTTCGGGTGCGTTGTTAAGTTTGTTAAAATCTTTATGGTGAATTTCGTAGCCGTATCTTTTCTTCTTCTTATTTGCCTTCTCCCAAACCCATACATGGACTAGGTTTCTGTCCGGCTCGTCTATAGGCGCGTTTGGTTTATTTTTGTTGTAAAAATACTTGTACCCGTTGATTGGACTAATTACTACTTGGCGGCCATTTGCTTGTGGATCATAATGCGGAGTCAGTAAGGCACTATCAATTTCTTTCGTACGTTTTTCTCTCTCATTTATAAGTTCGAAAGTATTTTCATCAATTGAACCATCGTGTGGTTTTCGTTGTTCTTTTTTTGTTTTAACCTGGCGTTTTACCCATCTAGTTAGGCGTAGACCTAATCCGAGTATTATGAAAAGGACAATTACACCTAAGAGTGTCATTCCTGGATACTCTTGCTGTTTGTTGTACTCTAAAACAGCTGTTTGGTTCGCGCATTTGCTTTGCAGACAGAGCTTGCTGCCGCACTGATCGTTGGTTTGGCAGATTGCGTCATCGTCGAATCCCAGACATTTTTCAGAGTAATTTCTAATCGTGGTAAGTTTGACTTCTACGCGGTCACTCGAATAATATGTAATTTTATATGGCGATGTGAAATGCAGGTTTTTACAGTAGAATTCGTTTGGCCATTTGCTAAACTGCCATTTTACTTCGTATTCTCCCGATGCAGGAATTGTAAGGTTGTATGTTTGCAATCCATAATCAGGGCAATTGAAGTCGGGAGTTGCTACGCTTACTGAAAAAATGATATTAATCGGAACGGAATTTGGATTCTGGAGTAATATGGGAGTAGTAGGAAGGTCTTCAAATTTTACAATCAAAAATTCGAGCTGCGTGCCGTTCAAATAAAACGGCGCCATCGCGGTTTCTTCAGAAATCAGTGTTTTTTCATTATACTGACAAGTCAACGCAGAAGCTAACATTGGCAGCATAAACAACACTAGAATCAGACTACGCATATTCATTGCAGCCTAACTCCGTGTTCATAGGAAGAAATAGGTGGAAGGTAGATTTAAAGGGTTACCAATTTGGACGAAAAACTTTTGGAAAATATGACTAATGAATCGCCTTTTCCTTGTTTAATCGCTTTTTGGAAACCTCTTGAAGTAATTTTCTAGGAGGTCGTTTATGTTTTTGAACTTGTATTTCGGGTCAACTTCTTCAAGGTTGACTTTGGGAAGGTGAAGGTGTGTTTTTGCGTGCATGGGGAGCTTGCTTGCCTGGTTGTCAGGGAACGCGATGAGACGGTATAGATTGTCTCGGTTTACGTTGCCCGGATAGAATGAAAGGTAGATCGAGATGCCTTTTGGCACTAGCTTTGTAGGCTTCAGGTTGCCGGGGCTTTCCTTGCCGAAGCTAGGTTCGCAGGTGCGGTATATCACGCGGGGAGCAAAGCCTTTGGCTGTAAAAAAGGATTTTACTTCACTGGAGATTTCTAGCGCAGCTTCTTCGCTGGCTGGTTTTTCGGCTGACGGAATCTCTTGGGCGCGTCCTTTGAGCCACTCGCGCCAGATTGTTTCTAGCTTGTTTTCATCTATTTCTGCCAGTAGCTGTCCTTCTAGAGATATGCGGGCGCCGTTATCATAGAATTCTACTACGCCGTATTCTATCTCTTTTACCCGGGGACCCTGATACGCGCGGAGTGGGGGAAGCGGTTCGTTTGCGCGGAATCTCCTGCTTTTTACGTCTATTCTTCGTCCGCTGACGGTGACGAAGTCCGTTTGGTCCGCGTGCTGTATCTTCAATTTTCCGAGCTTGATTTCTCCACCCACATCTCGTGCGGCGGTTAACGCAAAAGCTAGTTCTGCAAGCGAGCCGGCGCGTGCGGAATTAAGTTGACGGATTTTTTGGATGATATTTTCCATTTTCTTTCATCTCTTTGCTCTTGCCGATTGATATTTTGCAGGTGCCGTCGAAGCCGCAGTCACCCGCATATTTCCCCCTTGAGTGAGCCGGGAGCGTGATCTTTTTTTGCTCACTTTTCGCAAGTCATATCCTCGTTCGAGCCTGCGAGATAGTTTGGTGTCGGATCTCCGTAGAGGATGTAATCGTTGGCGTCATATTTGTGGGTTGAAAATGCAGCATCGTAGCTATATTTCTTGTTTAGTTCTTCGTATCGTTCTATTGCGTGTTTGAGGTCTCCGTAGGTTTTCTGTGACAGGAAAAGTGCAATTCTTTTTGGAGGTTTGTATTTGAATTCTGCAAGCGGTTCGAGCTTGAGATTGTTCGCCGAGTATTCGCAATAGTCCAGACTGCAGCCAGCCAATAAGCTGCGAATGAAGCTTAGCTTGGCTTCTTCTGCTTCTCTACCAAATGCGTGTGCCTCTTTTGGAAACACTGAGCGTTCTACGAACTCGTCTATGCTGTTGGACATTGAAACCATCGTGTCGCGGGAATTGATGGCAAGCTTGTAAAGCAAAGTCATGCGTGCGCTTCCAAGTTCGTTCGCCAGCTTGAAGTAGTATTGCTTGAAAAAGCGGAGTGTGTATGGTGGTTGTTCTATTGCCATAATTCTTCACCTAACCAACGTCCAAATCATCGTTCATTTAGGTTTTGCTAAAAAGTTTCTATTTCCATTTGGTAAAGCATTCTTGGAGCTGTCTTGCAAAAAGTGCTGTATCTGACTCGCCCTTCTTTCTGACTCCAAGCTCGTCAGCATAAGTAAAGAAGCCGTATGCGGGCGTAATGGGACGCTGGTCTTTCAAGACAACGACGGCAGAAAGCATGGGTCGCCCGTGTAATACCTCAAATTCGGATATTTCGCCTAAAATGCGGGCAAGTTCGTTTCTGTCCTTTATTTTGCTTAGGTCAAGTTTAAGCCTGCAGACAATGTTCAATTGAGAATAAGGTATAACGGTCTGTTCTCTTGCCACTTCCTTCAGTTTTTCATAAACGACTTTATCAATGGGCATAAGACTACCACACTAATAGCCTAATTCTGTCTCTATTTAAGGCTGGTTGTATCATTCTTTCGCGGATGCACAAGAACGAGCACGACTTCTTTTATGACTTGCTGGTGGCGCAGAAGACGTTCATAAGGACGAAATCTTTCTGGAAAAGATAACGAGTCCAATCAATTTTGTTCAACTGACGTTATTTTTTACTAACTCGGTATAGTACAGATCGGATATCATATTTTTTTGGTAGATAAATATACGGATTGATAATAGTTTCAACTCCGTCATGAGTATTATTTTCTATATCAATTCCATAAACCACCATGATTTTGTATTGCTTTTTTTTTCTTTGTAATGTTTCAAATTCGTTTAGTGTCAAGAAAAAATCGGCTTTTTTCATTTTTGTGCCTTTGACCTCTATAAACACCTGTTTTTTTCCTATTGGATCAAAAGAGAGTATATCATAACCCGCTGCATCATTTGTCAGGGACACGTGATCCAGCTTTGATATATATTTTTCATACTCGGAGAGTTTTTGATATTCCTGTTGGTAAATTATTTTTTCAGCATATTTTCCAATTTCATCGTGTTCGTCATCGTTATACACTATTTTTATTTCTCTGTTTTTGATTTCTTTATCTAGTCTGGGACCAGCATAATAATTTTTTTTTATCTTGTATATCAGGCCCAGTTCAAAAAGTAACCGGTGAACCAAATTATTATTTTCATATAAAAATGTGCCTTCTTTTGTCTTTTTTTGAGCTAATTCTGTAAGTATGTCTGACTGTAGTATTTGTTTAATTAGCAACTGCTTCTCAGAATCACTAAATGACGAAGAATTATTATTTTCTATTTTAAATGACGGAAAAAAGAGCGATCCACTTTTAGTTATTATTCTTAATTTCAGAGCAAGGCATAACAAGTCATTACACATTGAGCTTGCTCTTTCGGCCTTAACCGGCGTAAAATCAAGAAGGTAAGATATTCGCTTAGCATCTGATTTTCCATAAGAAGACAATATAACCAAAATATGTTTTAGCTGGGTGGTTACTAACATTACTTTTTCGCCCCGATAAGCTCCTCCTTTATTAACTCGTTATCAACTGCAGCTTCTCTTTCCATTCTTAGGTTAATCGCACCGTAATAATCATTTTCAGATGTTTCCAAATTTATCGGCTCAAAAGGATCATCGAGAATTTTTAACATAAGCTGCTCTTTTTCTTTAAGTCTTTCATCAACTCTAACATCAAATGTTTTAGATGCAATATATAACCGGATATGCGGATTTGTAGTAATACCTATTCTATGTATCCTATCGAGAGATTGCAGATATTGCGCGCAATTTAAGGTTCTATCTAGATAAATGGCATCACTACAAACGCTATGTAATGAAATAGATTCGGCACATGCAGCCGGATTTGCAATTAAGAGTTTCCTTTTTGGATCGGCCTTGAATAATCTTATACGTTTTTCTCTGTTGTCCTCATCAACACTATCGTCTTTTGGGATTTCGCCATAAACTACCAGCGGTCTAAATTTTTTGAATTCATTTGCCGCAAGGCCTTCTATATTATTGACAAAATATGTCCAATAGAGCACTTTTTTATTTGCGGATATAAGTTTTCTTACGGTTTCATAAGAATTCATGATTTTTTGGGGGCGGGCGTTTTTTCTATATTTAAACAACATTTTCATTAATTCTTTGTTTTTGTTTAATCTCATAAATGTATTTTGTTTCATCATTAAACGATTTGGATCGTCGATAGCTTGCAGGAGCCAGGCCATACAAACCCGATAAAATTCATTTTCTCTTGCGCCGCAATATTGTTTTGATTTTGTTATAAAAGTGCGCGATAATTCATAGTAAAAATCGTAGTGTTCTGGCGCTAGTTTGACGTGGACTCTTTCAATTTTTGGTTTTGGAATTTTTAGTTCGTCTTTAGTAATTCTGACAAAAAATGGCTCGATTCGCTTCTTTGTTGCCTTCCAGTCTCTATTGATACTTTCCTTATACGCTAATTTAGTTCCAAGTAAATCTTCTCTAGGCCAAAGAAATGTGAACTGACTCCAAAGGTCTTCTAAGCTATTTGGGACCGGAGTACCCGATAAAATTAATTTCTTTCTTGCGTGTTTACCTAAGCCTAGCGCTATTGACGAGTGTATACCACCATAAAAATTCTTTATGTGATGCGATTCGTCAAGAATCATCATAAAATTGTGTTTTTGTAACAACGCTTCAATATTTTTTTGTTCAAATTTTAGCATATGATAAGTAACTAAAAACATTTCGTAGTCATCGCTGTTTTGATACTGCACATGCCTTTGATTTTTTTCTCCAGTGATTCTTGCACTTTTTGGCCGCCTCTGAAAACATTGTTCAAATTCTTCTTCCCATGCTAAGAAAGAACTCAATGGACCAACCACTAAAAGTTTCTCTATTACTTTTTTTTCTTTCAAAATAGAATACGCAGCTAAACTAATAGTCGTTTTTCCGCTTCCAGGAACTGAAAAATTTGCAGAATTTTGAACAGAAAGAACATGAGCAATAGATCGAAGCTGAAAACTTTTTGGTTTACGATAAAAATTATCTGGCAAGTCAATTTTTGAGTATTGATTACGCTGTGTATTCAATCCATTATGCCTACTTTGTTCTAATGAAGATACGTCACATTCAACAGTTTTTATTAAGCTTGTGAGATACGGATCAAGTTCGAGAGTAATATTATTTTTTTTGGCTTCTTCATTCATTTCATGTAAGTTGTTGCCCAACAACGTATAATCCTCATATTTTTTTATTAATGTGTGTTCATCTTTTCTTCTAAATCCGAACCCAAGCATCAAATATTCTCTGAAATTTTTATTATCAACTTCGAAATATGCCTCTAAGTGTGGAACGGTATAGCTTAACAAAATATCTGCCATGCAACTCATCAAGATTCTAATATTTTCTTAAGAATTACGATACTCTCATCAATGAATTTTTCTGCTTTCTTTGAAAAGTCATGGTCGGCACTAAGATTTTGTAAATGTCTACACTTATCGTATATATCTCGTGCAACCTTTTCTGGTTTTTTGTCGTGCTTGTGTTCTTTCGCTTTATTAGAGCATACATCAAGCGCTGCTCTGGCTTTTTCTGGTTTTTTTTCTTTTGACGCTTCAACAAATTTTGACACGACCCGTTTATCCACTTGGTTAATTGCTCGGTTTAGGGTGCGTATATCGCGGTAGGTAACTGTTTTTGGCTTTTCTATATTCATCCTCGCGTAATTAAAAATCGTTTTTTTGTATTTAACGAATTCAGCGGCTTTTTCGCCACGCGACTTCATTTCACTTAATTTTTTTGCTGCCTCAGTAAACATCTCGGTTTGGCCACTTATTTGAGTAAAATCATCAGGCTGATCGGTCGTATCTAGGAATTCTTCTATAAGTTCTAATTCGTCTTTCCAACGTTTTATGTTTTTTTCGTTATTGTTTACCAATTTCGCAATTTCAGGAATTGACATTTTGTGGTCGTTAATTGCCTTTTTTAACATCATATACTTATTCATCGAATCATATTCGAGTTTGAACGTATTCGCCCATTGGAGCTTCGCCTCAATCATAAAATAATCTTTTTCGTTAGTACCCAGGGGTAATCTCCCTGCTTCAAAATACTTGAATCGCTCGTCGGAAGTTTTCTGATAAAGGTGTATTAGACAAGCAAGTCTACGATTTCCGTTTATTACTGCACCATCATGTGATATAACGCCGGGGTCCAGCTGTCCGTTCTGTTTAATATCTTCGATAAGCTTTTTGCTATCATGAGTAATATTTCCAGATTCGTCGTTAAGAAGTAAATTAATAATTCGGTTTCTTCCATTATCGGTTGATGGATCTATAGGTCCATTTATTTTTTCGTCATTAATTTTTTGTACGTTGAATCTAGTATTTTCAAGATTGAAAATCATCATATCAATCGGAAACCGATAAACCTCAAGGTCCTGATATTTACCTTTGAGAAACACACTTATCTTTTCTCCTGTTTCTGCCGCTTTATTTTGTTTTAAATAGTCAGATAATTTTTGAGTAAGCGTTTCCCGTTCAATCATACGAATCCCTCTGGACTTTTTTAACCGATTTTACATTTGCCAACGCAAGCTTGAAATATGGTGAGTATATTTCAATCCCTATATATTTTCGTCCGAGTTCTTTTGCTGCAATAGCGGTGGTTCCTGAACCGATAAATGGGTCCAAAACAACATCTCCCTCCTTAGTAAATAATTTGATGAACCAGGAAGGCAATTCCTTTGGAAAAACAGCGCTATGCTTTCGATTAGAACAAGACGGCGCGAATGTTAGAACATTATCTGGATAGACTCTGGCCCTGCCTTTCCATTTCAAAAGATTGCGTCCAAACCCACTTTTTGTTGCAGATGTCGTTCTAGACTTATCTTTTTTTGAAAGATTTGACATTCTTTTTTTTGCCCAATCTCCGATAGGAAGCATAACTTCTTCTTGATACATCTTGAACTTATTATTTTTTGTGAAGTGTAAACATCGTTCCCAACCATCTCTAAAACGATTCTGCCATTTGCCAGGCATGCAGGTAGTTTTTCGCCAGATATATTCTTCTATCCATAACCAACCTTGATCTTGCATACCTAGAATTAGCTTCAAGACATATGTTTGTCTTTGACCATTAGATCCTTCTTTTATATTTAAAACAAACGAACCGTTGGGCTTAAGGACCCTAAAAAGCTCAGAAGATATTGGTAAAAACCAGCCAACGTACTTATCAGGATGAACACCCCCATAAGAGTGCTTCCTTTTATCTGCGTAAGGGGGAGAAGTGACTATTAAATCGACACTTTCATCTGGAAGCGTTCTTAGTACGTCGTTTGCGTCACCTAAGTACACCAAATTTACTTTCACTAACCCACCTATGACTATGAATTCACCTTAGAATAAAAATCAATGCACGAATTTCGAGGGACCTACTCGTAGCTGATTTTTCCAGTAATGTCCACCCGTGCCACTTTCCAATCGTACGCCTTGTTCTCGATTGATTTTTGTATCTGATTCCGCAGGGTGACAAGCGGGGGCGACGCGGACGACTTCGAGAGGAAGACAATCTTGTTCATCTCGCCATCGTTGAGGCCGTCGAAGACGACGTAGTCAACGGGGTGCATTATGGTCTTGATGTCATAGGGGTTGAACTTGAGGCAGGCGAGGTCCTTGGCCATGCATTTGCGGAGTATGACGTCGACTTTCTTTCGGCCGCGCTCTGCGGCCGCCTCGCGCATTTTCGCCTCTTTCTCCTCAAAAAGCGCCTCTTTATCGTCCAAAGCCAAGGACTTCTCGTCCAGCTTGTCAAGCCAAGTCGATGGCGCCTTGCCGGCATAGCGGAGCTTAAGGTCGCTGAGGCGGCGGATTTGGCCGCAGCAGGGGCAGACGCAGAGGATGGTACGGAAGGACTGGAAGCTTTCAAGCAGTGAAGAGGCCATCTATATCTCCTTGTAGGCCACTTGGTGGTCTTCTATCGCGTCCCGCACCATCCGCTGGTGACCGTTGAGGCGCGCCTTGCCGGTCTTGATTTCCATGAAAGTAATCGAGGCAGTATTCCCATCAGACAGGCCGTTGAATGCAATCAGGTCTATGGGTTCGAAAAGAGGGCGGCAATCCGTGATCGGGATGGTGAAGTCGGCGTAGGTCGGGATTATCTTCTCGACTATCTTCCCGATCCCAACCTCGATTGCCTTCTGCTCCGCCCCTTCCTGCGCGGAGAGCTTCTGCTTCTTCAAGGCGTCTTCGCGTTCCTTCAAATCGGACAATAATGCAAGCTTTATCTCCTCGGCTTGCGAGGGAGTCTTTCCAAGGCCATCAAAAAGGATGGCATCGGATAATGCGAATTGCTCGCCGCAGGGGCACTCTGCGATAAGCTTGGATTTGCCCAATTCCGCTATAAGCCCAGAAGTGTTCATAGCACCACTAGTGACCAATACTTCAAGTCATATTTAAGGCCACTTAAGACGCGTTTCCGCTGAAAATCCGTTTAAATTTCCCGCCTGCCAAATAAGGTTTGCAAAACAGATTGAGCCGGAATTAGGTTACTAGCACTGTTGTGGGAAAAATGAAAGATTACAAGGGCTGGACTGGTGCGCAACGCCTTGCAAGTTTAAAAAAGACCAAGGAAGCCATTGCCAAGGGCATAATTCCAAAGCCAACTAAGTGCAATCGTTGCGGAAAAACAGAAGGGAGAATTGATTATCACAACGAAGATTATTCTGACCCGATCAACAACCTAGAACCTCTCTGCCAAAGTTGCCACCTAAAACACCACCGTGAACACAATAAAAAATTAAAGGAAAAATCAGAGCTATAACCCGCTTCAACTTTTTGTTTGAAAAGATAAGTCGATTGAAGTGATCATCAGCGGAAACGCACTTACGGAACGCTTATTATATTAGGTATTTTGTATTATATTAAGAAAACCTTAGGTGAAGTTGCGGTATTTGGTGGCCAAAATGATTCGGGAGAACGCATATCACTCCTCAATCTACAACACACTCACAGTGCCAGTATTCGCACCAGCAAACTATATCTCGACAAATAAAGGTCGGGATGACTATTCGAAACACATAGTCTTTGGCAAGAAGGCGGATCATTTCGAATATTTTCTCCCTTTTGCAGAACCGGTGATTGACGAACTTTTTTCTACCCATAAAGTGGACTTGGTTGTGGTTGTCCCTCGCTCACCAATCGGCCGGGTTCTTTCACCCACCATGAGTCACTTTGCTAATTGGATTTCCGATAAATTCGCAGTGACGCATCGGGATGTAATAAGTCGAATCAAGGCGGGAACAAAACAGGCGGACATACATGACATTGAGTCCCGATTTGCTGCAGTCCAAGGAGTCTTTCAACTGGACGCGCTCGAAGCTTCCGAGAAGAACATCCTCTTATTGGATGACGTCAAAACTTCGGGAGCGACGGTCTTGGAGTGCGCGCATATCTTACGAAATGCGGGGGCAAATGAGGTCACAGCATTCTGTCTGGGAATAAACGGTTAATGACGATGAAAAACTACGACGAACAATACTTGGTAAATTGGCTCAAACTAAGTCTAGTGAAAGGGTTGGGCCCAAGCAGAATCACTCGACTATTCGAACACTTCAATTCGTTCGAAGAAATCCTTGACGCATCGTCAGAAAAGTTGTTTTCCACTAGAATTTTCAATGAAAAAATGATCGAGGAATGGAACAAACTCAAGTCTGCATCTGAGGACAATTTTCATAAGGTAGTTCAAGAGTGTCAAGAAAAAAATATTCTGATAATGCCACTAATTGACCCGCGCTACCCAAAAAAATTGAAACAAAAACCATCTCCGCCCATGACGCTTTACCTGTGGGGAGATGTAGAACTGTTGGACAGACAAATCATTGCAATTGTTGGAACCCGCGAACCTTCGGAAAAAGCAGTGAAATTTGCATATGACTCTGCAAAGGGGCTCTCGAAAAAGAATTTTGTAATTGCAAGCGGGGGAGCCCGCGGAATAGACACGGCAGCGCATCGCGGCTGTTTGGATGCCTCAGGAAAAACAATTTGCATTCTGGCAAACGGCTTCTTTCAGCCCTATCCGCCAGAGAATGCACCTCTCTTTGATGAGATTCGCCAAAAGGGAGGGCTGTTGGTAAGCGAAAATACGCCAAACTTCCCAGGTAATCGATTCGCGTTTATTAATCGAAACCGCATCACCTCCGGAATATCGGAAGCGGTTCTCTTGTGTGCGAGTTTGACTAATGGCGGTGCGATGGTCCAAACAAAAATCGCCTATGAACAGCGAGTACCAATCTTTGTTCCATCGACCAAGCTTGGTATCAAACCAAATGAAGGAATTTTCAAAGCGATTGAAACGTATAAAGCAAAAGAAATTCAATCTGCCGGAGAATTAGAAAATTGTTTGGCTTCACCGAGTAATTACAGTCTGAACAAGTATATCGAATAAGATATTGCCATATCGACTGCTCACAACCACTATTAACTTCACCGCAGCGAATAGTATTTGCATATCAATTCCCTTTTTCTCGAAGTGACTTTTTCCTATGAAAGATGAGAACAAAATCCTCGCAATAATCGTGCTGGGCATCGTGATGGGAGCGCTGGATACAACCATAATCATCCTCGCTTTGCCCGACATTACCAAGGCGCTGGGTGCGACGCTTTCGCTTTCAATCTGGACAATCCTGGTCTACCTTTTCATCGTGGCCGTTGCAACTACCCAGCTTGGAAGGCTTGGGGACATCCTTGGCAGGAGCAAGATGTTCAACGCGGGCTTTGCGGTGTTCACGATCGGCTCGGCTTTGTGCGGGTTGGCGCCGGACATTCTTTTCCTGATAGCGGCTAGGGCGGTTCAGGCAATAGGCGGTTCTTTGCTTGAGGCGAATTCGGGCGCGATTGTGGCTGACACGTTCGAAAAGTCAAGAAGAGGAAGAGCGTTCGGCTTTACCGGGATCGGCTGGAACGTGGGCGCGGTGCTGGGCATCGTGCTGGGCGGGATAATTACGACTTTTGCGGGCTGGAGGTTCATCTTCTGGCTCAACGTGCCAATCGGGATAGCCGCGTTCATTGCAGGCTGGCACTACCTTCCAAAGGACAACCCGGCGCCAAGGCAGTCCTTTGACCTTGTTGGAATGCTTTTGCTTGCAGCGTCCCTGGGGCTTTTGGCGCTCGGACTGGTTGACTTTGCGGGAATGGGCGCAAATGCAGACAACGCAATCCTGCTTGCAGCTGGCGCGGCCCTGTTGCCGGTATTCTTTTGGTGGGAGTCGCGACAGAAGCAGCCGATGCTGGACGTGGCGGCTTTCAAGAAGGGCGTGCTGCGCTCGTCGCTTTTAGCCGCGTTCTTCCAGGCGCTCGGCTACCTGTCGGTGTCCTTTGTGATGACTTTGTACCTGCAGGGGTTAAGGGGTTTGGACCCGCTTGACGCGGCCCTGCTGTTGCTTCCAGGGTACCTGGTAAGCGCGGTGCTTTCGCCCAAGATGGGCTCGCTTTCGGACAGGTACGGCGCGAGGGTGATAGCCACCATAGGCATAGGCCTGATGGCAACAACGGTGCTGATTTACCTGTCGCTTGGAGTGGACACTCCGCTTTACGAGATAGTAATAGCGTCGCTGTTTGCAGGAGTGGGCGCGTCGATGTTCTGGCCGGCTAACGTCAGCGCAGTAATGGCAGCAGCGGTGCAGGACAGGCACGGCTCAACCTCAGGCCTGCTGCGCACCCTTTCCAACCTCGGCACCCTTGGAAGCTACGTGCTTGCGATTACAGCAGCGTCAATCGCAATCCCAAGGCAGGTCGCGTTCGGAATCTTCCTTGGAAACTCCAACCTCGTAGGCAACCTGCCGGAAGCGTTCCTCGGAGGGCTTAAAGCCGCACTGTTCCTGTCGCTAATCATGCTCTTGATTGCGGGCTGGCTCTCGGCAACAAGGGGAAAGGAAGAGAGGCAGCACGCGATTGCGTGAAAAGAATCAGAATGATGCTAGACTTTCTCAATTCTCAACCCGGGCACGCGGCTAAAGTGCTTTGCGTTTCCGCTGACTAGGGGTTGGGCCGCTTGGGCACTATCACGATGCGGTTGTCGGGAAGCCTGAAAGTCACTTCCGCTCCGTGCAGGTCGCCAAGCTTGCGCAGGAAGCCCTCCGGGCCCGTGGACTCGCCGGCGAGCTTGAGGGGAAGCCTCTGGAAAGCCTCCGGAAGACCAGTTCCTTCCTTTGAAAGGACAAAGCGCACGCCCTTGCTGAAACGTTCAATCCCGTTGGCCTTAAGGAGCGCCCTTACGTTCCTGCGCTCAAGGGGGTTGATGGTGTAGCCGTTGCCGCCCTTATCACGGACTGCCTGCACGTGAAAGTCCCTCCTGCGGAGCTCCGAAAAGAACGCCGGGCTTATGGAAGGCGCGCCTTTTTTTGGCGCGACGTCTGCAGGGCTCATGCTAATCCTTTGCAGACTGAGTTTTTTTAACCTGCAAGGCGAAAGGGCGGTGAAACTGCGGGCGGTTTCGGGACCGCGCTTGCATTGGCAAGAATTCATCTCGTCCCGTACCACTTTTCGTATTGCTTGTGGTCGCCGACAAAGACTATTTTCCGAGTTCTGGAAAAGTCATCCGACCGATAGACAATCCGGCATCCGCCGACTTCTGCCACGAAAAAAGGAAAGCCGTGGCGAAGATGGCGTCCGCAAACTGCAGTCTGGAGCGAAAGGATTTTCCGAAAGATTGTTTCCTGGCGCGTCTTGTCGAATTTGAGCAAATGCCGATTCCAATTAGGCTCGAAAGTCAGTTCGTAATCTTTCGACAGTTCCAAAAACAATCCACCCAGCCGACAGGAAAATCATCCTTTCAGGTGAGGGTACTTTTTCAAAACTTCCTGCAAAGTTTCTGGTTTCCTGCCAAGCTTGCGGTTCTTCGCCTCGACTCTGAGAATCTTGGCTGCCACAAGCTCGTCCTCTGCGTTGTTTACAAGGCCGTACTGCGAATTGAGCGCAAGTATGCCAAGACGGATTGCATCGGTCTTGGAGCGCGCTATCCCCGCCTCAACAGCCCTTGACAGCACCAAGTCAGGAAAGCCAGACACTGCAATAGTGGTTTTCATAGTCATTCTAGTAGTCAAACCACTATTTAATGGCTTTTCCGAAGGCTCTTCGCCGGATTGCTGAAAGTTTCCCTCATCCATAAAGGAAAGATGAAAGAAAGAGGATAACGGGTTTTCGGGACCGCATTTCCGTTAACTAAAAGTTGATTTTTCACTAGGAAAAAAGCGCACACGATTGCGTGAAAAGAATCAGAATGATGCTAGACTTTCTCAATTCTCAACCCGGGCACGCGTGCAAAGTGCTTTGCGTTCCCAGTTGCCAGGCTCTCGCCGTGCGCCATGGCGATGCTTGCAATCAGGATGTCAAAGTCGCCAATGGCCAGGCCCTTTGCGGAAAGCGTCCGGTGGCACTCGCGGAAAAGCAGGCATGCTCGCATGTCAAGGTCGTATATTTCAAGAAAACCGAGGAAACGGTCAACTTCGGACCTGCCTTTTGGCAGGCGTTGGTCCGAGCCTTTGTAAAGCTCGCAGACGCTCATAACGGTCGTAGAAAGGCGGCTGCCAGTTGCAAGCCGGTCATTGACAAAGCGGACGGCATATTCTTTGTCTCGCAAGTAGTCTATCATCACGTCGGAGTCAAGGCAGACCATCAAAATCACAGGGGAAACGACCGCAACTTGGCAGTCCTGCGGTTTTCATAGATGTCGGCCTTCATCTTCTCAAGGGCCTTGGACTCGCCCTTCAACGCACCGGCAAGCGCCAGTATGCCACTCTGGTCCTTGCCAACAAGCCGCACTACAACGGTTGAGAATGAATCGCCTTCAAGCTTGCGCTTTGAAAGGAGGAAATATGCTTCGTTGCTCAAGGACACCAACTTTGTCATATAGTATATGTATACATATATGGTTTTAACCTTTGCGGGAAAGGCCAGGATTAATCAAACCAGTAAGGGATAGGTGCCTTTCGGGACCGCATTTCCGCTGAACGCCAGAAGCCGATTACTCCATCCAAGCAATCACAGTTCCCTCGCAACATTTGACACTGCCTGCTGCACTGCCTCAGGAGCCATGCCATCATCCTCCACGGTAAACAACCTCCAACCCATCCGCTCCAACAAACCCTTCTTGCGTTCATCCTTCTCGGCCCGGCCGGGCAGCGAGTGAAAATATGTCCCGTTCCACTCAACAGCGGCCTTGCGCTTCGGGAACACGAAGTCCAACTCCAAACCGCCGAGCACGGACTTGTCGCAATAGCGCATCTCCTCGCTTGGCAAGAGCTCGCGGAAACTCTGGTAAGCAAGACGCTGGTTCTCCGAATCAAAGGCAAACCCATTGCCAACGGGAAAACAGGGCGGTTTGAAGCTGACCTTGCACACGTCACGGCCGCAATTCAACCGCGAGAGGAACTCGAACTTGCCCAACACCGAAAGCTCGTGCTCAATAAACCCGGACTTCTCCGAAAAACCACGGCCCGATAGCAGCCGCGAGCCGGCCTCAACGTCACCAGCGCCGCGCAACTGGAACAACACCGGCACGCCAGCATTGGACACTACAGCAGAATCCAAGCCGGAAAGCGACTGCGACGACACCACCAACGAAAACCCGTACTTGCGGCCCATGCGCATCACCTCGCCCACAAAACTGGGTTCGCCGGCGCAAGGCCTGCACAACGCCTGCGCCTCATCCAAAAAAACGAACACCCCGTTCGCACCCTTCTGCGACTCCAAGTAAGAGTTCAAGCGCCGCAAGAAAAGCTCCACGAACAACGCCTGCGAATCACGCGACCGCAAGAAAGACAAGTCAAAACACACCGCCCCGCAAGCCACGCTCGACAAAGGCAACACCGTCTTCGAGCCGAAAACGCGCGTCGCAGCCAAACCCTCCAAACGGCGACGCAAACCCGCAAGACTCTCATCCTTCCGCTGCGCATACAAAGCATCACACGCACGCAACAAATCCGCCATCACCGGTGGCTCACGACCCCAGGAAGCCCTGTCCTCCTCACGGATGCCCTTCGCCTTGTAAGCCGCGGCCACAACCCGCGAAAGAAAAATCGCCTGCACATCACCCAAACCCAATACTCTACGCAAAATCCCGCAATTCTCCGCACTCCGGTCAACAGGCGAACAGCCATCCAACTCCCACAAACTGATACCAACACTCCCAGTCGCATAAACCCGGCCGCCAACAGAACGCACGCAATCAGCATACTCGCCATTCACATCCAACACGCACACGCTCTTGCCCGCCCGCGACAACTCCACAGCAAGCGCCTTGCAAAAACTGCTCTTCCCAGCACCGCTCATGCCAGCCACGAGAAAATGAGAATTGAACTCGCTGCCCAACCGAACGCGCGCAACACCAAAAACAGGACGCTCCAAACGAGCAACAGCCCCAAGAGCATCCCTCGTCAACCAAAAATACGCCAACGAATACGGCCACAAAACCACCAACCACCACCTGCGCCACACGCCCTTGCGAAAAGTCAAACGCCAACACAAGCGCCCAACACGAACACTACCCGAAGATAGAGCTCTCAGGCGAAGCTTTTTGCCCAAACCAAACAGCGAGTCCATAGGGCCCCGTTATTCTCGAGCGGCTTTTATGCCCTTAGCGAGGGGACCCTAGGACCCAAAAGGGGACTGGGGACACGCGACCCCGAAGGGGGAAGGGCAATAAAAGCATAGCTCGAGAAAACAGGGAATTGGACTCGCGAAAAAAAGGGCAAAAAGCGAAAGCCGAAAGCGACGAAAGATACACGAGCAAAGACAGGCGCGCGTATGACTGTGTTTTTCCTTTGCTTATGACTACAGTTTAAGCTATAATAGTATTTGTAGACATTATGACCACAATATTTAAATATTCTGAAAATGTAGTCATAACATGGCATTCATAGAAAAACAAAGGCACGGAAACCACGACTACTTCTACCTAGTAAAAAACATACGCATCCTACCCACCAAAGTCAAAAAAATCAGAATCTACCTCGGAAGAAAAACACCAAGCCACGACGAACTACAGGAACGCTTCCGCGAGCTCGAAAAAAAGACACCCAAACCCTACGCGGCAACCTGGCTTACACAAGAAGCAGAGGACCGGCTTGAGGATTTACGCTCGTCTTCAATCGCATTCAAAGGAAACGCAAAAGATAAGATACCAGACGACTTCCTCATACGCTTCACATACAACACCAACGCAATAGAAGGCAACCCACTTACATTGCGGCAGACCGCACTCATACTATCAGAAGGCATCTCACCACAAGGCGCAAAAACGGACGACATAATCGAAGTCCTCAACAGCAGGGACGCCTGGGAATTCATAAAAGCATACAAAGGACAAGTAAACAAAGGGTTTGCAACCAAAATACAATATGAAATCACCAAGAACACCACCTGCAGAATACAAGGCAACTACCGCGACAGCGAAGTAATTATAGGCGGTTCCGACTGGAAACCACCCCTTGCAAGACAAGTACCCGCCCTAATGGAAGAACTATTCAACCAGTACAAAAAACAGAAGCACAGCCTTCACCCAGTTGAACTCGCCTCGTGGCTCCACAACCGCCTCGTACAAATTCACCCATTCTCCGACGGCAACGGCCGCACCGCACGAATTTTGATGAACTGGATACTCATACGGAACGGCTTCCCACCAGCAATCATAGAGACCAGCAACAAGGAAGACTACTATAAAGCAATAGAAGCAGCAGACAAAGAAAACCAAAAACCATTCGTAGGATTCCTTGCAACCCAGCTTCTGCGACAATACACAGTAGTTCAATCATAAACCGAACCAAATCCACACGACGAGTATACATGATAAAAACGCTAGAATTACCTTCGAAAGAATCTCTCGCAGACGCCTTCGAATTCCCCTAATAAGAAAGATTGGCGTTTGCAGGGGAAACCCCGCCTTCCCAGCCCTCAAAAAACCTAAAATAAGCATCGCAGGAACGCTATACGAAAAAAAGCACTGATTCGCCCTAACTCAAGTTAAGTCCTACTTGAACTGCTCCTTGATGAAACGCGCAGCCTCGCCCCTGGTCATCACCTTGCCGAAACGCTGGTAATCCGCCACCAGTTCCCGCGAAGTCACCACAAAATAGAACGCATCCACCTTGGACAAGTGACCCGCATTGACCTTTTCCTCAGGCCGCTGGCTCAACCCCGTCTCTATCTCAAGCGCTATTCGCTGGCCAAGCTTGTTACAGAAAAGCACGTCCGGCCCAGCGCTCGAGAAGGTCTCCACCTTGTCAGTGTACCGGCGCGCAATCTCAGCCAATTGCATCTTGAGAATCGTGTGCTTCTCGCCCTCAGGCGGCTGAGGCAGGAACAGGTAGTCAGTCGGAACGCCGGTCTCAAGCTCATAAGCCTTGGCAGTCCGATACCCCTTGTCAAACAACACCCTGAACTGGTCCGATGACAATTCCGAACGCTTGTACAGCCCGCGCTCGAAATCCAACACCCCCACCTTTGAACGCGCCTGCAAACCAGACTGCCGCTTCAGCTCATTCCACGCAGTGGAATGAATGGGTTTTGTGGAGATGAAACGCTCCTCCTCGGGCATGAATATCGAGTGGTACGGAATTCGGCTGTTTTCCAGCAACAACAGGCCGTGACCCGCTTCGGATATGAGCAGGCGATTACGCTCACCAGCATGCAGCTTCAGAGCCTCCGCCACCTCATCGATAACCGCAGGGTCCTGCCGTAACAGCAACTTGATTGAAGTATTGGAAAGGACAGCCAAACCAGCATCGCTCTTCGCCAAATCCCCCAACTCCTGCGTGATAATCTGCAAAGAAGTGTTGTACTTCCTGGCGGTCTTAGCGAACACCAAAAGATAATCACTGATATTAGGCGACTTAAGCAAACGCCAGGCCTCATCGACCACGATCACCTTCTGTACCGACACATCCTCCTTCATCTTGTTCAACAGAAAATCCAGTATGATGAACATCACGGGCGGAGCGACAGTAGACATCTTGTCAATGAAATAAGCCATGTCAAAAACAATGAAATCCGAATCCAAGTCAACCTTGGTCTGCCTGTTGAAGCACTGCATCGACCCGTCCACAAAAGGCTTAATCCGAATAGCCAAGGACAACGCGACGTTACGCAAAGGATAATCATCGCCCTTATTGCACTTCGCAATCTCCATCAAACGCTTGTAAACATCACTAAAAAGGACGGACTCGCTCAACCCAACACGCTGGGCGTACAAGTCAATCAGGACGCCATCAAGCATCGACTTGGCCGGAGCAGTCAACTCGCCCCCGAACAGGATAGCGAACAAGGACATCAAGGAATGAATGCGCTCATTAGGAGTAAGCCCAGCCAAGTCAAACGGGTTAACCGAAAACCCCGAATTCGGGCAAAAATCAATCACCTGCGCACGGTGCCCCAGCTTGCCGGCAAGCGCCGCGTACTCGCCCTGCGGGTCAATAACGAACACCTTCGCGCCGCCCCTCCGCAAGCGCAAAAGCATCGTCTTGACGGAAAATGATTTGCCCGAACCGCTCGCGCCAATAACCATCACGTTGCTGTTCTGCATATCAAAAGGGTTCACCACTATCGGAATGTTGGTCAGGTCGTTCACGCCAAGGATAATCCCGTTCTCAGCAACCTGGAGGTTGGACGACGTGAACGGAAAGCACGCCGCGAGCGCGGAGGAAGTCATGTTACGCGTAATGCCCAACTCATTAGTTGCCAACGGCAGCACCGAAACCAACGCCTTGTCCATCAGCATGTCACAAGGCTTGAAGAACAACGAAAGCTGGCCCAAGACGGACTCAACCCTATCCGTAGCCTCATTCAGCTTCTCAAGAGACCTCGCGCGGACATTAATGTAAATCGACAATTCGAAGAACTTCTCCTCCCCAGTCTGCACATTGGCCAGCGTCTTTTCCGTATCGTCCTTCTTGAGCCTCAAGCTTGGCGGGATCACCTCGCCACGCGCGTCCATAGAAAAAATATCAGTCTGAATCTTGATCAGCTCGTGATTGAGCCGCTCCACCACCGCCTCAGTCTGAACGGGTTGCACGTGCATGGACACGTCAAAATCGCCCTGCAAAGACATCAACGAGTTCAAAAACCCGGCGCGGATGGACCGCGGGACCCCAATTACCGCTATCGCCTTGTGATACTGGTCACCAACCTTGATGTACGAAAAATTATTCTCAATACGCGGCGGGGATAACAAGTACGGCAACAAAGTGGACCTTGGCAACCGCCTTTTCGCCCGCTTTTTCACGCCAACAAGGCGAAGCAACCTACCAACAAAAGTCATTTCCTTCCCCGCCCTTTTTTCAACTTGACAACCGACGCCACAGGCGCGGCCTTTTGCCATTCCGCGCGCCTATCCGCAAACTTGTGGCCTTCCGCAAGGACCTTTTCGTGATAATCGTTGGCAAATTCCAACATCGTGACAACCGAGAGGTAATCCGCGTCAGACTCCACAAAACCCTCGAAAAACGAGGCGAAAAGGTTCACCAGCCGGTTCTTCGACAATATTGACGAGGCCAAACCGATTGAATTCAGCTTATCCCGCAAAATCTCAACGCGATTGGACAACTCGCGCCTAGCCGCATCTACGTCCGTCCTCTGGGCCATGGGCACGACCAAGTAGAACAAACGGTCATGAACGCTGTGCTTTACCAAGTAGGACTCCACGAACTCCTCGAACTTTTCCATCTCCTCCAGCGCCTGAACGTCCCTCTTCTTGGACATCGCCAGCTTGGCCCGGGCAAAATACTCCACGAGGTTCACTCGCGCAGTGCGCATAACAATCTGAACCGGGTATGAAAGGGAGTTGACGAACTCCATGAAACCATAGACCAAGACTGCCTTCTGGCCGTCCGACAGCACAGAATAATCCAGCGGCCGCACCCCAAGCACGCAAAGCACCCGGCCGTCCTGAAGATGGACGAAATCGCCATCAATGTCCCTGACGCGCACAAAACGCTGCAAAAGCGAAGAATCCGTCCAACTGGCCTTCCTAAACCCGAAAAGGTAGTTAACCCCGTTCCAAACATTCTCCTGGACCGGCCTGAACTTCGCCAATATCAAGCCCAGGAAAAGAATCGCGCCCGCCACAATCGCACGCAAGCTGAGACCGGCCTCAAGATTGAAAAAAACCCACAACGCCGGAACGGCAAAAATCACCAGTATGACGCTCTCCTTGAAGGTGAACACCCAGAAAACGCGCTCGTCGTAACTAAGCTCCTCCGGAACATCCATCACAAGCCCAGTACTATCGCCCACGAACCCTCACTTCGAATACGCCTTTGGAAAGCCATCGGATTTAGGAGCCAACGCCGACCCGACGCCCCGGTAAACCACCGCGTTCTTCACAGTCCCCGCAATCGCGCCAAAATAAAACTTGGCGTTTATGACAACAAGCAAAACAAGCACAGAAAGCACGGCTGCAAAGGAAAAAATTGAATCACTGCCCGGCAACAAGGAAGACGAATTCGCAACAATAATCACTACCGTGCGCAGAAGGATGATGTCAACAATCTGGACAACGAAATTCCCCAGCACCAAGCGGTTCAAAGACTCACCAAAACCGCGGGTGAAGGAAACCGTCTCAAGAAAAACCGCGACGGGAAAGAGAAAAAAACCGGCGATGACCAGAACCCAGCGGATAACCAGGACAATCAGGACCACTATCATGAACAACGACAACGAAATGTTGAAAAGAAGCCCAAAGGAGTTCAAAAGCGCCACGGCCAGGCTCTGGACTTCTGCCACGCTCGGCTTCAAAGAATCCGCAACAACGCCGAACAAGTCTAAGGCCAGAAAATAGATTGAACTGCTCAAAAATACTAGGAACAAGCCGAGGACCGCCTTCTGGAAATTCTGCTTTGTAGCCGAGCGGGAAACAAAACTCGTGGAGCCTGACAAGACGAACTCAAAACCGTTCCAAATCAACACCAGGACAAAAAAAACGCAAAGAATGCCGACAATACTCGCCTGCGCGTCCTTGATAGGCACACTATCTTGAATTGGGGGGTTGGAGACAACGACGCCATAAGTTACGTTGATTACCGCGTCAGTTGCGCTGTTCGCCTGCTCTGATGCAGACTTGGAAAATTGACACAATATCTGCGCCCCTAAGGCAGAAAACGAACAAAAAATATCAGCAGGATTGCTGCAAACCGCCTGGCAATTGGAATCAACACCAGGAGTATCCGCCCGCACGCCAGAAACGAGCAACAGAAAACACATTGCAAGAGGAAGCCACTTCATTTAGATCAACCTAAATCACGGCCAGCAGTGCATACAAAGCCAATAGCAGCAAGCCCGCCTTGAAAGACGCCGCTGGGAGGGAATTTGACGCCCGAACCACCCGATTAAAGCCGTACAACAAAGGCGTGACGCCTATTGCCAGCCAACCCAAGTCCCAGACAGAACCGACAACATCATAACTGGCGAAAGGCACGTCCACCTCGGCAGACGACCACCCCGCGCCAAAATCCTGCGACGCCCCGACAAGGGCGGTGGAATCCCTTAGGATGAATGAATAGTTCGCCTGGCCGGAGGAGTTAGGCACTACAACGCTTGAAACGCCCCAAAGAAACGCGCTGATTGGCCGGAAATTGTTCACGGAAAAGACGATGGTAACATTATCGCCTATTTTCGGCTTTTGCGGGAAAACCGAGTAATTAATCTCGGACTGGCGAAGTTGCGTGACTGGCACGTTTTGGGAGTGGTTTCCGAACTTCCCTTCAACGCTCAACAACCCGGTCCGAGGAAGGGAAGAACAACCGCCCGGCCTGAGAAAAGAGGCCGCCCAGTAACCCTGGCCAAGCGAAGCAAAAGTTTCATTGCCGCCGACAGGCGAACTCGTCTTCTGTGACCAATAAATCTGCCGCGCGCCGTGGCCGTCCAGATAAATGAAATATGTGGAAGGCTCGCTCCAAGCTTTGAACCCAGCGTAGTCCAATTGCCAGTTCGATGCGTTCAAGCTATCAGAAACTCCGAGAACCACCCGGCAAGACGAGTTGTAATCCCGGTCGAGAACAATGGAAAAATTCAAGGCCGGCTGCTCCACTACCAGGGGGTCGCTCTGAACCAACGTCGCAGGATAATCATAATATGCCGTACGGGCGAAATCACAGGAGTACCACCCATTACAACCCCACGAGCAGGGCTTGTGCAACACTAACGCGTAATAATCTGCCTTAACGCGGACATCGCCCGTAAACTTCGATGAGAACGCCCATCTTCCGGGGGCTGAGGAATAAGAAAAATTAACCCAACCGGTTGAACCGTTCAATAATTGAATCGGCTGACCGGACAAAACCGGTTGGTTGTAGGTCATCATTGACGATGAGGAGTAGACCGCGTTTCCCCCAAGCGAAAAAGTATACGAACAGTAAAAACTTTCCAAAGAAGCCTTTACGTCGCACCAATTACCGCTAAAAACCGCTGGCGGAACGGTAAAATTCGCCTCGGAAAAATAAAATCCCCGGCCGGACGCGTTCACAAACTTGTCGTTTTCCCGCAAGACGCTCGGCTTGATGCTGATAAGGTCCCCGCAGATGAGTAGGGAAGCGTCTAGCGAAGAGGAACACGACAAGTTCGACAGCACGTCCCCAAAAGGCGAGTCACTAAGGGCGCCGTGCGGGGCGACCAGTTGCTGGGTCAACAGACCAAAAGCCAGCAAAGTCACATTATCCACGCTAGAACCACGCGCCTCTTTTTAGGGGATTAGCGGGCAGGCTTGCGAACCGGTGAACAGCGCCACCAAGTAAGGCGCGACAACGATGATGAACAAGCCCATGAGGATGTACATCAGGTTTTGCTTCGCACCCTGCCGCTGCATCACGTTGTTGCCGCTCGAAAAGAACTCTATTCCCGCCCAGATAAGCGAAAGAAGGGCAACAGCTGCCGCTACCTGCAAAGCTGGTGAAACCAGAGTACAAATCTTGCTCTGAATGACCGCCGCTGGATCTTCCGCAAACGCCAAAGGCGCCAGCAACAATACCCAGAACAGCTTTGGCACTACCTTACTCACTTTTACCCCACCCCGTATGCCCTAGACTCTAGGGACAAACCCATGCAGGCAATAACGGATAGAACTGCATAAATCAGCGCGGTAGAAAAGAAGTCAGCAAAAAGTAGAACTAATGCAAAGAACAAAGCATGCGATTGGCTTGAAAATCCGGATTATTTTCATAACAGCGCATTTATCGCCTTTACAGCTGCCTCCGCACTTGTCAAAACTATGTCCGTGCCTGCGGCTCCGGAGTAGATTTCCTTTTCTCCCCGCCGCATCTTTATGCTGACAGTTATCATCGCGTCCCACCCGCCGGTGACCGCGTCCACGTGGTACTCGGTAAGCAAGACGTCGGCCTTGCCAAGCGCCTTGTAGACTGCGTTCAGGGCGGCGTCAACGGGCCCGTCGCCTTCGCCGCTTGCGCAGCGAATCTCATCGGAGCCGTTCTCGGACAGGCGCAGGCACACGTGCGCGCAAGGCTTGACATTATTTCCAGTCGAGGCAGTCAGCTCCTCCAAAAACACAGTGGGACTGCCAACCCCGGAAACCGAATGGTAGATTGCAAAGAGGTCGGCGTCGGTGACGATTTTTCCTTTGTCTCCAAGCGCCTTGACTTGCAAAAACACCTTCTCAAGGGTCGGAGAGTCGCAGGCAAAGCCGAATTCCTCCAGCTTGAGCGCAACGGCCTTGCGGCCGGACAGCTTGCCCAGAAGGATTTTTCTTTTGCGGCCAACAAGCGAAGGCGGGATGGCTTCGTAGGTGAGCGTGTCCTTCAAAAGGCCGTCGACGTGGATTCCGGACTCGTGGGAGAACGCGTTCTCGCCAACAAGGGGCTTGTTGGAAGCAAGGCTGAAACCGGAGAGGTTTCTTGCAAGAACGGACAGCTCGTAGAGCTTTCCAAGCTCCAGCGTCGGCTTGGAGTAGAAGTAGTCGAGTGCAACCGCGACTTCCTCCAAAGCCGCGTTGCCAGTACGCTCGCCAACCCCGTTCACAGTAGCGTGGAACTCCCCTGCGCCGGCACAAAGCGCAGCAAGCGTGTTGGCAGTTGCAAGGCCCAGGTCGTTGTGGCAGTGCACCGCAAGAACGCGGTTGCCAACCGCCTTCTTCACGCCAGAATACAGGGAGTAGGACGCCTCCGGCGACAATACGCCAACTGTGTCGCAGATGCAAAAACGCTCGGCGCCGCTTGCGGCGCCAGCCAAAAAGACTTTCTTGAGGAATTCGGGGTCAGCCCTGCTGCCATCCTCTGCCGAAAGCTCGACTGCCAGGCCAAGTGACTTGGCGTGCCGCACGCATGAAGTGATTACCCCAAGCGCCTCGTCCGGGGTCTTTCGAAGCTTCTCGCGGATGTGCAGCGCCGAACTTGGAAAGACCAGGTGCACGCCGTCAACACCGCACTGGGCAGCGGCGTCGATGTCGGAAGCAATGACTCGCGCAAACGAAAGCACTTGCGCAGAAAGCCCGGCTTTGGCAACCGCCTTCAGCGACTCCCTCTCGCCCTCGCTTACTGCCGCGTTGCCAGCCTCTATGACGTCAACGCCCGCCTCGTCAAGCTTTTTTGCAAGCCAAAGCTTCTTGTCCGGCGTAAGGTGCGTGCCCGGAGCCTGGTCGCCATCGCGAAGCGTGGTGTCAAGGACCAAAATGTCGTCGCAAAAGTCTTTTGAAAAGCTCACCGGTTCATCCTGCATGGTTCACACTCTCCGTTATGGTAAAAAGACTGCTTTCCGGGCCAATGCTTCCTTCCGGATTCTGAAAAAGGGCAGGACTAGGCGGTTTGAAAGAAGATAAGAAGATGTTTCGGGGGTGCGTGCAAGACTAGAAGTACGACTGGGCAATACCTGCAATAAAGAAAGCCCTTCCGTACACCTCAAAGCACCGTTATCGAACTTGGATAGAATCGTTTTGCATTGGCGGATTTATAACGCAAGCGGAAACGTGACAGGAAGCCGGCTGCAGTACATCGACAAAAAAACGCAGTCTTCCGACCTTGCCGCCAACCATCACTGATTTTATCCGTTCCAGCCAAAATTATAGCACGGCAAACGGGCTGGGCCCGAAGCCGGCGGAATGAAAGAGCGCATGATAAGGAAAACACCGCAGGAAACAAGGCAGGACGTCCTCAAGCTCAGGCTGCACGACAACCCGCAGGCGTGGCCGGAAATGGAAATAGTCCGGTTGCGGCCTTTCACAAGAGAAAATCTTTACCCGAACCAGCGCCGGGAGGTCAAGAACAGGACTAGGCGGGCTTTGGGGCAATTCTACCCTAACACCAAAGGCACACTCAAACAGGAAGTCGCTGCTGAGCTTGAAGAAAGGGCGAAACAAGACAAACCAGTTCACTTTCTTGACGCCGGACCGGGCGACGGCTGGGAAATACACTATGCGCAGCAGATTTCGCCGAACATAATAGGCCACGGCCTGGGGCTGAACTACCCCGGCGAGCTTTCGCCAAAACCCCGCGGAAGGTGGATACGCAGGCACATCGAGTCAACGGTGCTCAAGCAGAAGGGAAAGGATGAGGGGTTCTTTGACGTGATACAGGACCACTATGCAAGCACGCACGCGTTCGAAAAGGCCGAAGCGCTGCAGAACCTGCTCAACTCCCTGCGGCCGGGGGGCGTGCTGATAAGTTACGGCCTGCCCACGAGGTTCCTACGGCAACCCCTTGTGGACGCGCTTGCAAGGCAGGAAATAACCGTCCAGACTAGGGACAGTGCCGACAGGATGCACATTTTCCGCAGGAAAATAAACGCACCGGCCGACTTGGCCGGGCCTGCCAAAAGCTAAATCCCTGCGGCTCCAGTGGCTTGAAAAAAATGAAAAGAGGTTCTGATGAAATCATGCACGACATTCTTCCCATATTCGTAACCGACGGCGGCGAGGACTGGTACGACGTCGCGGAGAAGGGAGCGAAGCTTCCAATAAGCCGGCCGGAGGATTTTGGGAGCGTAATAGCGGGCACAAGGAGCCCGGACTACGTAAGCACCGAGGAGATGGCGCTAGATTATCTTCCCGCGGGCAAGTTTTTTGTCTCAAACGACCACGCGGCAACCTACCCGATTGCAATAAGGCACGAGATGGCGGCCTTTGCGCAGGAAGACCCGGTCGGCCTTTCGCTGGTTGTCTTTGACGCGCACCTTGACATCTACCCGCAGGACCAGGACAGCGGCCTTACCAAGGCAACTGTGTTTCGCGTGCTGGACGAGAAGGAATTCATAGAAAAAATCATATTCGTGGGAACGCGCGCAAGCGAGGAGCTGATTTTGCGCGAGCACAACCGCAAGGTCGCAGAGTACAACAGGCAGTTCGCAAAGGACTGGAGAGAGGGCGGCACTTTTGAGGAAATGGGAGCGCAAGTCCAAATCATACCCGCAGACGAAATAAAGGATTTTGCCGACGGCCTGGAGAAGGCCCTGGCTTTGTGCAATCCTGAAAACCGGGTCGGCATTGACGTTGACCTGGACGCTTTTGAAAAAATCGACGCCGTGCAATATGAAGAGAAGTTCGGCGAGCAACTCGAAAAGTTTGCGGAAGAAAGAATCGCCTTTGCAAAGAAGAACAAAATCGGGCTTGACGAGGGAAAAATAAGGGAAATCCGCGACTACGCCCAATTCGCAACAAACGAGATGGCCGAAAAGGGCATTCCCGCAAAGCTTGACCGCGCCAAGATTGCCGCTTGCTTTGAGGCTCTGGGCGACAGGCTTGCTTTCCTTCACGTTACTGAATACGAGCAGGAAAAGGACGGCAAAGGAAAGGTGGCGAAGCTGGTTTCGGAATTGTTCGAAGCGGCGTCGGAAGGCATGGCCGCCGCGTCCAACAAGCCGGAAAAGGAAAACGAGGAGGACGACGAGTAAATCGCCGCAGATGGAAACGCAAGGGGGTTTTGATGGAATGACAAAGTTCTCGATTGCAGTGACGGAAGGCGACGGCATCGGCCCGGAAATAACTGCCGAAGTCATCAAGGTGCTGAAGAAAGTCGGTGAGACTGACCGCATAGAAGTCGAGTTCGTGGACGCGCCCTCCGGTGGCGCTGCTTACAAGAAGTACGGGAACGCGCTGCCTGACGACACTCTGAAAATCTACAGGGACTGCGACGCGATTTTCAAGGCGCCTGTTGGCGTGCCCGACCTGCCGCCGGGCCTGATTGAACACGAGGCTATCCTGCGCGCGCGGCAGGAGCTTGACCTTTATGTGAACCTGCGTCCTGCAAAAATCTACCCCGGAATGGAAAACCTCTCGCCGCTGAAGGACAGGGTCATTGCAAAGGGATTTGACGTGACCATTGTACGCGAAAACTCCGAAGGGTTGTACTCAAGAAGGGGCACAAAAACTGCAGACCGGGCTACTGACGAGAGCGTGTTTACGAAGAGGGGTGTTGACCGTATCATCCGCTTTGCCTTCGACTACGCAAGGAAAGCAGGAAAGACCAAGGTCACCTCGGTTGACAAGGCGAACATCCTTTTCACCTCGCAGTACTGGCGCTCGCGTTTTGAGGAAATCAAAAAAGAGTACCCCGGCTTTGAGACCGAGAGCATCTACGTTGACGCTATGAGCCAGTACTTGATTCGCTGCCCCGAACGCTACCAGGTGGTTGTCACGGACAACATGTTCGGGGACATACTCTCAGACGAGACCGCCCAGATTATCGGCTCGCTCGGGCTGTGCGCTGGCGCGAACCTCAACCCCGAGACCAAAACGGGAATGTTCGAGCCAATCCACGGCAGCGCGCCCGACATAGCAGGAAAGGGAATCGCAAACCCGATAAGCGCTATACTCTCCGCAGCGATGATGCTTGACTTTCTGGGCCAGGCAAAGTCCGCAAGCAAAGTCGAGGCCGCAGTCCAAAAAGCACTAGCTGATGGTTGCAGGACTGGCGACATCGCGCAGGGAATGCCGTGGCTGCCAACCTCTAAGTTCGGCGACGAGGTTGCAAAGAGGATTTGAAAAGCGCATAGCTGATGCAAGTGGAAAAAGCAGGTAACTTGCGCACAAAGCAAAAGTTCGCCTATATTGACGGATACCTAGCGAAACCTTAACAAAATCCGGTCACGCAACGCTCCCGAAGACAACTGCCGGCATTACGCCACCGGGAGGGTAGATGCGGAACCTGATCCAATAAATATATTCGGAGCTTTCGCCTGAACGTCCAGAATCTAATGTTGCGCTATATAACGCCAGGGAAGACGAACCCGGAGTAAAGGAATAACTGTTTGAATAGATTGGCGAGGCATACGTTCCGTAATTGTAAGAAGCCCAATATGCTGTCCCGGACGAAGTGCATGAAAGAGTGTCTGTAATTAACGGGGATGAAGATGACGTAAAGGTCGGGGTATACGTTCCACTATAACTACCAAAAAAATACTGTGCGTAATTTGTAGTACTACTAACTACGTAATACCCATAATCTGCGACAGATTGCCCGGACAGTTTGGGGCTGACTCTGTCCCGTATGTTGTTGCTAGAACTGCCATAAAGATTTAATGCGGCTTCTCTAACTACGTTTGAATAAGTTATCGCTGACGTTGTGCCAACTGCCGCACTACCGCTTCCTGTAGTCGTATATAGGTGTAATCCGTTGCTTACTGTTGCCGTTCCAGATGAGGTTGAAAGAGCTAATCCGCTCGGGGTTGAAGTTCCGACAAAGTCCCAATAGCTGCTGAAAACCTTTGCCCCGTTGTCATACTGCCCGTACGTGCCCGAGAGCTGCGGCGCCTCTCCGGTATAAGAGGACGTCGAGGACATCACCACGCTAGGCATGAAGTTCATGTATACGGTCAGCGTACCGCCGCTGGCTGCTATCGTGTTTGAACCGAGGTTAACCCACCATATAGTAGACGCGTTGGTGCTGGTGCAGTTGGCCTCACACCACGCGTACAGTGGAGTACCCCCGTTTGCGGCGGTGCCGCCGCTCGTGAACTCCACATTCTGCAACCCGGCGCTCTCATACGAAGAGTACGAGGACGACGGGATGGTTATCTTCTGCTGGAAACCCGATGTGACGGCCGAAGACTGTGAATTCGTAAGCGTTATCGGAACGTAGTACAGTATTGTCGCATAGCACGCGGTCGCGGAAGTGCTGGTACCGCCGTTCACTCCGTTGCAACCCCAAGTCCACGCCGTGCTGTTTGAGCTTATCGTCGTATTGGTGCCGTTACTGCAAAGGTTGGTCGTGGGCGCAGTTGAAAGGGTCTGACCGCTGCTCGAACCGCAACTGCCATCCACCTTCAAGACTGCAAAGCAACTCGCGTTAGTGCCGCCGTTCGTGCCATTGCAGAACCAATTCCACGGACCGGAACCGGAAACCGAAGACGAACTCCCGTTCGAGCACAAGTTAGCCGAAGGAGCGGAATAGAACGCCGAACCATTGCTCGAACCGCACGAGCCATCTACGCTCAAGGATGCAGAGCAACTCACATTAGCTCCGCCGTTCGTGCCATTGCAGAACCAAGCCCACGGCCCCGCGCCAGTGACTGTTGAGTTGGTTCCATTTGCGCATAGGTTGGCTGTTGGTGCGGTATAGACATTAGTGCCGTTGGATGAACCGCAGGCACCATCCAATGGTGTTGGAGTCGGGGTGGGCGTGGGCGAAGGCGTCGGACTTGCCGTGGGAGTCGGGGTCGCCGTTGGAGTCGGAGTGGGCGTCGGACTTGCCGTAGGAGTCGGGGATGGCGTTGGGCTGACCGTGGGGGTTGACGAGGGCAAAGCAGTTGCAGTAGGCGAGCCGTTAAGGAAATTACCCAGCTGGCCTTGGACTAGCGACAGGTAATTGCCGGTTGACGCGTTGAGCGTGTTGTTCGCGTTCTGGGCTGAACCTTGCACCATCACGATGACGATAACTGCGACGAGCACGACGCCGCCAAGCATCAGGAGGTATTCGAAGGCGCCTTGACCACGAAAAAACAACAACAAACCACCAAAGGACAACGGCGAAAACCGCGCAAGGGACAGTAAGACTTCGGGGATTTTAAACCAGTTCCAGCACTAATAAGTAGTCATTTTTGACTTTGATTTTGGCGCCGTGACTGGCGCGAATTGAAGCACACAAAACAAGAGCCTAGTTTAGCGCTCAATAGGTGATTTTGTAATGTCAGTACCCGCAGACCCGATCTACACTGTAGAGGCGGGAAAGGCCATCAAGATCCTTGCAGCCAAGCTCAAGGAGGACGAGAAGTTCGCAGCTCCGGAGTGGTTCGGAACAGTGAAGGGCGGGCCGGCAAACGAGCGGCTCCCGGACTCTGCCGACCAGTGGTTCGACCGCGTGGCATCGATATTCCGCACCATCGCAATCCGCGGCCCCATCGGCACGCAGCGAATGCGCAACAAGTACGGCGGCAGGCAGGAGCACACGCGCGGACGCGCGCACCACAAGAAGGCGGGCGGAAAGGCAATCCGGCTTGCGATGCAGAAGCTCCAGTCAGCAGGCTTTGTGAAGAACGAGCCCAAGGGCCGGGTTGTGACTGCGGCAGGGCGCGCATTCATATCGAAGGCTCTTGGGACCAAGAAGGAGCAGTAAGGCGATGGACGAAAACCAGGCGGACAACGCGGCCTACAAGGATGCCCAGAAGCGCAGGCTTGAGGAACTCCAAAAGAGGCAGGCTGCACAGGCACAGCTTTCGGCGATTGTCAACAAGGTCTTCGAGCCAACTGCGATCGCGAGGCTTTCCAACATCCGGATGTCGAACGAGAACCTGTACATGCAAATCGTGCAGTTCTTCGTCTCTGCAGTCCAGTCTGGAAAGCTCTCGGGAAAGGTCACAGAGGAACAGGTCAAGCAGGTCGCATCGCAGCTTTTGTCAACGCGGCGCGAGACGACTATAAGACGGGCTTGAGAAAAAAATATTCACAGTCAAAAGGTGTTTTGATATATGTCAAGAAACAGGTCAAAAGCAAAGAAAGCTGTCCTGACAAAGGCGCTCCTGCAGAACCGGCGCATGCCGATTTTCGTCATCGCGCGCACTGCGCGCAGGGTCAGCCGCAACTCCAAGACGCGCAACTGGCGCTCGGAGAAGATGAAAATCAAGGTAAAGTAGGTTGAACACTATGGAAGACAATACCGCAACCAAAAACACTGAAACGTTAGCTGTTGCAAAGCCGGCCGAGGAAAAGAAGGCAGTGGCAACTACAATGCCGGCTGAAAAGAAGGACGCCGTTGCAAAGAAGACTGATGCTGCACCGGCCAAGAAGGCTGAAGCCTCCGCAAAAGCAGCCGAAGCCAAAGGAAAGGCCGCTGAATCCAAGGCAAAGGCAGAAAGCAAGAAGCCTGCTGCTGAGAAAAAGGACGAGAAGAAGCGCGAGATTGTACTTGAGCGCGTGTGCACGGTCAACCTTACCGACGTCTACAACAAGACAAAGGACAAGAGGCTTGCGCGGGCGGTGAAGATTGTCCGCGCGTACGCCGCAAGGCACGCAAAGGCTCCGCTTGAAAAAGTCCGGCTTGCCACCTCGGTCAACGAGCAGATCCGCACGCACGGCTCAAGCTGGGTCCAGAAGAAAATCAAGATACGCCTCACCAAGGACAAGGAAGGCTCGGTGCTTGCCGAGCTCTCCAAATAATTTCTCCTTTTATTTTTCCAAGCGCAGCAAAGCAAGTTGAATTTTCGTGATAACCAAATTCTCGGTGCACAAGAACCCGTTCGTGGGCCTGTTCTTCAAGGCCAACGACGACCTCGTGCTCGTGCCAAAGGTGCTTGGGGGCAAGCTTGCGGAGACAGTGCATAACACGCTCTCGGCAACGCCCGTTTGCCTTTCAGTCAGCCAGTCCGACCTGCTTGGCCTCTTTGTCGCAATGAACTCAAACGGCTGCGTGGTGCCCTCGTTCATCGAGGACGACGAGCTTGCGATACTGCGAAAGACGGGGCTAAACGTCGCGACGATAGACTCGCACCAGGCGTGCGGGAACTGCATACTCTGCAACGACACCGCGGCAATACTCCACCCGACCATTGCAAAGGCCGAGGCGAAGAAGATTTCCGACGCGCTCGGGGTTGAAGCGCTTGCGCACGACCTGCTTTCAAAGATTTCCACCGTTGGCGCGGTGAACGTGGTGACCAACACGGGCCTCCTTGCGTACAACGAGATGCCCCAGGTGGAGCTTAAGAAGCTTGAGCGCATCTTCAAAGTCAGGGGCAACGTGGGCACCTGCAACATGGGAGTGCCGTTCGTGGGCATGGGCGTTGTCGCAAACTCAAAGGGCGCGCTTGTAGGCCACGCAACAAGCGGCTTCGAGGTCCAGCGCATTTACGAGGCATTGTTCGGTGATTCAATATGACTGCTACTGCATCAACAAACACAAGCGATGAGACTATCCGCAAGATGGCTTACCAGCTCCAGTTCTACGAGGCGCAGGCAAAACAGCTCCAACGCAATGTTGAGATGCTCCAGGAGGCGCTTGAAGAGGCCCTGTCCACGCAGGCTGCTGTGCAGGCGCTTTCAAAAGCAGACGGCGCAACAATATTCCCTCTTGGCGCGCGAGTGTTCGTCCTGGCAAAGCCGGAGAAGAAGAACAAACTCCTTGTCGAGGCCGGCGCAGGCGTGATGGTCGAGAAGACCTGCGAGGAAGCGTCAGCCGACCTTGATGAATCCGTGAAGAAAATCCGCGACGGCCTTACAAAGGCGCAGGAACAGCTTGCGGAAATCTCAAGGAAGGCCAACGAATTGAACGCACAGGCAGAGGCCCTTTCACGAAAGCCAAAAGAAGCGCGCTAAATAAAAAAAATATTCCGAACCGCCCGGAGGGCGCAAGGAAACGGAAAAAACAAAGGACAAGGGGTATCCAAAGACCGTGTTCGACCTGCTCAAGAAGAAAATCTCCGGCTTTGTGAAGGGAATCACCGAGGCAGTCGGCGCAAGGGAGGAGCCGAAAGCAGAGGAAAAAATCGCTCCTGTTGAAAAGGAAATCATCGCACCAGTAGAGACTCCCACACCTGTTGAGAAGGAAATTATTGCCCCAGTTGAAACTCCCGCTATTGAAAAAGAAATTGCTGTCGAGGCCCCGAAGCCAGTTGAGGTTGTAAAACCAGTTGCTGCTGAAACTCCAAAACCAACGGTTGCCCCAAAGACTGTCGAGGCTCCAAAAACAGTTGCCGTTCCAAAGCCTGTTGAAAAACCACCTGCTGAAACTCAAAAACCAACTATTGCTCCAAAGGCCACCGAAGCCCCAAAAACATTTGCAATTCCAAAGCCGGCGGTAATCCCCGCTGTTGAGAAGAGGCGCGACATCGCGCCCGACCTCGGCCTGTTCTCCAAGCTCAAGGGAATGCTCACAAACCAAGTCGAAATCACCGAGTCCGAGACCCGGGCAATGTTCGACGAGCTTGAGATGGCGCTCCTTGAAAGCGACGTCTCGTCTGACACCGCACAGGCGCTTGTGCTTGAGCTGAAAAAGAGCCTTGTTGGCAAGAAGGTCGCAAAGAGCGAAGTTGAAAAGACGATTAATGGCGCGATTGCAGATGCAATCACGTCGGTGTTTACACCAGCGCCGGACATCATTGCCCTTGCGCGGGAAAAAAAGGCAAAGGGCGAAGTTCTCAAGATAATGTTCCTCGGTCCGAACGGCGCAGGCAAGACCACCACGATTGCGAAGCTTGCAAGCCTGTTCAAGCAGAACGGCCTGGACGTGGTAATCTCGGCATCGGACACTTTCCGCGCTGCTGCAATCGAGCAGGCGGCAATACACGCGGACAGGATTGGAGTCAAGCTTGTAAAGCAGAGCTACGGCGCGGACCCCGCTGCTGTTGCCTTTGACGCAATCAAGCACGCGCAGTCAGCGGGCGCGGCGGTTGTGCTCATAGACACTGCCGGAAGGCAGGAGACCAACCGCAACCTCATCGAGGAAATGAAGAAGATTGACCGCGTCGCAAAGCCGGACTTCAAGATTTTCATAGGCGAGGCCCTTGCGGGCCACGTGCTCGTCGAGCAGGTGAAGTCATTCGACGCCGCAGTCGGGGTTGACGGGATAATCCTTACCAAGCTGGACTGCGACGCCAAGGGCGGCAACTCCATAAGCATCGCGCACGATGCTGCAAAGCCAATCATGTTTTTCGGGGTGGGACAGGAGTACGGCGACCTGGTCCCGTTTGACCCGGGTTACATAGCCGCAAAGGTCCTCGAAGCGTAATCGGTTCGAAGGGGCACATGACATACGGAAGGGATGAGGAAATGAAAGACAGCGAAGGCAACAATTGGGGAGTAAGGCAAGACAGGCCAAGAAGGGACTACGACAGCCCGGTAGCAGAGAAGCCCGTGAAAGTCGGGGAAGAGCACGAAGTAACGATAGACACGGTCGGCTCTCGCGGCGACGGGATTGCAAAGATAAGCAACTTCGTCGTTTTCGTGCCAGGCGGCCAGGCGAACACCAAGGTCAAGGTGCGCATAACCTCGGTCCGCGAACGCTTCGCAACTGCAGAGATAGTCGTTTAGTTTCCAAGCCGGCTGGGGTGCACAATGCCACTCGGCCGGAACCTATTTTTCTTTTTCCTGCAACCAAAGGACACCGTCACCTTTACGCACCCTTTTTCTACCTTGCACTACAATCTACTTGAGTAAGCTATTTTGAACGGGACCATTCGTACCGGCCCCGAAGGTGTAACCTTGGATGAGAATACTCGAACTGCATTGCGACTACTTTAGCCAGAAGCCCAAGGCCAAGGCAATCAAGTCCCTGCCTGACCTTTCCGAGGAGGAGAAGGCAGGATACCGCGTTGAGAACGCGCTTGTCGTCTTCACAACAATGGAGTCAACAGACGACAACGCGGCAGTTCAGGCAGCAGCCGAGGCCATCAGGAAAAACTTCGAGCAGGTCAAGGCAGCAACGGTTTTCATCAATCCTTATGCCCACCTTTCAAGCGACCTCTGCCCGCCGGACAAGGCGCAGGTGCTCCTTGCCGAGCTGCACAAGGAGGT
Organism: uncultured Microcaldota archaeon; assembly: GCA_903851445.1. GTDB lineage: Archaea > Micrarchaeota > Micrarchaeia > Norongarragalinales > CAINOH01 > CAINOH01. Next base: position 310,398 of record CAINOH010000009.1, on the reverse strand, counting down.
GCGAAAGTTCGCGCCTGACGCAAAGAAAGGCGTGTTCGGCTACTACAAGGAGTTCGAACTCAAGTGCAAGGGCCACCCGCTTGCTGAGTTAAGCAAGACGATTAGAAGCGGCGATGAAAAGGACATTGCAAAGGTAATCAACCTCACCACTGCAAAGAAGATTGACGGCCATTCGGGCGCAAAGGCAGTGGCTGACCCCGAAATACTGCAGTTCGTTGCTGGCGCGTCCCACGACAAGCACGCAAAGGACGAAAAGATGCTCGCAAAGAGCACCTGCCAGTTCATACTCGCAGCTGCGCTTTCGAAGATGTTCCCAAAGGCAAGGGTTGCCGACTCGTCGGTTGGCGAGGAATACTTCGTGGACATCGAGTCGGACAAGACGCTCTCGGACACGGACATCTTGCGCATCGAGCAGGAGATGGAGAAAATCATCGAGTCCAAGGCAAAAATTGCAACGGAAGTGGTTTCGGTTGCGGATGCCGAGAAAAAGTTTGCCCATAACCCCTATCACAAATATTTGCTTGAACAGGTTCCAAAGGACGCAAAGGTCCGGATTGCCGAGATGAACGGCTTTGCGGACCTTGCAAACAGCCACCTGCTTGACAACGCATCCAAGATGGTTGCATTCAAGCTAACGAAAGTGGGAGGCGCGTACTGGCTCAACAGCAGCCAGAACAGGCAGCTGCAGAGGGTAACCGGAACCGCGTTTGACAGCCTTGCTGACCGCGACAACTACCTCGCTTACCTAGCTGATGCCGAAAGGCGCGACCACCGAAAGCTCGGCAAGGACCTCAAGATATTCATGTTCGCCGAGGAAGTGGGCATGGGCCTGCCGATGTGGCTTCCAAACGGCGAGGTTCTTCGACACCTCCTAGTCGAGTACATGCGCGACCTCGAGGAAAAGTACGGCTACGTGTACGTGCAGTCGCCAGCAATCACGAAAAGCTCGCTCTATTTCGCCTCGGGCCACCTGCCATACTATGCCGAGTCGATGTACGCGCCGATTGACATTGACGGCGCACAGTACTACCTCAAGCCGATGAACTGCCCGCACCACCACATGATGTTCAGGGAACTGGTCACGAGCTACCGCGACTTGCCGCTGCGATTTGCAGAGGCTGGAACGTGCTACCGCCACGAACTTTCCGGCACCATGAACGGCCTGATTCGCGCGCGGTGCTTTACCCAGAACGACTCGCACATCTACGTCACCGCCTCCCAGGTCGAGGCCGAGGTGGTCGGAGTGCTCAAGCTGTTCCGCCAAGTCTACGACGACATGGGAATCTCGGACTACTGGTACCGGCTTTCGCTCCCTGACTTTGACCGCAACCCCGAAAAGTACGGTGGAGACCGCGCAAAGTGGGAGGACGCGGCAGAACACATCCGCCGCGCGTTGAACAAGGAGAAGATGAAGTTCACCGAAGAGCTGGGAGAGGCGGCGTTCTACGGCCCGAAAGTCGACGTGCAGATCAGGAACGCGTTCGGAAAGGAGGACACCATCGCAACGGTGCAGGTGGACATCCTGGTACCAAAGCGCATGAACCTGGTCTACGTCAACGAAAAGGGCGAGAAGGAGAACGTCGTCATCATCCACCGCGCAATACTCGGCTCGTACGAACGCTTCATCGCATTCCTGCTTGAGAAATACGCAGGCAACCTCCCGACGTGGCTGTCTCCGGTGCAGGTATGCGTGATGCCGATTACCGATGCGCAGAAAGCATATGCAAAGAAGGTCGTTGACGCGCTTTCCTTGCAGCAAGTCCGCGTGTTCTTCGACGAGTCCGAGGGAAAAATAGAGCAGAAAATCCGCAACGCGCAGCTGCAGAAGATTCCCTACATGCTCATCATCGGAAAGAAGGAAGAGGATGAAAAGTCAGTCTCGGTGCGGAAGCGCGACGGCTCGGTGCACAACGGAGTGCCCCTTGAGAAGTTCGAAAAGTCAATCCTTTCCGAGATTGGGGAAAAGAAAAAATAAGGACAAGGATGCAAAGAAATTCAATTATGCTATATGTGGAGTGGTTTGTTATGGCCGGAAGCAGGGAAGCTATAGGAAGGAATAACGTCGAGAGCTACTTGAAACTGCACAATGTCGGGCCCGAAAAAGGCGCAATCCTTGGAAAGATTGAGGCGGCAAAGAACCGGTTTGGCCAGCATCACCTTGACGTGGCGATGGCATTGAACGTCCATCCATCAATCATCGACCGTGCGACCGAGGCGCTTTCCCTAAACATCACCAAGGCAAGGCAGACAATAGAGGCCAACAAAGCCAAAGGATGGACTCCCAAGTCAATAGCCACGGCCAAAAAGGCACTCGAGGAAATCTCTATGCAGGCAAGCAACGAGAAACTGAAAAAATAATCAGTGCGCCTTGAGCACAACCAAGCTCTCGGTCTCAAGCACGCCCTTCTTGGTGCGCACTGCCTCGATGAGGTCGTTGAATACTTCTGCATCCTTGCAGTACGCGATGAGCACAGCATCCCACTTTCCGCTGACTTCGTAAGCGGTGCGCACGCCTTCCATCAGCACCAGGCTGTGGAGTACATCCTCGGTGCGCTTGGACGGGTCGGTCTTTACGAGGATTACCGCACGGAAGCCGTAGGTGCCGGTCTCGATTGTGAACCTGCGGATCCGCTTTTCCTCCACCAAGTTGCGTATCCGCGAGCGCACCGTGCCCTCCGAGACGCCGAGGGCTGCTGCGATTGCGCTGTTCGGCTGCCTTGAGTTCTTTGAAAGAAGCGCAAGAATCCTCGAATCAAGCACATCCATTTCCGCATCCCTCTAGTCTGTCCACATAGCCACCAATTCAATGTGGCTTTCACAAATAACCCTTCTTCTTTAAGCACTCCGCAAGGAGCACCGCGCCCTTTGCAGCGCCAATCTTGGTGTTGTGCGACACTACGGTCCACTGATAGAACCGGCCCGGTTTTCGCAGCCTTCCAACCGATGTTGAAAGACCGTTGCAGGCGTCGCGGTCAAGCCGCGGCTGCGGCCTATACGGGTCGCGATGATATGTGATGAACGGCCTGGGCTCGCTCGGGACGCCGAGCTTGGGGTCGAATGATTCCCACGCTTTCGCAACCTCGTCTAGTCCGGGCTGGTCCTTAAGCACCGCAAACACCGATTCGGTGTGCCCCTCGCGCACTGCAACGCGGTTGCACGACGTGGCCACGTCGATTTCCGCATCAGCAACCTTGCCAGACGCCACATCGACTTTGCCGAGTATTTTCTTTGTCTCGACAATCACCTTGTCCTCCTCTCCGTCGATGAAGGGAATCACATTATCAGTAATGTCAAGGGCGAGCACGCCCGGGCTGCGGCCGGCCCCGCTTACTGCCTGCATCGATACAAGCACCACCGATTCTATGCCGAACTTTGCAAGCGGGGCCAGGCTCACGGCCATTCCTGTAGTGGTACAATTGGGAATTGGCGCGACGAACCCCTCCCAGCCGCGGTTCTTTCTCTGCGCCTCGATGAGGCTTGCGTGGTCCAGGTTCACCCCGGAAATCATCAGCGGAACGTCGGGCTCGTAGCGGAATGCGGATGCCGTGCTGAACACGGGTGTTGTCCTTGCGTAGAGCGGCTCGATTCTTTTTGCAACTTCGGACTCGACTGCGGTGAATATGACGTCGAACTTAGAGGCGTCAAGCTGGCTTGAATCCACTACCACCATCGAGCGCATCTGCTCGGGCACCGGGCCGTCGGCGAACCACTGCAGCGAGCTTCCCTTGGAGAGCGCATCTACGTACTTTTTTCCTGCCGAGCGCTCGGAGCCTGCAAGGGCGGTAACCTCAAACCACGGGTGGCCTGCAAGTGCTGCCACGAACTGCTGGCCTGCTATGCCCGTTGCGCCGACTACTGCTGCATTCAACTTGTCCATATGAAAAAATCACCTGCTTGGAAGAATCAACGTTTGCCTAGGTCGCGGCCTTTTTCAGCTTCCTTTTAGTGGCTGCCCTTGCAGGCACAGCCATCCTGGCGGCATTACCCCTGCCTGATTTTACCCCTGAAAAGAACTCGGAGTACAATGCGGCAACAGCCTTCTGCTCATCCTTTACGTCAATCACTGCCGAGAAGCTTATCTTGGACGCGCCGTAGGAAGTCATCTTGATTCCGATTTTCCCGCGGTACAGGCAGAGCAATGCGCGCGCGATTGACTCGGCCGAGAGCGCGCCGCCGACAACCGACACCATGGCCTGGTGGTCGGTGACCTTGAACACCCACACCACATCCGGCCGTTCCAATGAGAGCGCCTCTAAAGCCTGCGAAGCGCGAAGGCTCGATGACTGGTCGATTGTGAAGGAGATGTTCGTCTGCGAGGTCGCTATTGCGTCCACGCTGATGTGACTCCTTGCCATGCGCGTGAATATCTCGGCAGCGACACCGAAGGAATTCACCATCCCGCCGCCATAAATCTCGACAAGGGATGCACCCTTGCGCGACGCTATTGCGGCAACGTGCATACCCTCCCCGCGTTCGCGGATAACTGTGCCGACCTTTTCGGGTTTTGCAACAGGCCGGATCTGCACGCACACGTTCGCCCCGGATATGGGGTCGAAGGTGCGGGGGTGGATTATCTTGGCGCCAAAGTAACCTAGTTCGGACGCCTCTGAAAACGACAGCTCTTCCAAAAGCCGGGGGCTCTTGACCATCTTCGGGTCTGCTGCAAGGAAGCCCTCGACGTCCTTGTAAAGCTCTAGCCGCGACGCGCCGGACACCGCAGTAATCACTCCGGCGGAATAGTCGCTGCCGCCCCGGCCGAAGACGTTCACGTTGCCGTTCTGGTCAATGCCGTAAAAGCCGGTGACCACTATGTTTTTTGAGGCCTTTGCCGCATCCAACGCCGCGCAAAAGCCCTCCCGCGTCTTGTCCACGTCGCAGGACGCGTTGCCGTAGATTCCGTTGGACGCGATTCCTGCCGACTCGGAGTCAAGGACCTTGCAGGACTTCCCGAGAAAGTGGCCCAGGAGCGCCGCTGACGCGCGCTCGCCAAAGGACAGCACGTAATCGGAAAGCCGCGGGCTGTGGCCGGCATAGGAGTTGAAAAGCGCGGACTCGAGCTTCGCTGAAAGCATGTCGATTTCGGGGATGTCCGCAACCTGCTTGTGGGTTTTGCAGAACTCCTCGGAGAAGACCTTTGCATAGCCTTCGGCCTTGCGGCTCTCCTCAAGGCTTCGCACAAGCCTGTCGGTGACTCCCTGCACAGCTGACACGACTGCGATGACGCGCTCTGGCTTTGCGGAAATGATGCGGGAGGCGCGCAGGAAATCCTCGCGGCAGGAAAGCGTGCCTCCTCCGAACTTGCAGACTACGGTCTTCCTATTCAATCCCCAGAACCTCCGAAAAAGAATGGACCTTGCCGTCGGACTTGTTGGGAAGCCATAGTGCCGCGCGTACTGCGCCGTTTGCAAAGCACCTGCGCGAAAGTGCGGAGTGCGAAAGCCGCACCACCTCGCCGTTTGCAGCGAAAATTATCTCGTGCTCGCCGAAAATCTCGCCAGCGCGGATTGCGTGCACCTTCGATTGGTCGAGGTTGATTATTGACGCGAGCTTCTTTGCGGTGCCGGACGGCGCGTCCTTTTTCTGGTTGTGGTGCTCCTCAACAATCTCGCGGTCGTAGCCCGGAAGGAGCTTGTCCGCCTGCGAAAGGAGCGCAAAGAGCGCGTTCATCCCTATTGAGAAGTTTGGCGCCATCACCGCGCTTGACTTTCCTGCCTTTACCGCAGCTGCAAGCTCGGCATCCTGAGCTGCTGTCCGCGCAGTTGTGCCAACTACGATTCTCTTGCCTGCTTTTGCGCACTCGACAAGCACGGGGTTGGACACTGCGGAGCTGAAGTCTATGATTACGTCAAAATCGGAAAGCTTGGACGCGATGTTCTCCGGCCGGACTATTCCTGGCGCCTCCTCGGAGCGGTCGACAATTACCGTGACCTTGGCATCCTTGCCTTTCGCAACTTCCTCGGCAATCGCCCGGCCCATCTTTCCATATCCCAAAATGCAAATCCTAACCATAGTACATTCCCCAGTTTGCGTCGTCCTCTATCCGGGCAGTCAGGTCGACGTCGAACGCGGACTCAAGCGGCGAAAGGATTTCCGGGTTGTTCTGCCACACTTTGCGCGCTGCTGCGCGCACGAACTCCACCCCTGCCTTGTCCATTTTTCCAAGCGGCCTGCGGCACCCGAACTCCATCATCCCAAGCCCGGCCATCAGCGTCTTGTAGCCTAGCGGGTTGCGGAACTTCTGGACTACCTCGCCAGGATAGCCGTATGGCTCCTTGACCGTTGACTTGACAGTCAGCGCGGAAAACAGCGGAGACATCGCGGCGTTGAGCGCGGATGCTTCCTCGGTTTTTCCCGCAAGCGCCAGGTCCACCATCTTGCGTACAGCTGCAGGGAATACATTTGTCGCAACCGAGATGACACCAGCCGCGGCTATGGCCTTGTCGGAAATCATCCTGAAGGTAAGGTCGTCGTCACCCGAGTAAATCATCAAGTCGGGGCATAGCGAGCGCGTAAGCTTCATCCGCTCAAGGTTGCCAGTGGCCTCCTTTACTGCAAATATGTTTTTGTGCTCCTTTGAAAGGAGCGCAAGGTCGTACACCGAAAGCTCGCACCCGCACCGCCCCGGAATCACATATGGGATTATCGGGCAGGAGAACTTCTCGGCAACCGGCTCGTAGTATTCCTTTCTTATCTCAAGCGAGGACGGGCCATTGTAGTACGGGTCCATCAAAAGAAGCGCCGATGCGCCAAGCTCCAGCGCCTCCGCGCTCCTCTTCAACGCCTTTTCCGTGCTGTTGCTCCCGGTTCCCGCGACAACGGAAAGCTGCGTGGACGCCAAAGACACGAGCTTGTCCTGCTCCGCATCTGTAAGAGTCGGGCTCTCGCCTGTTGTGCCATTGACTATGGCGTGCGTGGTGCCCTGCGATTTTTGGAACTCAAGCAGGCCGCGGTAGCACTCATAGTCGACTTCGCCGGCCGAGAACGGCACGACAAGCGCAGGCATACAACTGGATAAACCTTTCATATCAAAGACCCCCGAGGATGGAAAGCCGGAAATTATCGCTTCTTGCAAGTAAGCAGCAGCGGGCGAAACGCCCAAACGACATTCGCAAGACTTTCCACGAAAATCTAAGAAAAATGGCCATAAAAGCATATAAAACCACTACTTTACTACGAATTTCGTAGCGAGCGGCATTTATGCCTTTTGCTCCCTAATACTAAAGCCATGGCACGGACAAACGCAAACTACGGCCTGCTTGCAGCAGGATACCTCTTTCCTGAGATTGCAAAGAGAGCGAAAGCATTCCAGGAAAAGAATCCCGCAACAAAACTCCTGCGGCTCGGGATAGGCAACACCACCGAACCCCTTTCACCATTCGTGGTTGACGGGCTGAAGAAGGCCGCGGACAGGCTTGCGAAGGTGGAGACATATTCGGGGTACGGCGACGAGCAGGGCGAGTTGCGGCTGCGCGCCGCAATCGCGGGCCGATACGCAAAGTCAGGCATTGCGCTTACTGAAAAGGAAATCTTCGTAAGCGACGGCGCAAAACCCGACGCCGGAAACATACAGTCGATATTCTCGCAAGACTGCGTCGTGGCCGTACAGGACCCAGCCTACCCCGTTTACGTTGACACGAACGTGATTGCAGGCCGCGCCGGAAAATTCGACGCCGCCAAGGGACGCTATGAACGGATAGTCTATATGCCCTGCACCGAGGAGAACGGGTTCTTTCCACAAGTGCCGAAGCAAAAGGTTGACCTGGTTTACCTGTGCTCGCCAAACAACCCCACCGGAGCGGCCGCAACCAAGGAGCAGCTTGCGAAATTTGTTGATTACGCCAAAAAGAACCTGGCAGTAATCATCTTCGATTCAGCCTACTCACAATATATTTCCGACCCAGCGCTCCCGAAAAGCATCTACCAAGTCGAGGGAGCGAAGGAATGCGCAATCGAGGTCAACAGCTTCTCAAAGTCAGCCGGCTTTACCGGCGTGCGCCTCGGCTGGACTGTTGTGCCGATGGAACTTGCATGCGAGGACGCGGCTGCAGGAAAGCTCAATGGGATGTGGAACCGGCGGCAATGCACTTTCTTCAACGGAGCATCCAACATCGCCCAAGAGGGCGGCATCGCCGCGCTCAGCGAGCAGGGACAAAAGGAGTGCCAGGATACCATCGGATACTACATGGAAAACGCCCGCATAATCCGCGAGGGCCTTTCCGCAATCGGGCTCAAAGTGTACGGCGGAGTGAACGCGCCATTCCTGTGGGTAAAAACGCCCGATGGCAAAAAATCCTGGGACTTCTTTGACGCGCTTCTTTCTCAGGCGCACGTAGTCACCACGCCTGGCGCCGGCTTCGGGCCTCACGGCGAAGGATTCATCCGCGTGAGCGCGTTCGGGCACCGAAAGGACATCGAGGATGCCGTTGAGAGCATCAAAAAGAACTTGAAGATTTGAACGAATGGCTCCGAAGATGATTCGAAATGACCGAGAAACCAATCCCCTTTACAAAAATCCAAATCGAGGAGCTTGAGAAAAAGCACCCGACTCCGTTCCACATCTACGACGAGCCGGCAATCAGGGCAACCGCAAGGCGGCTCTACAGGGCCTTTTCGTGGGTAGGGGCAGGCGGATTCAAGAATTACTTTGCAGTAAAGGCGCTCCCAAACCCATACATAATGCAAATCCTCAAGGAGGAAGGGATGGGAGCTGACTGCAGCTCGCAAGCCGAGCTGATGCTTGCTGATGCTGTCGGGCTGTCCGGCGAGGAAATAATGTTCACCTCAAACGACACGCCTGCAGGGGAATTCGTAAAGGCAAGGGAGCTTGGCGCGATAATCAACCTCGACGACATCACGCACATCGAGTTTCTGGAAAAATCCGCTGGAATCCCTGAACTAGTGTGCTTCCGTTACAACCCCGGCCCCCTGCGCGAGGGAAACGTGATTATTGGAAACCCGGTTGAGGCAAAGTACGGGCTTACCCGCGAGCAGATTTTCAAAGCGTATGAGATTGCGAAGAAAAAAGGCGCAAAGAGGTTCGGGCTGCACACGATGATAGTATCCAACATGCGCGACGAGAAATACCTCATCGAGACTGCGCGGATGCTCTTTGAACTTGCCGTTGAAATCAACAGGCAGGTCGACATCAGGTTCGATTTCATTAACCTCGGCGGCGGAATCGGAATTCCCTACAAGCCGGACGACCACGCTGTTGACATTGAACTGTATGCTGATGGGGTGCGCAAAACATACGAGGAAATCATCGTCGCAAACGGGCTTGCGCCCGTGCGCATCGTAATGGAGAGCGGCAGGGCAATCACCGGCCCCCACGGCTACCTTGTTTCGCGCGTGCGGCACGTTGCGCACAAGTACCGCGACTACGTCGGCCTGGACGCGTGCATGGCGAATTTGATGCGACCTGCTTTGTATGGCGCGTACCACCACATTACGGTTCTTGGAAAGGAGAACGCGCCCAAGGACTGTTTGTATGACGTTACCGGCAGCCTGTGCGAGAACAACGACAAGTTCGCGATACAGCGGAAGCTCCCGAAAATCGAGCCAGGAGACCTGGTTGTAATCCACGAGACCGGAGCGCACGGCTACTCTATGGGCTTCAACTACAACGGAAAGCTGCGCTCTGCGGAATTCCTGCTGCAGAAGGGCGGCGCGTTCAAGCTTATTCGCCGGACCGAGACCGAGGCAGACTACTTCGCCACGCTTGATTTCAAGGGCTCGCGCTTTTCGGGCCTTGCGGAAAAGGAAAATCAAAGCAAAGTGTCGGGGAAAAGGGAAAATAAAAAATAAGGAAAGAAATGCAGCGCTATGGGCAGCAGCGCGCGTAGCATATAATAACGGGACAATAGCCTGATATGAACCAAGCACTATTGTTTGTAGGATAGCTTGCGGTCAAAGTTCCAGTAGAGCCTCCGCCGCCGGTTACATAATACCCGGCCGGACAAGTGGCAACGCAGGCGCAGTTGCCGGACGGATTAGGATTAGTGACGCTAACAGTGACGCACGCGGAGGCAGAATAAGATGAAACCTTGGAATCCACATAGCCCTTCGTCGCAACAGTTGTAGCGGAATCAGTTGAAACTGTTGCGCTGTCCATCAGAATCTTGCCGTTGACCTCGAGCTTCGCCGCAGGAGAAGTCGTGCCGACGCCCACGTATCCGGACCCGTTGATAACAACTAGCGTGTTGCGCGGCGTGCCGGTTGAGTTCGTGTTCATGAAGGCAAACCCGCCCGTACCGCCGCCCTGGTTGTTGATGAAATCGGTTTCCCCGGTTCCGCCATTAAGCGCGTTCCAATCCAGGTAGGCGCCTTGCGACGTTGTCACAGGACTGGCATTACCAGAAACGTGCAAATAACCACTGACGTCCAGAGGAACCGCAGGAGTCGTTGTGCCGACGCCGACATTGCCATTGGAAATAACCAAGTCAAACTTCGGCGCCGCGGTTGTGTTCCCGAACGCAGGCATCCTCATGAAATCAACCTCGCTACCGCTGTACCCAAACCCGATTGCATAGTAAGTGGTGCCCGATTTAACGCCTATAGCAGTGTGTGTAATCCCATTGGCATCTATAGTCAGGGTATTATCAAAATTATACGAGGACCACGACCCGCCAGTTCCTTGGATGCCGAGCTTTCCTGAAGGGCTCGCAGTTCCGATGCCGACGCTGCCGACGAATTCGTGAACGCCGCTCTGGGACGTGTACTGTATTCGGCCGTCTAACGCACGCCTGGTGATTTTGGAGCCGTAACCGAAATCGATGCCGGAATCCGCAAAACCGCTGCTGCTGTTTAACCACCCGCTGGAGTCAAGCGTCATATTTCCTGTCGCGTGAACGTTGCCACCGACATCTAAATTATAACTGGGGCTGGACTGGCCGATGCCGACGTTGCCTGTCACTGTGGAATACTGGTTGTTGCCGCTCACATTCCAGGTCGAGTTGTAGATGGATGTATAGGTGAAGTTGACGTCATCTGCGAGCATTGACCGCGTGATGCTCTTGGGTTGGCCTTCGTTGACGAATACCGCGTCGCAGTCCGAGCACGAAAGCCCCACTGCAGCTGTCAGGCGGGTTGCGTTTATGTTAGGCGAGATTGTGTTGAGGTTTCCCTGCACGAACATTAGCGTGATTGACGCAAGCAGCACGCTTCCGCCTATAATCAAAAGATACTCGAATGCACCCTGGCCACGCATAAAACCCACCGGAGCAATTAACCGGACGGAGTTAAAAAAACAGCGACTTCTAGAGGACAGATGAATTGAAAAAAGGATTGAAAAAGTTTCTTAAACGATTGGAAAAAGAGAAGAAGAAAGACTTGAGATTTAAACAAAAAAAGAAGAAATAAAAAAAGGATGAAAACGGAAAACCGCCTAAATTCTCCAAAACCTTACGGGTTCGCCAGGACGATGTTCACGTTCTGCGGCTTGCGCGAGATGTTGCCTGCGCGCACGCCCACCACGAACTCTGCTCCCTTCTGCTCAGCAAGGTCGACGAGGCGCTGGGTGATGATACCATCAAGCACTATCGCGCGGACACCGTGTGCGTCCGAGAGGGCCTTCATTATCTCGCGGATGGGAATCTCTGCAGTGGTGTTGAACTCGGAGTCCAGGAGCCTTGCCTTGAGCGAGCCTTCAAGCTCCTTGAGCACTGCACGCGCCTTCGCATCCTCGGGCGATGTGGGTGCTGCTGGCTCCTCGGCCTTCTGCCCGAATCCGGTGGCGGGCTGGCTGTCGGACGGCGAAGACTCGGCGTTCACGATCCCGTTTGCCTGCTGCTCGAACGGTTGTGCGGGCTGCGTGCTTTGCCTCTGCTCGAACGATGGCCGCGGCGAGTCGAATGCCGGCCTCTGGTCCATCGGCCTTGCCGGCCGCTGGCCGTATTGGCCGCGCTCGGAGCCGCTGCGGTCCTGCGGTGTTGGTGCCCGCTCGGGCCTTGAGCGGTCCTGCTGGAACGCCATGTGCTTTGAGCGGTCGTACGCGTGCATGTTAGGCGTCGAGTCGTCGTCGTCGCGGTCAGGTTTGTTGTACGAGCCCGCCTCGGCCTGGTCCGTTGGCACGCGGCGGCGCAGGCACTTGATGAGTTCCTTGCGCGTGAGCTCTTCGACTTCCTTTCCTGCTGGCGCGCGCGCGACAAAGTCTATGTCTGTCTGCGCCATCAGCTCCTTGAGGATGATGTCCCCGCCGCGGTCCCCGTCAAGGAACACCGTGACCTCCTTCTCCTTGCCCAGCTTGATTATCGTGGGCCCGACGTTCGCGCCGCCTATTGCAACTGCGTTGCTTATGCTGTTGCGAAGAAGGTTCACCACGTCAGCTCGGCCTTCCACGAAGATGATCTCGTTCGCGTTCGCGACATCGGGTCCTGCCGGAAGCTTGTCAGCTCCGTAGGTAGTTATCTCGTCGACCTTGACGTCCTCGCGGACTAGCTCGGTGAGCTCCTTGCTTTCCGGGATTTCCTCGGTAAGCAGCGAGCGGAGCAGGTTGCGCGCGCGGTCAAGCACCTTCTTGCGCTTGACGTTGCGGATGTCCTCGATGCGGTTTACTGTGATGCGCGCCTCGCACGGACCAACGCGGTCAACAATCTCAAGAGCTGCCGCAAGGATTGAAGTCTCGACCATGTCAAGGCTTGAAGGCACCATTATCGTGCCTTCGCTCTTTCCCTGCTTGTTGTGCAGGTCGACCTCTATCCTGCCGATTCGGCCGTTCTTCTGCAGCTCGCGCAGGTCAAGGTCGTCGCCGAGCAGCCCCTCGGTCTGGCCGAATACTGCGCCAACTAGGTCTGGCTTTTCGACTATCCCGTCGACTTCGATGGTCGAACGGATCATGTATTTTACTGTATCAAGATATGTCTTGCCCATATGCAAAACTCAACTCCTTTGTTGTAATATTTTTGGTTGCTTTGCGAGTCTTGGATTGCGATTTTCCTTCGGACTTCCTTTGGAACCGTTTGTGTTTTTAGCGAAAACGCCAGGAAGGCGCTTTAGCCCCCTAGCGCGATAGTCGGCATCTGGGTCATCGCTTCCCGGGCCCTTCTTGCAGGAGACGGGTTGACCGGGCTGCTGCCAGCGCCATCCGTCGCGCAGGGAGTATGCTTTAGCCTCCTGGCGAAAATAAACGCGCTTTTCGGCTCCGCTGGACTATCCTATCCATTAGAGGCAAATCGTGTGATTACAAGCCTCGCGGTTGCGCCGGGTTCCTATGCGGACATTAATACAGAATGAGAGCTTTTACCGCAACGAGGGTTTCTGTTCCTCGGAAAGGTGCTCGCGTTCCGCAATCAGGTCATATAAAGCTGGAGAGATTTTGAGGATATCCCTTTCGGATATCATCCCGACGACTTTCCCTGCACTGTCTACTACTGCCAACCGCCTAATGTTGTTCCTTGCCAGGGCCTTTGCGGCCTCGACAAGGTCCTTGTCAGCCCGGATGCACAGAAGCGGCCTGCTTGCGACCTTCCTTATGGGAATGTCTAGCCTGCCTTTCGCAACGGCGTTCCGGACTATGTCTCCCTCGGTGACGATGGCCTCGATGTTCCTGCCATCGGCAACAAGGACGCTGCCAAGATCGTGCTTTTTCATGAGCTTGGCCGCCTTCTCGACGGTATCATTATAACTTATGGTGACCAGTAGAGCCTTCATGCAGTCTCCTACTTTGATCCCTGTGTCCATTGAACAAATTATGCACGGGAGGGTATATAATCGGTTGGAGAAATTTAAGCCCCAGAGGCTGAAAATACGGCGATTGACGACAAAGTGCTTGGTTTGGGAGGAAAAATACAACGACTCTAAACCGGAAATGACCTTGCGCAAAGCTTGATAATCCGACCACGGAACTTCTTCCATGGGCTACAACAAAGGATATGCATTCGAGCGCTCACTTCGCGCCAAGCTCAACGACCGCGGCTTCTACGTGGTGCGGACAGCAGGAAGCGGGGTTGACGGCCTCTCGCCGGACCTGATCGTATTAAGCACCACCAGGAAATTTGCAATAGAGTGCAAGGCAATAGAATCCGCGTACCTGGCCATCGGGGTGCCCAAGATGGAGCGGATGATGGACTGGGAGCGTGTGACCGGGATGCCGGTCTTTGTTGCCTGGAAGCACAACAGAAAGCAACCAGTGTTCGTGCCGCTTTCCATGTTCCAAAAGTGCGAGAAGAACTACACGCTACGGGCAGAAGATGCCGCGTTCGGGCTGACAATCGAGGAAGTCATCAAGTAAAAGCCAAAGGGCAGCTTGGTGACCGCTTCAAGCGCGACAGATATTCGGACGGGCCCGCCAATGCGCCTGCCGGCATTACCGTTTTAATCCCGCTCATAGTAATCTGCTTGCAAAACGGAGTCTGGGAAAATGCCTGCCTGCATCAACACTTACAAGGCCCGCTGCTTCGACGTGGAGGCCGGGATTAACGTTGCGGTGCTCAATGACGAGACTGCGCGCAAGCTCAACATCGAGAAGGGCGACCGCATACTCATCTCCTACGGGAGGAAAAAGGTGCTCGCGCTCGCAGACTATTCGGACAAGTATGTCGGCACCGGCGAAATCAGCCTCTTTGCGGACGTGTCCTCCAAGCTCGGAAAGTGCGAGGGCAAGCAAGTTTGCGTGGAGAAGGCCCAGCGGCCGCAGAGCCTTGATTACATCCGCAAGAAACTTGACGGAATCAGCCTCACCGAACCCGAAATCGGCCAGATAATCGACGACCTGATGGTCGAGAACTTCTCAATAGCCGAACTTTCGGCATTCATAACTGCGGTATACATCCGCGGCCTCACCCCTGATGAAATCGTCGGCCTTACCAGGGCCATGGTGCGCTCGGGCGAAACGATGCATTTTCCAAAGAGCTCTGTTGTCGCAAGCGAGCACAGCATCGGCGGGGTTGCGGGAGACCGCGTATCCATGCTGATCGTGCCAATAATCGCCTCGTGCGGAATCACCATACCAAAGACCGCCTCGCGCGCCATCAGCTCGGCAAGCGGAACCGCTGATGCGATGGAGGTCCTTGCACCCGTCAACCTTTCGCGCCAGCAGGTGGAGAACGTGGCGAAAAAGACCGGCGGCGCGCTCGCGTGGGGCGGCGGGGTCAACATCGCCATTGCCGACGACAAGCTCATCCAGGTGCGCCACCCGCTGCGGCTCGACCCTTCGGGCCTGCTCCTGTCAAGCATCCTTGCAAAGAAGAAGGCCGAAGGCGCAAAGCACGTCCTGTTGGACATCCCTGTTGGCCGCGGGAGCAAGATTGACGACCTGAAGGAAGCGAACTCGCTTGCGAACAGCTTCAAGATGCTCTCATCGCGGCTTGGCATGAGCCTCAACTGCATAATCACCGACGGCTCCGAGCCGGCCATGAACTCAATAGGCCCCAGCCTCGAGGCCAGGGCCATTCTTGAAACGCTTGCCGATGGCGGAAAGTCAAACGCCCAGCTTGCCGAGAAGGCAGTGATAATGAGCTCGGTCATCCTGCAGATGGCAAAGAAGATGGACAAGGACAAGGCCTATGGCCTTGCGCGAAAGCAGCTCGAGTCCGGAAAGGCCGAGGAGAAGTTCCGCGAGATTATCGGAGCACAGGGCGGCAACCCGGACGTGAAGGCATCGCAAATCCAGCTTTCCAAGGAAAAGACCTGCATCAGGTCAAGCTCAAGCGGCAAGGTGGGCCACATTGACAACAAGGCCATCTTCCGGCTCTGCCGCGCCCTTGGCGCGCCGTCGGACAAGAAGGCGGGCATAATCCTCAAGGTGCGCAAGGAG
Organism: uncultured Microcaldota archaeon; assembly: GCA_903851445.1. GTDB lineage: Archaea > Micrarchaeota > Micrarchaeia > Norongarragalinales > CAINOH01 > CAINOH01. The sequence goes on along the minus strand of CAINOH010000009.1, from coordinate 294,647 downwards.
CAGCGCATCAGGAAGGGCGACGCCCTCTTCGAGGCGTACTCGTCATCCCCCCGCGCGCTATCATACGTGTGCTCGCGCATCGACCAGTACCCGGTCATTGAAATCGAGAAGATAATCCTCGACATGATTTAGACGCAGGCAGCAACGCCGACAGCCACCGGCCTGTTTGCTGATTTATCGGGCCGCCCCCTTAACAACCTAAACAATGAAATAGCCCGGAAAAGTAATGAAATGGCCTCTATTTCCCAACGGTAATGTGCTGCTATGATCCGGACCAAGATTGACGACCTTATCGACCTCATCAAGCTGGGCGACCTTACAGTAGGCGAGGCGGCAAAGCGGCTAGACTGGTCTGCAGATGCCGTTGACCGAATAGTGAAGCTGCTCGAAGCCCATTCCGTAGTGGACCTGTACTACCCGCTCAACATCGCAGAAGACCCGGTTGTCACCCTCAAGACCGAGCTTACCGAGCGCGCAATCCCCAAACCTACCTCCGACATGGTGGACTCCTACCAGATAAAGTCCGAGGAAGGCAACCTGGTCACCACGGTCAAGGTCTTCTTCGACGACTTCTCCCGCAGGCCGGTGTACCACATTGACGTGCCATCGGTCAGCCCCTACAGCCGGATATATTTTTCATACCTTCAGGATGAGATAGCGAAGGAGGCGCCGGCTGACGCGCAAGGCGCCTTCGGCTCCAAGAAGGGCCAGACGCCCGCGGAGAAGTACGCGATGGTAAGCGCAAAGATCAAGGCGGAGCTTGCGCCACAAGACAATGACCTTCCGGTGCTTGCGGGAATCATCACGCGCTCGATGTACGGCCTTGGAGACATTGACGTGCTCATGCAGGATGCCAATACTGAGGAAATCATAATCAACAAGGGCGAGGAGCCCATCGGCGTGTACCACCGAAAGTACGGCTGGATGCACACCAACCTCTTCGTCGGGACCGACGAGGACGTCTCCAACATCGCGTCGCTTATCAGCCGGCGAGCTGGAAAGCAGGTCAGCATCCTCTTCCCGCTCCTGGACGCCCAGCTTGACACCGGCGACCGTGTGAACGCCACGCTGATGCCTGTGTCGTCTGCCGGGAACACGCTCACCATCCGCAAGTTCTCGCGCGATCCGTGGACAATAGTGAACCTGACGTATGGCGCAAACAAGACGCTCTCGCCTGAGATGGCCGCGCTCATATGGCAGGCAGTGCACTACGAGTTCAACGTGCTAATAGGCGGCGGGACTGCAAGCGGCAAGACCAGCATGCTCAACGCGCTGTTTTCCCTCATCCAACCCCACCAGCGCGTGGTCACCATTGAGGACACGCGCGAGTTGATGCCGGCAAAGTACGAGTGGAACTGGATTCCGCTAATCTCCCGCTCGGCAAACCAGGAAGGAAAAGGAGAGGTCACCACGCTTGACCTCATGATTAACGCGCTGCGCATGCGGCCCGACCGCATAATACTCGGAGAAATCCGCAGGAAAGCGGAGGCGGAAGTGCTGTTCGAGGCGATGCACACCGGCCACTCGGTGCTGTCTACCGTGCACGCGGATACCGGCGTGCAGCTAATCAACCGCCTGACGCACCCGCCGATCGAGATTCCCGAGAACGAGCTCGAGGCCATCAACCTGATCGTGATGCAGTACCGCGACAGGCGCAAGAACATCCGCCGCACGCTCGAGATTTCCGAAGTCGTCCCGACTGACGGGATGCCCGACCTGAACCACGTGTACCTGTGGAGGCCGCGCTCGGACGAGTACGAGTTCGTCAAGGCGCCCTCGCGCTACTACGACTACATGAACATGCACACCGGCCTCATCGAGCGCGAGATAATCGAGGACCAGCAGAACAAGGCCGCCATCCTCGAGTGGATGAACGAATGGAAGTGGAACAGCGCGGACAAGGTCGGCGCCGTAATGAAGGCCTACTACGCGGACGAGGCGGCGATAATAGACGCGGTCGAGAAGAATGTCTCGCCGGAGAAGGTCTGAGGCGCATGATACAGCAGGTCAAGCAGGCGCGCATACCTTTCTTGCTGATACAGCCGCGGCGCGGCTTCTCGCACAAGATGCACAACATAGCATCCAACATGCTCATGCTCGTTCCGGGCGTGCGCAACGACCTCGTGCAGCTTTTCGAGGCCTTCGACCCCGAGGACTACATCGCGGCAGCGCTGGTGTCCGCGGGGATAATCGGGTTCTTCCTCGGGTTCATGTTCTTCTGCATAACGCTGGTGGGCGCACAGCTTGGCCCGCTTTTCATTGGCGGGATGTTCGCGCTCGCCTTCGCCTCTGCCCTTGCGTTCTACCTTTACTACCCGACCATACAGTTGCGGAAAATCGCCCAGATGACCGACAACGAGCTCGTGTTCGCCCTGCGCGAGCTCTCGCTGCAGATAGAGTCCGGGGTCACGCTCTACAACGCCATGCTCAACGTGGCGCAGGGCAACTACGGCTATGCATCTCGCGCCTTTGCGGTCACGGTCCGCGACATCAACAACGGAGTTACCGAAAAGAAGGCGCTTGAGCGCATGGCCCTGCGCAGCCGGAGCGAATACATGAAAAAAATAGTCTGGCAGCTCCTTACCGCGCTCGACTCGGGTGCGCCGCTCAACGACACGCTCAAGAAGATTGTGGACAACCTGATGGTGGACCGCCGGCAGGTCGTCAAGGAGTTCTCTGCAAGCCTGAACTTCCTTATGCTCATGTACATGCTCGTGGCAGCCGCAATCCCGTCCATTGGCATGACGTTCCTCATCCTCCTTTCGACGTTCTCAGGCATCGGCCTGGGCCAGGAGGCGTATCTCGTCATCCTCTTCGGTACGCTCTTGGGCCAGATAGGCCTTATCGGTTACATCAATTCCTCGAGGCCAGCAGTATGAAGCTAGGTTCGTTTTACAGGCGCATAGGCGAGTTCCTGCCATTAAAGCAGCGCAACGTACTGCAGGACAAGATAAACAAGGCCGGCGGTTCGGAGGACGCTTCGCGCTGGCTTGGAAAACGCGTAATCTATTCCGTAATCGTCGGCATCCTGTTCTTCATCCTCCCGTTCGCGTTCTACCTTTTTGACCTGAAGCTTTCGATAATCGACTTCGGCGCTTTCTCGCCGGCTCTTGTCGGCGTGCTGTGCATCTGGTTCTTCTTCATAGGCACGGCAATAGGACTTACCGCGTTCTACCTGATAATCTACTATGCCATAGTCTCGCGGGCGGAGCAGGTCGAACACGTGCTGCCCGAGTTTTTGCTGATGATTGCGGCCAACCTGCGCGCAGGAATGACCCCGTTCAACGCCTTCCGCCGCTCCGCAACATCCGAGCTCGGGCCCCTTGAGAAGGAGATTCAGATTGCGGCAGTGAAGGCCGGGTCAAGCCAGTCGCTTGCCGAGGCGCTGAACTCAATCTCGGACAGGATTGACTCGGACATACTTGAGCGCACCATCGCGCTCTTTGAAAAGAGCGTGCGATCGGGAGGCCAGCTTGCCGAGCTGCTCACTGCAATCTCGGAGGAGGTGCGGAGGAACCAGGAGCTGAAGGCCGACCTCATCACGTCAACCCGCTCGTACACCATATTCCTGTTCTTCATCATACTCATAGTCAGCCCCTGCCTGCTTGCGGTCTCCGCGCAGTTTCTGAACATATACTCCGGCATAAAGGGCCAGTTTTCCGGTGAGGCAATCCAGGGCTACTCGCTGCCGTTCTTTTCCGGCAAGGTGACCATCAACTCCGATTACGCCATCTTCATAACCTACCTGACACTCGTTGGCACCGCGTTCTTCGCATCCGTCCTGATGGGCGTGATCTCGCGCGGAAAAATCCTCTACGGCATCAAGTACTTCCCACTGCTGGCAATAGGGTCCATAATCGTCTTCCAGGTGGCCACCAGCGTGACCAGTGGGATATTCATGAACTTCTGATTGGGTAGTTCAGTATTCGGCGCCAGTCTTTCTCTTGCTTTTTTCAAATCAGTTCTTCTTTCCCAAAAGCTCGGTTGCCCTTTCCTGCCTTATGTTCTTCTCGCCAATCATCTTCTCGGCAATCTCGTCAACCTGCTTTCCCTTCGCGCCTGCTGCAACGGCCACGTTACGCGCGTGAAGCTCCATATGCCCCCGCTGGATTCCCTCTGTTGAGAGCGCCTTGAGTGCGGCAAAGTTCTGTGAAAGCCCGACTGCGGCGATGACCTGCGAAAGCTCGCCTGCTGACTTTACGCCAAGCATCTTGACAGCGAGCTTTGCAACTGGGTGCGTCTTTGTTGCGCCGCCAACAAGGCCAACTGCCATCGGGAGCTCGATTTCGCCTTCCAAGTCTCCTTGCCTGGTCTTCTTGTATCTTGTAAGCGGCAGGCACCGGCCGCTCATTGAAGCGTAAGCGTGCGCGCCAGCCTCGACTGCGCGCCAGTCGTTCCCGGTTGCAATCACAACAGCGTCAACGCCATTCATCACGCCCTTGTTGTGGGTTGCAGCGCGGTAGGCATCCGCTGCGGCGAATTCGTAGGCGTCCAGTATCCCTTCGATTGCATCCTCGCCGATTACTTCCTTTTTCCAGACTGCCCTTGCCCTTGCGACTCTCTGGGTGGCGAAGTTTGAGAGTATGCGCAAGCGGGCCTTCGCTCCGGTAAGCTTCTCAAATTCCGGGGCAAGCATCTCGCAAAAAGTATTCACCGCGTTCGCTCCCATCGCGTCGCGGCAGTCGATGAAAAGATAAACCACGAGCATCTTCCCGCGCGGGGTGTCATACTCCTTGCATTCAAGGTCCTTTACCCCGCCGCCGTACTTGACCATCGGCGCGTCGGGCCTGTTTGCAAGCTTGATGATTTCACCCTTCTTGGCGATGATTTCCTTTGCCGACTTCCTTGCGTCAGGCACGTTGACAAGCTGGATTTGGCCAATCATAATCGGATCAGTTGAGCCTGTCTTGAACCCTTCGGGAAGCGCGAGCTTTGCGCCGTTGCTTGCAGCAGCAATCACCGACGGCTCCTCGGTGGCCATCGGGACCACCTTCTCCTGGCCGTTGATTACGAAATTGACCGCGACTCCGAGGGGAAGCTGGAAGGTCCCGATTGCATTCTCGACCATCCTGTCAGCGGTCTCAAAGCCAAGGGCATCTGCTGATTCGAGGGTCTTGATTTCATCGTCTGAAAGGCCGGCGAATTCCTTTATTTTTGCAAGCCGTTCCTTTCGTGATAATTTGTAGAACCCGGAGAAAGAAGTCATAGTAAAAACACCCGTGATTGTAAAGACGAAAAATTACCCGATGGTGGAGTCTGCAAGAATCTTTATTCTAGCATCCAACTTATTATTTTTCAGGAATGCAACAGCCTCCTCCGGAACCATCTTTTCCCAGGAGGAATCTGCCTTGATTATCTTTTCGCGTATCGCAGTTGCGGAAATCTTCCCAACGACGGTCTGGTTGATGATTTTGATTCCGTCATGCACGCTCGCGTTGTAAATCTTGAACAGGCTCTCGGTGTAATCGTTCGCAGTAAAGACCGCATCCACCTTGGGTGCGTAGGAAAGCACGCGTGCTGGCCACAAACCGGATTCGGGAGTGTCAGGCACTGGGATTACGTACGCGCGGTCTGCAAAGCCGTTCGCTCGAAGGACGGCATAAATCATCTCGATTCGCTCGCCGGTTGTCAGCGGGTTGCGTCCGGTCAGGTTTTCCTGAGAAGAGCCTACGATTATGGCAACCTCGTCGTACTTTGAGAGGATTTCCCTGAGCGCGGAAAGGTGGCCCTCGTGTATTGGCTGGAACCGTCCGATGAAGAGCGCGCGGGTCATATTTACCAAAGGTTATTGGAAAGCCGGGGTTTCTAATTGATTTGCATCTTCGCTTCCTGTCGAACTGGGGCGGCTTTTTTAATGGCAGGCAGCCGAATACTATTTCAAACAGGCCTACTTAAGTCAATAGACGGGGTTGACATTTATCGGTAGATGCTTATGGTACACGCAGGAATAGCTGGGTACGGCGTATACGTGCCCTACATGAGGATAAAGATTCCCGAAATCGCCAAGGTCTGGGGAAAGGACGGTGACAAGGCCGCACGCGGCCTGGGCGTCTATGAGAAGGCACTCGGCGCGATTGACGAGGACTCGGCCACTTTCGCAGTCGAGGCTGGCCGCAGGGCCTTCGAGCACTGCAAACTCGACCCGGCGCGGGTTGAGGCGGTTTACGTCGGAAGCGAAAGCAAGCCCTACGCAGTAAAGCCAACGGCATCAATAGTCGCGGAGGCCCTCGGCTCGACGCCCCACCTTACTGCTGCTGACTTTGAGTTCGCCTGCAAGGCAGGGACAGCAGGCATACAGGCCTGCATGGGCTTGTGCATTGCCCAGATGATTGACCTTGGCCTTGCCATAGGCTCGGACGCGGCGCAGGGAAGGCCCAACGACGCCCTTGAGATGACCGCAGGCGCTGGAGCAGCGGCATACGTAATCAGCGCCAAGAAGGAAGAGCAGATTGCGACAATCGAGAAGACGTACTCCTACACTACAGACACTCCTGATTTCTGGCGCAGGTCGCACGCGGAATTCCCGATGCACGCAGGACGCTTCACAGCCGAGCCGGCATACTTCAAGCACGTAGCAGAATGCGCACGCGAAATAATGAAGCGCACCGGCACAAAACCCGAAGATTTTGATTATTTCGTGCCCCACCAGCCCAACGGCAAGTTCCCGGTTCGCGTTGCAAAACTGCTCGGGTTTACAGAGGCGCAGGTCAAGCCCGCGCTCGTGACGCCCTTCATCGGAAACACGTACAGCGCAGCTGCAATGATTGGCCTCTCTGCGATATTGGATATTGCAAAGCCCGGCCAGCGCATCCTCGTGACCTCCTACGGAAGCGGAGCAGGCTCGGACGGGTTCATAATCACGGTCAACGACCTGATTGACCAGAAGCGTCCGGCCAAGGCAAGACACTTCTTCGAGCTTATCAACAACAAGACGTACGTGGACTACGCGACTTACGCCAAGCACAGGCGAAAAATTAAGAGCATGTAATTTCGGTGATTCATGTGAGATCCGTTTCAATCATTGGCGGCGGGCTTTCCAAGTTCGGCGAGCGCTGGGACAAGAGCTTCCGCGACCTAGTGGTGGAGGCAGGTACAGCCGCGGTCATAGACGCAGGAATAGAGGGCCGCGAAATCCAGGCGATTTACGGCGGGTGCATGTCATCCGGCAGGCTGGTGGGCCAGGAGCACGTTGGCGCACTATTTGCAGACTTCCTCGGGCTCAACCCGATTCCGGCAACGCGCTGCGAGGCAGCGTGCGCATCAGGCGGAGTCGCCCTGCGCGCAGGTTACCTTGCTGTTGCAAGCGGAATGTATGACGTGGTCGCCGTAGGCGGGGTTGAGAAGATGACCGACTTCGACTCCGCTGATGTTGCAATCGCCCTTGGCGGAGCAGGCGACATGGAGCACGAGCTCTTCTTCGGAGCGACTTTCCCGGCACTCTACGCGCTCATGGCACGGCGGCACATGCTCGAATACGGCACAACCGAGGAGATGATGGCATCGTGCTCAGTGAAGAACCACAAGAACGCGGTTCACAATCCTTACGCACAATACCACAATGAGATTACTATTGAGGACGTGATGAACTCCGGTTACATCGCCTCTCCTCTCAAGCTGCTTGACTGCTCGCCAATAACCGACGGCGCAGCAGCGGTCATACTCTGCGCTTCCGAGAAGGCAAAGAAGTTCCGAAAGGACCCCGTTGAGATAATCGCAAGCTCGCAGGCATCGGACACCATCTCGCTTTCAAACAGGCACTGCATGACCGAGCTGCACGCGACCAAGGTCGCGGCAGCGGACGCGTACAGGCGTGCAAACCTGAAGCCCTCGGACATTGACGTTGCCGAAGTGCACGACTGCTTCTCAATAGCGGAAATAATGGCAATCGAGGACCTCGGGTTCTTCGATAAGGGCAAGGGAGGCCCGGCGTCGCTTGAAGGCCTCACTGCGCTCAACTCCGAAATCTCAATCAACACCAGCGGCGGACTGAAGGCAACAGGCCACCCTGTTGGCGCAACTGGCATCAAGCAGGCTGTTGAGATAATGTGGCAACTCCAGGGCAAGGCGGACAAGCGCCAGGTAAAGGACGCCGAAATAGGGATGACCCACAACGTTGGCGGAAGCGGCGCAACCGCAGTGGTGAACATTTACAAGAGGCTCTGAATGGCGAAATGCCAAAAGGCAGAAAAGTACACAAAACATTTGAAATTTTGTCTATGGTGAACTGAAAATGAAACACCCGCTACCGCTCATCTGGAGAATGATTCCGGAAAAGTACTACCTGATGGGCTCTCACTGCGCGACCTGCAAGAACGACTTCTTCCCGTTCCGCCAGATTTGCCCGAACTGCAGGCGCCTTGGCAAGGTGTCTGAAAAGCGCATGCCTACAACAGGCACGGTATATTCGTTCACCGAAGTCTCCGCACCTCCATCCGGCTTTGAGTTCGAGGTGCCCTACCCGCTTGCAATCATCGAGCTTGACAACAAAGTAAAGATACTTGCGCAAATCATCGACGCTCCGATGGAAAAAATCAGGATAGGCTCGCGAGTGCAGATGCGCTTCCGCAGGGTCGGCGACGACGATGAGGAGAGCGCAATCTCTTACGGCTACAAGTTCGCTCTGATTGAGGACGCGGCATCATCCGCAAAGACAGACAAGCCCGCCAAGACGCCGAAGCCGACAGTCTCAAAAGGCTGAATTTCCTTTCCTTCTTTTATCAGGCAAGCAAAGAACACGCTTTACAAGAGGTGGAAATCAAAATGAACCTCCGCACATTCATCGCAAAGCTGGAAAAGGAAGGCAAGCTCCAAAAAATCCCAAAGCCCGTTTCGCAGGACCTGGAAGCGGCCGCAGTAATCAACGGCCTTGGGGAGCAACCGGTGATTTTTGAGAATGTTTCCTCAAAGCGGTATCGCGTTGCAGCCGGACTGGTCTCATCGCGCGAGCTTGTAGCAGAGGCGCTTGGGATTCCGGTTCAAAAAATCCTTCCAACGCTTTCAAAGGCAATTGACAACCCGAAGAAGCCCAAGTTGCTTGCCCAAAAAGGCGCGGTTGCGCCCTGCCAGGAAGTGGTCGAAGAGAAAGTCGACCTTGATTCGCTTCCACTCCTCCGTTATTTTCCCTCTGACGGCGGCCGCTACGTGACCTCCGCAGTCGCAATCATCCGCGACCCGGACAGCGGCCCAAACGCCTGCTTCCACCGGCTGATGCAGATTGGCAAGAACACATTCACCGCCCGGCTTGTGGAAGGAAGGCACACGCACGCCGCGTACCAGAAGGCGCTCGCAAAGGGCAAGGAACTTGAAGTCGCGTTCTGCATTGGAAACTCAACTGCAGTGATGCTCGCAGCGGCAATCTCCGCGCCAACCGGCGTTGACGAGATGGCCATTGCCAACACGCTTGACGACACGCCGATGGTAAAATGCAAGACAAATGACTTGCTAGTGCCGGCTGAAAGTGAAATCATCCTCGAAGGCCGCATCACACTGAAGGATGCTGACGAGGGCCCGTTTGTCGACCTTACCGAGACCAATGACATAATCCGCAAGCAGCCAATCGTCGAGATTGACTGCATCACCCGCCGAAAGAACCCGGTTTACCAGACGCTTTTGCCGGGAATGACCGAGCACAAGCTGCTGATGGGAATGCCCCGCGAGCCTACTATTTACCGCGAAGTGAGCAAGGTCTGCGAGTGCAAGGACGTCGCGCTCACTCTCGGCGGGTGCTCGTGGTTCCACGGAGTCGTGCAAATCAAGAAGAAGAGCGACGACGAGCCCAAAAAGGCAATTGATGCGGCGTTTCGGGGCCACGGCTCGCTCAAGCACTGCGTAATCGTTGACGATGACATTGACATTTGCAATCCGCAACAGGTGGAGTGGGCGATTGCGACGCGCTTCCGGGCTGACTCGCGGCTCTATGTTTTCAAGGACCAGCCCTCATCCTCGCTTGACCCGATTGCGGACAAGCCGCCAGGACAAAAGGCGCGCGTTGCGAAGATGGGCCTGGACGCCACAATACCGCTTTCGGACCCGAAGCACCCGGCTTCGAAGTTCAAGAGGCATGATTACAGGAAAATCGACATCGGCAAGTTCAAGTAAATTCAGGTAAGTTAGGCACTACACTATGGACCTTTCCAGGCAGGAGCAGGAAACCCTCGACGGCGAGGAAGGCGAGGCAGCTGCAAAGGCAATGGCCATATTGCAGGCTGTTGGAAATATTTACGGCGCGGATAAGCTCATTCCGGTTACCAGCGCGCAGGTTGCCGGAGTAAGCTACAAGACAATAGGCGATGCCGGCCTCGAATTTCTTGAAGACTTTGCATCCAAGGGCGCGAAGGCAACCATCCCAGCGTACCTCAACCCTGCGGGAATGGACCTGAAGGACTGGAAGAGGATGGGCGTCCCGAAAAAATTCGCAGAAAAACAACTCCAAATCATGTCCTCTTACACAAAAATCGGCATCTCGCCCACCTGCACCTGTGCGCCCTACCACATTGGAATACGGCCCGCTCTTGGCGAGCACGTTGCCTGGAGCGAATCCAATGCAATCTCCTTTGCAAACTCGATGCTTGGGGCCAGGACGAACCGCGAGAGCGCAGTTTCCGCGCTTGCATCGGCAATCATAGGCAAGACGCCCAACTTCGGCCTGCACCTGGAAGAGAACCGCAAGGCGGGATTCATAGTCGCTGTCACGGCAAGGATGGAAAAAATGACCGACTTTGGAGCGCTTGGCGCGATTGTTGGAAAAATTGCAAGGGATCGCAACCCCGCGTTCATCGGAATTCCTAGGACGAAAGCAACCGAGGAGCGGATGAAGTCCCTTGGAGCGGCAATGGCCGCAACCGGCTCGGTTGCATTGTATTTTGCAAAGGACATCACTCCGGAGTGGAACGTCGAGAAGGGCACCCCGATTGAAACGATTGAAGTTTCACAGGACATAGTCGACGAGCAGAAGGCAGTGATGCAAACCGAAAAGGGCGCTGTGGGCCTGGTTGCAATCGGCTGCCCGCACTGCTCGATTGGCGAAATCAGGGAGATTGCAAAGAAGCTGGAATCGCGGCCGGCTGGAAAATCGCTTGCAATGAAATTGTGGGTTTGCACTTCAAGAAAGACAAAAGACGAGGCGGACAAGCTCGGTCTTTCCAAAATAATCGAAAAAGCCGGCGGCCTCGTGGTTGCCGACACCTGCATGGTGGTTGCGCCGCTTGAGGAGATGGGTTTCAAATCCACCGCGGTGAATTCGGGAAAGGCGGCAACATACCTTCCATCACTCTGCGGCCAGCGAGTGAAGTTTGCGGACATCGAGGAATTGTTGAATTAGATTTGAGTCAGTGATTTCAAAACATGATTTTCCACGGAAGAACTATTTCAAAGGGAAAGGCATCCGGCGAAGCGCTAGTCGGAACCGAGGCAATTTCCTTCCTTGGCGGGGTTGACCCGAAGACCGGCAAGGTCATTGACAGGCAAAACCCGCTGTTTGGAAAGAGCATTGCAGGAAAAGTGCTAGTGATTCCCAGGGGAAAGGGTTCCACAGTAGGCACCTACGTTCTTTACCAGCTTAAGAAGAACGGGGTCGCTCCCGCTGCGGTAATAAACTTGGAATCCGAAATAATCATTGCAGTCGGCGCAATCATCTCGGAAATCCCGATGGTCGACCGGTTGGATAAGAATCCGGTTGAGAACATAAAGACCGGGATGAAAGTCAAAGTTGATGCAGACAAAGGAATAGTCGAAATAGGATAGCGTAACACCCTGTTGATACTCTTATGGCCTCGGAACTTGTGTTCGTAAAGCTTGGCGGCAGCCTGATTACTGACAAGACCGCTCAGGAGCTTCCCCGGCAGGAGGAAATTCGGCGCCTGGCACGCGAGGTGCAGTCCGCAAAACAGGAGGGAAACCTCAGGGCAGTCATTGGCCACGGCGGCGGGAGCTTCCCACACAGGCCGGCCCACAAGTACGGCACTGCAAACGGTTTCCACAATGCCGAAAGCGCAATCGGCGTTTCCGAAGTCCAGCACGCGGCGTCGCGGCTCAACAGGATTGTGGTACGCGCGCTGATTGATGCCGACGTGAATGCAGTCTCCTTCTCGCCGTCCTCTTTCATGGTCACGGAAAGGGGCAGGCCGTGGAAAGTCTTCCTTGAGCCTATGAAGATTGCGCTCGCAAAAGGCATCACCCCCGTTCCATATGGCGACGTTACCTTTGACGAGAAGCAGGGCTGCGCGATAGTCTCAACGGAGACTGTCCTTGAAGCGATTTCGAAGAAGTTCAAGGCCAAGCGCATCGTGATTGCCACGAAGGAGGACGGGGTGTGGCGCGACTACCCCAACAACACCGACCTCGTTGAGGAAATCAGCCCCAAGAACTACGCTGAAATCCGCAAGTGCCTTCGGGGTTCAACATCCACCGACGTCACCGGCGGGATGCGCTCAAAAGTAGACTGCATGCTTTCGCTTGCAAAGAAGACCAAGACCGAAGTCATCATAATCAATGGCCTCGTTCCCGGCAGGCTGCGGGATGCGATGATTGGAAGGAAAGTAGTCGGAACGAGAATAACTGCCTAGTTGTCTGAAACGTTCGCTACTCTGTCAGTTAAACGCTCATTTTTTATTCCTCAGCCTCCGGAATAATTGCAAGGAACCAACGTGGCACAACGGCTTGCCGCGGACGACGGCGCGTTTACAAGCGCCCTGCGTTTTAAGAACCATCAGCCGAAAAAGACTAACGGATGTATTCACGCCGCAAGTCTGTCAACGGAGTTGTATTCAATCAAATGGCACTTGAGAAGAAGTTCAACGGGCACGAGATGGAGGCCAAGTTCCAGCAGCGCTGGGACGAGCTGGGAATACACAAGTTCAACGTGAACAACACCAAGAAACCGTTTTATGTCATAGACACGCCCCCGCCATTCCCCACCGGCGAGTTCCACACCGGAAGCACGCTCAACTGGGGCTACATAGACTTCGCCGCGCGCTACAAGAGGATGCAGGGCTACGAGGTGCTGTTCCCGCAGGGCTGGGACTGCCACGGGTTCCCGACCGAGACCAAGGTCGAAAAGAAGTTCGGAAAAGGCCTTCCTCGGGAAGATTTCCGGCAAAAGTGCCTTGAATACACCCAGAGCAACATCGCATCCATGAAGGTGCAGATGAAGCAGATGGGCTACTCGATAGACTGGGCCCACGAGTATTACACCATCGACCCGGAATACCACCGCAAGGTCCAGGTTTCGCTCGTAAGGATGTTCAAGGAAGGCCTTGTCTACCGCCAGGAGCACCCCGTGCTGTGGTGCCCGTACTGCCGGAGCGCAATCACGAAAGCGGAGGCGGAGGACCTGCCCAACAAAGCAATGCTCAACTACCTCCACTTCGGGCTCGAGGGCACCAAGGACAAGCTCCTGATTGCAACGACCCGGCCGGAGCTGCTGCACGCGTGCGTCGCGGTGATGGTGAACCCCTACGACGAGCGGTATGAAAAGCTCGTCGGAAGCAAGGCCATAGTCCCGCTTTACAACAAGGCGGTGCCAATCATAGCTGACGAGGACGTTGACAAGACGTTCGGAAGCGGCGCGGTGATGGTCTGCACGTTCGGCGACAAGCAGGACGTGGTGTGGGCCTACAGGCACCACCTTGAGATAATCGACGCCTGCGACGGCGCCGGGTTCATAAAGAACAGCGGAAAGTTCGACGGAATACAGCTTCGCGATGCAAAGGAAAAGGTAATCACCGCGCTCAAGGAAGAGGGCGTGCTAGTTGAGCAGAGGCCAACCGACCAGGTGCTCAAGATACACGACCGGTGCAAGAAGCCGATTGAGTTTTTGCGCTCAACACAGTGGTTCGCAAAGCTCAAGGGCTTCGAGGACAAGGTCCGCGCGGCGGCTCACCAGATGTCCTGGACCCCGGCATACACCCAGCAGCTCCTGATAGACTGGGTGGACGGCCTGGAATGGGACTGGTGCATCTCGCGGCAACGCGTGTTCGGCATCCCCCTGCCTTTCTGGTACTGCGAAAAGTGCGGCAAGACATACACTTACGACGAGAAGAAGCTCCCGGTTGACCCGACAAAGGACAAGCCGCCGGTTGCGGCCTGCGAGTGCGGCGGTGCGCTCATTGGAGAGAAGAGCATCTGCGACGGCTGGGTCGACTCAAGCATAACCCCGCTTATCATCTGCGGCTGGCCCGACAACGAGGAGATGTTCAAGAAACTGTTCCCGACTGCGATGCGGCCGCAGGGCAACGACATCATCCGCACCTGGGCGTTCTACACGATTTACCGCTCGCTGATGCTCACGGGCGAAAAACCCTGGAAGGACGTGCTGGTCAACGGCATGGTATGCGGCTCGGACGGAAAGAAGATGTCCAAGTCCCTTGGCAATTATGTAGAAGCAAAGGAAGTCATCGCAAAAACCGGAGTTGACGCCTTGCGGCAGTGGATTGCGCTTTCAGGAATCACAGGGAAGGACATAGTGTTCTCCTGGAAGGACGTAAACTACGCCCAGTCATTCTTGAACAAGATGTGGAACGCGTCAAAGTTCGTCGAGATGGCCTTGGAAGGCTACAACCACGCCGAGGCGCTCACGCAGATTGTGGAAGGCGACTCAAAGAGGCCCGGAGAAGAGCTCGGCCTTCTGGTCACGGACAAGTGGATTTTAAGCAAGCTTGCGCGGCTCGTGCACAAGTGCACCGACTCGATGAACCTGTACGACTACTACGGCGCAATCTGCGCATTGCAGTCATTCTTCTGGCACGACTTCTGCGACAACTATTTAGAGGACGTCAAGCACCGCATCTACGGCGAGGACGCCCGCAGCAAGAAGGCCGCGCAATACGCCCTTCACGAGGTCCTCTCGACCTGCCTCAAGCTCAACGCGCCAATCTCGCCCTACATCTCCGAGGCAATATACCTTGGGATGGGCTTTGACAGGGAAGAGTCAGAAGAGGGCGTGCAGAGCATCCACCAGACCGCGTGGCCAAAGCCCGCTTCCGAGATGGAGAACGACTCTGCAGAGCAGGCTGTTGAACGAATGCACTTCGTGCTCACCGAGGTGCGCAAGTACAAGGCAGGAAAGGCGATGGCCTTAAACGAGCCGCTTGCGAAGGTCAAAGTGTCCGGAAACGACGCTGAAATCCGCGAACTTGCCGACTACGAGCCCGAGCTTAAGGCAGTCGGGAAAATCGGCCTGGTTGAGGCAATAGTTGTGCCAAATGCGGAAGGGCTCAAAGTTGAGATTGAATAACCTCCATCCGTCCTTTTTCTTTTATCTAATCGCGCTATGCCTTTTAGCGCCAGTTAATCTCAACGTGCGATCCCGGTTGTTTTTCCACCCCGCATTTTCCGGAGTTACAGGTCAGCGCGTAGTCGTTCAATGTCGGTGAGCACATGCCGGACATGCCTAGGAATGGAGCCGGCAGGTTAAGGTAATCGGGACCGACGGACCCGCCGCTTCCGCAATATACTTTGCAATCCGTCACGGCGGTGCAACTTCTTCCAATTGTGTCATTGTACGCACCCAACAGGAAACCGGTTGCAAGCGATGCGACCAAAAGCGCAGCGCAGTATTTGAGCGTCTCTTTTTTCCATTCGCTCCCGGCGGATATTCTTGCGGCAAAGAAGAACGCCAACAACACGGTGATGACCAGTAGGCCAAGCAATGCGGATACTTTTGCAACCGTTATGCCGTATGTGAAAAGGAATAAGGGTATTGATATCCCGCTTGCATACACGATGTTGAAAAGGAAATAGAGAGGAATGCTGGCCAAAGCCGTAAGCAGAGCAGCAGGCCACAGCAACAGCCTAAGCGGGCCTTCGAGCGGCGTCCCGATGGCATTTGCATCAAACCACATTGCAATGACAGTGTAGGAAACTGCGATGATGGGTATGGCATACGTCACGAGGAATAACTTCAGTGCGACTAGTAAGTTATCCCGGTTTGGAGCGTAGTCTTTAATATCCATATTCAAGGAACATCCTGTCGATTATTAATCCTGCCTTTTTTGCCCAAGCTAATCCTTTTCCCCTTTCCCGTCACCTTTAAATCCCTTGGCCGGCACAAAGAATTCCACAAGCAAGGGACGACTTTGTCCGTTTGCCTGTACGGCTTTTAAAGGCAAATTCCAGTCGCCCTTAAACGGCTTTTACAATAAATACTTAGGAGTTGCGTTTTGAATGGCAAGACTTCACACCCGCAAGCGCGGAGCAGCCAAGTCGCGGAAACCGGCAGTAAAGACAGTGCCCACCTGGGTCAAGCTGTCCAAGGACGAGATTACCTCGCTCGTTGACAAGCTCGCGCGCGAGGGGAAGACCCCGGCCGGAATCGGGCAGGTGCTCCGCGACCAGTACGGCATCCCCTCTGCAAAGGTGATGACCGGAAAGCGCGTGGTCGAGATAATGGAAGAGAAGGGCTCGGCCCCGAAGTATCCCGCTGACTTGATGTCGCTCATCCGCCGCGCCGTCCGCATGAACAAGCACATCGTCGCGAACAAGAAGGACGCTCACAACCGCCAGAAGCTCTCGCACGTCGAGGCAAAGATAAAGCGACTGGTCAAGTACTACCGCGGCAACAAGCTGCCTGCGGACTGGAAGTACGACCCGGAGAAGGCGGAGCTATTAGTCAAGTAAATCTTACGGTGAATTTTTGATGGCAGCAGGCAAGAAACTCGTAGACACGTTCAAGGCAAAGAGCTGGTACAAGCTCATGGCGCCCAAGTTCCTCTCCGAAAAGGAGATAGGCCAGGTGCCCGCGCTTGACGACGAGCACATAATCAACCGCATCATAATCGTCCCCCTCAAGGACATCACGCAGGACATCGGCCATATGTACTATGCGGTCAAGCTGCGCGTGTTCGAGGTCAAGGGAAAGACCGCTTACACAAAGTTCATCGGCCACCAGGTCTCGCGCGAGTATTTACGCACCCTTGTGAGGCGCCGCCGCGACGTGATAAACCTCGTGTTCTCCGTCAAGGCAGCTGACACTTCCGAACTGCGCGTCAAGGTGGTGGTTGTCACCAACAACCTCTGCTCCAACTCGCTCAAGACCGACATGCGAAAAATTGTCATCGACACGCTCACCGAGCGCGCCAAGAAGACCGAGCTTGGGGACATCGTCCACGACATCGTCTACGGAAAGATTGCCATGGAGCTTACCGGAGTGCTTCGCAAGCGCGCAAGCATCCGCCGCGTCGAAATCAGCAAGACCACCTTAAAGGAGGACTTCGACACCGAGGACGTTGTCGCGCTCCCCGGAAAGGACTCCGAAAAGGCGCCCAAGGTCATCACGGGCGACGAGACTGAACAGGCGAAGGCAGAAACCGAAGTCGAAGAGAAGGCCGAGGAAGAGCCGGCAACGGCGTAGGTTCTGGGTTTTTCCAATCTTTTTCTTAATTTTTATCTTATTCGTTACAACTAGTTTTTCGGCCCTATTTTTGAATAATCCGGGACAGAGCGCAGCTTTGCAATCCACTCATCTATAGGGTAAGTCTTGGCCGGGTCGATTCCGCGCGCCAACAGTTGGGCCCTTCGTTTCTCGTTCGTTTTTTTCTTTTTCAAGCCCCTTGCGTCCGCCCGCCTGAACCCGTCGGTGGTAGTCATGTGCGTGACTCCGCTCGCCTTGAGGTGCTTCAGGATTTCCGCCTCAAGCAGTGCGGCGTTTATTCCGGAGTTTTTCTTTATCTCAATCCCATCACGTACGTGCCCCTTTGGGTGGTACTCGATTGCATACGCCACTTTCCTTGCGCCGACTTTACGGACATTGAGTTCAACGGCACCAAGCTGGGCCAGGCCGGTGTTATATTTCTGGGTATATTCGCGGAAATGCGCCTTCATCCCCAAAGCCATGTTTTCGGGAAACGCCGATATTTTTTCCAATGCCATAAGCTTGCCGTCTTGCGCCAAGAGGTTGCGGCCCGCGTACAGCTTTTTCTTTGGGCCTACGGCTAAAAACACGTTATGCGTACCGTCATTCGGCATTTCGTCGACTATGCTGTAGTGAAGGTTACTGCTGGCTCTCGGTGCGTTCCCAATGGACATATGGTATGCACTAAGCAATCAAAATTATAATCGCTTTTGCAAGCCGGACTGGATAGAATTATGCCTTTTCCTTCCTTGCCGGAAGCCCGAGCGAGCTCTCAAGCGTCTTTGAAAGGTGCGGGCTTATTTCTTGATTTTTGAGTAATCCGGCTTCGAGCGCAGCTTTTCAATCCACTCCCTTATCGGGTAGGTTTCGAGCGGCTTGATGCCGTGTGCCTCGAGCTGGTCGCGGCGTTCCCTGCTGGTGTCCTCGCACGGTATGTATTCTCCGCGAGTGTTGTAGCCGTCGCTTGTAGTCACGTGCGTGATGCCGAAATTGACCATGAGGTGTTCCAGGCAGTCCGCCTCCATGTCCGAGGCGCTTATGCCGGTGCCCCTGCCGCGCTTGTCGCTGCGGATTTCCTTCACGGTCTCCTTGGGGTAGTAGTGGTACGCGTACGCAATCACCTTGCCGTCTTTTTTGCGTACTTGGAAACCGATGTGCCCCAGGTTCGCCGACCGGCCCGCTCCGTCCTTCATGCGCTTTTGGAAGTGCGCAACCGCCTCGCTTGTCATGAGCTTCCTGCGTGAAGAGATGTCCTTCATTGTTATGAGCTGGTCGTCCTTCGCCCAGTCTTGGAGCTGCTCTTTTGAGCCGACGCCGAGCAGGTATTGGTGTCGGGAGGATTCCAGGTCCCTCTTGAATGTGCCCAAGGTGGTCTTGGCTATTCCGTAGTGCAGGCCTTCGACCGGGTTTTTCCGCGACTCCATAGAGTATGCACTAAGCGGTCAACAATTTAATCTCTTGCAGGAAAAGTTCCAGTTTACGTCTCGGCCTTTTCTGGGGCTTTCAGTCCGTTCTTGACCCTTGAGTAATCCGGCACCGAGCGCAGCCTTGCAATCCATTCGCCTATGGGATATGTCTTCATCGGGTCGATTCCGCGCGCGATGAGCTGGTTGCGCCGATTTTGGTTGGTGCCTCCCCGATGGCAACTGGATTCATAGTAGCCGGAAATGGTTGTTATGTGCGTGGCGCCTGCAGAAGCTCGAAGGTGTTCGAGGCACTCGGCCTCAAGTAGTGAGGCGTTGATTCCCGAGCCTCTTTTCTCGCGTTCATTTCGGCTCTTTAGGTAATACTCCATCGGAGTGTAATATTCTGCGAATGCAACTTTTCCTTCTTTGTTGTCATAGACCTCAAAACGGATATAACCAAGAGGAGCCACGTGGCTGTCGTGTTGTTCTTCAGGATAGTCCAAGTAATGCCTTTTCATTGCCTCGGCCATCCCCTCGGGCAGGCAGGAGATTTTCTTTATACGAACCAGGTTGCCCCTGCCTTGTAAATCCGTCTCCCACTCCCTTAGCCCTTCTTTCGAGCCTACTGCTATGTGATAATGGCTTTTCTCGTAGTTATGGAGCATCATGTGGCGATAATTTTCCTCGTAGGCATTGGACTTCTCATTCAGGATGCCGTAATATAGTTCAGTTGACGGCTTTTGAGGTTCCATAGCGCATACTATGGTGTCAATTATTAAAAACTCAAGAGGAGCGGTTTATGCCTTAGCCTTAACCGCAGGCAGCCCGAGCGAGTTCTCAAGCGTCTGTGAAAGGTGCGGGCTCTTGACCCACAGGCCGATTTCCTCGTCCGGGTGGGTGTTCTCGCCGGTGAGGAACATCAGGGCCTGGTCGTCTGCAAGCACCATGCGGGTCGGCATCTTCTTGGACACCACGCGGTTTGAGACGTTTGCAAGGTCCGTTGAGAGTTCCTTGTTGTCGGAAACAGGAGAAACGAAAGACACGTGGACTCCGCGCTTCTTTGCGGCCTCGAACTCCGCAAGGTGCGCCTTGAGCTAGGATGCAACGCCGGCAGGGTCGCTTGAGACTATGACGCGGTCTGACGCGTCGTGTACCATGCTTGCGAGCTTGGAATAGATGGCTTCGCGGCCCTTGAGGGTCCACACGTGCGAGTCGGGCTCGAACTTTCCGGTCTGCGAGGCCTTGTTCTGCTTGAGCTTGGACGCGAGCTTTTCGGATATCTCGTCAATCTGCGTCATTTCCTCCGCAAGCGAGGTCTGCCTCTGGTTCTTGAGGGTCTTGATTGCCTCCTGCAGCGGGAGCGAAGCGTAACGTACGGGGCGGCCGGGTTTCATCACCACGAAGCCCTTTTCCTGGAGCTTGTCCAGGACGTCGTAGACGCGGGGCCTGGGCAGTTCCGCGTTCTCGGCAAGCTCGCCTGCGGTGCCGTGGCCTGCCAGCGACAGGGCTAGGTATGCCTGTGCCTCGTATTGGTTCAAACCGAGCTGCCGGAGATGGTTTAGAGCGTCGGCGTTCTGCCTTACCATGTCAGAAATCTTGGGATTTCGAACGCTTTTAAACCTATCCGGGTTGTTTTCCTCAGCCATTAGTAACAATGCCACCTTTAGGCGCCTTTGCGTTCGCATTCACAGGGATTTATTGTGCGAGCCAATATTTATATGTATTTACTGGACAATAGTAACAAATGATAAGTTTAAATAGTATGTTGTAACTAGATAGTAGTTACGTTATTTTTAGGTGGTTTTTGATGCAACCGGAAAGGCAAATCGCCCTTGCACTGTCCATATTCCTGCTTATGCTCCCGCTTGTCGGGGCCTACACCGCCGCAACGGACGTCTCCACTATCAGGATGACCTCCTGCTCCCGCGGCCAGGTTTACGCCTATGCCGAGAACACCGAAGGCGCCGACGCAACCCTTTCAGTCAACGCCTATTTTGGAAACTACATCTATGGCAGCGTCACCTGCCCAATCCAGCCACTTCCCGCATACCAAAGCAGGGGGACCAAAATCAACGTCTATTCACCGGGGTGCTTCAAGGGAGACGAGGACGTAATCATCCAGTTCAACATCTGCAGGAACGCCACTTTCAGCACCTGCACCCAGATGACCAAGACGGTCCGGATGATTGTCGAGCCCTGCACCGCCTGCACAAGCTATATCGAGCAGCACCTCCCGGCAGTTGACAACTACGCGCCAGCAGCCAGCACCTGCACGGGCGCAGGATGCAGCCAGCCGCTGGTATCGAACGTTTATTTCGAGCAGGCTTACGAGCCTTCCGACATCACGGCAGATATTTCTTTTGCCAGCGAGCACTATGAACTGGATGCGGGTTCAAGCCTCCAGACGGACATCAAAATAGAGAACCGGGGCGTGCCAGTCACTCTTGACCTTTCGCTCGAAGGCGACGCAGCCGAACTTGGGGCGGCGCTCCAGGATTATTCCGTTGGCCTTGGGGATTCGGAGTCCAAGGTAATTGGGCTTTCAGTAAACCCGGGGTCGTCAACTTCAGGAGAGCGGTGCCTTGACGTGGTCGCCACCCGCCGCGGAGTTGAAGTCGAGCGCAGGACTGCGTGCTTTTCCGTTTTCGAGGCCACGACCGCAACGGTAAACGGACCGGCAAGCGCGGGCTCGGGCGAGTGCGGAAAGGACGCCACCTACCAAATCAGCGTGCAGAACACCGGCGCCTTCGCAAACACATTCACGTTCACCTCAAATAATGACGCTGTGCGCATCGCGCCCTCCAAAGTCACGGTCCAGGCCGGCGACTCGGAATCGACAACGGTCACAGTTAACGCGAGCAAGCTTGGATTTGCGCAGGACGTTGGCGTCACAGTAACTGGCAGCCGCCTTGCAGGCGCGGACAACAAGCCATTCAGCGAAACGGTTGTCACCAGCGTGCGCGCCTCCGAGTGCGCAGACAGGAACGTTATCTCATCCGAGACGCACACATTCACAGCCACCGAGCGCTTCTCCAACCCGTCCAACCAGACAATCTACGGCGTGACCGGCACCATCGAAGGCCTGCCAACGGGGTTCGTGGTGGAGCAGAAGGAGGGCCCGCAGGACGTCGCGCCCGGCAGCTCGATAAACATCACGCTTTCAGTCACCGCTCCGGCAGACGCGCAAGGCGAAGCCGCAGGGGTGCTCGTGCTCCGCTCACAGAATGGCAAGATAGTCGGCCAGCGGGCAATCACGCTCAACACCGTTAGCGGCGGAATCACCGGCTTCTTCACAAAGACAGTTGGCTCGAACCTATCATACATAATCGCAATGCTCATCGGAGCCGCGATAGTCGTGCTCCTCTACGCGCGCGAGGAAATCGGGCAGAAGGTTTCCGCGGCAATGGCACCGAAGGCGGACAATGCCGGCCAGCCAAACAAGAAGGACGCCGCTTCCACGAATGCGAAGGAAAAGGCAAAGGACGCCGACAAGGAAGCCGGAGACTCGGCAACCATAAACAGCTAAGTTATTCCTGTTTCTTTTCATTTGCGCTTTTTGCTTCTTCTTGGTTTCAGCTAATTCTTCGCAAGAGCCTCGGCAATCAGCTCTTCCATCCTTTTCCGCACGCTCTCGCCGAACTCAAGCTCAACCCGCACGTTAGCCGCAGCGGAGTGCCCGCCGCCGCTTCGGATTGCGTGCGGAAGCTCGGACTTGAGCGTGGCGATGATTGGGTTTGAGTCGAAACCTGCCTCGCGCGCCTTTGCGTTTGCGCGGATGCTGATTGAATCATCAGAATAGCCCATTGAGACAATAGCCTTGTCAGGAAAGCGGGCGCAATAGTAGTCCTGCACCAGATTAAGCGCCCTGCCCTTGGGCGGGTAGGAGGTCTTGGAGGTCGCCTTGGACATATCCGCCACAATCAGCAGCGCGGTTTCGCCTATTTTGCGCGTTGTGGCGTGGTCCTTCATAATCTTGAGCGCCTTGTCCTCGCCCTTGATTGCAAGGTCGGTGGCAAGCTTGAGCATGTGCTCGTCCGAGACCTTCTCGTAATAATCGTCAATGGAGACCGCGGGCTCGGAAAAGTGCGCGAGGTAGTCAAGCGCCTTCGCCTGCGGGTAATCGCCGCTTGCAAGCGTGCTCTTGTCGGACTGCAGTGACCAGCTGACCCACTCGGATTTTGCGGCACCCGCGCCAATCCGCCTTGCAACCTCATAGGCAACCAGGCCTGCGGTGTGCGCCCCGGAATTGTCGTAAGTGTGCGAGGTCACGAACACGTCGCAAAGGCCGACAGCATCGGCATTCGGCGGGTGGTGGTCGATTATGCACACCATTGCTCCCGAATCCTTGAGTGCCTTTAATCCATCCACGCTCTCGGCATTGGCGCCAAGGTCGGTAATCACAACGGCAAGCGGCTTTCCTGCATCGCGGGCGCGCACCACGTCGTCGAACGCGTCGCGCTTTGAGTAGACCGCAGAAGGCACCTGGAAGCCGGTCACGTTCCCTTCCGGAAGCAGCTTCTCCTTTGCGTACGCCCTTGCAGCTGCGTAGATTTCAAGCCCGGAGGTGACGCCGTCGCAGTCGTCGTTGTAGCGAACGCAAAGCAGGCGCTTTTCGTCAAGCCACGCGCGGATTGCGGCTGCGCACGACTCGATCTCCGGAAGGAGCGAACGCATGCATTCGTCGTCGAAAAGGAGGTCCATTTGCATCAAAGCGCAGGCGGATTGGGAGGAGGAATTATTATGCTTGGGCTGACAATAGTTTTATATGAAAATAGCTAGGTTAAACGCTATAAAGGTGCGCGAGCAGGCGGCCAGCCTTTACGTGCCGAAGGACTGCTATTCCGACCCGCACCACTGCATGGTCTTCTTCAACCCCGTGATGGAGTTCTCGCGCACGATATCAAGCATCGCCCTCCAGGCATTGAAGCCAAGGCTCCCGGCAAACCCCAAGATACTGGACGGCCTGTGCTCAACAGGCGCGCGGGGCGTGCGCTACTACCTCGAGGCCGGCAAAGCACGAGTCACGTTCAACGACGCGAACGAGCTTGCGATTGCGTATGCAAAGAAGAACGCGGCGCTAAACAAGCTCAAGGGCTCAACCTTCTCCTCCAAGGATTTCCACATAGAGGCGGCGACAAGCCACGACTACGATTTCGTCGAGCTTGACCCGTTCGGCACTCCGACCAACTTCCTCGACTCCGCAGTCCGCGCCTGCGCAAGGAACGCCTTCCTCTCGGTCACCGCAACCGACCTTGCGAACCTGTGCGGCGCGCGGCCAAAGCCGTGCAGGCGCGAGTACGACGCCGCGCCCTCGCACAACTACTACTGCCACGAAACAGCACTTCGCATCATGATTGGAAGGGTGGTGCGAAGCGCAGCGGTCCACGCAAACGCGTTCACGCCCTTGGTAAGCTTCTATTCTGGCCACCACATCAAGACAATAGGCTCGCTCACCTCATCGGCAAAGGCCGCTGACGAGGCGTACTCCAAGGTCGGAATGCTTGGCTTTTGCAGGAAGTGCTTTGCATTCTACCAGAATGCCTCGGAATGCAAAAAATGTGGCTCCAGGCTTGAGCGCTGCGGCCCGCTGTGGCTTGGAAAGACAAGCGACAACTCAACGCTCGAATCGATGCTTGCAATAAGCCAGAAGTCGCGCTACGCAACAGCAGCGCACTCCGAGTTCATCAGGCTTCTTTTGGAGGAGAACGGCTTTGCTCCCGGTTACCTTGACCTGCACGAGCTTTGCAGCGCAAACAAAAAGCCGGTAGGAAAGAAGACCGAGTGGATTATGGAGGCCTTGCGCGGAAAGGGATTCGAAGTCTCGCGCACGCACTATGCGCCAACCGGGCTCAAGACCGACGCGCCTGCTTCTGAACTGCTGAAGATGGCCTGCGGCTAAGAGCTAAGAAAAACAAAAAAGAAGAAAAAGGTTTGCCGGCCCCTAGCTGAGGACGCCGACAAGGACCGCTGCTGGCACCAACGCAAGGATTGCCGCTACCACAATCAGCGCAAAAACCAGGACGATTATGGTCACAATCAAAAGCGGCAGGAACCATGACAGGATCGCCCTGATCGTGCTGAAGTCGTGGACCGAGCGCAAAGCAAGGGTAATCTGGTACAGCGCGTACACCTCGATCACGAACACCACAGCAGCCTCGAACAAGAAGCCGATTATCGGTATTATGTAAAGTACCTTGGCGCACGCCATCAACAGGATGATTGGCGAGAGAAGAACTGCGCTGAGATAGAACTGCTCGCGAAGCCCGCCATTTCCTCCCAGTATCTTTGCGAACGCGAACACCACAGCAGCGCCCACCAGCACAACTAGGGGCACCATCACCGCAAACATGGCTGGCCCGAGCGCGAGCACGAAGAAGTTCGCGGTCAGAACTGCCGAGATTACGGCATACAGCGCTCCTGCAAGGCACAGCATCAGGACGCCCTTGGCGTAGCCTGCCTTACTGGCTTGGTCCGAAATAATCTTTTCGGGTTTGATCAAGGCGGCCTTCCAAAGTTCGAAGATTCCAACAAAGTTCATGTCGGAGAATGCTCCCTTCGCTGCCTTCGGAGCGAGCTTTTTGGCTGCCCGCTTGTGGCCGCGCCTTGCGACGCGCTTTTTCGATGCCTTCCTTGCCTTTGCCAAATCAAATCACCGCTTGATGACCATACAAAACCGTTTGTTGCATTAGGGTTTTTGGGTATAATACCGTTATGCCAAAGGCCGCTGGGAAGGCTATTGCTGTGAAAGCAGCGGATGCGGCAAAAAAAGAGTAAATAAAGAAGAAACGAAAATAAGAAGAGGAAAAGAAAAAAAAACAAAAATAAGAAGAAAAAGGAAAACGGGCAAAAGCTGGCGAAAGCCCCAAAAGCCGCTTTGCTGCCACTGCTCAGATGCTTACCTTCAGGCCAAGCGCCTTCTTCAGCTCGCGGTAGCGGTTGCGGATGGTGACCTCGGTCACTCCTGCAACGTCAGCAACTTCCTTCTGCGTCCTGCGCTCGCCGGTAAGCACGCTTGCGATGTACACAGCAGCTGCTGCCACGCCCATAGGGCCGCGTCCGGAGATGAGCCCCTTCTCGATTGCCTGGTCCAGAAGCTCAACCGATTTCTCCTGCGTCTGGCCTGAGAGGCGGAGTGCGGTCACGAAGCGCGTTATGTAGAAGCGCGGGTTCGTGAGCGGCACCTTGAGCTCAAGCTCCTGGGTGATGAGGCGGTAGGTGCGGCCGATTTCCTTCTTCGGAATCTCGGCAACAGCGGCAATCTCGTCAAGCGTGCGGGGAATCCCGAACTGCCTGCAAATCGCATAGATGACCGCGGAGACTACGCTCTCAATCTGGCGTCCGCGGATAAGCCCGCGCTCGACGCACTTGCGGTAAAGGAGCGCGGCAGCCTCGCGGATGCTCTCGGACAGGCCGAGGTGCGAGGCAACGCGGTTAAGCTCGGTCAATGCAATCGCAAGGTTCCTCTCAACCGAGTTGGAGATGCTTGCGCGCTTGTGCCACTTGCGCATCCTGTAAAGCTGAGCCTGCTGGCTTGGCGCAATCTTCCCGCCGCGCACGTCGCGGTTGTACTGGTCAATCTCGGTGACTAGGCCCTTGTTTGGGGACATGTACTTGAGCGGCGCGCCCGTCCTTGCCCTGCTTGCCCTCTGTTCGGCGTCAAAAGCACGCCATTCCGGCCCCTCCTGCACGAGGTTCTCCTCGATTACGAGGCCGCAGTTCTGGCAGACTATCTCGCCGCGGTCGGAGTCGCGCTTCAGGTTTGAGCTTCCGCATTCAGTGCACTTGCTGTAAATCATTCCTACTCACCTTTTTTCAAAAACATGACTTTCCTATTGGAATTCCTTTTCGTCCGCGAACTTCTTCGCAACCTGCGTCAACACGAGCGGGTCTTCCACCCTGCCGATGGTCTCTATTATTGCGCCTGCCTTCTCAATCCCGAAGTGAATTGCCGTGCCCTTCTGCACTGGGCCCTTCGAATCCGGCCGGAGGACCAGCGTGCCGTCGTCGCATTTTTTGACAACTGAGTAGGCCAATCCATACACCGGCAGGCGTCGAAAGAGAGCGCTAGGTGCCCTAGGCTTGAAAAATCCGTTGGATACCCAAAATTCGCTTCCGAAAGTAAAACGTATTTAAATCTATTCCCAATTAAGCTTATATTCTTTTTGGCTATAAAAGGAGGGAAAACGGACTATTTCTTGCGAAGTTTTCCGAGCGCGGATGCAACTATTTCCTGCTGTTTTTGGTTGTATGGGTTGATTACGTATATGCTCTCGGCGCCGCGCTTTACGTCGTAACCAAGCTTCTTGTTGCTCTTGGCGGCAGCGTCAAAGACTGCCTTTGCCTTGCCCGGTATGACTTTGATTACGTCACCTATGGGCACCGGCACCGCCCCCTCGTGGCCGAAGTTCTTGACAAGCATCTGGCTTCCCGGTTTGAATGGGTGGTTTTCAAGCCCGTATTCGTACTTTTCACGCCCGCCCCTGTATGCTATTGCCAAAAAAATCTCCCTAGTCCGAATCGTTAAATCGTTTGCCCCCTGGTTTTCCGCGGCTCAATACTTCGGTTTGGTCTGGCCATCACGCGCGCACGCTCTAGAGTCGTAAAAGTGATCCACCGAAAGCGAGTGCTTGCGGTCAACAAGCCGTATGTTGGGCGCGAATATCCCGGGGTACTTGCCCTCTTTTTGGAGCGCCTTTTGTATGCTCTTCCACGCCTTGCACTCGGTGCCCGTAATCCTGCCCTTCTTTACGAATATTATCGGCCTGTTCGGAAAGCCCGTCTCAAAGTGCACCAGCGCTTCGGGCTTCTCTTCGCCAGGCGCGTAAAGCTCTATTCCGCCCTGGTTGGCAACCTCGCTGTCGACGATTTGCTCCACCATATCGTTCTTCTTGTACGAGTACGCGTGCCTTCCAATCCTGTAGCTAGGATGCTGCTTGAGTGCCGCCTTCACTATCTCCACACCCCTATCCACGCGCTTTCGCACGTCGGGGGAGTGGAGTTCGGAGTCGTTCTTTTTGAAGATGTCGAGTATTCCCATAGGATTGCACTTGGCGGGTTGGCTGCCACATGCTAAGTGCAAAAGGAAGAATAAAAAGAGAATCTTGCCGCAAAAACAAACCGGCGCGAAAAGTTGGAAAAGAAAAGGGGGCTTACTGCTTGAGCATTACCGCGTTTGCCACGCCGTTCTGGCCCGGCCTGCTTGTGATGCGGGCCTTGCCTGCCTCGACCTGTATCACCGAGCCGCGGGTTATGACGTTCTCGCGCGAGTACATCCTGTCGGCCTTGTTCTCGAGCACGTTGATGATGCGCATCTTCTTGGTCTTGCCGTCGAGGCCGGTCACGTTGGCAAAGAGCGCGTAGTCGAGCGCGAGCTTCTTCTTCCCGCCCTTTGAGCGGAAGGTCTTGCGCACTTCCTTGGGCTCCTGGCCCGGCTTTACGTCGTCGGGGCGCAGCACCTTGGTGCGTGCGAAAAAGCCGCCGATGTGGGCGCGCTTCTTGTCAGCCGAGGACTTGAGCTTGCCGCCCGAGCCCGAAGTCTTTGAGAGCCTCTTTGCGTGATATTGTACCATTGTGATTTTCCCTCCAGGAATGAAAAATTTCAGCTGTTGCGTCCATTCGGCCGCGGCACGCTTTCAATGAAAATATATTGCCCTACGTTGCCAATCGTTTCATGATTTACGTTTATTCCGCCCTGCCTGTTGGAAACGTTCAGGCTGCCTTGGAATGCATAAGGAAAAGCTGTCCGGGCGCCCTGGCCGTCATCGTCAGGCGAAGCTTTGGCTGTAGTAAGCTACTCTATTATTCCCTATTCTTAAGTTTAAAATCCTTCCAGATTGGCAGCAACAGAGCCCGCACGCCGGAGCTTGAATGGCTGTGCAGGCTCGCCTCTGACTCCAACGTCCAGACCGCACTCAAGGCAACCGCACCTGTGCCCGGCGAGCCGGTTGCCATTGCCTCGACCAAGGCATTTCCGGCAGGGCTGAAAAAGGAGCTGGGCATCAGGGGCGAGGCCTCCTGCAAGGAATGCGACAGCAAGTTCCTCTCTGCATACTACGGGCTTTCAGAGGAGTCGCTCAAGCGCTATCCCCTGTGCGGCCTGGCAATGGAAAAGATGGCAATCGAGGCTGCAAGATGAACGAAAAGCAATGCCAACTGCAGCTATCCCTGCTCTTGCTGCTAGTCCTTGCCACGCTTTCTGTCCGCATCTATCCTGCTTTCCTTGACTCGTTTCCCGACCCGGACCACTACTACCACCTGCGGCAGATGGAATACGTGGCGCAGGAAGGCCAGGTAAGGACTTTTGACGAGCTTTCCAACCTCGGCCGCGCTTACACTTACTACCCGCTTTTCCACGTGATTGGCGGCACGCTTGCGGTGCTGTTCGGCGTTCCTGCGCTCTGGTCATATGCACTGGTATCCCTGCTTTTTTCCCTGCTGGCGGTTCTTGCGGTTTACTGCGCCGCAAGGGCTGCGCTAAAGCGCAGCGGCCTCCCTACCGATGCCGCCCTTTTTTCCGCACTATCCGCTGCCCTGCTCCCGATTTTTTTCCTTCGCCAGGGGCTATACGCCAGGCCGGATGCTTTTGCTCCGGCGGCAATCGCTCTTGCAATCATGTTCCTTTTGAAAAAGAACACATTCGGGATGGTAGTTCTTGGCGCGTTCCTTGCGCTTCTGCACCCGTATTCGCTGGCCGTGGTTGGTTGCCTGCTCATGATGGCGGTATTTGTTGATTATCTCTCGGCGTTTTTCTGTAAGTCCGAGCCGGTTTTTGTTGCCTTGAAAAGAAAGCCAAAGCAAAGGTTGGCCGCAACAGCATCCGACTTCTTTCATTCGAAGGCCTTGCTGCTGCTTGCCGTTTTCGGCCTCTCCGCGCTTGCTGCTGCAACGTACTACCTCCGGCTTCCGCTTATGGACTTCACAACAGCCAGCACTTTCCGCACATCTTCCGAGATGCAGCCGAGCAATCCTATTGGCGTCGTGCAAATCACCGGGCCCGTGCTGATTCTCTGCGCTATAGCCGTGCTCAAGGCGTTCGGCTTCCCTGAAAAGCCGCGGATTATCAGGAGCCACTGGCTCGTTGCGGCATCGGTAGTCTCGTTTGCATTGCTGTTCTTTGCAAGCAGGAACATCGTCTACGCAGCAGCCCCGCTCGCAATCCTTGCCGCTTTCGGACTGTGCGAGGCCGACGCCAAGACCGAAAACTATGCCCCGGTCGTGTGGTTGGTGTGCGGAATCGCGGTTCTCGCCTCAGTGTATTGCGCGCTCAACATCCAGTCCGGACAATATTCTATGCAGCAGCTTGCCGGGTTTGCATACTTGTCAGGCCTCCCGCAGGCGCCGGTGATTGCCTTGTGGGACCGGGGGCACCCGATTGCGGAAATTTCCAAAAAGCAGGTCGTGGTGGATGGCTATTTCGAGTTCGAGCCAAGGCTTGATGAGAAAGTGACGGACGTGCAGGCGCTCTTTTCAACCGGCGACAGCGCGGCAGTGGACAGGATAGCGAAAAAGTACGGCGCGGGCTACATATACTTTGACAACAAGACGCAGGGCGTTTTCGGGGCAGGAGAAAACACGTTCTCAAAGGCATTCCTGTACCCCGGCAACTCCTCCGAGCTCGACCTTCTCTTCGACTCAGGCGACGCGCGGGTCTTCCGCGTCAGCTGATGCTAATGCTGTAGCTGCTTTTGCCGTTGCCTCTTTCGCCTTCGAATCGGCGTAGGCAGAGTCGATGACCGTTCTCATCCTCTCCGCGCGTACTTTCCCGACGCCCTCGACCTGCACAAGCTCCTCAACCGCAGCGTTGTACACTTTCGCAACCGAGCCGAACCTTGAAAGCAGGGCCCGCGCGTGAACAGGGCCTATTGAGGGAAGGGACTCGACTGCAAGCTGCTGCAAATCCGCAAGGGCGACTTCCTTTTTTGCAGTCTGCATCCGCGGCGGACCGTTTCCAGTTGCCTGCTCCCGGAAAGCCAGCGCATAAACAAATTCGGCGAACTCCTCCTCTGTTGGGAAGAAGAACACGGGAATGCGAAAATCAACAGCCAGGCTTGCCTGCGCGCCGCGTATTGCCTTGCGGTCCAGCCTGCAAAAGCCATTGCCAACAATGCCGATTACCGGCGCCTTGTAAGCCGAGCAGAGTTCGGACGCCTGTGTAAAGAGCCGGCCGTCCATTATGCT
This sequence comes from uncultured Microcaldota archaeon, assembly GCA_903851445.1. Classification (GTDB taxonomy): domain Archaea; phylum Micrarchaeota; class Micrarchaeia; order Norongarragalinales; family CAINOH01; genus CAINOH01. Next base: position 263,717 of record CAINOH010000009.1, on the reverse strand, counting down.
CTGCTCGAAATCAGAGTCGTTCTTTCGTTCGATGCAGCAGCGTCCGCTGACAACATAATCTCCGACAGAAAGGCGCTGGGAGTCAAACCTGCAGCCCAGCTCGTAGAGCTTTCTTGCTGTAGCGCTCCGCAGTTCCCTGTCGTCAATGCCGACGATTAGCTGGCTTTCCACACTAGTCCCAGAAAATTTGGCATAAAAAGCGATCGCAGACCCCGTTTCCGGTAATTACGAAAGTGCCGAGCCGTCCGGGAACTCAGAGTCATCAACTGTTGCCAGGCAGAGCTTGACAAGCTTCCCGTCTTTTTCCTCGGAAGCTGCAAGGAGCATCCCTTGTGACTCGACCCCGCGTATCTTTCGCGGCTCCAGGTTTGCGATGACTATGATTTTCTTTCCAAGCAACTCGTCAGGCGCATAGTGCTGCGCGATTCCAGCGACAAGCTGGCGCTCTTCCGACCCCACGCGGATTTTCAGCTTCAGGAGCCTGTCCGAGCCTTCGACCGGCTCGGCATCGAGGATTTTTGCGACGCGCAGGTCAAGCTTTGCAAAATCGTCGTAAGAGATGCGCGGCTTTGCCGGTTTCCCCGTTTCCTGGCTTTGCGGCGGAAATACCGCAGTCTGCTGCGTGGTCGCCGGCTTCTGTGGAGTTTGCCATTCCATTGTGTATAAACCTTCCGTTGATTTTGCCCTTCGGGCAGTGGATTGTTTGTGCCAGCTACAAAATAAAAAACGTGCGGGGCAAGAAATAGTTTGTAAATCCGGTTTTCAACTGGCGGTTTTTGTGGGGGCGAATGGAAAATGGGCGAGTACAGCAAGGTAGTGGGCCAGGTCCAAAGCATCGTAAAAAAGCAGAACCAGTGGCGGAAGAAGGAATGCATAAACCTCATCGCCTCGGAAAACGTCACGTCGCCCCTAGTTGACGCGGCGTACCAGTCGGACTTTTCCCACCGCTATGCCGAAGGCGAGCCGGGAAAGCGATTCTACAACGGAACGAAGTACGTTGACGAGATTGAGCCCATCTGCAACGAGCTTGCAAAGAAGCTCTTTTCCGCAAAGATGGCAAACTGCCAGACCATCTCGGCAACAGTCGCCAACATGGCCATGGTGCGAATGTTCACGCAGCCCACCAGCACAGTAATTTCCAACTCCGCCTCGGGCGGCGGTCACATCTCGCACAACAAGATGGGCGCAGTTGGCCTGTTGGGGAACAACCAGGTTTCGTTCCCAACAACCGAGGATGGATACCACATCGACGTGGACGCGGCAAAAAAGACCATCGAGAAAACTGGAAAGGACCTCCGCAACCGCTTCTCGCTTGCAATCTTCGGGTGCTCGATGTTCCTATTCCCGCAGCCTGTGAAGGAGCTTGCTCCGGTAATCAAGGACCAGGGCGCTACTGTGGCGTACGACGCCGCGCACGTGCTCGGGCTTGTTGCTGGCAAGAAGTTCCAGCAGCCGCTTGCCGAGGGCGCGGACATAATGGTGTCCTCAACTCACAAGACCTTCTTCGGGCCGCAGGGCGGGCTGATGCTTGCAAACATGGAGGAGAACCAGTGGAAGAGGTACCGGCCCTACGTGTTCCCCGGAGTGCTCTCGAATTACCACCTGCACCGCTTCCCGGCACTTGCAATAGCCTTTGCCGAGATGCTGGAATTCGGCGAATCCTACGCTACCCAGGTCACCAAGAACGCCAAGTTCTTTGCCCAAGCTCTTGCAAAGGAGGGCTTCAAGGTGCAGGCCGAAGAATTCGGCTATACTGAGTCGCACCAGGTTATGGTAGATATGAACCCGCAGGGCGGAGGCAAGCAGGCAGCCAACAAGCTTGAGGAGAGCAACATCATCCTCAACTTCAACCTCCTGCCATTCGACGCAGGAAGCAAGGTGGCGAACCCGAGCGGGGTGCGCATCGGCGTGCAGGAGATGACGCGCTGGGGCATGAAGGAAGGCGACTTCGGCGAGCTTGCGGTCATATTCCGCAAGGCGCTCATCGAGAACAAGAACTGCAAGGACGAGGTCCTCGCGCTGCGCAACAGGTTCCAGAAGGTGCAGTACACGTTCGACTTGCCGGTGGCATAAGCCGGCAGTTTTTTTATTTTTTTTTCTTTTTCTACTTCGTTTTTTTCGGGTTTGATTTTATTTTTTAACTTTGTTTCTACCTGATTTTCTTTTAATTTCTTTTTCTTCTGCTGTTTTTTTTTCTAAAGATCATTTCTTCTTTTTCCCAAGGCCCAGCTCTAGCGGGGGCAGGTAGCACAATTTTTCCTCCCGGTAGTACTCCAGAGTCTCGGTGTTGCGTATCAATGTCGGGAACTCCTGCCGCAGGCGTTCGATGATGCTGCGTAGTTCGTTGCCTCCGGCGCACTGGAATTCCGCCTCGAAGTCGGCCCCGCCTATGGTCTTGTCGACGTATACCGTGTTCGGGATCCTCATCACCGACTGCTCGAGCGCCTCGAGCTTGCGCAGGTCCACGTTGTGCAACGAAAAGAGCACCTTGTAGTAGTTGTAGCCGATTTTTGAGACGTCGATGAACGCACGGTAGCCCAGGATCACGCCCTTCCTCTCAAGCCGCCGTATGCGGTAGGCGATGACCTTGTAGCTTTGCTTGAGCCTCTTTTCAAGCTCCAAAAGGGGGCAGCGCGCGTCCTCGCTGAGCGCGCGCAGTATCTCGACGTCCAGGTCGTCGATTTTCTCCCGGCCGCTCTGGCCGACGGTGTACACCCGGAGCTTGGACTCCCGCGGCAAAAGGAAGCGCTTGTTGAGGTGGACATACTGCAAAAAGATGGACATCCAGTGGCGCTCGACGTGCTTGCCGAAACGCTGCACGAAGTCGAGCCAGAACTTCTCGAACGCGTAGACGTCCCTTGCCCACACTATGAGGACAACGTCCCACTGGCCCTGCACGAACGTGAACCAGCCGACATCGGGCCGCTCCTTGAGGTATTTCGTGAACGCCCTCTCAACGGACTGCGGCATCCCCTGGAGCTTGATATACACGCGAAAAGAGGAGAAACCCAGCTTGGTAACGTCGATGAGCGCAAAATACTTCTTGATTATGCCATCGCGCTCGAGCCTGCGGACGCGGTAGCGCGCGACTTCGGAGGAGAGCCCGGCCTTCTTTGCGAGCGCGGCGTTGCTCATCCTCGCGTCGGTGTCCAGCCAGTAAAGTATCCGGCAGTCCTTGTCGTCAAGCACGTTGTGGAGCGTCATAAAATCAACCCGTAGTTGCGTGTTTGTTTGCAAAAAGTTGCACTGAACAATACAAAACTTGTGAAAATAGAAAAACCTTTCGCCTTATTTTTCCATTCCGGTAAATCCGGACAACAGGATATAAACGTTGGCTGGCGAATACTACTTCGCGAACATTCGCATAGTGGAAGGAGCTGAAAGCCCTAACAGGCAACCGGGCGTTCCGTGCCTTCCACTACCCATCCACTACCAACAAAGCACGGAACCGACGGAGGCAATCCGGTTCCTGCCCGTTTTTTTTTATTCCAGTATCTCGACAGTGTCCACTATCCCGTCGGAGTCCTCGTCGAACCCGGCTATCACCTTGGCCATCACCGAGGAGTCAAAGGCGTTCCCCAACTCGAACTCGCGCTGGTGGCGCAACAGGCCAAGCACGCCGATGCGCGTTCCGTGGTGGCTGCTTCCCGCAATGACCAGGAGCCTGGACTTCGGGTTGAAAGGGTTCTGCACAAGCTCGACTATGCCGACGTCCTCCGTGTATTTCTTCTTGGACAGGGAGGAATAGATTGAGAAGTTCGACTTGTCAAAGCGGATGGGAAGCGAGGCGTTCGCGTCGTTTACAAGCGTGTTCACTTTCGGCCCGCCGAGCGCAACCAGATTGTGCCTGCGCTGCTGCTCGGTAAGCTCGGTGTCAAGGTAATAGAGCGGGTATTCGAACGAGCAGAACCCGCCAAGGTACATTGCGACCTCGGTTGCGCAGAATTCCGAGCCGCGCGAGCGGTAGGGTCCGTGCGGGTCTGGGGAGCCCACCACCATTTTAGCGTCGAACACGCCGTTCCTTACGAACGACTCAAGAAAGCCAGGAATCTTTTTTTGCCGCGATATGCGCGGGCTCTTTGCCTTGCGCTCGGAAAGCAGAACCGAAAGCGAGTCTGCAGGGAAAGAATACCTTTTTGCGGTGCCACCCTGCTTCTGTTCCTCCGAGCTTATCTCGACAAGCTGCGCAGACAAGAGACTGCGCATATGGTAATAGACCGTCTGCTCCGGGAGCTTGAGCTCGCGGGCAATCTCAGCCGGGTACATCGACTCGGCCGCAAGCAGGCGCAGTATCTCAAGACGGTCCTTTGAGAGGCCGGACACCTGCGCAAAGTCCGCAAGCTTTGACGAGTAGCCCTCCTCGTTTACGAAAAGCATGGCCTGCTCGGAAGGAACCGGCTGTCGTATGGATGCCATTGTAATTAGTCACCACTTGGGCGCAGGCGCCGCCCGCCCCGCAATCATTACGATTTTGAAGATATTTATAACTGTTCTATAGTTTTATTAAGTTTTTATCAAAAAAACGAACCAAATTATCGTTTTTGCCTCAGCGGAATATATAAACCGCCTTGTGCAAAATGTTCTTTCCGTCTGGCGAATGCCTATGTGTGGAATTACCGGATTCATCGGAAACAACGCCGCAGCGAACGCCCTGGAAGGCCTTCGCACTCTTGAGTACCGCGGCTACGACTCCGCAGGCATTGCCTTCGCCACAAAGGAAGGTAGGATCAAGGTCGTAAAGACCGTTGGCGACGTGTCAGCCCTTGACAAAAAGCTCGCAGCAGAGGATATGTCCGCGTCCAATTTTGCCATAGCGCACACGCGCTGGGCAACCCACGGCGGGGTCTCCGACGCAAACGCGCACCCGCACACGGACTGCACGGGAAAAGTTGCAGTAGTGCACAACGGAATCATCGAAAACTTCCAGGCATTGCGCTCAGAACTTACTTCACGCGGCCACAACTTCTCCTCAGAGACCGACAGCGAGGTCATCGGCCACCTGATTGAAGAGAACCTGCGCACGATGGGCTTTGTTGATGCGGCCCTGGCTGCTTTCCGGCGTCTTGAGGGAAGCTACGCAATTCTTGCGGCATACGAAGGCTCGCCTGACGCGCTTGTTGCCGCAAAGAACCAGTCCCCACTTGTGCTTTCGGCAGGCGACGGTTTTGCAGCTGCTGCAAGCGACCCCGTCCCGCTTGCGAAATGCTCGAAAGAGGGCTTGTTCCTGGAGGACGGCGATTTTGCAATCATAAAGAAAGGTTCACTCGAGGTGCTCGACCTGCGAACTGGAAAAAAGGTTGGCCGGAAGCCTATTGTATTTGGAACCGGCAGCGTGTTCTCCGACAAGCAGGAATACCCGCACTTTATGCTCAAGGAAATCTACGAGGCGCCGGCTGCCATTCGGCTCGCTGCGATGCAGGAACCTGCTGCACTTGAGAAGGCGGCCCGACTTGTGCGTGAGAACCGCGTCGTCTTCGTGGCGTGCGGCACCTCGCGCCACGCCTCGCTTGTAGGACGCTATTTGTTCAACCGCATCGGCGGGAAGTTCTGCGAAGTGGTTGTCGCAAGCGAGTTCCCCTACATTGCAAAGAACATAGTTGACGACGACCTGTTGGTGATTGCGGTCTCACAAAGCGGGGAGACTGCCGACGTCATCGAGGGCGTCAAGATTGCCAAGGCGCGCGGCGCAAAGGTCCTTGCGATAACGAACGTGGTGGGCTCAAGCCTTGACCGCATCTCGGATTGCGCACTCCACCTGAACTGCGGGCCCGAAATCGGCGTTGCCGCAACCAAGACATTCGTGGCGCAACTTTCACTGCTTTACCTTCTCGCCTCTACGGTTGTCGGAAAGAAGGATGATGAGAAGAGGAAGCTTGACGAGGTATCGCGGATTTTGGAAAATTCGCTTCCCGGATGGGATGCGGTTGGCAGAAAACTCTCACAAAGGCTTGCAAAGGAACCCGCAGCATACTTCATCGCGCGCGGCCCGAACTTCCCGACTGCGCTTGAGGGCGCGCTCAAGTTCAAGGAAATCACCTACATCCACGCCGAGGGCATGGCGGCGGGCGAGCTCAAGCACGGCACCCTAGCGCTCATCTCCAAGGGCACGCCGGTGATTGCAATCTGCCCGAACGACTACACGCACGCGGAAACGATTTCAAACGTTATGGAGACTGCTGCACGCGGGGCGTTCGTAATCGGATGCTCGGACGAGCCCAACAGCGCCTTTGACGAGCTTATCGCGGTTCCCAAAGTCGAGGAGCACCACTTTCCGCTCGTGTTTTCAATCCCGCTGCAGTTCCTCGCATACCACACGGCCGTACTGCGGAAGAACAATCCCGACAGGCCGCGCAACCTCGCAAAGTCAGTGACAGTGAAGTGAGCATCCACATGGCGGAAAAAAATACGAAATGGGAAAAGAGGCCAGTCATCACGGTCATTGGCGGCGGCAGCGGCCGCTTCACCCTCCTTGAGGGCCTAAAGAGGATGCCAGTAGAAATCAACGCAATCGTCACCATGACCGACTCCGGCGGAAGCTCGGGCAGGCTCAGGACCGAGCTCGGGGTGCTCCCGCCAGGCGACGTGCGGCAGTGCCTTGTTGCGCTCTCCAACTCGCCAAAGCTCATGCTTGACCTTTTCAACTACCGTTTCGAGAACGGCTCCTCGCTTTCGGGCCACAACTTCGGAAACCTCTTCCTAACTGCACTTGAAAAAACCACGGGCGATTTCGAGAAGGCTATCGACGAAGCGGGAAAGATGCTTGACATTACGGGCAGAGTCATCCCGGTCACCCTTGACAAGGCCGAGTTGTGCGCCGAGCTTGCCGACGGGACAGTAATCGAAGGAGAGACCAACATCGACATCCCGAATGGCAAGAGGCCGAAAATCAGGCGCGTCTTTTTGCAGCCTGATGCAAGGGCTTCGGCCAAGGCGATTGCTGCAGTGCAAAACTCCGACCTGATTGTCATCGGCCCCGGCGACCTTTACACCAGCATCGTTCCCAACATGTTGGTGTCAGGAATGGCAAAGGCAATCTGCGCAAGCAATGCGCGCAAGGTGTTCATCCTTCCCCTTGCGACAAAACACGGGGAGACGGATGGGTTTTCAGGCCGCGACTTCATTATGGAAATCGAAAAGTACGCCGGATGCAAGATGGATTTCGTGGTGGCGAATTCAACTGCTTTTGGAAGTGACACGCAGGCGAAGTACGAAAAAGAGGGCGCGTCGCAGGTAGTGGCAAGAAAAGAGGATTTTGAAGGCTACGGCTTCGTCTCCTGTGACCTGCTTTCGAACGTCAACGGAATGGCCCGGCACGACGCAAATAAAATCGCAACAACAGTAATTTCCTTGGTTGGTCCAAAATGAAGGCAGTGATACTCGCAGCTGGCGCAAGCTCGCGCATGTGGCCACTGGCAAGTTCAAGGCACAAGGCATTATACGAAGTCTGCGGAAAAACCCTGCTTGCGCACACGATGGAAAGCCTCGCGGCAAACGGCATTAACGAGCAAATCATAGTGGTCTCCGACCGCGACGGCGACCTTGCAAAAAAGATAGCGTTGTCCGTTCCAGGCGTGAAGGCGGAGGTCGTCGAGTCCAGCTCGCAGGAGGGAATGGGTGCGGAGATACTCAGGATTGCGGGCAAATTCCCTAGCTCTTTTGTGGTTGCAAGCGGCCACGCGGTGAATGCGGGCGACAATTATTCCGCGCTCAAGACCCTCGGCCAGTGCGATGCTGCTGTCTGCGGCCGGCAGGTGCCCGACGTGTCCGAATACGGCGAGGTAAAGTTCGACTCCGACTCAAAAGTAACCTCGATTGAGGAAAAGCCACAGGATCCGCACGCGGGCTTTCGGATTGTAAGCACGTATTTGCTTTCCGCAAAATTCATTTCCGCGCTTACGGCTGTTGATTCAGGCCACTACTCCTTTGAGAACGCGCTCTCCTTGCTTGTAACGGAAGGTAAGGTACTGTGCGCCAAGGTCGAAGGCTACCAGCCTACTCTGAAGTATCCCTGGCACCTCCTTGCGCTCAAGAACTTCATAATGGAGCGCACGCTTCCTGACCGGCCCGTAATCGCGCCTGGTGCGGAAGTTGATGAAAGCGCGGTTATTAGCGGCCGCGCCTACGTCTCAAAGGGGGCGAAGGTGATGGAGAACGCAGTAATCAAGGGCCCGGCGTACATTGGCGAAGGCGCGGTTGTCGGCACCGGCGCGCTCGTGCGAAACTACTCCTGCCTGGAAGCTCGGGCGGTCGCTGGCTACTGCACCGAAGTCAAGGACTCGCTTGTGCTTGAAGGAGCGCACTTGCACCACTGCTCGGTCGAGGATTCCATCATTGACCGCAATTGCAGGCTTGCCGCATTTTCCGTTACCGCAAACAGGCGCTTTGACAAGGGAAACGTAAAAAGCGACTCCAAGAACGGGAAGAAGGACACCGGCCTGGACTTTTTCGGAACGGTTATGGGCGAGGGCTCGTGGCTTGGCGTGAACGCAAGCGTCATGCCAGGGGTAAAGCTGGGCGCGGGTGCGGGCGTGATGCCCAACGAGGTAGCTTACAACGATGTTAAGGATGGGGAGAAAGTTGAGTAGGAAAAAAATCATTCCTGCAAAGAAAAGAAAAGCAGCAGTAGCTGCAGCACCAAAGCAAAAACCGCCGGCAGTAGCAGCCATTTTTGACGCTTCCAAAACCAAATCCGCCCCGTTCGTTGCATCCAAAATCAAAGCAGTTCTTTTCGACGCTGACAACACGCTCTACCCAACCCGCGACATTGCAAAGGAGTGCGACGCGGAAGCCCTGCGGCTCTTCGAGGACGAGGGTGCTGACCACAAGCAGGTGCTTCTTGCGTTCTACAACATTGTTGAAAAGCTTTCAGGTGAGGATGACATCCAGAAGCGGTCGAGGGGCTATTCCTACGCGCTTCTTGCAAAAAAATTCCGAATAAAACCGCAAGTCACTGTTGATGCCGAGAAAAAATTCCGCGAACTGGTGCTTTCCAAGATTGTACCCTACCCTGCTGCAAGAAGGTTCATCGAAAAACTTCAGAAAAAGTATTCCGTCAAGCTCGCAGTCATAACCTGTGAGGAACACGAGTGGGCTCTTGAGAAGCTCGAGGCAGCCGGGTTGATGGACTTCTTTGACGTAATCGTGACTACTTCCGAGACCAAGAAGATGAAACCGCACTCGTCCTACTACGCGCTTGCGTGCAAGCAACTCAAAGTCAAGCCGTCGGACTGCGCGATGGTCGGTGACTCTGAAGCGCACGACCTTGCGCCTGCGAGGAAGCTCGGGATGCACGCCTTTGCTGCGGACTATGAAAAGCTGGACGAAATATTTCCCTGATTTCAGACTTTTGCTGACAGACTACGCTGTTCGCTTTTTACATTGAACGCCAACAGCACCGTGCCTACGACAATAAGTGCTATTCCAAAATATTGCAGCAGGGTCGGCACCTCCCCAAGCACGATGCAAGATACAATGACACTTATGATTACCTCGACTGCGCCTATGGCCGTAGCTTTCGAAACGTTCACCCTGTCAATGGCGTTGTACCAGCAGAGTGCCACGCCAGTCAGGAGAATCCCGAGCATTGCCGCGTAAAGCAGAAACTGTGGGTTAAGCACGATTGAGGCCGGTACGCCCTCAAAGAGCAGGACAGTAGTAAGAAGGAACAATGCACCATACAGTTGTCGCATAGTGCTTACCGCCTCCGGCGTGTGCCTCTTCAGCAAGTCCTTTGACATCGCGTTTGACAGCACATAGAAGAGCGGTACTGCGAGTATCATCATCGAGCCCGTTGAAAGCGTCGGCGTGCTTTCCTTGAACAACGTCGCTATGGCGCCGACAAAGACGATTGCGGTCAGGAATACTTGTTGTAAAGTGATTTTCTCCCTCATCAGGAAGTAGCAGATGACAAGGGAGTATACTAGTTCAATCTGCAAAAACAGGCTGGCGTCTATCCCACTCGTGGTTTGAAGCCCCAGATATAGAAAGAGGGGCGCCAGGCCCGCGCCAACGATGCCGCTTGTGAAATATTTTTTCTGGTCCGGAATGAGGGAACGCATGGGCTGCTTTCCTGCCAAGAAGATTGCAAACGAGGTTATGGCGCAAAAAAGGACGGTAAATCCGGCAAGCAGTATGGGTGGATAGTTTGCCGTGCCGAACTTGGTCAGCGCTGGCCTAAGGCCCGACAATATTGCGGTAAGTAGAACGAACGCTACCCCAACAAGTTCGGTGGACTTTGCCATCGCGCATCAGATTCTTATTGTCTCGCCCAGTTCGGGCACTATTGTCTGCACGCCCTTGCACTGGGCTTCTATGGCCTCGGCAAGCTCGTAGGACTTCGAGCCCTCGCCATGGACTACGTAGACGCTCTTGAGTCCCTTGACCGACTTTGCAAACGATACCAGCTCGGCGTGGTCGGAATGGCCGGAGAATGGCGCCTGCTCGATTTCGCAGTTTATGTCAATGCGCCTGCCCTCGGTCTCGACGTAACCGCGGCCTTCCAGCAGTTCGCGTCCCTGCGTGCCAGCGGCCTGGTAGCCTACCAAGAGAAGTTTGTTGCGCTCGTCCGAGCCAAGCTTGTCAAGGTAGCTCATCACCGGCCCGCCGTTGAGCATGCCACTTGTCGCGAGTATGATTGCGCGGTCGTGCTCGAACACGTCGCCGCGGTCCTTGCGCTGCGGTATGAAGTAGAACTCGCTCTTGAACGGGTCGTCCTCGCTTGTGAGTATGCGGCGCTGGATTTCCTTCTTCAGGTAAATCGCGTTGTGCCTGTAGATGCGCAGCGCGCGGGTGACCATTCCGTCAAGGTAAATCGGCACACGCTCCAACCCGCCGGAGCGCAGGTAGGACTCGAGGGTGAACAGTATTTCCTGCCCCCTCCCGATTGCAAAGGTGGGAATGATTACCTTGCCGCCCCGCTTGAGCGTCCTGTTCACCGAGTCAATGAACCCCTTCCCAGTGGTCTTGAGCGACGGGTGCTTGTCGGATTTCGCGCCGTACGTGCTTTCCAGTATGAGCGTGTCCGCTTCAAGGTCGGTAGCTGCGCCGTCCAAAAGCCGCGACTCGCGGATATCAATGTCCCCGGAGTAGAGAATCTTGCGGTTTGCAGTGTGCACCTCGGTCATCGCCGCCCCGAGTATGTGGCCTGCTGTGCGAAAACGGATGGTGGAGGATTTGGTCTTGAACGGCTCGTCGAACTCGCGAATCGAGGTGCTCTTGAGCAGCCGGCTGACCTCGACCTGCGAGTATGGCGGGTTTATCTTATTCAACCGCAGGAAATCCGCAAGCAGAAGCTGGATGAGGTCGCGAGTTGGCTTCGTAATCTCGACCTGGCCCTTGTACCCTTGGCCGTAAAGCCCCGGAATGTAGCCGGAGTGGTCCAGGTGGGCGTGCGAAAGCACAACTCGGTCAAGCGACTTGATGGTCTTGCTGTCCAGTAGCGGGTATTCGGGCTCCTTTGCGGGCTTGATGCCGCAGTCAAGGAGTATCTTCTCGCCTGCCTCGAGCATTATGGCGCTCCGGCCGACTTCGCGTGCCGCGCCGAAAAAAGTAACGTTCATCCTAGTATCGCTCTTCGTCAAACAGCGTTTTTTACGAGTATATTAGGCGCGACTGCCCTTTTTATTTTGGAAGGCGCATTATCCCAATTAAGAGAGGTCGTAATGGACGCGGACGCAAACCCCATTGAAGCTGCCGCCCAAACCGGGGCCGACTGGCCGGTCTGGAAGGCGCGCGCAACTTTTTACCGTGCAATCATAGAGCGCTACCGCGACTACATAAACGAGGGCGAACAGAAGACAGTCCCGGTTCTCAAGTCCGCAATAGACCCTAAGGAACCCGCAGTGCAGAATATGCGCTCGGAAATAGTCTTTGCAATATCCGAGGCAAAAAAACTGGCTGCTGGAGAGAAGGTTGTCGAGAGCCGCGAGCTCGAGTACGACACCGAGACTGACTTTGACGACGCGGCAAAAGCCGCATTCCTTGCAGTGCAGTCGCTTGGCAAGACGCACTCCGAGTTGTCCATCTCTTTCTGGCTCACTTACGCGGAAATGGCGTCTCTTGGCATTGCGGACGCGTTCGACCGCTGCCTCCTCTTGTGCTCGCTCCTGTCCTCGCTCGGGTGTAAGACGGCAATGGTAAGCGTGCTCCTCCTGGAAGACGGCTCGACCCACCCAGTAGTCACTTTCGGCTCACCGGAAGAGGGGTATTTCCTTCTTGACGCGTGCAACAGCAGGAGCCTGTTTGGCGAGGATGCCGCAAAGACCAAGCAGGAACTCGTTTCCGGCTTCATCACAGGCGACAGCAAGAAGGCGACCCGAATCAGCTACGAATTCAACCACGAGGAATACAACGAATACGAAGACAACTCGGGCTGAAACGATGTTTTCACTGGTCGTTTTTTTATCCTAGCCACCCCACATTATATCATCATGGCCGGAATTTTCGATAATTTACAGTCGGGCGTGTTCCGCGACGAGCGCGTGCTCCTTCCCGAGTACCAGCCGCCGCAGCTCATGTTCAGGGCCGAGCAGGTGCAGGCGATTGCAAGGTGCATGCAGGGCGTTGCCCGCGGCCAGCCGCCCCAGAACGTCTTCATCTACGGCCCAACAGGCACCGGAAAGACTACTGCCTCGCGTCTTGTGCTAACTGAGCTTTCCGAGTTCACTGAAAAGGCGGTCACCGCCTATGTGAACTGCTGGGAGAGCTATTCACGTCAGGCGGTATTTTCCACCATTGCGGACCAGGTTGGCGAGGCGCTCCCAAAGCGCGGGGTTGGCGCTGACGAAATCTTTTCCCGAATCGTCCAGCGGCTCAAATACGACCGCAAGGCGTGCATCGTTGTCCTTGACGAGGCTGACCGGGTCGCAACAGGCGAGTCCGCAACAATCCTTTACGAGCTTTCGCGTGCAGCAGAAAACCACGGCGCATCATTCGGCCTCATCCTGGTCTCCAACGTACCCGACCTTGCAGCTGGGCTTGACAGCCGCATCAAAAGCTCGCTACGTCTTGAGAAAGTCGAGTTCAAGAAATACCTTCCATCCCAGCTGAAGGAAATTCTTGCCGCACGCGCAAAGGAAGGGTTCCTTCCCGGAGCGGCAAGCGAGGACATAATCGGCCTGTGCGCCGCGTTCGGGGCCAAGGCAGGCGGCGACGCGCGGGTTGCACTCGAGGCCCTCTGGAAGGCAGGCCGCAATGCGGAGAAGCGCGGCGCAAAAAGAATCGATGAGTCCGACGTGCGTGCATCCTACGCTGTTGCCGGCGAGTGGAAGAAGGAGCAGCGCCTCTCGGGCGTTTCCGAACCAGAACAACTGGTCCTTGACATACTTACCAAGCACGGCGAGATGACCTCGGGCGCGCTTTACGAAAAATACATGGCACTAAACGGCGAAAGTGAACGGCAAATCCGAAACTATGTCAACTCGCTTGAAAAGAGGAAGCTGGTTTTGGTTCGCGAGGCGCAGCCGGAAGGCAGCAGGGGAAAGACCCGGCTTGTGAAGACTGCCTGAAACGCTCAGGCGCCGATTGCCGCAAGGAGCGCGCGCTGGTCAAAACCTACGATGATTTTGCCGTCAAAGTCGATTACTGGCACGCCCATCTGGCCGCTCTTTTCGACCAGTTCCATTGCCGCCTTCTGGTCGGAGCCCACGTCGATTTCCTTGTAGGGCACGCCCTTCTTCTTGAGCCAGTCCTTGACCATGTGGCAGTATTGGCACGTCTTTGTTGAGTATACTGTTACCTTGTGTTCGGTTGCCATAAAAATCATCTCCGGTATAAGAGCGAATTTTGCATTATTACGTTTCACTTTGCGGCCGCTTTTATTTCCTATGTTTGCTTGCTGTCTTTTTTATGCTTGCTGCAGGCAAAACGCAAAAGGAGCGTAAACGGCCCTCGGGCTTATTTTGTCGCCACTACCTTGATGACCTCGCCTGTTGCGAGCCGGTGGTCCTTTCCTATGCGCGTCTTCTTCTCGCAGTCAACAGCGTAGAGGAAATGGCTTGCAAGGTCGGCGTGGATTGCGCCAGCAAGGTCAACCGGCGTGCTTCCCTGCTTGAGCAGTATCGCGTCAGGAAGGACCTTGCCAAAGTGGTTCGAATAGTGCGTCTCGTCCTCAACGGGAAAGACGACCACCTGGCGCGCAAGGCCAAACACCGCGCGGTCAATCGCCTCCTGCACCCCTGTCGAGCCGTATGCCGCAACGGCGGTCCCGATTTTCTTGATTGCCTCTACAGCACGCTCGTTCTGCGCCCCCTTTGCAGTAAGTGTGATTTTCTTTCCGTCATACTCTACTATACCTGACGTCTTCGCCCGCTGCAGCGCAAGCTCATAGTCGGCAAACACGGGGATTACCTGCGTTTCCGGGTAGGCGTTGCGCAGCGACTCGATGTTTCCCTGAGCGTAGCCCGAGTCGCACTTGTTTGCCGCAATGAGGAACGGCTTGGTCCGCTCGCGCAGCAGCTTGGAAAGCCTGCGCACGTCCGCGTCGGTTAGCTTGGACGGCTCCGACCCGAGCCCGAGCCGTGCATAAGCGTCCTTTGCCTCTGCGTGGGGGATGCCGATTCCCGCAAGCGACTGGAAGAAGTCCTCAAGGACGGTGTGTGTTCCCTTGAACTTCCTCGCATTCCTGCCAACTACCTCGAAGAACCAGTCGTCAAGCTCGTCAAGGAACAGCTTCACGTCAGCAGTGGCATCGTGCGAGCCGAACGCGACAATATTTCCGCAGTCGTCGGTGCCGCCCGAAGCGTCAACCACAATCAGGAGCGCGTCAGCAGCTGCAACGTCGGACAAAAAGCGGTTCCCCATCCCCTTGCCCTCGTGCGCGCCAGGAACTATGCCTGCGACGTCAACGATATTTGCAGGAACCCGGCGCGTGCCGGCCTCGCACCGCGCGTTGTTCGGCGTGCAGACCACCTTGAGCCGCACGTGCGGGCAGGGCGCGTTTGCAAAGCACACGCCCTTGTTGGGGTCAATTGTTGTGAATGGGTAGTTTGCAATCTGGGGCGCGGTGCCCGTCGCGGCTGCCATCATCGTGCTTTTTCCGACATTGGGCTTTCCACAAACAGCAAGGAGGACCATTGGCGAGTTTTGCACCTGCACAGCTTTTTATTGCGGCCAAGTTTAATAACAATCGGCGGCGGCAACACGCGCCACGACGGTTGTTCGGATGAGAAAGTCCATCGCTTTCCTTTTGCTTGCGCTCCTTTGCACCCCGGTGCTTGCGGCAGTGCCGAGCTGCGTGCTCAAGGTGCACATAATCTCGCCCGCTGACGGCTATTTCGCGCCAGCTGTTGCGGATGGCGTTAACAACCTCTACATAAGCGTCAATGTCACCAACGCCTCGTCAAACTCGCCGGTTGCCGCCCAGGCCACGCTGCTTTTGGACAACGGCACCATTCTGGGCATTCCCGCGTACGGCCTTGGAAACTATTCAATTTCTCTTGCCGACTACCGCGAGGGCACCCACACCTATACGGTCACTGCGAACCTTACGGGCTGCATAAGCGACTCGGCCACGCAGTACTATTACTATCGCAAGGGAATTGTACGCAGTGTGCCGGACTTCAACCCCCTGCTTGCCCCGCTCGTGGCGGTTGCGCTTCTTTTCGTGGCAAGGATGCAGAAAAGGAAGAAGGCTAAAAAGTAGGGAAATTTAAACGGGTCATGATTAAAGAGATGAGATAAATATGGAGACCAAGTTCATCGCGGCCCTGTTGTTATTCTCCTTTCTAGTTTCTATGGCGGCCGCGGAGCCCGCGGCAAGACCAGATGTAAAACCCATGCTCGATTCGGCGCTGGAGGACATGACGTGCAAGGTGACGCTTGATACGGACACGATGAACGCGATAATCGCGCTTTTTCCCGCCCTGTCGCCCGCATTGACCCCGAGGATAGCGGCCATGCAGTCGGACTTGCCCAAGCTGAGCCAGTATGCAAGCCTGGGCGACGCGAAGAACTACAACGTATACGTCCAGGAGATGTTCTCACAGCACCTGAAGCAGAACCAAGCAACAATCAAGGCGGGCCTTGACAGCCTGAAGTCGAATAGCACCGGCATGTCGAAGAACGAAACGAAGGCGGCATTGCGCTCACTGAAGTCCACACTGCAATCGCTGAGAGAAGCCAATGACCGGTGCTTTGACATGAAAAAGCATGCGAACATGGTGCTCAACTATTACAACAACACGCTCATCATCTACCAGCGGAGGGCGCAGAACCTGTCGGACCGCGGGGTTGATGCGAGCAATCTTCTTGACCTGGTGGATGGCGCCAGGGCGCAAATATTTGTTCCCCTCCAGGATGAAATCAGCCGGACCGACAACGCGTCCGAACTGAGGAAAGCCCTCCACCAGTACTGCCTGTATGACGGGTGCATGAACGGCACCAACTTCCACATGGCAGCGAGGTTCGAGACGATGAGGATGGCAGACTTGCTTGTTGTGATGTCCCCGAACGCGATCGAGGCCGGCCGCAGCAGCGATGTCGCCGCTGTGCAGGCGTCCTTGGAAGCCGCAGTCACGGAAATCAACTCTTGGGGAACCAAGGACGTCTTGCAGGATCAGCTTTCAGCTGTCTGGATCGACATCAGGTCAGCTGCCAAGGGACTCAATGACCTGTTCGTTGCGCTCAATGGCAGCGCCGGAGCGGAATGAGACATGGTATTTATGAAGTTCAGTACGGACAAGAACCCGGCAGTCGCCCTCCTGGCCCTGTTCTTCGTCGGGTTGCTGGTGATGGGCTGCGTTGCGTCCCAGAACGGGCAACCGAACCAGAATGGAACCGCCACGAACAACAGCACGTCTAACCTGGCCAACCCCGCGTCGGTCTACTGCGCTCAGAATGGCGGCGCATCCAAGATAGTCACCGCTGCTGACGGAAGCCAGAGCGGATTATGCGCTTTCCCGGACGGGTCGCAGTGCGACGAATGGGCGTATTACCGTGGAACGTGCTCTCCGGTGAACGGGACAACTACCCCGATGCCCTTGGCGAACAAGCCCGGCCTGGACGCATCTGATTTCATCGTAGTGGAAGACTCGATGCCGAACATCCTGCAAAGCGGGGAGCCGGTGCAAGTGCCCGAGTAAAACAGGACAAGCAAACACGTTTTTTTAGTCAGCAAACGCATTAGATGAACTTAGAGGGAGCTAGAAGAAGCGAATGGGCCCGGGGAGGATCGAACTCCCGATTTTCGCTGTGTAAGAGCGACGTCTTAACCACTCGACTACAGGCCCAGAGAAGCAGGAATTATCTCTGCATTGGAACAAATATAATAGTCATCGGTATAAGAAACGTAATCTTGTTTATCCTACTGTGTGGCTTTCAACCAAATGGACTCTTACGTGCGGACTGCCAGCGGCCTCCTTGCTGTTGCCGCCGCCGTGGGGGTATTCTACTTTGCGCTTGTCTACGGCACGCAGAACACGCTGTGGACCGACGAGGGCGACTACGTGCTCCTGGCCCAGTCAATCTCCGAGCACGGCCAGTTCGCAGTGCAGCCCACTGACCCTCTAGGGATACTTACGCAGTCGCAGCGCTCCTACGCACTCCCCTACTTCATCGCGGTGGTGTCGTCCATCGCAGGCGACTATATCTATTCAGGCCACCTTGCAGTTGCACTCCTTTGCGCGTTGGCGGTCCTTGCAACATACCTTCTTGCCCGCAGGCTCTTCGGCGACCTGCCCGCAATAGCGACGGTGCTCCTGCTTTCGTTCTCGCAACTGCTGTGGTTCTACTCCTCGCGCGTGCTCACAGACGCGCCGCAGATGTTCTTTACGGCCCTCGGCCTGTACGCGTTCTTCCGCACCGTGCAGGAAAGGAGCCCGAACTGGATGTTTGTGTTCGTGCTTTCGATACTGCTCGGCGGGTTCACAAAATACATCTTTTTCTCAATAGTTCTGGGGCTTGCTGTTGGCGCGTTCATCTACCGCGACGCGATAATCAAGACTATGCAGTCCTCGCCAAAGAGAACCGGGCTGTGCGTGCTCCTTGTCCTGGTGCTCGCAGCCGCGTTCCTCAACTACCAAATCTCCAAGTCCGGCTCTGCCTTCGGCCTTGCGGGCGAGTACTTCACAGGCACGCAGGGCTACGGCCAGGCCGACCAGTTCCTCTTCATCACGCAGGCCAACTGGATTTTCAACAACTCACTTGGCGCAATCCTCGTGCTCCTTGGGATTACCTACGCATTCATCAAAAAGGACGACAACGCAATCACACTCGCGCTCACCCTCCTCCTTCCCCTTTTGATAATGACGTTCCTTTTCACGTACAAGGAGGATCGCTTCATCATCTTTCTGCTTCCGGTCGCGTTCATCCTTGCAGGAAGGCTCCTTGGCGATGCCGCAAACGCGCTTGCTGATGCGGCGTCAGGCAAGGCAAAGGCCGGCTTCTGGACTGGAGTATCCTGCCTTCTAATATTGTTTTTGCTGGGTGCAAGCTACGGCAACCTCGACCAGTGCTGGGCGCTTTACAAGAGCAAGCAGCCATCCTACGCGCAGGTCCAGGAGGCGGCGTACTTCATAAGGAACATCACCAACCCCGGCGAGTGGGTGATGGCAAGCGGACATCCCCAAGTCGGCGCGTATTCCGGAAGGCCGACGCTCGGCCTGGACCCCAATTATACCACGTTCCTTTCGCAAGCGGCAGTGCTTAATTCCACAGTATACCTGACGTCCCTGCTGGAAGTCTACGCCCCGCTCGTAACCGTGTTTTCCGCGTTGCAGAACGGCACCGCCCTTCCTGACAACACCTACTATCACTTGTTCTCGGATACTGACAAGTACGAGGTTGTGAAGTATTACTCGACGCCTGTGACTGCTGATAACGGGAGTACGGTAAGCCAGCCGATTGTCTTCGTGTTCAAAAAGAAGTAGCCTTTTTTTATTTTTTCTTCAGCGAAGCAACGTCGCGCTCTATCCTTGAGAGCTTCTTCTGCTGCACGTCCGAAAACACCGCCAGCGTGATTAGTTGCGTCCCTGCAAGGGCGAAGAAGACGAACAGGAGCGGGTAGTACTCGTGCGACAGCTTGCCAGCAGCCAAGTACTCGCTTATTGACACGAGCATGAAGAGTATCCCGACCAGCACGATGAACAGCCCAGGCAGCGCGAACCCCTTGGAAATTATGGACATCTGCGAGTAGCCCGAGCGCAGTATCGCAAAAAACATCCGGTAGCCGTCCCTGACCGGGTTGAGCTTGGACTTTCCAATCCTCTTCCTGTATTCTATCGGCACTTCCTCGACCTTGTAGCCGTTGATTGCCGCCTTTATGGTCATCTCGGTCTCGAACTCGAGCCCGTTCGAACGGATGTCCAGGTCGCCAAGCATCCCCTTTCGGAATGCGCGAAAGCCCGTCTGGCCGTCCGCTATCTCCTGTCCGCTTGCAAAGGATATCAGGAACGAGAACAGCCCGTTCCCGAGGCGGTTGAACGCAGGGATGTTACGCAGTCCCGAGGAGAAGCGGTTTCCAAGCACCAGGTCCGAGCCCTCTTCAATCTTCTTTACAAGTATGGGAATGTCCTTTGCGGGGTACGTGTGGTCCGCGTCAATGAGCACGACCACTTCGGTCCTTGCGTGCCTGATTCCGGTAAGTATTGCCGCGACCTTGCCCTTGTTCCTTGCATGGCTTACCACGGTGATTCCAGGGTGCTTCCTTGCGCACTCCTCGGCAATCACCCTTGTCCGGTCGCTGCTGCCGTCGTCAACTACAATAAGCTTGTCAGCGTGGCCTTTGACCTCGTCAATGACCCTGGCGATGCCATCCTCTTCGTTGTATGCGGGCATCACGACGGTAAAGGGGTTTTTTGTTTTCATTTTTGTTTTCCTTTTTTGTGTTTAGCTGCCGGACCCCTTACTTTTCCTTTGCAGAAACCAGCCGGTCCGCTTCCACTCCCGCAGCAGCAAGTATCTCGAAAGGCTCCCTGTCCGAAGGCTCATCGCAATAGACCACGCGCCTTATCCCGGCGTTGGCTATCATCTTTGCGCACAGCCTGCACGGCCGGGCAGTAGTGTAAATCGTCGCACCCTTGCACGGCACTCCATGCATCGCGCACTGTATGATTGCGTTCTGCTCGGCGTGGAGCACGCGGTCGCACTTTTCGTTGCTCTCTCCGTTCTCGGTCACCGTGACGAGCTTGCAGCCAACATCGGTGCAGTGGGGCATTCCGTGGGGGGCGCCATTATAGCCGGTTGCGACCATCCGCCGCTCCACCACTATGACCGAGCCAACGTGGCGCGAGTTGCAGGTGGAGCGTGCGGCTACGTCCTCTGCAATCTGCATGAAATACTCGTCCCAGGAGGGACGCGGCTTTTTGTCCATTTTCAGAAGAGATACCTTCTGCACGTTTATAATCCGTTGGTATCCAGTCAACTGGTTTGGCGGGCAGGCTGCCTGTGGGGAACGTTGTCCGCCATAATCCCGTCAGCTCAACAGGCAAACACCTAATCCCACGCCCGCCGAAAGGCTGCTGCGGACTTGCGGCAGATTGCAAACCATTAAGAATTATTCCAAGCCTACTCTTGTTGTTATACGTCCAGCCGAAGGCTGATTTTGTCTGTTGCAAAGGCAGGCATCCGGTGCCCGCATCGCAATTGGTTTTAACCTTTGCCGATAAAACCAACTTATCAGCATTGGAAGTGGATAATTATGCCCGTCAACTTCGAGGAAATGTTCTCAAAAGGCCCCGGAATACCCGTGTCACGCACAGTGGTAACCGAGCCAGGAAAACCGATGTCGGAAGACGACCTGGAACTGATGAAGATACTCGAGGAGAACAAACCCAAGATTTGCATCGTGGGCACGGGCGGGTCAGGCAACAACACGCTCAACCGCATCCAGGAAGTCGGCGTCATCGGCGCACGCCTGGTTGCGATGAACACCGACGCGCAGCACCTCCTGAAGACCCACGCCGACAAGCGCGTAATCCTTGGGAGGAAGAAGACCAAGGGCCTTGGAGCAGGCTCCAATCCCGAAGTGGGAGAGGCTGCTGCGCAGGAGTCCGAGCAGGAAATCAAAGACATCGTCGGAAACGCCGACCTGGTCTTTGTGACCTGCGGCATGGGCGGAGGGACCGGAACGGGCTCTGCCCACATCATTGCACGCTGTGCAAAGCAGTCCGGCGCGCTCTGCATCGCAATAGTCACAATGCCGTTCTCATCCGAAGGGCTCAAACGCAAGGAGAACGCAATAAAGGGCCTCGACAAGCTCAAGCGCGAGGCGGACACCACAATAGTCATCCCCAATGACAAGCTCTTGGAATACGTCCCGGACCTACCGCTCAACGCGGCGTTCAAGGCTGCTGACATGGTGCTCGCAAACGCGGTGAAGGGAATCACCGAGCTCATAACAAAACCCGGCCTGGTCAACCTGGACTTTGCTGATGTGCGCACAATCCTTGGCGAATCCGGAAGCGCGATGATTGGCCTTGGCGAGATGGAAGGCAGCGAAATGCCCGACCGCGTGGTGCAGGCTGCAGAGAAGGCGCTCAGTTCGCCTTTCCTTGATATGGACGTTTCAAGCGCATCGAAGGCGCTAATCAACATAACCGGCGGGCCGGACATGACGCTTGGCGAGTCCGAGGCCGCTGTCACGGCGATAAGCAGGAGCATCGCGCCTGACGCGCACATCATCTGGGGCGCGACTGTCGATGACAACATCAAGAACCGCGGCGTGCGCGTGCTCGCCGTGCTCTCCGGGGTGCGCGAAAAGCAGATGGCGCAGACTACCGGCGAGGCAGTCGAGAACATCGACTTCATTTAATGAACGATTACAAAAACAGGAAAAAGGGTGCAAGAAGAACTATGGACATTGGCGCAATGGTTTCCGACTTTATCGGCCAGTCTGAACGCGTGCTCAACGTCACGCACAAGCCAAAGGGAGAGGAGTACGAGCACATTGCAAAGAGCACCGCCCTTGGGATGCTGGTCATTGGCGCCATCGGCTTTGCCATATCCATATTCTGGTACTACCTGCGCCAAGTCTGAGACAAACCAACAGGAGGTCAAGCATTACCTTATGCCACTATACACTTACCGCGTCACAGCAGGGCAAGAGAGCATAGTCGCGGACATGCTCTACGAAAAAATCCGCAAGTTCAAGCTTCCGGTCAAAGCACTGGTTGTCTCGCCAATGCTAAAGGGGTACCTCATAGCCGAGGCGGACAACGAGTTCGACGCAAAGCAGGCGATACAGAACGTGCCGCACGTCAAGGGACTTCTTGCGAACACGATGCAGATTGCGGACATCGCCACGTTCCTCGAAAGCAAGCCCATCGAGGTAATAATCAACCGCGGCCAGCTCGTGGAGGTCATCTCGGGCCCGTTCAAGGGCGAGAAGGCCAAGGTCGTGCGCGTTGACCAGGAAAAGGACGAGGTCACGGTGGAGCTCATCGAGGTCGCGGTGCCCATCCCGGTCACAATCAAGCTGAACACGATACGCGTGCTCCCCCAGTAATCTCAGTTGAAAATCGTTTTTGAAAGGTGAAATGGATTATGGCAAATGTTACGGTAAGCGCCATGGTGGAAGGCGGAAAGG
This sequence comes from uncultured Microcaldota archaeon, assembly GCA_903851445.1. Taxonomy (GTDB): domain Archaea; phylum Micrarchaeota; class Micrarchaeia; order Norongarragalinales; family CAINOH01; genus CAINOH01. The sequence goes on along the minus strand of CAINOH010000009.1, from coordinate 241,198 downwards.
CAACGCCGGCACCACCCCTCGGCCCGTCGCTTGCGCCAACTGGCGTGAACGTGGGCATGGTGGTTGCCCAGATCAACGAAAAGACCAAGGCCTTCGCAGGGATGCAGGTGCCGGTCACAGTAGTCGTTGACAAGGGCTCAAAGACTTTCGAGATTACGGTTGGCACGCCTCCGATGTCCTCACTCATCAAGAAGGAGCTCGGCCTGAAGGAGCCTGTAAAGGAAGAGCCCGGGGCCAAAGGCAAGAAGGTCATCGGGAACATGACCATCGAGCAGTGCGTCAAGGTCGCCAAGATGAAGACCGACGCAACCCTTGCAAAGACGCTCAAGGCGCAGGTTTCCGAGGTAATGGGAAGCTGCCTGAGCCTCGGCGCAACTGTGGACGGGCTGAACGCAAAGGAAGCCATCAAGAAGCTCCAGACGGGAAGCTACGACGCCAAGCTAAAGTAAGTTTCGGCACGTGCGGAGTGGTGGCCTGAAAGGCCTTCCAGCCGCAACGCCTTCGATTCTTTTTTCTTTTCCCTTTTTTGGAATTTTTTTCCATCCCGGCCACACCCCTTTTCGCGGCTGCTTTTTAGTTTTTAACCATTCCCCTCTTTTTCCAGCTTGCAGCCCTACAAACCCGGCTGTCAGGCCGGAGTTATGCCTTGAAAGCATTTTTTTACCCTGCAGGCGAAAGCATTACTTGGTAAGGGAAGATGCCTGGGAAAAACGCTAAAGCAAAGGCAAGGCCGAAAGCTGCAAAAAAAGCGCCAGTTGCAACCTCACGCGCGCCCAAAAGCTCGCTGGCCTACCGGAAAAACCCGGCTGCACGGGAAGCGCCAAAGGCAGGGAAAACGAGGCCAGTGGCAGTCACAGGCGCGGCCGGCCGCATAGGCAGGAAGCTCGTCAAGGCGCTTCTGGAAAGCGGCAGGAAAGTGATTGCGATAGTCCGCGACGACGAAGGCGCGTGGGAGCTGCAGAAAATCGCCTGCAACTCGGTGCACGAAAAATACTGCAGGCCCCACCACGAGCTCGTGATTGAGAAGGACCCGCTAGTTGACCCCGAATCCGTTGCCGCGCTCATCAAGGACGCCTCGGACGTGGTGCACCTAGGCGCGACGGTCGCATACACCGCGCCCCTTTCAAAGATGGTAAAGGCGACGGTGCGCCCCGTCAGGGTGGTTGCCGAGGCGTGCAGAATGACGGGCGCGAGGATGGTTTACGTTTCATCCACAAGCGTCACCCGCAAGGAATCCAAGGACCCCATCAACGAGGACGCAAGGCCGTCGCCTTCGAACAACTACGGAAAAGGCAAGCTGCTTGCGGAGGAGGCGGTGCTCAAGGCCGGGATTGCGCACGTAATAGTGCGTTTCCCGGTGATTTACGGCGAAGGGTTCTCGGACGGCTTCACCAAGGTGGTCCAGCTGCTGCGGCAGGGGCGCCTCTTCGTAATCGGCGACGGCAGCAACCGGATTACGTTCATACACATAAACGACGCAGTGGCCGCGCTGAAGGCTGTCCTGTGCCACGCCGAAGTGCGCGAAGGCACGTTCATCTTTTCAGGCGGCAACATCACGCAAACCGAGCTTTACGGCGTGCTTGCGGAAGCGGTTGGAGCGCCGGCGCCGACAAGGCACGTGCAAAAGGATTTCGCACTGCTGTCATTGCGGGCAAAAACGTTCGCCCTTGACGTGCTCGGCGAGTCCCCCGAGCTGAGCGTGGAGAACATGCTCACGCTCGCCGACAACCGGGTGTTCGACTGCACGCGCGCAAAAAACGCGTTCGGCTTCCAGCCAAGCGTAAAGCTGGACGTGCACAGCCTCGCGGTATACTGCTCGGACGAGCGGCCGCCGCTTGAATCCAACCCGGTTTTTAACCACATCAAGAAGAACTACAATTGGTAAGGATGGCCCACAAACGCACACAGGAAAATGCCGGCCGCGGCAAAGCAAAGCCCGGTGCAGGCAACGGGGCTCGGGACGCCGCGCGCAAGATTGCGGTCAGCGGAGCCGCCGGACGCCTGGGCAGACTCTTGGTGTCGTCGCTGCTGCAAAAAGGCTACTCTGTCATTGCGATTGTGCGAAACGACGAGGCTGAGTGGGAGCTCCGCAAGCACGCCTGCAACAAGGTAAGCGAACACTTCTGCAAGGCACACCCAGCACTGGTAATTGCCAGGGACTCGCTTTCCGACTCCGGCGAGCTTGCAAGGAAAATCGCCGGCGCCTCTGATTTTGTGCACCTGGCCGCGAAGATAGACTATTCCGCATCGCTTGACGAGATGACAAAGGCGAACACCGCGCCGACCAAGGTCGCGGCTGACGCGTGCAGGAAGGCCGGCGCGAGGCTTATTTTCATCTCCTCAACCAGCGTGACGCGAAAGGAGTCCGCAACCCCGATAAACGAGGATGCCGCAGCGAACCCGATTAACAATTACGGAAAGAGCAAGGCGCTGGCCGAGGACGCAGTGCGCAACTCCGGCGCGGCATACGTGATTTGCCGCTTCTCGATAATCTACGGCGAGGGGTTCACCGAGGGCTTTTCGAAAGTCCTTTCGATGGCCAAGTCCGGAACGCTCCAAATCATCGGCTCGGGCGAGAACAGGATTTCGTTCATCAACGTCTCCGACGCAATCTCGGCAATAGAATCAGTAATCCGCAACCCGCTGGTGCAGGAGGGCACGTTCTGCTTCTCTGCAAAGGCCCAGACGCAGAAGGAAGTCTACGGCATAGTCTGCCATGCGCTCGGAGTGCCCGCACCAACCAAGCACACGTCCAAGGAACTTGCAATCCGCGCGCTCCAGCTGCGCAACGCCGCGTTCAAGCTGATTGGAAGAAAGACTTCGATGACTGTTGAGAACATCCTGACTTTGGCTGACAACCGCGAGTTCGACTGCAGGAGGGCGAGGGAAGCCTTCGGGTGGGAGCCGAAGGTTAAACTCTCGAAGGAGAGCCTGAAGCCGTATTTGTGAAGGAAAGAACTATGCAAATACTGCCAGCTCAGCCCGAACCAACGGTTATTCCCAGCCTCTTGTAAAGCGCTTCCGGACTTGCCGGCCTGCCGAGGAAGCCCTCTAGGAGCCTGTCGCCGTCCTGCATGTCGCCCTGCTCTAGCACCCATTTCCTGTAGCGCGCGCCTGTTGCAGCGTTGAGCAGGCCCTCCTTCTCGAACTGCGCAAAGCAGTCGTACGCGAACACCTGCGACCAGGCGTAGCAGTAGTAGCCAGCGTCGTACCCGCCCATTATGTGGCCGAACGTTGCAAGGAAATTGGTGCCTTCCTGCTTTTTCATCCCGGTAAAGTCAAGGAATGCCGAATCCGCGACGGTAACCATGTCAACCGCCCCTTTTGCCGTGTGCAGTTCTAGATCCGTTTGCGAGAAGGCAAGAAGGACGGAATAGGAATATCCGAGGTTAAGGTCGCGCAACGCGACAATCTTGTCGCGCAGGCCCTGCGGCATCTTCGAATTGTCCTTGTAGTGGCAGGACAGGATGTCGATGACCTGCGCGGCGTAAGGCCAGTTTTCCAAAGTCTGCGACGGCGTCTCCACAAAATCCCAGGCGACGTTGCTGCCGGAAAGGCTTGCATACGGGACGCTTGTGAGGGTCGTGTTGAGCGCGTGGCCGAACTCGTGGAAAAGCGCCACTACCTCGCCGTGCGAAAGGAGCGGCGGCTTTCCTCCGGCAGCCGGGTTTTTGTTTGCGACAATGGCGACTACGGGCGCTACGTATCCGCTTTCCGCCTTGCGGCCGCAAACTAGGGTCACCATCGCCTCGTGGCCAAACTTTCCCTTTCGCGGGAAAAGGTCGAAATAGACGTACGCAAGTGATTTGCCGGAAGCTGGTTCGGCTATACGGTAAAGCTGTGCATCTGGGTGCCAGGTCCTGGCATTTGCGACCTGCTCAAAGCGCACTCCAAATACTGTTGAGAAGATGGAGAACAACCCGGAGATTACCGATTCGAGCGGGAAATACTCTCGGACCAGCTCGTCGTCAAGGGCATATTTCTGTTTTTTCAACTGGTTTTCAAGGTATGCAACATCCCACACCTCAACTGCTGATGCGTTTGGCTCCAGCGAGCGCTTGAATTCCAAAAGCGCGGAAATGTTCTCGCGGCTTTTCTTTATGATTGCCGGTTTGAGATTTGCTATGAACGCGGCAACGTGCGCGGCATCCTTTGCAAGCCTGGTGCTTGTGCGGTAGTCCGCCCACGAGCCAAAGCCGCTTAGTTGCGCAATCTCTTGCCTGGTTGCTATGGCCTCTTCTAACAGCTTGGTGTTTTCAGCAGGTGCGCCGCGGTTGAGGAACGCAAGCCGCATGCGCCTTCTCGTGTCCCCGCTTTTTACATTAAGCATCACCGGCTCGTAGTCGGGATACTTCATGGTAAGGACAAACTTCCCGTCATCTGACTTTTTCAGCCGGCCAAGGAAATCCTGCGGCGCGCCTTCAAGCTCCGCTGCACTGAATGCAATCGTCGTGCTGTCCAAGTTGAGGTTTGCGCCGAATTTCGACTCGAGGCCAGCCAGCTTCTTTTTCAGTTCACGGACTTTGTTGAGCTTTTCTGGCGGCAGGTCCAGGCCGTTCTTTTCAAACGCCTCGACAGTCTTGTCGTAGAGCCTGCGTTCATCAGCTGCAGCCGGAGGGTTTTGCCGGATTATGTCGTAGATGTCCTTGCGCGTGAAGACATCAACCAGGAAACGGCCGTGTTTTTCCTCGCAAGCGGTGCCCTCGGCTGCCACGCCCGCATCCGGGTAGACATAGGAGGTAAAATAGAGCGGGTTGACCGCGTCGCTTAGTTCCGACAAGGCAGTCTCGAATGCAAGCAGCGCACCTGCCTGCTTTTCCTTTGGAAGACTGACTATCGAATCGAGCGCATTCTTGGCCTTTGCAACTTGTTCCTCAAAAAGCGCAGTGACTTCGCCCGGCTCGTAGTGCGCCTTGATTGGCTCGGGATTGATGCCGGGGACCTGCAAGGGCGACGAGGTCTGCTGGATGGGTAAATTTTCAAAGGCCACAGGTAAATCTCTGCTTGCAGGTTTTTATGCGCGAGGATGCGAAGCACTACTAACCTAAGACAATCCCGCTTTTTGAGAAGATGCCGAGGTGCTCAATGAGAACCATCGTGTTCAACGCAGTGCAGTTTGCATACATCTTCTGGCCAACCGATAAATAGAGCTTCTGGTATGCTTTTCCATCATTTTCGTTTTCATATGAATAATCGCTATTGTGCAGAACGCGGTCCACTTGGAGCTTCTTTGAGTCGATGAACTCGCGCACGAAATAAATCGTCCCGTTCTCCTCAATGCCCAAGGCCATCACGTCCGCGCTGACGAAAGACCCAGACGAATGGGTGTTGTCTGATTCAAAACTCCCCGAAAGACTAGATAAAAATTCATGACGGGATGAATCGGGAAACCCTTCATAGATATCAAAAGAGGCAGTCTTGCTGAAGTCCACCGATAACCCTTTCTTAGTTACATACGAGTACATTGCAGTGTAAGGCGGCCCCGATACGGGAATGAAAACGGAACTACCTGGTTTGATAAGAAGGGTGTTGTTGGAAAGGTAAAGCGCAAAATCCTTGCCGTCAAGGGAACCTTGCAAGCCTTCGGGCAGAGGATAATTCACAAAGCTATATCGTACAATCACATACTTGTCGGACGGCAGGCGGTTGTAGGCTGAAAGCCCGTTGCCAAAGAACACGTAGTCGTATCCGGTGATGTTCTTGTATGCGAATGACAAAAAAACAAAAAAAAGGATTAGGAGGATTGCAACGGATGCCTGAATCCATATTGCGGGCACTTGCTGCTTGTCAAACTCCTTCTGCAACAGGGGGGACGCCTTTGGCAAGTCGGAAGCCTTCACTCCTTTGGGGTTGCCTGCAAATGCATCCGTGGCCTTGACCGCGTAATCCATCATTTCGGTGCGGAGTTCGACCTCGTCACCCCTTCCGGCATTCTTCAAGTACGCAACGGTGAATTTTTGGAAACACCACTGAGTGATTTTTGCAAGCACTACGGCGAAGGCGATAAGCACAAAGGCGGTTATTGCCAAGTTCAGGGTCGAAAAAAGATACCAAAAGATGCCCAATATGCCGGCTATGACGAAAACGTAATACGCGACAAAAACAGCCCTGTCGGCGTTGCTGTATTGCGGGTCTGAAAAGACGAATTTTACCCTGCCTACAAAGTCGCGGTCGAACATACAAAAACTTGGGCGAGTTAGTTTATAGGTCTGGCTCAGGACCCGACCCAATTCATCACTTTTATAAACAATTACCTTCACTGTATAGTTCCGCAGAAATGCGCCCGTTTGGACTGCCCTGGGCAGGAGGGAATCAAGGCTCTTAGGAGCGTCTGGTTCTTTTGACCCATCGGCTTAAGCCGGTGGCATCCGACAGGTTCGTCTGCAAGGTTCACGATTCAACTGGTGCCAGAACAATTGGTCTACGAAAACGACAAGGTCTCAAAGGCAGTCACTGCGGTGCTTACTGAGAACAAGGGCAAGCGCAAGTTCAAGCAGAGCGTGGACATCGCCATCAACTTCCGCGACATCGACTTCAACAAGCCGGAGAACCGCATCACGCTCGAAGTCACGCTCCCTTACGCACCGCGTCCGGTAGAGGTGGCGGTGTTCGCTGACGGCCAGCTGGCTGTAGACATGAAGAAGCTCGTGCCCCTGGTCATCGGCAGCGAGCAGATCGCATCCTACGCTTCGGACAAGAAGAAGCAGAAGGAGCTCCTCAACTATTCGCTCTTGTCCCAGACGCAGCTCATGGCCGCTGTTGGTAAGGCGCTCGGTCAGGTCCTTGGCTCCAAGGGCAAGCTGCCAAAGCCAATCATGCCCAACTCCAACCTGCCTGACGTGGTGGAGAAGGCAAAGCGCTCGGTCACGCTCAGAACAAAGGGCAAGTACCTCCCGGTAGTCCACTGCATCGTGGGCAACGAGGAGATGACAGACAAGCAGGTTGCAGAGAACGCGGTTGCAGTGATTGACGCGATAAAGCACAAGGCAACCGAAGGCAAAATCAAGTCCATTTACATCAAGACGACAATGGGAAAGCCCGTTGCCGTGGCGGCATAGTTGATTCTCATGGTACTAAACCGAAAGCAGAAGGAAAAGGCAGTAGCCGACCTTACCAAGAAGATTGCCGCTTACAAGGTCGTGGCAGTGGTCAGCCTGCAGAACCTGCCGTCAAAGCACTACAACGCAATCAAGAAGAAGCTCCGCGGGAAGGCCGAGCTCGTGATTACGCGCACGACGCTCCTGCGCAAGGCGCTTGAGAAGGCAAACAAGCCTGGCTTCGACGCGCTCTCAAAGACGATTGACGAGAGCGGCTCAGTCGCGTTCCTCCTTTCAAACGAGGACCCGTTCAAGCTTGCAAAGATGCTGCGCCAAAGCAAGGCCAAGGCACCGGCAAAGACCGGGATGATTGCAAACGCGGACATCGTAGTCCCTGGCGGGGAGACCAACCTTGCACCTGGCCCGGTGCTAACCGAGCTCAAGCAGGCGAAAATCAACGCCAAGATACAGGGAACAAAAATCGTGATTGTAAGCGACGCGACTGTTGCCAGGAAGGGCGAGCCGATTGCGGACGCGGTTGCAAAGATACTCACAAAGCTCGGCATCGAGCCGTTCGAAATCGGGATGACCATGAAGTCGGCGTTCACCGACAACATGACTTACCCTGCCAACGTGCTTGACGTCGACGACTCGCAGTACATCGCACAGCTCGCATCAGCACACCAGGCCGCGATGAACCTGTGCGTGTTCGCGGAGATTTACAACAAGGATTCAACACCAGTCATACTCGCATCAGCGCAGGCAAAGGCGCTTGCAATCAACAAGGTAGTTGAGGACAAGGCGCCAAAGGAGGCCGCTGCACCGGCAGCGCCTTCCGAGCCAGCCGCCCCTGCGCAAGGATGACGAAATAGGTTTTACGATAAATTGAGGAGATGCAAATGAAAGACGCATATGCCGCATTGCTCCTGCACGCCGCAGGCCAGCCCATAAGCGAGGACAACGTAAAGAAGGTCCTCGCCGCAGCTGGAGTCAACGAGGAGCCGACAAAAATCAAGGCACTCGTTGCAGCGCTCGAGGGCGTGAACATCGAGGACGCAATCAAGCAGGCAGCTTTCGCCGCAGCACCAGCCACACCCGCAGGAGAGGCCAAGAAGGAAGAGAAGAAGGCTGAAGTCTCCGAGGAGAAGAAGGAGGAAGAGGCTGCAGCGGGACTTGCGAGCCTGTTCGGATAAATACTACACGTACCATTACGGCTTGAGGGATTGTTTTTTCCCTCCAATCCTAATTTTATGTTTTTTGACTCTTAGCGGCGCCTGCGGAACAGGCTAAAACGCGGGTTCGGCTCCGGCACTTCCTTGAGAAGCCCCATAAGGCGCGCGACGTTGGAGCTTTTGTTGAAAAGTTCCTGCCTTGGTAAATTCGGGCTAACTCCTAACTTTTGTTTTCTTGTACTACGGTCAGATTGTGTGCTATGACCTTGCAGAGTAACTCGTTTATTTGGGCGGTGCGGTTCTTGGACTTAAGCCTCGGGGTAAGGCGAGGGACCCTAAAGTCCGTTGAACCCATCGCAAACCCCGTTTCCACCGCCTTAAGCGGAGGTGCCGAGACCGCTACCAAGTGTTGCAAGATGGGCGTTACGTCCTCGCGGTTCAAGAATTTTGAAACCGCGTTAAAGTACGGCCGATGCGTTATTAGGCCGTTCTGGACGGCATTATTGAATAGGGAGACGGCGCCGCGGCTGGATCGTTGAGAATAGACTTTTTGGATGGCGCAAAAGACCTGTTCTTTCAATGGTAAGGCAGGTCGTCCGAACTTGTAAGCGGGTTCTTCGACTCCCTGAACCAAGTCGGCAAGTAAGCGGTTAACCTCGTTGATTTCTGTGGGGCTTGGCTCCTTGTTGCGGTAGCGCACCAAATCACCTACCACGCGGTCGATGCCGGCAGCCGGACTTAACGGCTCGATGGTATCTGCTTGGTTTGGGTTTGCGTCTTTTTGCCTTTTGGCTCTGGGGGGAACGTCTTTTGCCGCGGAAGGCAATACTGGCTTCGTACCCGTAAGCTCGTGCCAGGCGATAATATGCTCCGGGTCTGATTTTATCAGCCGCCGGAATTCACCCTTTGAACCGAACGGAAGGGTGCCATCGAGGAGTTTGCGCACGTTCTCGCGAGGGTCCTTTGAAAGCTTCGGGGCAAACTTTGTGCCGGCAACACGGCCCCACCCGCCTTTTTGACCGGTGGCCTTGACAGGAACACCAACGTCTTTTGAACCCGCCTTGTTTCGCACAAGCACGTGAAAAAACGGAGTATATTCGACATTGAAATTGGTGGGCTTGGGGGGTTCTGTCTTTAGGTCGTCAATAGTCATGAACTTTCTTTTAATTTTATTAAGCGGTTTCTTTTTCATAGGCCCAAGGGCATCTTGACTGAACTCGCGCCCGATGGTTTTCTCCAGTTGTCGGACGTGCTCGGGGTTTGCAAGGTCCAGCCCGTTTTCGTTGACAATCTGAACTGCCCGCGAGGACACCGGGTCGCTGCGTATGAATTTTGATATGCTCTTAAAACGAAGGCCTGCTGGGTTTATCACTCCGAAATAGAATCGCAGGTTGTCAACAAGGGGATTGGATGGGTAATACCTTGAATAGCCGACCGGCGGGGGAAGAACAACGGACTTTTCTTTTGGAACGGGCGCGGACTTTTCCTTCTTTTTAATTGTCACACCGGGCACTGGGACCGCATACCACGGTTTTTCCGTCTGGCCGGCAGCATCGTTTGCATGCGCGTGCACTGGCGGGGCTCTCGACACAACTGGAAGGAACGTCTCAGGACGCGAATACCATTCCACACGCTGGTCCGACTGCTCGTCTTGTGCTATCGGCGGCTTGGAGTCCTGCGACTGTGGGTTTTTTGCATCATGGCGCGGCCCAAACCCAAGCCGATTTCGCGCGATGTCGCAAACCTGCGCGTGCGCCTGGGGATACTTTCCGGCCATGTACTCGAGCAGGGAAGCACCATAGTCGCGGCTGTTGGCGGAGTGGGTGAACTTATTGATGAACGCGAACGCGTCAGCAGTATAGCGCGGGTAATCCTGCAGCACGGTAGGTACCTTTGGCTTCAGCTCTGCCGCCCTTTTTTGCGCGGCCGTGGCAGCTGCCGCATCCCAGGCGTTGGAAAGTTCGGAAAGTATGTGCCGTTCCTCGCCCGAAAAGCGCGAGATGCCGGAAAATCTCCGAAAGAGGCTCGACTGTTGGAATGGCCTTGGTGGGAGCTTGGCTTTTGGGACCATTGAACAAGTAGGGTGGAAACGAAGAAAAAGGAATATGAAAAAAAAGGAAATGATAGAACTGCTCCTATCGCCGGTATCCAAGCTGCTGCCACAACAAGGACTTCTTCTCCGCCAAGGGCATGCCGTCCGGAAGCTTCTTAGCTTTCATGAATATGTGTGCATGGTCCGGATTTTTGCCGAAATAGCGGGCTATCTTGGCGTGCTCTGCAGGTGTGGTCGCGCTGAAAAATTCAAATGCCCTCTGAACGGCTTCTTCTGCGGATTTACTTGCAATGGGCGATATTGGCTTTTTGCGTGCGGGCTCTTCTCCCTTGGGAATAAACTGCGTCATATGAACACCTCAAATACCTAACCCGCCTTGGGGCTCTGCCCTGCGGGCGCGACCTTTGCGCGCGGCACGTTGATCGGCGCGTTGATGTTGATTGCAAAGGCAAGGAGCGTGCCCACGCTGCTTCCGGCATAGGTGAGCGCGGTGATTATCTCCTCTGCCGCGTCAGCCGGGAGCTGCTTGTTCTTCTTCCAGCCGTCAAGGAGCTTCTTTCCAAGGTCGGAGTTCGCGTCGGTGAACAGCTCGCCGGATATAGACATGCTGGCTACGTCCTGCTGATAGATTATCTCGTAAGTGTACGCCACCTTGATCTGGCTGCCCTCGGTTGCCACACTCTCAACACTGACGTTGACCGACATTCCGGTGATGTTGCCATCCTTTTTCTTGGTCGCCTTGACCTCGACTATCCTTCCGTGCGTAATCATATCCAAAATCACCTGTTAGTGGGAATCATATTAGGGCATGAGGAGTCTTAAAAAAACTCCGAAAGGGCCCTGCGGGGTTTGAACGGCCCGCGGCCCGGTCAACGGCCTAGAAACGTGCAGTCTGACCCACGCCCAGGACTACTGCCTGGGCCTTGGTCTCCTGCTTTACGCGCTTTGCGAAATCGTAGGGGTCGGCATGGATGCGGGAGAACGTGTCGTAGTGGCAGGGGATGACGTATTTTACGCGCATCTTCTTTACCGCGCTCACTGCCGACAGTATGTCCATGGTCTGCGTGCCGCCGATTGGGAGGAGCGCAAGGTCCGCCTCGACGTTTGCAAGCGCGAAAAAGTCGTAAGTGTCGCCCGAGAAATAGACGCTCTTTGCGCCGCAGCGGACCAGGTAGCCAACTGCGCCGGGCGTGTTGCTGCGAACAGGAAGAACTTGGATGCCCATGCCGTAAAACTCGAAGTCGTCGCCGTCAACTGCGGACATCTTGAACTTATCCTGGATTTGAAGCTGCGAGAGCACCTCCTCAGGCGCGACCACATGCGCGTAGGTGCCTTCGGCGATTATGGAGACGTCGTGGGCGTCAAAGTGGTCGAAAGCCGGGCTTGAGATGAAGATTGCGTCGGCCTTCTTGATTTTCTCCGCGCTGGTTGACGGCGGCACCAGCCTCTCTGCGTTTTTCGGCCTCGGGTCCAGCCAGGGGTCGAAAAGCAATATCTTGCCCTCAAGCTCCACCAAGAACCCGGAGTGCCCGAGATAAGTGACTGTTGCCATTCCCATCGCCTTCGCGGCTGTTGCCTATAGCCGAAAATAACGTGGTTGCTAATGCTATTAATCCCTCCCAAATCAAGTCTTTGCGTGGCAATGATTTTCGGAACCGCTGGCATACCGCTTTCCTGCCCCGGGCGCGACTCGCTTGCGGGAATCGGGTTTGTGCGCAAGCTGGGCCTGGACGCCTTCGAGTTCGAGTTCGTGCACTCCGCAAGGATGGCAGCTGGGAAGGCAGAAGCCTGCGGAAAGGCAGCAAAAGAGAACAAGGTGGTGCTTTCAGCCCACGCGCCGTACTACGTCAACCTGTGCTCTGACGAGCCGGAGAAAGTGGCTGCAAGCAAGGTGCGCATACTTGACACTGCGCGGATTCTGGAAAATGCCGGCGGCGGCCGGGTGGTAGTCCACACGGGATACTACGGCAAGCTTGACGGGAAAAAAGCGTTCGAGGCTGCAAAGGAAGGCTACCTGAACGTCTTGGACTCGATGAAAAAGGCGGGAATACGCAAGGCAGTCCTTGCACCGGAAACTACCGGAAAGCCAAGCGCCTTCGGAAACCTTGCGGAGCTTTACGGCCTTGCGTCCGAGATTGGCTTTGAACGGTTCAAGCCGACGATTGACTTTGCCCATTTGCACGCGAGGGCGAACGGCGGCTTGAATACGAAAAAGGACTTTGACAGGATATTCGAGACAGTGGAAGACGCTGTTGGAAAGGCGGGCTTGCAACAGCTTCACTGCCACTTTGCAGGAATACAATACTCGGCAAAGGGCGAGCTTAGGCACCTGACCATCGATGCAGAGTCGCCCCGCTTTTCGCTGCTTGCGGAAAGCCTGGTTGACAACAAGTGCGCGGGAACGATAATCTCCGAGTCGCCGAACATTGAGACTGATGCGATTTTGATGAAGAAGGAGTACGAAAGGGCGCGGGGATAAAAAAAATATTTCTGGTAAAGTTGATTCTGTGACTAAGACTGTGGACCGCACTGATTATTCCCAAGTCCTCGTGGATTTCTGGGATGAATATATTGATTGGAACAAGCGCCGCGAGGGAGAAAACGGCTTTCTTGTCAACACCCTGAAGGAAAATGGCTGCAGGAAAATCCTTGACGCGAGCCTTGGCACGGGTTGCGACTCGATTTACCTTCTCAAGCAGGGCTTTGACGTTACAAGCAACGAGATTGACGCGGTATTTGCACGGAAAGCGCTTGAAAATGCAGCTAAGGAGGCCGTGCACATTAAGCTTACCGGCTATGATTGGCGCGAGCTTGATGAAAAATTCGGACGCGCTTCTTTTGACGCGATAATTCTGCAGGGAAACTCGCTCACGCACCTTTTCAAAAAGCAAGTCCAGATGCGCACGCTTTCGGCGTTCAGAAACGTGCTGCGGCCCGGCGGGATACTGATCATAGACGAGCGCAATTACGGGTATATGCTGGCTGAAAAGGAAAAAATACTGAACGGTAATTTCAGGTATTCCGGGAAATACGTCTATTGCGGAAAGAAAGTGAAATGCGTCCCAATTGAAATCGGACCTGAAAAAATAGTGTTGAAGGCAACGCACGAAAACGGCAAAGCAGGACAGATGACATTGTATCCTTTCAAGGACGGCGAACTGGTTTCGCTCATACGACAAGCGGGATTTGAAAACATAGAGCAGTATTCGGACTTCAAGAATGGCCATGATGTCGGCGCGGATTTCTTTCAGTATGTTGCCAAGAAATGAGAAGACAAAAAGCGGACTGCCAGAAGGCTGACGCCTTCGTCAAAAGCCGGACTTTTTAAGGCCGCGAAAGGAATAAAAGCCACCGAACACACTTGTTACTATCTGGAAGTTGTTACAAATGGCACACATTAAAGGCGAGTCACGGGCACAGTTCCGCTTCACCCGTGAAACCAAGAAAATCAAGGGTGCCGACGACAACACCTGGTTCGTAGAGCAGAAGGAAATGTCCGACCCAATCACGTTCTTCGACGTGTTCGTGCGCGGCGAGAACTTCGACCAGCTGTTCTACTACATAATCCTCCTTTTCGTGTTCGGCCTGCTTTTGATGTAAGGCGGGCAACGCGGCAGCAACCCCCTGAAAAGGAATAAAAGCACCAAAAGGAAAAGAGAATATCAAGATGACCAACTCGGCCATTGCATCGGACACGCACTTCTGTTGTCGCTAGTTCTGACCGGCGCTAGCGTTTGGCGCCAGTAAAAAACATCGTATCCTAAGAATCAGGATGACGATTTTCGGCACGTGCCGAACCTGACCGTTTGAATTTTTCAAAGCACCCGCAAGATTAACCGTGCGGAGGTGGCGGAACGGCTACGCGATCGCCTGCAAAGCGGTTTAAGAGGGTTCGACTCCCTCCCTCTGCTTAAGGAAAACCAAAACTGTGTTGTGACTGGGATTATGGCATTGACGGTGTTTGACACCCTCTCGAAGGGCAAGAAAAAATTCGTACCCCTGGAAGAAGGCAAGGTCAGGATGTACGTGTGCGGCATCACACCCTACGACTACTGCCACCTTGGCCACGGAAGGTGCTACACCGCATTTGACGTCATCCGAAGATACCTCGCGTTTTGCGGCTACAAAGTCAAGTACGTCCAGAACTTCACTGACATTGACGACAAGATAATCAAGAGGGCGTCCGAAGCAAAACAAGACCCGTTCGCACTATCCGAGCGATTTTCGGAAGAATACTTTGTTGATATGGATTCCTTGGGAATACTGCGGGCAGACGAATACCCTCTTGTCACCAAAAACATCCCCGACATCATCAAGTTCGTCCAGAGGCTCATAAGCAACGGCTACGCGTACGTGGTCGAAGGCCAGCACGGGAGCGGCAAGGACGTCTATTATGAAGTCAGCAGGTTCATCCCCTACGGGAAGCTCTCGGGCCAGCCGCTTGAAAAGCTCAGGGCTGGCGCGCGCATCGACGTTGACGAGAGGAAAAAGAACGCGGAGGATTTTGCGCTGTGGAAAAGCGCAAAGCCGGGCGAGCCTTCTTGGGACTCGCCCTGGGGCAAGGGAAGGCCGGGATGGCACATCGAATGCTCGGTGATGAGCACCAAGAATCTCGGCGACACCTTGGACATCCACGGCGGCGGCCAGGACCTGATTTTCCCGCACCACGAGGACGAAATCGCCCAGTCCGAGGCCGCTACTGGAAAGCCGTTCGCCAACTACTGGCTGCACAACGGCTTTGTCGTAGTCGGGAAGGACAAGATGGCAAAGTCGCTTGGCAACTTCATCACGCTCCGCCAGGCGCTGGACACGCACGGAGCGCGCCTTGTCCGCCTGTTCTACGTCTCAACGCACTACCGCGGCCCGATAGACGCATCGCCTGATAGGATTGAGGAATTGCGACCCACCCTGCAGAAGCTTCTGGACACGAGGCAGCTCATTGAGCGTGAAAAAAAGAACGAGGCACGACCTGAGAAATCAGAATCGGATGCAAAGGTAAAGGCAGACGTCTTTGCAACAGCCCGAAAATTTGAAGATGCGATGGATGACGACTTCAACACGCCGCTTGCGCTTTCTGCGCTGTTCGAGCTCAAGGACTTCGCGTATCGACTGGAGGCGGAAAAGGGCACGTCAAGAACGTCGTTTGCACTTCTTGCGGACACTTTTGAAAAGCTGGCAAACGGCGTGCTCGGAATTTTCGACGCTAATGAAGCCAAGGCCGGAATTCCGGACGCCGAAGTTGCGGCGCTGGTTGCGGAGCGCGACGCGGCAAAGAAGGCAAAGGACTTTGCCAAGGCTGACGAAATACGCGACGGGCTTGCAAGGAAAGGCATAATACTCGCGGACAAGCCAACAGGAACGCTCTGGAAGCGCGCGGCATAGGTAAACACCAAGAAGGCACAGAATACCAGAAGGAGTGTAAACTTTGGGTTTAGGCCGCGGATACCAAACAAATATATATGTTGTATGACGTATGACGTATGGTGAATTTTTGTGACTGTTGCAACAATAAGGACTACGCTGGTTCTTGAAAACACGGTTATGCAGAAGCTGAGGCAAGACTTTGGCACCAACATTTCAGCTGCAGTCAACACCATACTAAAGGAGCGGCTATTCGCCACACCAAAGGACGACCTTTTCGGATCGATGAAAGGCAGGTTTTCGGCAAAGGACCTGATAAGGGACGAGGACTAAAGCTATGGAAATAATCGTCGACTCCTGGGCGTGGGCAGAATACGTTTCCGGAAACCGCAAGGTCGCACAGGCGATGGAAGGAAACCTCCTCAAGACGCCAGCACTCGCGTTTGCCGAGCTTTACCGCAGCTTCAAGCGGAAAGGCTTTGCAGATGATAAAATCGAGAAGTCCCTGCGTTTGATAGCCTCCAAGAGCATAGTGCTTATTTTGGATGCAAAACAGGCCATGCTTGCCGGCAAGATTGCAGCGGAAGAGAACATGCACCTCTCTGACGCGATAATATACAGCTATGCAAGCGTATCAGTTCCTGTCCTCACTGGAGACGCAGACTTTCGGGGGAGGCAGAAAGTAATTTTCATAAACTGAGAGCTAGTTAACGGTAAACCGGGACAACAACATCGTGACCTTTTGCTTCGCCGTTTCATCAACAACTGCTGCTACGATGCCTTTCTTCGGCTGGCCGTAAAGCACAACAGAACCAAGTGGAAGCGCAAGAACAACAGGAAGAACTGCAAGGTCCTCCTCCCCGCGGACCACTATCGCAATCCGAACGCCCGCATCAAGCGAGGATGCAACCGCCTTTTTTATCGCCGCAACAAGCGAAGGAGTAATTTTTCCTGCAGGGTTTGAAACCGCAAGCTGTTTTTTTGGCAGCTGCTTCGGGATTTTGCAGGAAGCACGCAACTCAAAAGAATCGACTATGGCCAAGTCGGGCGCGATGCCAAGAGTTGAAAGATTGCGAAAAGTCGCGTCGCCAACTGTTGCGATGGAAATTGGCTTTTTCGTCTTCAGGAACGCGGCAACCTTTTTTGCGGCATCCGGTTCCAAGAAAAGCTTTCCAAAAGGCCTTCGAATAACTGGTGTCAAGAAAGCGGGCATTGAAAGTGCTTTGGAATATGCCTTGCCTGAAAGAAAAACCTTGCCGTTTCTGTCCATCTGGCCAAGACGAATTCGGGTCGATGAGATTCGGCGGCCGTCGCTTGCAACTACAAACGGGCAGCCAACCACTTTTGCCTTCTTTAGGCCTGCCTTTCTTCTTGCTGCGTTGATTGCCCTCGCGCCCTTGGCTGTGTCTTTTGTAACCACGATTGCGTCGGCTTTTTTCCAAACGGCGCTGGGGTCGAACGCGTCGTGAATAATAGCGATTTGACAGCGGTTTGAATGATGGTTTTTACCTATGAAATCCTGAACGGCCTTCTTTCGCATTGAAAACGACTCGACGTTTCTTGAAAAGGGCTTCTTGCCGGTCATTCGCCTATCGGTCACGCCTATGACAACCCTGTCCGCAGCTGCGAACGCCTTGGAAAGAAGCGCCGCGTGCCCTTTGTGAAAACGGTCGAAAGTGCCGCCCACTATTGCAAGGCCAAAGCGTTTTGCCATCGAAAACTCCTGATTTAATTCACTGCTGGCCAGAATTTATTTTGATGGACTTGCAAAAAAGGCGGAAACTGGCAAGAACGGCCGTTGCCCGTCTTGGAAGATTTTTGAAGGGAAAGACGTTCCTCGGGCATAAGTCGGCCTACGGCCCGTTCGAAGTCTTGATTTCCACTATCATCTCCCAGCGCACGCGCGACGAGAACACTGACATCGCAAGCTCGAAGCTTTTTGCAAAATATCCTACTGCAGGGGCCATCGCAAATGCAAAGGAAGGGGACATTGCAAAGCTTATCCACGCTGCCGGGTTCTACAACCAAAAAGCCAAGGAGATCAGAGAAGTCTGCAAAATTCTCGTTGAGGAATATGCCGGCGTAGTGCCTAACTCCCGCGAGGCCCTGGAGGCGCTGCCTGGAGTCGGGCCGAAGACCGCCGGCTGCGTGCTCGTCTACGGCTTCGGCATTCCCGCAATACCGGTTGACACGCACGTTTTCCGCATTTCCAGATGGCTCGGGCTGTCGAATGCAAAGACACCGGAAAAGACGGAAAAGGAGCTGGAAATGGTTTTCCAAAGAAAGGACTGGATTCTTGTCAACGAGTATTTCGTGCGCCTGGGGCAGACGGTCTGCAGGCCAGTCGGACCTAGGTGCAAGGTGTGCCCGCTGAATGGTGTTTGCCCCACTGGAAAAAAAGTGCGTGTCTGAAGCAGAAACTACAACAACCCCGAGCCCTGCAGAATCAGGAACTCCTCTGTTGAGATTTTCTTTCCTGCCCTGAACTTCTCGTAGATGGGCTTTGCGGCCTCGAATATCTTCTTCTGCGTGGCGCTCTTTGCCGCGTCCTTCTCGGCATTCTCCTTCTCGCGTTCCGCACGCTCAAGCTCGCGCAACTCCTGCTGGTAGCCCAACTCCTTTTCCCGTACGGCGCCAACAGCCTCGGAGTAGGCCTTGGCGTCAGTTGCCGCCTCGAGCCGCACCATGTCAAGCTGTGAAAAGGCGTAGGATATGGACTTGGAGAGCTGCTCGGCCTCCTTGTAGTACGAGATGAGCTTGCGATGGTGGCCGTTGGCCTCCTCAAGAGCCGGCCGAAGCTCCCTGTCAAGCGCCTCAAGAGGCGCCTCAAGGCCGCGGATTTCAGTGCGAAGAGCCCGGATTGCGCCCGACGCGTCAACTTTCTTTACTGCAAGGGGCAGCTGCTTTTCAAGCTCGCGGATTTTCTTTGAAAGCTCCTTTTCTGCCTTGGCTGAGCGCGCAACAGTTGAAAGCGACCACTCAAGCGAATCTATCTCGGCCTTGAGCTGCTCGGCATTCGGCCCGGCGGGTATTTTCTTTACCTCGTCAAGCACGGCATTAAGCTTCGCGCGCGCATCCTTGATTTTTTCAATCATCTCGTGGCGCTTTGCACGCAATTCCTTGGTCTTCGCGTTCAGCTCGTCGCGGCGCTGCTTTTCAAGCTTGATTTTGGAGGATAAGTCCTTGAATCTGGCGATGTTCTGCCGGTTCTGGGTGACCAGCTCGGAGACCTGCTTCTGGGAGAGTTGCCTCTTTTCGCGGATTGCCTCGATGTCGGGCTTCGCTGGCGCTGTTGCTGGTTTTTCCGCAACGGACTCCTTTGCAACAACGGGCTCTTCAGGCACTGAAAAATCACGCAAAATTGGAGGGAAGAAAAAAGGCCTATGCGGTCTGCTGGCCGTTCGAGCCAGTGGCGTGGCCGGACATTGCGCCGGGCTGCTCGAGCTCGATTTCGGCGATAATCTCGTCGATTTCAGCGCGCTGTTTTTCCAGGACTTTCTTGATGCGCATGATGCGCTTCTGGTTCAGGTGAATCTCGCGGTATTTGCGCGCTGCCTTGTTGAAGTGCTCGACTGACAGCGTGAAGTACTCCTCGTTGTCCATGCTCTGCGCGATGTCCGCGATTATCTGGCCTGCAAGCTCGTTCGCGCCGACCTTGACGTCGCGCTTTATCTGGTGCTCGCGCTTGAGGTTCTCCTTGATAATCTTGACTACGCGCGCGTTGGGGAAAGGCAGCGACGGCGACTCGGCATCCTCGGCCTCTTCGCCTTCTGCAACCTCTGCCGCGGCTTCCTGCGCGACGTTGTCTACAGTGGTCATCTCATCTATAGCGGCCATAAGAAATCCCTCTAAAATACCCTGGAAAGTGCACTAAAATTCGCACTGGATATATGTAGCTTCTAATGGTTTTTAAGCCCCAGACCAGACTGGCGGTTTACGAGGGAAAACCGAAGGGTTTTTTAGGCGATTTGCCGCCCCAGAACAAGGTACGTTTTCCGCCGTTTAGGGTTGTCGGCAGAGTCTACCTGCAGCGTCACGGCAAACCCCGCTTTCCGGAAGGCCCGGCCTGCACGGAACGCCTCGTCCTCGTCGCGGGGGTAGAACTGAATTACCGCGCGGCCAGCTGGCTTCAGGACGCGCGCAAACTCCTTTGCAGAATTGAAATACTCCTCGAACGCAGCCAACGGGTTTTTGCCTGCGCCGAGCCACTGGAGGGCAGAAATTGAAATGGCCGCATCAAACGAGTTGTCACCGAAGGGAATCTTGGTCAGGTTTCCTACCTTGGCATCGACTTTGTTTTTCCTTGCGGCATCAACCATCTTCTTGTCAAGGTCAAAGCCCAAAACCTCAAACCCCGCGGCCTTTGCAACGAGGCTAGAGAAACCGGAGCCGCAACCGGCATCAAGAAGCCTTGCAGGCGGGACGATTGCCAAAAGTTCAAGGCTGCGGATTGTGATTTTGCCTTGGATGCTGCGTATCGCGTTGCTTTCGCGGTGGGAGTCACCCTCGCCGCTTCCGTAAAACTCCCCCGCGGCAAAGGAATCCTCAGGCCGGCTGCGGCCGGCTGCCTTGGTCCGAAAAAGGGCCGGCCTTGAACGCGGCTTTCGTCCCGGCAGGCCATTGAACTTGCGCATATCAAAACAAAGGCGTAACTTGGTTTTATTAAGCGCGGCATTTCAAAAAATAAGTGCCGCAATGCGGCGGGAAACGCTTTTTTTGAAAACAGGTGGTTTTAAGTGAAGATTTCAGAACTCAATCCGGGAACAGGCAACGTGGAGCTCGAGGCCGAAGTAGTTGACATCGAGACTCCCCGCGAAATTGACAAGATGGGCCGCAAGCTCCGCGTGGCGAACGTCATCATCAAGGACGACTCCGGAACAATCGCGCTCGTGCTCTGGAACGAGAAGATTGACGAGGTCTCGGTTGGTTCCAAGATAAAGATTACCAACGGCTACGTCAACACTTGGCAAGACAAACCGCAGCTTACGCTGGGCAAGTTCGGAAAGATGGAAATAGTCCAGTAAAGTCCCTTTGGAAGGCGGCGCTTGCCGCCAACATCTATTTTTTTATCCCGGCCGTTCTCAGGCCGCGAATCCTTTTTCTCGTCTTGTCATCCAATTTCTCCACTGCGTAGGAAAGCGTGATTGCCGGCATATCCGCGTGCATTTCAAGGAATGAGACGAGCCGCTTCTCGTCGAACTTGCCGGCCTGCCGCAGCGCCCAGCCGTTTGCTTTGCGCACCAAGTCGTCCGAATCATAAAGCATTGACGAGACGTTGCCATAAACCAAGTCGATGAACACCCCGCGCCGCACGGGCAGGACAAAGCACACCACTGACGCGCGCTTGACCCACCGGTTCTTTGATTTCGGCCAAAAGCGCGTCTTTTGCGCCTGCTGTGGGTACATTTCGTAGAGCTTTCCCAAAATCGAGCACAAGCCGTCGCAACAGGCCCAGTTGTTGATGTGTTTGGGGATAAGTGATTCGAAGAATGCAAGGTCTTCCTCTTGAAATTTTCGTTCGAACTTGGAAAGCAGGATGTTCGCGCAATATTGCTCTTCGAGGACGCCCGAAGAATATAGGTCTTTGGCAGCATCCTTGGCATCAGCAACAGACAAGGCAATGCCCACCTTTTTTGCGTCCGCAATCGCAACAGCCACCGCCTTTGTGCAACCTTGCATAGGCACGCCAAGCGGCCTAACGGGTTCGGTGAAGAATCGCCGTGACTTTTCCCTAACTTTAGGGTTTGCGGCCTTTCGCAGGAATGAACGTATCCTCTTGGTAATGTTGGATGCCATCGCGCCTAATCCTCCCAGATACACCAAAAACATCCCCTTGGAAAGTATTTAATGCTTTGAACCGCCCAAAGGATAGACCGGAGAAACGCTTTCTTCCAGCCGGCTTTTTCATCATCCACCAGAGGTGCAACTTTCCAATGCCATCCGCAACTGTAAAATTCAAGGACATGACCAAGTACGAAGTCGCAAGAGTGGTTGGCGCAAGAGCGCTCCAGCTTGCAATGGGCGCGCCGTGCCTTGTCAAGAACAACCTCAACACGATTAACTCGCTCGTGCTTGCAAAGCTTGAGTTCGAGAAGAACGCAATCCCGCTCTCGGTCCTCCGCTAGAGCGCCAAACTCCTTCTTGGCGGCATGTTCCGCCCAACTTTTTAATTTTCATTAAAAATAGTGTAATCTTTTTCACTCGTAACGCAAAGCATCAACCGGCCGCAGGTGCGATGCCTGCCGCGCTGGCACCATGCCGGACAATGCGCCTATCACGAAGGAGAACAGCAACGCGCCGAATATCAGTTCCGGCGGGAAGTACAGCTTCAGAAGGCTGGTGCCGAGCATCTGGTTTGCAATGTACTCGGCCACTTTCCCCATCAGGAACCCCAGGATTACGCCGATGACTCCGCCGACAAGGCCAAGCAGCCCGGACTCTATCAAAAACAGCACGAGGATTTCCGAATTCTTCGCGCCAACGGCCTTCATTATCCCGATTTCCTTGGTGCGCTCAAGCACCGCGGTGTACATCGTGTTCATAATCCCGACTGCGCCGACAAGCAGCGAGATTGCGGCAATCCCTATGATGATTGCCTGCACAACCCCAAAAATCGTGTTGAAACTCTGGAGGAGCTGCTCGGAGGTGCTGACCTGGAAGTCCTGATTCTTCTTTGTCACGCCCCGCGACTGCCGGAGCGCCTTTTCAACGTCATCGCGCAGGTCTCCCGGGACTATTCCCGAGGAGAGCTTGAGCACGAACCTGCTGTACTCGCTTGAGCCCATGACCTCCTTTGCGGCGTCTCCGGGAATGATGAAGGCGCTGTCAACAGTAGGATTGCCCACTTTCTTGAGTACACCCACAACGCGGAACTCCGTGTTGTTGATTACCACGACGTCATTGAGCTTGAGCTCGTGGCCAAAGATGTTCTCAGTCGCAAGCCTGGAGCCGACAAGCGCCTTGTACTTGTCATTCGAGTTGAGGCTCCGACCCTGCTCGATTTCGATTCCCATGAACTCCTCAACAGGCCCGGCCTCATCCGCAGACGTTGATATGCCGCTTACAATTGCAAAAATCTTCTTGTCACCGTGCTGGACCAGCATCGATTGCGTCATCATATAACCGGCAGTTTCAACCCCGTTCACGCGCTTTACCGCCGCAAAGTCGCGCTCGGTAAGCTTGCTTGACGCGTACATCGCGGACATCGCACTGCCGCCGGGCGTCACCGTGAGCTTGTCGACCCCGATTTTCTGAAACTCGCCGTTGATGGAATCCGAAAGCCCCTGGCCGAGCGCGATGAGCGCCACCACCGAGGCGACGCCGATGAATATTCCCAGCATAGTCAGGAATGAGCGCATCTTGCGGTGCGATATGCTGTCAAGGGCGAGCGAGAAGAGCGACAGGAAACTGCCAAGGCCGAACACTACAAGAACACCAACCAAGCTAAGATGAAATTAAAAAAAAGAAAAGAGGGAAAGGAAAAAGGAAAGAGGCCCTCCTGCGACGACGAAATTAATCGCGCTGCTTCTTTGCCTGCCTCTGCTTCCCGAAATACTCGCTTATGAAGCCGGACACCGGCGGGAGCGCGTACTTGTAGAGAAGATACAGAACAACTATTGCTAGCAGGATGTAAATCAGCGTGTTGTCGGGAATCTTCTCAAGCCCATACTGTATCGCCTCCACCTGAGAGAACAGCGGCAACGACGCGGTTGCGGCGGTTGCGAACTCGGCATTGGACGTGTCCGAGTAGTACAGCTTTGCCGGAAGCGCAAGCGGCCCGGTCGCGTTCTCGGACACGTGGATTCGGAACTCCGCAGTCTCGAAGTCGTCGGCGTTTATCGAGCCTATGAACTGCGAAGGCGCGGAGAGGATTACGTAGTCCTTGGACGGCTGCATCTCGATGCGCAGGGTCTTGACGTTGACAAGCCCGCGGTTCATCACGCGAAAGATTACCTTCCCGGTTGCACCCGGCTGCACTATGTCCGTGCTTTCAGCAGCAAGCTCGAGGTTTGGCTGGCTTCCCACCACGAGGCCCGACGACTGGCTGATTGAATACGCGCGGCCTAGCTTGTCAGAGTAAGTGATGGTGATCGGCAGCTTGTACACGCCCGACGCTGCCGACGGGTAAGCCATCAGGTCGAACGAGAAAGTGGTTGACTGGAGGGGCGCGATTTCGGACACGAGTTTTTCGTTGGTCCCGCCAATCACTGCAAAAGGCAGGGTGTCCGAGCCTATCCCGAGGCTTATCTTGAAGTCGCGAAGGTAGTTGGGCGACGCGCTGTCAACTACGATTGTGAGCGTGGCCTTCTGGCCCGGCCTGATTGTTGCGGGGTCGGTTGTCACTGACGCGATGTTCACAGTCGAGGCCTTTGCCTTTATGATTACCTTGAACTGGACGGTGTTGGCCTGGCCAGTGTCTATGTTTCGGCAGGTAAAGTCAAGGTAGTTGGTGCCCTCGACCGCGGTGTCCGCCACGCGCACCCTGAAATTCAGGAGCGCTTCCTTGGCTTCGGCCATGCGGGTGAACGTGCGGTAGTTCTCCTCGCCTGCGTCCATCGAGAAGGGGTACTTGGGATCCAGGCCGCAAGTCACCGAAAGCGTGTCAGTACCGGAGTTCTTCACCGACGCAAAGAAGTCAAAATAGTTCCCC
The DNA here is from genome assembly GCA_903851445.1 of uncultured Microcaldota archaeon. Lineage (GTDB taxonomy): Archaea > Micrarchaeota > Micrarchaeia > Norongarragalinales > CAINOH01 > CAINOH01. Next base: position 216,925 of record CAINOH010000009.1, on the reverse strand, counting down.
GGCTCAACAGGAAACGGCGTGTAATAGGACTCGTTGCGTACCTCTATCTGGCCCGCGGACTGGCTTGCGTCCAGCGCGAACGCAACCGGCGACAGGAGCACCACCGCCATCAATGCAAATAGGATTTTCATTTCGTTCTTCATCAAAGACACCCCTTGTATAAACACTGCTTTCCCTGAACATTCCCCTGAAAATTTAATCGGACACCTTCTTTTTAACGTGCCTGGAACCCTCGTCGCTTACCACTCGGCCGTCGCTGATTTGGATGATGCGCCGGGCGTTGCTCGCCACGCTCTCGTCGTGCGTGACAAGGACTATCGTCTTGCCCTCGGCATTGAGGCTACGGAAAAGCAAGAGGATCTCCTTGCCGGTTGTCGAGTCAAGGTTTCCGGTTGGCTCGTCCGCAAGAATCATCTGAGGCCGGACCGCAAGGGCGCGCGCAATCGCAACGCGCTGCTGCTGACCCCCTGAAAGCTGGTTTGGGTGGTTGTTCACCCGGTCGGCCATGCCTACCGAGGTCAGGATCCTGATTGCAACGGCCTTGCGCTCGTCAGCAGGAGTGCCGTGGAAGATGAGCGGGAGCGCCACGTTCTCCCACGCGGTCAGCGAATTAATCAGGTTGAACTTTTGGAACACGAAGCCTACGAGGCTGCCGCGGATGCGCGCAAGACTGTTGTCGGAAAGCCTGGTGATGTCGTGGCCGTCAAGTAGCACCCTACCCTGCGTGGGAACGTCAAGGCAGCCGACGAGGTTCATAAGCGTGGACTTCCCGCTGCCTGATGGCCCCATGATCGCCACGAACTCGCCCTCGCGGACAGCTATGTTTATGTCCTTGAGGATGGGAACCTCCAGAGACTCCATGAAGTAGGACTTGTAGACGGAGTCAAGCTCGATTACCGGCTTGCCGTTGGGGTGCGGCGATGAAGGCGTTGGTTTGGCCTGCGTTTTCATAGAAACCACTGCGTATTTGTCGTGTTAAAAAAGAACCTGCAGCCTAAAACATTACAATGGATGGCGAAGGCTTTGCATCGTCCAAATTAGGACGCAAACCTTGCTTAAAATACGATTAGCACACGAGTTGCTTTTAATGGCACGGCAGCAGCCGCAGAAGATGTCCAACCTCGACTACCACTACGCGGTCAGGGAACTAGCGCAAGCTGTTGGCGGCAGACTCGAACAAATCTATGAAATCGAGGACGGTGTTTTCAGGTTCAGGCTCGGAAACAAGGGCGAAAAGACCGACCTTGTTGCAACGCTCGGCACGCGGCTGTCCGCATCAAAGATGATTCCGGAGTCGCCGATGCAGCCGACTTCGTTCGCGTCGCTTTTGCGCAAGAGGCTTGCGAACGCGGTATTCGAGGGCATCTCGCAGGTGTCGCTCGACCGGCTTGTTGTGATGCAACTGCGAAAGGAAGAGGCGTGCCTCTTGTACTTTGAGATGTTCGCAAAGGGGAACCTGGTCCTGTGCAGCGAGGATGGGAGGATAATCGCGGCATATCACGAGCAGAGGGAAGCAAAGCGCGTTGTTGCGCGCGGGGGGCAATACCCGGTCCCGGCTGCTACGGCAAGCCCGTTTGATGCCGCTGCTGTTGAGAAAGCCCTTGAGGCAGCGGCGGATAAGGCGCCAGGCGGTGCAGATGCAAAGGACGCGGCGAAGAAAATCGCGCTTGCGCCTGCATATTTTGACGATTTTTCAAAAGGCGCGGACCTGTCGGATGCAAAAAAAGCGGCGAAGGCACTGACAAAGTACGTTTCTGAACCAGAATTCGTGGTTTATTATGGCGCCGAAGGCGGTGCTACCGGCTTTTCCGCAATCAAGCTCAACGACCCGACAGCATACCTGAAGTCCGAGCCCGTAAGTTCCAAGGTTTTCGACACGTTTTCCGACGCGCTTGACGAATATTATTCCAAAGCGGCAATTTCCGGTCCTGTAAAGAAGGCCAAGAACGCCAAGCTTGAGAAGCTCCTAAAGCAAAAGGAAATCCAGGAAAAGTCGATTGCCGAAGCCCTTGTGGCTGCTGAAGGGCTGCAGGATTTTGGCGATGCAATCTACCTCCACTATGACAAAGTGGAGGATGCTATTGAGAAAGCAAAGAAAGAGAGGAAAAATAAAATAGAAATAGAGGTTTAGGTTGGTGGCGATGCCCGGTCGAGCCGGAACCCCCCTACTGGCCTTCCTGTGCCTTCTGCTCGCCAACAGGGATTTCCACAAAGCGCACTGCATTGTCCGAAGTCGTGTAGATTACCCTGACCACTCCGGAGACCATCTGCGCGTCGTTGAGCTTGTCCATGAACGCGAGCGTGGTGTCCTCCTTTACCCCTACCGCACCCTCAAATACCGCGTCAACTGGAGTGAAGCCGGCCTTCTTCAAAGCGTCGATTACCGTGAGAACCTCGTCCTTTACCTTCATTTCCACACACCCGTAACGTAAGACAGGTTAATCACTGCCGGCCGGTATATAAAACCGACTTTACCTCGCAAAAACCGCGCCTGCAAATTCCCAACGGGTTTAAAAACATTAGAAGCATATCCAAATTATACAAAGGCTCCCCAATGCTTTTTACGAAGGTGAAAATATGGTCAAATTCGCGATCGCAAAACAGCTCGCTGGAAAGAGAATCATCACTACAGACGGAGAGGAACTCGGCCGGGTGCTGGACCTCTACATCAACGAGCTGTCCGGAAAGATAGAGAGCGTGCTCATCGAGCCCAACCCCGACTCCACCCTCGCCCAGAGGCTTGGAGAGAAGGGCGTCGAGGCCATGCTGCCGTACTCGTCCGTACTTGACGTGAAGGACGTCATGGTAGTGGACCGGCGCGCACTCTCATTCTAGGCTTCTTTTCTTTTTTCAATTCTTTTTCTATTGTTTTTGAAACCCAAGCGGAAGCGTTACGTCACTGTTTGGATTTCTCAAACGCATCCTTCACAGCCGCGGCAAATTTTGGCGGGCAGACTGCGCTTGCTATTTCGGGAATCATCAGCGCGTAAGTCCGAAACACAAACGGTGGAAAACCGACCAAGTCATGACGTATGGGTTCTCCTGTATAGCCGTCCTTCCCCCGTTCTAAATCAAAAAGCGCCAGCTGTGCGGCAGTATGAAAACCTGCGGGGGCGAGTTGGTGGTCGCATATCCTCTTGGATAGGAATTTCCCAAAACTGTGCAAATAATGGTCTGAATCCGGCATGTGCACATCAAGATGGGCTAATTTTCCCTTCATTTCCATAACTTGAGAAACGGGAAGATTGCCTTTGCGGGTAGCCTCGTTTTGTGGAGTCATTCCAAACCACCTTCTGAAAACATTAGAAACGCCACCGATTAAAAACCGCTGTTGCCCCCATCCGCAGGCACTAAATACCTTGGCAGGCAAAAACAGATTCTATGGCCATTTGCCTTGAGCCTGCAGGAACCACCCAGCCTGCTGCCCTCTCCAAGGAACAGCTTCACCGCCTGGAAAAGGCAGGCTACGAGCTTGTCGGGCCGCACAGGCACTCGGCTGTGAAGGTGTGCCACTGGTGCAAGAAGGCAATACTCACCGGAGGCTCGTGCTACAAGAACAGGTTCTACGGCATTTCAAGCGAGCAGTGCGTCCAGTTCACGCCGGCCCTGCCGTTCTGCACGCAAAAGTGCGTGTTCTGCTGGCGCGACCCTGCAAGCTACTCCGCGCAGTGGACGGCCGGAGTTGATGGTGCGAAAGACATTGCTGAAGGGGCGATTAAAGCCCAGCTTCACAACCTCAACGGCTTCCCTGGCAACTCAAAAGTGAATATGGCCTCCTGGAAGAGAAGCCAGAAGCCAAGGCATGTGGCTATTTCGCTTGCAGGCGAACCCACGCTCTACCCCCAGCTTCCGGAACTTGTCAAGGAGTTCCACAGGATGGGCCTGACGACGTTCCTTGCGTCCAACGGCACGCGACCGGAAATGGTTGAACGACTTGCTGATGAACGGGCGCTTCCGACCCAGCTTTACCTTTCGCTTGCCGCGTTCGACCAGTTCTCGCACGAAAGACTCCTTTTGCCGCAGGAGCCTGACACTTGGAAAAAATACGAGGCGTCGCTTGAGCTGATGGCAAGCCTGAAAGGAAAGGCACGGACTGTCCTGCGGATGACCTTGATGAGGAACCTGAATATGACCGATGCGGCGATCGATGGCTTTACCAAACTGATAGAAAAAGCCCAGCCGGACTACGTCGAGGCCAAGAGCTATATGCATGTCGGCGCGTCATACATAATTTTGGAAAAGGATGAGATGCCGACACAGGCGCAAATAAACGACTTCTCGCAGAAGCTTGCGCAGGAAACTGGATACCTTGTCACCGACGAGCACGGACCGAGCGCGGTCACGCTTTTGTGCAGGGACGAGAAGGCGCAAAGGGAAAGGATGCTGAAAACGGGCTAGGCGGAACCCAACAAAAGAAGAAAGTTAGGCACTACAAACTAAGCAATCATTTAAGTTGCGACAATATCGCAGCCAGGACTTTTTTGGTGCCTGAAAGGTCCGCAAACACGAAGGCCGCCCCGGCATCTTTGAGCTGTTTTTTCGTGTGATAACCTGTTGCGGTTCCGATAAAAGCGAAGTTTTCGGCTTTTGCAACCTGCGCCTCGCGTGGAGAATCGCCCACGAAGACGACTTTTTTCGGAAAACACCCCAACGCCTTTTTGGCTTCGGAAAGCGCCTCTTTGGCAGCCTGCTTCTTGTCAGCAGCACGCTCGCCGCCGACCACGAACGCAAAATACCGCCGAAGCCCCGCCCGAAAAAGAAGCTTGTTTGCGCTTTTTTCCGCGCTCCCGGTCACTATGCCTAGCAGGATGCCCTTTTTGGAAAGCGCCTCAAGCAGCTCTTTTGCACCCGGAAGGACCCTGATATTCGAATCCTTCTGCGAAACGTAGCTGTCGAAATACCGTATCAAGTCGCGAATCACAAGGTGCGCTTTGGCATCGTACTCCGTTCTTGGCACGCCCTTCTTTTCACAACCCTCCCGAATTATCGCGGGCATGGTCTTTCCAGCAAAGTCCAACTCGTATGCGCTGCACTCAACGTTGAAGTGCTCGCGAAAGGCCCTCCTGCACGCGCGGTCGTAAAGGGGAATCGCATCAACAATGGTCTGGTCGAGGTCGAAAAGAACCAGTTGCCCTTTTTTGTAGCCCAACCCCAATGCACCGCGTCCACATCACAATCGTAAGCCCGCAATAAAAAGCTTTAATTTGCGCCGGGCCGTTTTCAAATCAAGTGAAAAAATGATCCGCGCGCTCATCTACTCGAAAGGAAAGGCCAGGGAAGAGTCCGACCTTGCGGCAATAGCCAAGGCAGCTGCGGTAAAGTCCAACACCGTGTGGGTGGATGTGGACGCACCAACGCCCAAGGAAACTGAGGGGCTTGCGCACGCGTTCAGGCTTCACGAGCTTTCCATCGAGGACGCGCGAAAGACCAACCAGCGGCCGAAGGTCGAAGTCTACCCGAACTACGCGTTCGTGGTGGTGCACTCGTTCAAGGTGCCCGCAATCCCCGCAGGCGCCGGGCCGGACTACGAGATAGGCCCGGACGAGACGGACGTTGTGAGCGGAAAGACCACCCAGCTCAACTTCTTCCTTGGAGACAACTGGATAATCACCCACAGCATTGACAATGCCACCACGCAGGAAGTCGTCTACGAGAAGGCCAAGAAGAACCCGTACCTGCTCTCGCTTGGCGCGGACTACCTTTTGTACGCGGTGATGGACGCGACTGTCGATGACTACTTCCCGCTTTTCAACGCAATAACGGAAAAGCTCGACTGTCTCGAGGACGAGGTGCTCGGCCAGCCCACCAAGGCCACGCTTTCAGAAGCCTTGCGCATGAAGAAGCTGCTCTTTACGTTCCGCAAGGAAGTCCAGCCGCTCCGCGACGTCGCCGGGTCGCTTTCGCGGCGCGAGGTGCGCTTTGTACGCGACCAGAACGCGCCGTACTACCGCGACACCTACGACCACCTCGTGCGCCTATTGGACAACGTAGAGATGAACCGCGACATGGTCACCAACGTGATGGAAGCGTACCTGTCTTCCGTGTCAAACACGCTCAACAAGTCGATGAAGCGGGTGGCAGCAATATCCACCATCCTGATGCCGCCCACGCTCCTTGCCGGAATCTTCGGGATGAACTTCCACAACATGCCCGAGACCGAATTCGAGTACGGCTTCTACGTGCTCCTTGCGGTGATGGCTGTGATGATGGTAGGCACCACGCTGTACTTCAAGAAAGAGGACTGGCTGTAGGGAAAGCGGTCCTTTCGGCTACTTCATGTTTCGAAGTATCGAACTGCACATTGACGCAAGCGAGTTCGAGTAATGTTTTATGAATGCCTTCTCAAACCGCGCCGTTCCCGGACGTAGGGTTTTGCCCGTCAACTCCGGCATCTTGCTTCCTGCAAAGCGCAGCAGCTCGTCCACGCGGGCGCTTTTAGCAGACCAGTTGGTCTTGTTAAAAACTTCGCGGGCGTACTCCGTGTAGATAGGGTGGTTTAGCTCGCAATGAACCTTCGGGTCAAGCGTATCTAAAAACTTTATGTGATCGAAGGCGACTTCCTGCGCGGCTTTACTCCTAACGGGGGACTCTGCCAGGGGTTGCCGTTCTCGTCTGTCCATTCATACTCATCGCTCCTGCCATTTGCCTAAGGTTTCTTGTAATCCTATCCGCTTTTAAATCATTATTTGCACTAAAATACTTCGCTAGTTCTCCGCGTTTTTGCGGACTCTGGCTTTATGACCCGGGACGGCGACTGCTGCCCGGGGAAAGCGATGAAACGTCTTTCAATGAAAGCGAAATTGAGAAAGGTGAATCTGTAAATGGCAAAATCTTATGTAAAGTACGAAACCCCCTCCGACGTCCAGCAGAAGGCACTCCAGGTAGTGGAGGCCGGCCTTGCGTGCGGCGGGCTCCGAAAGGGAACCAACGAGGCGACAAAGGCCATCGAGCGCGGGAACGCAAAGCTCGTGCTCATCGCAGCTGACGTCGACCCTGAGGAAATCGTCATGCACCTTCCGATGCTCTGTGGTGAGAAGAAGGTGCCGTACGTGTTCATCTCGGAGAAGCTCACGCTTGGAAAGGCCGCTGGCCTGGGAGTGGGGACTGCGGCAGTCGCAGTGGCCAAGGCGGACAAGGCCGAGGCCGTGCTCAAGGAGGTCGTAGAGAAGGCTGTTGCCCTCGCGCCCAAGGCAGAGGAGAAGAAGAAATAACTCCATCTAGCTTGACTTACTTTTAGAGACGTGTTACAATGGGCGGAAAAAAGAAGATTGAATCCAAGAAGGAAAAGGAGGAGCAGGCCAAGTCACTCGAGACAAAGGCGTCCGACGCATCTGCAATCCCAGCCAACTTCGAAGGCTACCCCTCGCAGGTAGTCGAAATCCTCGGCCGGTCAGGGGTGTTCGGTGAGGTCATCCAGGTAATGTGCAAGGTGCTCTCGGGCCGCGACCAGGGCCGTGTCATTAGGCGCAACGTAAAGGGCCCCATACGCAAGGGGGATTACCTGATACTGCTTGAGACCGAGCGCGAGGCAAAGCCGATCAAGCCACGGGGTGCTACCAAATAAATGGCAGTCTGTACATTCTGCGGAAACAAGTACCCGGTGGGCACCGGCGTGACGTTCATCACCAAGCAGGGCGTAGTGAGCCACTACTGCTCGCACAAGTGCGAGGTAAACTCCAAGACGAGGAACCCGCTGCACCTGCGCTGGACCAAGAAATACGCAAAGAGGACATAGTTCCTCTTTCACTTTTTCTTTTTATTTCTTATTTTAAAGCTCTACTTATTTCATCTAGTAGAGATGTTCCGCAAACATCCTTCGGGCGAACAACGTAGGTTTTTCGCCTTCAGGCGCGGCAAGTTCAAGGATATTACGGGCAGTTTCCCGGCCGTTCAGATCTACGATGAAGCGGACATTGTCGCGCTGTTCCTTGCCGGGTGCAAAAGCACGCATGTAGTGCGTCCGTGCCTCCGAGGGAGAACCGTTCAACCGGGCGAGCTCTCCCATTAACAAGTCCTTGAGTGAACCAATATTTTCGGGTTTGAGCATCGCCAAGTCCTTTTCTATACGCTTTATGCGCTCCACCTTAACCAACGAGGAATAATGCTCCTTGATGGCCGCGGCTTCGTTTGAGTGCGCCTTTGAAAGGGGATGCTCCTCTACTGGCTTTTTGAACAGCTTTGCTATGTTGGTTGCGGCTCTGATGTGATGCGTGTACAGGTCTTCAGAATCCGTCTTCGATGGTTTGCTAACTCCGACCGCAGTCCTCTGTTCCGCAGGGTATTTGGCGCGGATTTCGTTTATCTCATGAAGGGAATCGACGACTTTGTCCGCAGAATCCAAACGCCCCATCACAACATCATAGTGGTGATCCATACTTCGCTCTCTATAAACCCGCGATAGTTGCTGCAAAGTGTCCCTGCACTTCACGAAATCTCTGGCTTTCAAGGCGGCGGAATATGAATTCCGAAGCTCTTCTGACCTGGCTTTCAGCACGGCCAGTTCCTTTTCCCTGGCCGCGTTGGCTTGAGCCGTCTGGGCAGCCTGTCTCTTTTGTTCCGTCCAAAAAGGACGGTTGCTTGCACGCCCGGCGTTGATATCGCGAATAAAACCCTTTTGAGACCTACCCATATACATCACGAAAGACACGACTGCGAGCGCTTTTTTATTTCGTTCGGCAACCCCGCTTCAGCCTTTTATTTTCTTCCCGCGCCCATTGTATTGCAATGGAACTCTTTTTCCTAGGCTGCGGGGGCGGTCGGGTAGTGCTTGACACGCAGGCCATGCCTACGGGCGGCTTTCGGCTAACTGACGGCAAGCTGGTGATGCACTGCGACCCGGGTCCCGGAGCGTTCCTCAAGACGTTCTCGAACAAGCTTTCCTTCAAGGGCCTCAACACGGTCTTTGTCTCCCACTGCCACCTCGACCACGTTGGCGACGCCAAGATTGTGATTGAGGCGATGACCCTTGACCACTGGCACAAGAAGTTCGGCACCCTGCTTGCGGCACGGAGCGTGGTTGAGGGAATCGGCGAGTTCGAAAAGGAGGTCCCCGAATACTTCAAGTCACTTCTTCTCAACTGCAAGGCAATGACTCCGGGCGAGTGCCGCCAGCTGCTCGATGCAGGCAAGCTCACCGCCACTGCGTGCGACCACGAGGACCCCTCGTCAATCGGCTTCATCTACAAGTCAGCAGGCGGCAAGACCGTCGCGTACACAGCTGACACGCAGGTCTTTGCAGGGCTATGGAAGCAATATGACTTGGAAGGCGGGCTTGGCGCGTTTGTGGTGAACTGCCTGCGGCCAGCTTCCGACCGGTTCGAGTTCCACCTGTGCCTCAATGAAGTCATCGCCGGGGTCACGTCCATGAAAAACAAGCCCAAGATGATCGTCTTTTCGCACTTTGGCGAGCGCTTCCTCAAGGCAGGGATAGACAAGGAACTGACGCGCTTTGAAAAGGAGACTGGAGTGAAGGCGGTTGCGGCTAAGGAAGGCCTTGTTGTAAAAATCTAATTTTTTAAGAAAAAGAAAGATGATGGCGGAGAAACCGCCTAAATGAACTTACTCAAAATCCGCCGGCACTGCCGTGAACTCCTCGTAGCCTGAGATTGAGCCCTTCAGCTTGAGCACTTCACGGGTGATGAGCCAGAACGCGAGTGCGATGGCCTTCTTTCCCTTGTTGTTCGCCGGGATTACCAGGTCGACGAAGCGGGTGCTGTTGTTGGTGTCGCAAAGCGCGATTACGGGCACGTTGATGACGTTGGCCTCCTTTACGGCCTGCTTGTCAACCCCGGGGTCGGTCACGAAGATGAGTGCCGGCTCGACGAAGTCGGCGCGCTCGGGGTTTGTGAAGCGGCCGGGAGTGAAGCGGTTGTTCAGGGCGTTAAAGCCCGTAAGCTCGCACATCTTGTTGATTGGACCGAAGGCGTTGTCCTTGCTGCCGATTATGTACACTGTGGAGGGCTCGTATGCCGCAAGCATTCCTGCAGCAAGCCTCATGCGCTCGTCCATCTTTTTGAGGTCGAGCACGTGGAGGCCGTCCTCGCGCGCCTTGTAGATGAATGCGCGCATCCCGCCGTTCTTGGTCTTGGTCCCGATGTGGATGCCCGATTCGAGATATTTTTCCTGTGGAAGCAGAGTCTCTGCCATAGTCTACACCTAAGTTTCAATGCCCTTGTTACAACACGCAGGCAGTTAGTCAACAGCGCAAAGCCGGCTGTTGCCGCTATTGCTTGGGCTGAAGCATTTTTATAAAACCCCGCCTTGACTACTATTACCCACTAGAGTTGCAAGCAAAGACCGAGTGTAACGCCTATGGCAAGAAAGCCAGTAAAACCAACTGCTGAAGTCCAGGACCTCAGGCAACAGGCGGACAGAATGGAGGCCGAGCTTGTGGAGTCCATCAATGAAGAGGCCATCAACGCCCACGAGGAGCAGATTGGCGGCGCCGAGCTTGAGAAGACTTCCGACGCGATAGGCCAAGCCATTGAGGAGCAGAAGGCCGCTGAAGCGGAAGACAAAAAAGAAACCCGGCTAATGGAGACAATCACCCCCGAAAAGACCATTGCTGGTGCTGACACGGAATCCTCCGAAGGCGACTCCAAAGGCTCGATGACAACAAAAGACGCTGAAGAGGAGGAGCCGCAATACGAGGAGGAAGGCGACATAGGCCAGTCTGCACTTGACAAGCTTTCCGAGGTTGCAAAGGAAAGACCCGAGCTGGACAAGGCCAAGGTAATCGAGGCAGCGTTGCTACTTGCAAACAAGCCACTCACTCCGGCAGAACTTGCATTGCTTTCGCACTGCACGGTAAAACAAGCCACCCGCTTTGTCTACAACCTGCAGGCGGAATACGACGAAAGACAGTCCGCACTGATGATTGAATTCATAAACAACGAGGCGCGGCTGCAGGTGCGCAGCATCTACCTTCCCGCAGTTTCGCAGCTTTCAAAGGAAATTGAGCTTTCAAGAAAATCGCTCAAGATTCTCGCGCTCATCGCAAAGAAAGGCCAGATACTGCAGAGCGGGCTCAAGAACTACTTCCGCGGCGAAATCTATGAGTATGTTGCCGAGCTTAAGGAACGCGGCTATATCATCTCCGAAAAGAAGGGCAACACGCGGCTGCTCAAGCCCACGCGCAAGTTCTTCGAACACTTCCAGCAGGCGCAGTGAAGCTGCGCTTGGCAATCAGCTAAAAAGATTACAGGATGGTAAGAACATAGTGTACCTCTTCTTCGACACCGAGACAACCGGCCTGCCTGTGCGCTGGGATGCGGACTTTTGCGACACGGACAACTGGCCGCGCATGGTTCAGCTGGGCTTCCTAATGTATGATGATGCGGGCAAGCTCAAGGAAAGCGCGGACCTGATTATCAAGCCCGAAGGGTTCACAATCCCTGAAGACGTTGTAAGGATCCACGGCATTACAACCGAGCGCGCGCTTGCAGACGGAATTGCCCTTGTGGACGCCCTTGAAAAGTTCATCGATGCCCTTGATGAGGCGCACACCTTGGTTGGCCACAACATTGACTTTGACCAAAAAATCCTCGGCGCCGAGCTTTACCGACTGGGTCTGCACTCCGACATCGAAACGCTCAAGGAGATTGAGAAGTTCTGCACGATGAAATCAACTACTGACCTTTGCGCAATACCGAAGACCGGATATGGCTACGGGTACAAGTGGCCGACGCTCTCGCAGCTTCACTGGAAATTATTTGCAAAGGAACTTTCAGGTTCGCACAGCGCGTACAAGGACGCCGAAGCTTGCGCCAAGTGCTTCTTCAAGCTCAAAGAACTGCAGGAAAGATAGAAAAAGCAGATGCAGGCTTCCCGTATTCTCTTGCTTTCGCTGTTTCTTGCAACGATGAAAAAAGAGCCTTTGCTTTGCCCAATCTTTAAATAGAAAAAGGCGGGTTTTGAAAGCGCCCGATTCATGCTTTGCGTTTCGGTTCGGAGACAAACCAATTTTCGGGCTGGTTTAGGGCCCTGCATAAATTTTTCTCCAGTTCGGCCGAACGTTTGCAATTGGAGCTCTTTGTGCGGTTCCGCAAAGAGGGAGATTTCCGAACACGGACAAGCCGGTGGAACTCCTTCGCTCTACGAATCCACTCAAACAGCCCAATTAATTGAGCCGAAACGCATTTACACTCGGATTCTTCCAAAACCCGCAATTTTTGTTTTTGGGTTTTGTTGAAGTTGGGGGAATATGAGTAAAAAGTTTCAGTATATAAAGTCGACCCGACCGCAGTTCGCGTATCGGAGTTCCAATGATAAAATCCAAGACGCGGAATAGTGGAAGGCTGGTCAAACTGCCGAAAACTAGAAAAATTTATTCAGGTCAATTTGCACGATTTGCATGTTTTTCACGGTTTTCCACTGCGTTCTGAGATAGGGCGCGAGCTTCTCGTCGTGCAGGTGCCTGCGCACAAAGGCAATGGTGGCCTTGTCGTGCGTGTAACCGCAGCCGATTTCCTCATTTTTGAAAATCTTGTGGATTTTCTCAAGCTCGAAGTCGCGCTCGGTCTTTGCCATTATCGACGCCGCAGCTACGCACGGGTACTTGTTTTCGGAATGGTTGTCGCTGACTATCTTTATTTTCGCCAGGTTCTTCGCGTGCTTTCTGATGCGCTGCTCGTACTTTCTCGGGACCGGGTCCGGGGAGTCGACGTAAATGGTGTTGATGGTGGAGCCTTTTTTTTGCAAACCCAAAACGAAAGCGTCCAACAGTTCTGCGATGATTTCCGCCTCAAGCTCGTTGAGCGACTTCTTCTTCAGCATCGCGGCGTTGATCTCGGATGCGGAGACGTGGCGTGTCACGTACTTGCCAATCGCACCCAAAGTCTTTGCAAGCTCCTCGCGCTTTTGCGGGGTAAGCTCCTTCGAGTCCCGCGCGCCTGCCGCCTTGAGCTCAAGCTCGCGCTCCTTGGGAACCGCAAACGCGGCCATGACTAGGGCGCCTAAAACGCAGCCGCGGCCTGCCTCGTCGCAGCCGATTACGTAGTCCATTGCAAGTACTGTAGGAAGCTGAAAATAAAGGAGTATGGCGGCCGCGCCATAGGAATAAAATGCCGGGCAACGAATCAAATCATGGCAAAAGTAGTTATCCTGTGGAACGAGCACCCCTTGGAAACTGTCGCTGGACACCACGCACGAAAATGCGCTGGCATCCTTCGGACACTAGGCCACGAGGTCGTGCTGGAAAAGAATCCTGTTGAAAAAACGACATATGGGATTGCCAGGGACGAAACACCAGAGCTGGCAGCTAAGATAATGGCAATAAAAACCCGAGACGGCAGCTTTGATTTTGGATCTGCCCTGCAAAAATACAGAAAAAGACACGACGCGACAGTGTTCAGTTTTCATTCATCTTCGCCGGACATACTGGGTCATGCCGAAAAAGCCAAACCAAAAAAATTCAAAGTCGGACCCATGGGCGCGCCGGGTTTGTGGTATCCTCACGAGATTCTTCTAATCAAATTTGGCGGGAACTACTACGTGGAAGTTCCTGCGATTGACCACGCCTTGCCAAAACAACTGCATAAAAAAATGAAAACAAAACTCACAAGAATAAAGAACATTGCAAACAACTACTCGGTTAGCCAAAAACTGGATCCGGACCACAACCTAACCTACAGTAAGATACGCCAGCCAGAGCAACAAAAATTCCTTGACCCGGAAATTTCCAAAAAGATTGCTTATGCTATAGATGAAATAATTTCAAACAAAGAGCCGGCCAAAGGACAGGCAAAAGCCTAGACCTTTATTCCCGTCTTCTTGAGCTCTTCCGATTTCCTCTGCGAACAGGACTCGCACCTGAACTTGGGTGCCGCGTCCCTTGTCTTGTCGTAGTTCTCGGTCCTTACGAGCCTATAGCCGCGCGCCAGCTTGCCGCAGTCCGAACACTTGACGTTCTCCCTGACTTCCCACTGGGCGGCGAGGTCCTTTGAGGTGAAGATGTACTGGTCGACCCAGAAGAAGATGAGGCCTCCGATGATGTTTGCGACGATGGTCGCGGTAAGCGTGTCGTAGCCGGCCATCCACAATATCACGAACGCAAGTATGGGCGTGGAAAGCTGCCAGCGGACAAGGTAGAGGAGATAGCGCTTGAAGTTGATTTGCATGACAGCATTAGAAACAACGAAAATATAAACTCCGGCGAAAAAGTCTCAAAAACCAGAAAGAAATGAAATGGGGTCACGGGGATTTGAACCCCGATCCGCAGGTTTCTCCATTTGGCGCGTTCATCTTGGCCCGAAGGCCAATCCGCGCTCCAGTCTTTCAGTCATCGCACGCAACGCAACTGGTGCGCTGCTGCTCGGAAAACCTTGCTCCCTGACAGGAAGTTAATCCAAACGTGCGTTTTGAGGCGCAGGTTTTGCTGGAGCTTCAGCGGCTTGGGACCCGAAGGTTCCGTTGCCTCTGCTGTTCTGCCAGGTTATACCATAACCCCATCCGATTACGGAAGATAGTATGGTGGTGGAAATAAATAAAACGGGCTTGGGAGATGTGGTTCGGAGGCAACTGCCAAAAATCAGCCGCGCGGGTTGCCTGCGTTATTCTTTTCCCAATGCCTTTGGAACAAAACCAGCATCTCGCGCGCATGGTCCTCTGGTGAAATGTTGCGTTCTTCTGCTTCTTCCTTAAAAACGCGGATGATGTGCTGCTCGTCTTTTTTCGGATGGTAACCCTCGATGTGCAGCGCCTCAATGAGGCCCGTTACCGGCCGGCCGGCAATTTTCGTGGCGTTGTTGACGTGAACGTCAACAGTGGGCGTAGACTCATGTAAACCTACTCTTCGTCTGCTCCTTGGATTATCCACACGACCACGCGTAACTGGTTAAACGATTATTTTTTTGCAAGCAGCGGCAAGCTTTGCAGCCTCGGCCGCGAGGACTTCCTTTTCAAGCGGCCGGTAGACTATCTCCGGCTTTGCAAGCTTCCTGCCGGGCGCAAACGCCGAAAGGTCTGCCCAGCGCACTGCCGAAACGTCCCCTTCAAACCCGAGCTGGGAGTAGATTTTCTGGCAGTAGAAGGGTATGAACGGCTGGAAGTGGATTGAGATGGCGTACGCCGCCTTTGCCGCAAGGAACATCACGGCCTTCGCTTCCTCCGGCCTTTCCTTTGCGAGCTTCCAGGGCGCGCGGTCGTTGAAGTAGCGGTTGCAGTCGTTGACAAAGGCCATCCCCGCCTCCAGGCCGGCCTTGATTTCCACCTGCTCAAGCTGGTCTGCGATTGCGGAAGGCATTGCGTCAATCTTTGCTGAGAATTCCTTCTCAAGCTTGGAGTCCAAAAGCCCGGGCGCGGGCACCGGGACTTGCCCTTCAAACTGGCTGCTGGTGAAGGAGAGCACTCGGTAGCAGTAGTTGCACAGCGCGCCGACAAGCTCGCTGTTCGTCTTCGCGCCGAACTCCTCCCAGGAAAAGTCCGCGTCAGACGAGTTGTTGGGCGTGACGGAGTTGTAGTAGAAGCGCAGGTAGTCCGCCGGGTATTTTGCGAGGAACTCCGAAAGCCCGATGAAGTTCCCGCGGCTCTTGCTCATCTTCTCGCCCTGTATCGTGGCGTGGCCGCGGACCGGGATGCGGTGGGGAAGCGAATAACCTGCTTCCTTGAGCATCGCGGGCCAGAAGAGGAAGTGGAAGTAGACGATGTCCTTTCCTATGAAGTGCACGAGCTCGGCGTCCGTTCCCTTCCAATAGTCCTCAAAATTCTTTCCGTGGGCGTTGCAGTAGTGAAGCGTGGAGGATATGTACCCGATGGGCGCGTCGTACCAGACGTAGAAGAACTTGTTCTCCTCGCCGGGGATGGGGATGCCGAAGTACGGGCCGTCGCGGGTTATGTCCCAGTCAGCAAGGCCCTCGGAAATCCACTTTCCCAGGTAGTTCACCACCTCGCGCGGGAACGGCTGTTCGGACTGGTATTTTTCGAGCCACTGGGAGTATTTCGAGAGGGAAAAGAACAGGTGCCTTGACTTCTTGCGTATGGGCGTGCCGCCGCAGACCGCGCAGCGCGGGTTCAAAAGCTCGCCTGCACCATAGGTCTTGCCGCACTTTTCGCAACTGTCACCGTACTGGTCCTCTGCGCTGCAGAACGGACAGGTGCCGCGGAGAAAGCGGTCTGGAAGGAAGCGGCCGTCCTTTTCGCAGAACGTCTGCTCAACTTCCTTTTCGTAAATGTCTCCTTTCTTTTTGTGTTCGGCAAAGAACTCCTGCGCGACCTTGGTGTTCTCGTCCGAATTGGTGTGGTAGTACTCGTCAAAGCGTATGCCGAGCGCTGCAAAGTCAGCTGCCTGGCGGTCGTGGAACTCGTTCACGAACGTCGCCGCGTCCTTTCCGGCTTTCTGGGCTGCAAGCTCGATTGGGGTGCCGTGCTCGTCAGATGCGCAGATGTAGAGTGCGTCGTACCCGGCGAGCTTGCAGTAGCGAGAATAGACGTCGGCCGGCAGGTAGGTGCTCATTATGTGGCCGAAGTGGATGTCGCCGTTCGCATAGGGCAAAGCCGAAGTGATGAGTATCCTGCGAGTCACGATTGGAATCACGTAGACACATTAGCGATTGAAAGGTATTTAACCGACGCCGAACGTGACAGATGCAGAAGAAGGGCGAGTTGCTTGCTTCCGCAGATTTCAACAATACCCTCCCGCAGGAGGCGCCTGGGCATCACGCAGGCTCAGCTTGCCAAGGCCTCGCAAACCAGCCAGTCGTTCAT
This sequence comes from uncultured Microcaldota archaeon, assembly GCA_903851445.1. Taxonomy (GTDB): domain Archaea; phylum Micrarchaeota; class Micrarchaeia; order Norongarragalinales; family CAINOH01; genus CAINOH01. The sequence goes on along the minus strand of CAINOH010000009.1, from coordinate 200,224 downwards.
AGCAAAGCTTGAGACGGGAAAGCTCGACCCCGCGTACGCCCTTGCAAGCAGAGTCTTTTCCGCGCTCGACTCGCTCGAGGCCGCAAGCGGCGCAGTTGCCGGCGAAATCATGACCCCGAAAGTGTATTCGGTGAGGCCATCTGAAAAGGTCGGCGCCGCTGTTGCGATACTGCGAAAGAACGGCATTTCCCAGATGCCGGTGATGGAAAACGGCAAGGCAATAGGGAGCATTTCCGAGCGCTGGATGCTTGAACTGCTGTCCAATGAAAACTACGCCAAGGTTTCCGCAAAAAAAGTCGGCGACACGATGGATGAGCCATTCCCCTGCGTCTCCGTCCGCACGCCGGCGACTGCTGTTGTGGGGCTGCTGAAGTACGCGCCCGCTGTTCTTGTGATGAGAGGACAGGAAGTCGCGGGGATAGTCTCAAAGAGCGACTTGCTGAAAGCGACTAAATAGCAACGGGTGCGGAAAAGCTGCATGGCCAGCGAAAACCGCTTACACTGCCGGCTAACCCAAAAAAAACTATTGCAATGCGCGCTTGTTTTCCTTGCTCATCTCGGCATTGATGCGACCAAGCGGGTACTCTTTCATATCCACGAATGACATGTTCCGTGCCAACGCGGGGTGCGCATTGTTGATGTGCCTGTAAACATCCTGCGCAACACGGCGGTATGACGTGTGACCCTGCATGCCGCTGCGGATTTCGCAGAAGTGATAGGCCTCGCGCAAATTCATTTTCATGCGCCAGCGAATCCTGTAGCCCAGGGGAACGCAGTATTGCGCCTCGAACGGCATTTGCTCTGCGATTTTGTTGTAAAGAACTGCCGCTGACTTCATCGCATCCGAATAATCCTTCTCAAGACCCGCCTGCACTAATTCTTCGGGAGTCTCGAAACCGTGCCTGCACCCTAGGAGCTGGCGCTCCTGCGTGAGTATGCGGTGGCGGTGGATGTCACGGTAGGCGCCGTAGTCCGCGCAGACGTCAAAATCATAGTAGGCCTGCTCAAACGCGCGGCCGGGCTTGTCGCGCCGCGTATTGCGGCCGCCCGCATAAGCTTCAACAACTTCCGCTTTCTGTTGTTCGGTCATTGCCTGCGCCTTCTGCAACAGGGCGGTCATTGGCGCGTCACAATATGGATAGAGGCAAGCTGCAACTGTACGGTCAACAGCATCGTTGTCATAACCAACAAGCTCAACCCTGTTTTTGTTTTCTCCTGCCGCGATTCCTGCAATGGCGTTTTTCATTCGCCCTTGCCGGCCCGCCAAATACTCGTCTTTTTTTGCGCGGCGCACGAACGGCTTGATGGCTGTGCCAAGCTCCTTGTGCATGGCCGCACCAAGTTCCTGCGACTCCGCAAGCGGATGCGAATATAGCCGGGAAATCATGTTCTGCCAGAAGCGGCCGTTCCCATAAAAGCCCATATTGGTGAGTGTGCTTGCAGGAAGAAGGTAGCGCAAGGCATCGCAGACTTTTGCACGGACTGCGCCAGTGTAGGCGACTTTTGCGCGCTTGATTGCCTTCTCATCAGCAAGCTTGCCGAAAAGAACCGCCGGCTGCGTGCGGTCGGGCTGGAACTCGAACTGCTCAATCGGCCACTGCTCCTCGACGTATTTCGTGAGAGTCGGAACGAGGCGGGCATATGTTTCGAAAAGAGAATCCATGGAGGCAGAATACTCGTCTGCGAATGTGGATGCCATTATCGCGGGCTCGCGGTAGTAGAGCCATTTTCCATCGCGCTTCTGGTCGAAATACACGTATCGCGTGGATTTTTCAAGCGGGGAGCCGCCGACGCGCGCGTCTTCGATTGTCTTCGTGGACACGATTGAGACGTCCTCGATTGCAACGTGCGCGCCGCCAAGCTCGCCAACAGAGTCGTCACCAAAACCGTCGAGAACCCGGTTGTAGAACTCCTCGGCCTTGAGCGTGGCAGCTGCCAAGTCTGGCCCCGTGCCTTGCCCTACAAGCTCCATGAGCCCGGATTCCTTTGATGAGAGGAACTCGTCAAGAAGGAGCCTGCGAAGGGACTTTGTTGAGCGCGAGTAGCGCGAAAAGAGCGCGCCCTTGATTGCCTCGGGCAGGTTCTTGAGCACGAACACCCGCTTGTCCGTGTTCGAGCAGAAATTGAGCAGGATTTGCGTTTCCTGTTCTGTGAAAGATTCCATAGTAACATTCCCCCAAGTGAGCGCAGCGGGACAATGATTAGAAGAAGTAAAGGTTTTTAGCCCCGCCGAATTTTAAACCGCACCGTTGGATGGCTGTCGGACTACTGACTGCAATTCAGGCAGTAGTGTCTCGTCCTGGTCTGCCCGGCTTGAGCTTGCCTCTTGCTGTGCAACCGTTGCCGGATCCTCTTTTTTTGCAACCACCAAAATCGGCATGCTCGCAGGAACGGTGCGCGACTCCGGCTTTTCGGCGCCCGCTTCCGGCTTCTGCGCGTATTCGGGATGCGAACGCAAAAACTTTTCCACTTCGCGCCTGCCTACGCTTGAGCGTGACATGTGCTCTGCTGACTGCCAGTAGTCGGCGGCGCGGACGCTGATTCCGGGAAACATCTTGAGCGTTGCGACGACCTTCTTTGCAACCGCGACTGTCTCGCAGAATGAGAACTCGCCGCCATCAGTTAGCGCGGCAACGATTTTCTCGAGGATGAACGTCCGGCCTGGGTCTGAAAGCCTGCCGAGGAAAAAGTCCGCGTTTATCCTGGAAATTTCGATTTGTCGCTGCTTGTGCGTTCGCAGGAACTCGGACGCCTCGGTGCGGTAAAACGACACGTTGGGGTAGTCGTTGTAGATTGGCGGGTGAAAGTCAACGCCCACGCACTCGCCCGCCTCAGCCGACGCCTCGAAAAGCACGCGCCTTCCGTTGCCGCACCCAATGTCGAGAAAGGAAAGCTTTGGGTGGGAAAATGCTCGCTCGGGCGCGGGGTTTGCCTTGGCATATTCCAGCACGCGCAGTACGACGTCCTTTTTGGGAAGGGCCGCCAGCGCCTCGCTTGCCTTTGAAAAGAAATCCGCAACCCTCGCCCGGTCCTGGACCTTCTGCTCGCGCATTGCCATCTCGACTGGCGACGGCGGGGGGGAGATGCGGAAAGCCGAGGCATCTATTTCGTAGAGCCCGTCGCAGGAAAGCACCATGAACGCCTGCGAATCGCGGGTGGCCGAATAAAGCACGGAGTGCACGTCATACTCGTCAACCAGGCCGTCGTGGTGGAGTATTTCCAGCGTCTCGCCTGTTGAGTCGCGGCCAATGCTGGTGCGCATATCCGTGCGGGCCACTATCTTCCATCCATTGAGCATCAAAAACCACTGTACAAACAGGCACTGTAGAAGTTTTAGTAGTTATGCCGGTGAACTACCTTAACCTGCCTACTGACAAGTCGTGGCTTCCTGCTTCACAGACGGAACTATCGCTCCATCTTCACAGGCGTTACTTTCCGTCGTTCCGACGGTAGCTCTGACGAGTATGTTTATTGCAGCATTCACATCACGGTCCAGCACTAGGCCGCAGTGCGAGCAATCATGTACTCGCACGGTCAAATCTTTCTTGACTAACTCGTGACAACCGCTGCACTCTTGTGTAGTGTTCTTCGGGTTCACGAACACTACTTTGCAACCAGCTTCCACCGCTTTGTATGCAATCATGCCCGCGAACGTTTCCCAACCCGCATCATTGATTTGCTTGCCGAAATTTTGTTCCGCCATCCTCTGGCTGGAAAGCTCTTCCAACGCGATAAAGGAATATGAATTCACTAAGTTGGCGGTGGCCTTGTGCAAGAAGTCCCTGCGGACATTGGCAATCTTCTCGTGTGCCAATGCAACTTTCAACTTGGCTTTGCGCCTGTTCTTGCCACCCTTCAACGCCCTTGACAAACGTCTCTGCAACTTCGCCAACTTCTCCCGATGCCCATCAAAATGACGTGGATTCTTTATTTTTAACCCGTTTGAAAGCGTGGCGAGCGTAGTCAAACCCAAGTCGATGCCCACTCGCCCACCGTTGTTCACCAACGGCACTATCTCGTCCTGTTCTATTGTGAAAATGGCGAACCACTTGCCAGAAGCTTCCCGCTTCAGCGTCAACGCCTTGATTTTACCTTCAATTGGGCGGTGTTGTTTGATGTTCAACTTGCCGAAAGGAGTGACTTGCAATTTTTTGTTCGGTAACAACTCGAAACCAGACTGCGGATAATGCAAGCTCTTCATCCTATCGAAAGATTTGAAACGCGGAAAACCGCCTTTCAACCCCGCCTTCTTGCGTCTAGTATTAGCTTTTAACGCGAGAGAAAGACGAACGAAAACACCCTGCGCCACTTGCGAATACAATCCTGAATCCTTGCTTATCTCTTGAAGTGTCTTTCGGGTTGGGAACTTACCAAAATCGTCGTACATCTGCTTTGCCAGTGTCAAACCGCTGTTCCACAAGTTCTTCGAAGCCCACAAGTGCTGGCGCATCACCGCATCCTGCTGCTTGTTCGCATACACCCTGAAACGATAAGATTTCATAAACAATGCGCGCGCACTACTACAAACCCAATGATTTATACGCTCTCCCAGACCACATTTCCACGTTGATTAGTATCCGTGCCCTAACAACGGTTCAGGATATGGACGTCTCAACAACAGGATTAAATATCTGGAAAAAAAGGTAGAATACAAGGATGGAAATCACTCTCCAGTGGATGTTCTCACTCGTACTGCTCATACTGCCGGCTTATTTTGCAAACGCGGCCCCGGTCTGGCTCAACCCCTCGGGCGGCAAGGCAGGAAAAATCAAGACCACGCCGATTGACGGCGGCAAGAACTTCTGGGATGGCCGGCGAATCCTTGGCGACAACAAGACCTGGGAAGGCCTTATTGGGGGCGTTGCTGTTGGCTGGCTTGTGGGAACTGTGATGGGTTGGGTCGGCCTCGTGCCCACGGGTTTTTCATTCGATCAGTGGTTCTTGGTCTCGCTGTTCCTCTCAGCCGGCGCGCACGCGGGCGACGTCCTCGGAAGCTTCGTAAAGCGCAGGCTCAACGTCGAAAGCGGAAACCAGTTGCCGGGTTTCGACCAGCTCGGCTTTGTAATCCTCAGCCTGCTGTTTGCAAGCTTTACCGCGCCACAACTTGGCTCCCTCATAGGTTGGGAAGGCTTCGTGTTCCTGCTCGCACTAAGCTATGGCGCGCACGTGCTCTTCAACTGGATAGCTTTCAAGGTCGGACTAAAGAACGTCCCCTGGTAGTGCTTTGGCTGTGCATAACCCGCGAAGGCCAACGGACGAGAAGCGCTTCATCCTCCGGTTCCTGGCTGCGTTCTTTCTGCTCTACGCTGCAATCCACGCAATCGACTATGCGTTGCCCGGCCTTCTTTACCCGCTCCAGCGCCTTGTTGCCCTCTCGCTTGTGCCGCTCCTTTCGGCTGTTGGGATAACCGCAACCGCGCAGGGAATTACGGTGGTTGCCGGCGCGGCGAAATACTCGATGGCAATCGAGTGCACCGGGTTGGTGATGATGGCGTTGCTAGCTTCCGCACTATATGCGTCTGAAATGAAAATGAGGGCGGTTGCCTACGCCCTTGCGTTTTACGCGCCGTTCCTGTTCGCGTTCAACATCGCGCGAGTGCTGTTTGCAGTCTGGGCAGAAACAACCCTGGGTGCCGGCGCGTTCGACCCCGCGCACGTGTTGCTGTGGTTTGCGGATGCGGTTGTTGTCGTGCTCGTCTGGGCGCACGTCATCCTCGGCTGGGGCAAAGAAAAGCCAAGCCACCGGGTTTTATAGTATCGTCTGCAAAAAAATGTTTCCACAACTCGTGGCCTGGTTTTGTCGCAGCCCCGTCGTATAGCGGCCAAGTATGTCAGGCTCTGGACCTGAAGACAGCGGTTCGATTCCGCTCGGGGCTATGCTCCTTTTTTACCCTGCAGGACCGAAAATTTCCCAAACCTACACGCCGCGAATCGCGTCAATCGGCGCAAGCTCGGCTGCGCGGCGCGCGGGGAACACGCCCGAAAGGGTCCCAAGGATAAACGCAAACGCGAGCGAGCCGACTATGAGCTCGGGCGAGAACGTCGCGTAAAAGTCGGGGATGCCGGATGCGAGCGCGGCATACTCGACCACTTTCGCTATTCCCATCCCTATCAGGACTCCGAACGCCCCGCCAACAAGTCCCAGGGTCCCCGACTCCAAAACAAAGAGGTAGAGGATGTCGTCCTTTGTCGCGCCAACAGCTTTCATTATCCCGATTTCTGTTGTGCGCTCAAGGACGGACGTGTACATCGTGTTCATGATGCCTATGCCCCCGACTATGAGGGATATGACTGCGATGCCCGCCACAACAGCCACGACAACGTTGATGATTGAATTGAAAGTCTCGGCAAGCTGGCCCGGAGTCTGCACGGTGAAGTCCTCCTCGCCTTCCTTTACGTTGTGCAGCGTGCGCAGCTTCTTCGCAGCAGCTGCAGCAGCGTCCTCTGGCGAGACGCCGTCCTGGGCCATCGCAACGATCTCAGCAAACCTGTCGGAGGAAAACACTTCCTTTGCGTCCTCAAGGGAAATGTAAACGAGCGAGTCGTCTATCGGGTTTCCCTGCGGCGCGAACGAGCCGATTATGCGGAAGCTCCGGTTGTTTATCGTAAGCGTCTGGCCTATCGAGATGTTCCTGTTCTCAAAAGTATATTTCCCGTTCGCAAGGCCCCATCCAATCATCGCCTTGCCGCGCTCGCCTATTGAAAACAGCCGGCCCCGGTCCACGCGGTAGGTGGCGGTCTGGAGGAATATGTCGCGCGACGCCGCAGTTGTCTCAATCCCGCCCACGAACAGGTATGCGGAAAGCTGGCTCCCGAAATCAACGCGGCCAGCCTTGGACATCACCGCTGTCGCCTCCTTTACCCCGCGGGCGGCGCGCACCGCGTCCAGGTCGCGTTCAGTAAGCCCGAGCGCGGTGCCCGCACCCGAACCGAAGCTTCCGCCCGGCGCAACTATGAACTTGTTGGTGCCAAGCGACTCGAACTGCCGGTTGACCGTTGCCTGCAGGCCGTTGCCAAGCGAAATCAGCGACACTAGGGCGGTGATTCCGATGGTCAGGCCGATGAGCGTAAGGAAAGTCCGTTTTTTTGAGAACCCGAGATGACTTGAAGTAAGCTGCACGTAACCAAGTAAGCGCTCAAGGAACGACATTTGAAACCACAAAACAGGCTCTGCGCATTCTTTAGGCAACTCGCTTTTTTCAACCCTTCCAACAGCAACAGCCCACCCTGCTGTTTTGCGCTGACCGGTTCAGCCAACTATCTTTGGCCGCGAAAGCCGGAAGCCCGCTGTTGCCTTTGGCTTGGGGTTCTCAAGGTAATATTGGGCCGCCTCGTAGTTTAGCGGCGAGTCGGGATTCGGGTTTTCCAAAAGCTGCACAAGCGCATCGACGATGCTTGCCACGGTCTGGCCCGCAGCCCAGAGGTTCACAAGCCGGATGCACACCTTCCCCTTCTCGTCGATGTTTGGGTGAAAAATCGGCGTCTTCCAGACAAGCTCAAACCCGCCGGCGTAAGGGTATTCGCGCGCAAGCCGCAGGAATACCACGTGCCTGTTGACGGGCACAAGCGCACCGTCCCTCACGCACAACGCATCGCCAAGTATGCGGAAAGTGTATTCCGTGTGGTCCGGGTTCACGTCGAAGTCAAAGCCCCGGCTGCGCAGCTGATTGTACTCGCTTTCTATCCTGCGTCTCCAAATCTCAGTAGGAAGCTGGGGCATACAGTACACGCACTCGAATTACTAGATAGGAGGCAAAAGAATAAGCTTCTACTGCGGCGCGCATTGACGAAAGCCGGGGCTGCAGTCAAACTAGCTGCTTTCCATCGGTTTCGTGCCGCCGCAGGCTGTCGCGAAGGCAGGTTACCGCAAAGGAAAGCCGGGAAAGCTCCACCGCGAGCTTTTCGGGCTCGATTGCCTTAAGAAGCGCGGACGAACGCTCGACGGACAGCCGCAGTTCGGCCTGTTTCCTTTCCAGCGCCTCGTAATCTGAACGCGCCTCTAAAAGCCCGTCGGAAAGTGAAGCCGCCTTGGCTTCCAGCGCCGCGCGCGCCTTTTTCTGCTCGTCAAGCTCCAAGCACAGCTGCTCCACGTCGGCCTGCAAGAGGGCCAGTTTCGATGCCACGTCGTCCTGCGCCGGCATAAAAAGGGTTATTGCCCTGCTGTTGAAATACCCTCCTGCCGCAAAGGCATTGTGAAAGCCTTTTATCTTGCGCGAGCGTAACCGGTTAAGAGGGGAGGGCTTCAAATGGAACGCACGCCATCGGGCATTTACGGCCTTGACGAACTACTTAGCGGCGGCTTCCCGAAAAAGAGGAACATCCTCCTGTCCGGCGCCTGCGGCACCGGAAAAAGCATCTTCTGCATGCAGTTCATCTACCGCGGCGCGCTCGAGTTCGGCGAGCCGGGAGTCTACGTGAGCTTCGACGAAGTGATGGAAAAGATGCGCCAGGATATGCTCAACTTCGGCTGGGACATCAAGGCAGCGGAAGACGGTGGCCAAATCGCACTGGTTGACGCCGCAAGCGCGCGCGCAGGAATGCCCTCGGAAGAGGAGCACGCGATGTTCCCCGGCCAGCTTGACTTTGACAAGGTCCTGGTGGATATCCTCGGGATTTGCCGGCACATGGGCGCAAAGCGACTGGTAATCGACTCCATCCCCGCAATGGGCTTCCAGCTCAACAAGGACACGGACATACGCAAGGCAATCCTGAAAATGGCGTACATCATATCGCGTTCCGGCATGACGTGCATAATGACAACGGAAGTCAATGAACAGCAGCTCGGCTCGGGCCAGAGCATGAGCTTCTCCAAGTACGAAGTCGAGGAATACGTCGCGGACGGGGTCATCCTCCTCAACTTCCTGGGCGTCGGAAGCGGCGCAACGCGCACCCTGTACATACGCAAGATGCGCGGGACAGACCACTCGCTCGAGATCCACCCGATGGAAATAGTCACCGGGAAGGGCGTTGTAGTCAAGAAGATAGAGGACGTCTTCAAGTAGGCACTGCGTGCAAACGCCGGCCCCTGCTCTTTTTCTACCTTTAGCTCAATAATTTATTTCTGATTCTTACGCAGAGGTGGCGGAACGGCTACGCGATCGCCTGCAGAGCGATTCAAGGGGGTTCGACTCCCTCCCTCTGCTCTTTCCCAATAACGTGAAAGGCCAGCCAAAACGCAATCTTCTTATTCCATTTCGTGCAGAATGCTATTTCCTATTGCGAACTGAAAACAGGCCTAAAGGCGTTCTGTTCGCAATAAGCAAAACGCGGGCTTGTTTTCGGACTTGCCGTTTTGCTGTGATTATTGGGCCCATAGCTCAGCCGGTAGAGCGTTCGACTCTTAATCGAACGGTCGAGGGTTCGAACCCCTCTGGGCCCGCTTTTTTGCCGCTGCCAGCGCCGGCTTTGCCAAATACCGGAATTTCGGGTTTTTAAGCCCGCAAGACTTTTATTCGCCCCCTCCGAAGTTATCTTACGGATTCTATGAAGGTGGGTTGAACTGGTCGCCATGCCCGCATAACGGCGGGTCTTGTTATGGTCTTGCGACCCAGTTCTTATTATGCCGCTGAGCGTAAAGGCTTAGCGGTGTCCTTGTTGAAGAAAAAGACAAAAAAGGCAGCTGTTGCCGCGAAGGAGGGCCTCAGACAAACCCGACAGAACCCCAAACCGATGCCTTTCGGGGCTGCGACGTTCATCCTTGTGGCGTCAACCGCCATTACTTACTTTGTCCTTTCCAACGGCGCGCCATACCTGCCAAGCTCGTTCATAACTGCTGGAGCGCTTGGGATTGAAACCCTGCCCTTTGGCGCGGTGACGTACCTGTTCATCCACGCGGGCTTGGGCCACTTGCTTGAGAACTTGGTCGGGCTTGCGGTGTTCTGCCTTGTAGCCGAAGCCGCACTCTCCTACAAGGACGCACTTGCGATATACTTCCTTTCTGGGATTGCCGGCGGGCTTGCGTTCGTTCTCGTGTCCCCGCAGATGAAAATAATCGGGGCCAGTGCGGGAATCGTCGGCTTGGCGGTTGCGGGGCTTCTGGCTGACCCGAAGAAGGGAATTCTCGCCCTTGCATTCGTCGCGCTCGCGGTAAACTGGGCCGCTCCGCAAGCCGCAGACTGGGTTGCAAAGGAGAACTACAAAAACCTTGAGCAACAAAAACAGCTGGCGGAGCAGGCAGCGCAAGAGCTCGCCGCAGCGCAAAAACCAGCCGAGGCACAACAACAGCTTTCGATTGCCCAGGAAAGGCAGCAACAACTCGACGCCCAGGCTGAGGCTAAAAAACGCGAGGCCGCGTCGGGCACAGCCGATGCCGCGCACGTTGCCGGCGCGGCTGTTGGCGCGCTTTACGTAATCGCGTTCAGGCGGGGCACCATTTACGCCTGGATGAAAGACGCACGGCGGCTTGTTGCGAAAATAACGTGAGGGGTCGTTGACAGGATGAAAACCGAAATCACCGTGCTGCGCCTTGGCCACCGGCCGTCGCGCGACAAGAGGATTACCACGCACTGCGGCCTTACGGCACGGGCCTTTGGCGCGTCAAAGATGATAATCAGCGGCGAAGAGGACGATGAACTTGCCTTGCGGCTTTCGGCTCTTTCAAAAAAATGGGGCGGAAAGTTCCACGCGCGCTATGAAAAAGACTGGAAAAGGGCGCTGAAGACCTTTAAGGGAAAGAAAATTCACCTTACGATGTACGGCGAGGACTTCCGGAAGACCGCAGAGGACCTACAAAAAACAAGGCCAAGAAAAGTGATGCTTGTGGTTGGCGCGGGAAAGGTGCCGCCAGAACTGTACACCCTGTGCGACGTGAACTCCGCGGTTGGCAACCAGCCGCACTCCGAGGTGGCTGCGCTCGGCCTGTTCCTTTACGAGCTTTCCGGAAGAACCCCCGCGGCGTTTCCGGACGCAAAAATCCAGATTACGCCCTCCGCAAAAAGAAAGACGGTTGTTGATAAGAGAAGGGTTGTGGCAAACCGCGGGAAGAAAAAAACAAAGGCAAAATGAAGAAAAACCGCCGGGAAAAAATGAAAAAAACCAAAACGCGACGAAAAAAACCGTTTTTCCTCGTAAAAGGGGCTGTTTTTGAATAAGGTATTTAAACTAAAATAAAGAAGGAATATTCATGCCCGCCAAGAAGACGCTGAAACTTGCTTGCAAAAAAGCGAGCAGGCATGCCGGGCTGAAAACTTCTTCTGCAAAAAAAATCGCCAAGGAAGCGCTGCCGGTGCCGGCTGTTGCCGCGCCAATGCCATTCCAGCCCGTTGGCGAGCACCTCGAGGCGTTCATCAAGGAAATCGCCGGAAAGGACGGCATGTACATCATCGAGACAATAGGCGACGAGGGGTGCACTGACGAGGCCATCGAGCAGAAGACCGGCATCAAGATAGCCGAGGTGCGCTGCATACTCAACCACCTGCACTCCTACGGTGTTGTCGAGTACCGCCGCGAGAAGAACATGCAGAACGGCTGGTTCACTTATACTTGGAACCTAAACCGCGAACGCGCCCTTTCCAACTACCTTTCCATGAAGAAGCGCGAGTATGACGACCTGCGAGCGCGCGTCGCCTACGCGGAGAGCGCGTGCGTCTACAAGTGCCGCAAGGGTTGCGTGCGCTGCGAGTTCGACGACGCGATGGAGAACCAGTTCCGCTGCCCGAAATGCAAGGGCATGCTCCGCTACGAAAACAGCGAAGTGGACACGCGAAAAATCGTCGAGCGCATCAAGACGATGGAAAAGTTCATCGGTGCTTTGTCAGCGCCAACCCCCCAGCTGCAGCCGCAGGGCGAGACGCTCATCGCCGAGTGCAAGAAATAGCGCTGACGCGTGCGGGCACCTGCAAGCCCGCGCGTATTATATTCGTTGACAGGCAAGAGAATCTAACGCGCCTAATTAGGTATATGGTTGCAACGACCGCAGCCGCACGCTTCTTCTTTCGAAGCGGGGTAGGGTAGCCAGGAGTGCCCGCTGGGCTCATAACCCGGAGATCGGAGGTTCAAATCCTCTCCCCGCTATGCTCTCTTTTTCTTAACCGCCCGGATAAAAGTTAGGCACTACGCGCACCTGCGCTGTTTTTTTAAACTCCCGCTTTGCTAATCGTCTTAACGATTCGAACGGGGGAATTTACATGGAACCAAGGGCGCCGCCACTTCACAAGAAAGCACTGCCAAAAAAGGGGGGCCTGCTTCCCCACCGGGTTGTGAATGTCGCAGAGGAGAACCTCGGAAAGAACCTCGGCCAGTACCACCCGACGGTTGTAAGCGGAAGACAGCCCGCAACAGTAAATGCCCCGCTCAACATTGGGACGCGCGGGATAACCCCCGAAAAACCTTCGCTGGAAACGCAAGTAATGGCAAAAATAGCCACGGACGAGGGGAAGATGGAGAAACTTTACAGGGGATACGAAAAATACCGAAAGAACGCCAAGTAGTATTTGGCGGATGTTGTTGCCCTTGCCGCAGAAAAAGAACTCCCGGCGGCCGGGTCGCGTTTCTAAAATTGAGAAAAAGGACTGAAAAATAAAGGGCTGGAAAGAACTATCTCCTGTACTTGTAAGAGTAGTGCTGGAAGGGCTTCTCGGGCTCCTTTGGCGCCTCTTCCTCAACCGGCTCCGTGTCAACCGGCTGGATTGCGGAGACGATGACTATCTTCTCAACTGCCTTCACGCTCTTGTAGAGTATTGTCTTTTCCTTGAAGATGCGCCTGGCGTCGTCCTTGTTCGCAACCTTGATTGGCTCGAGCGTGAGGCGCGTGACTTCTCCCTTTTGCAGGTCGATTATGATGTCGTAGACCTTGCCTACGAACTTTGCAGTGTCCGTGAATACGTCCATTCCCATGAGAGCAGAAACTCTTACCGCCATTTTAGTTCACCTACGAGGCGCTTTGCGCGCTTGGATTATTATTGACAAGAGAAAAATGCAAGGCCGCTTTTTAAATGGTTACGCCGCCCTCAGTTCCACTGTTTTGCGCACCTCGTTGAGCACATATGAGTAGTCGCGGTAGTGCGAAAGCGCGAAAATCTTGATTTCGTAAGTGCCCGGGTCGGTTCTTACGGTCCCCCAGACCTGCACGCGCACGGTCTTCGACTCGCCCGGGGCCAGGGTTCCCGCGCGTATCTCGCGCTGGTGGGAGAGCGTTGACTGCTCAAAGCCAAGCGCCTTGGGCACGCTTATGATTATGGATGTGAGGAGTTCCTTCTCAAATTTGTTGGTCACGACAACGTCAAGCTGCGCATAGTCGGCCTTGCGCGCCGCGATGCGGAACGGGTGGATGGTCGTGTCGATTGTGAACACGTTGGTGGAGAAGGACGGCACTTTCTTCTTCCCAAAAAGCAGGTCTGTGATGCCCATAACGATAAACACCCTCGGTGGTTTTTTGCCTCTAGGAATCCTAAGAGAGCTAGGAAGTTTTATTGGTTGCGCAGCTTTTAATGGCATCTGAATTGCGGGTTTGGGTAGCAAAGACCGCGTGCCGGCGCCCGGACGGGGATTGTTTAGTACGGGTAAAGCAGCCGGTACCCTATGAACAGGAAGAGCGCAAGGACGAAGACGCCGCCCAAACCATAGAGGATTGATATTAGCAGGCGCGTGCGCTGCTCCTCCGCGGTTTTGCGGTCGCGCTTGAGGGGCACCTCGATGCAGACGGTTGCTGTGGTTGTGTCTTCGGTCAAAAAGCATCATCTACCAGAGGTATAGCACAAACCTCAGAAAAATCAACAATATGGCAGTCAGTATCAACAATGCCATCGCAAGATATACATATTTTTTGATGATGCCGCCCTCTGCGTCGCCAATCTCTTCGACGTCGTCGCGCCAGGCGTTTTGCGCCCGGGTTTGGTTGCTGGCCGTGTTTATACAAAATCACTGTCCGTCAATAATACAACTAATTTATGCGCACCCAGTTCTCCCACCAATATGAATACTCGCGAAGCATCGACGAGAAGGATATGGAAAGCCGGTAGGGCTGGCGCTTGGTCTCGCGGTCAATGAGGCCCGACCGGTGAAGTGCGGTAAGCAAAAGGTAAAGCGTGCTCTTTTTTGCGGAAAGGCGCGCTGCGAGCTCCGTAAAGTCCATGGGCTTTTCCTTCAGCGCCTCAAGCACGCGGATGGTCAACTCCTTTTTGGTTGGCGAGAAGTGGAACGAGTCGTTGACGAAGTCGTAAATCGTGTATTGCGCGGCCTTGGTCTTTTTTTGCTCGTCGATGTTCACCCGAAAATACGCGTAGCACGTGGCCTTTTGCCGGGCGTAGTGGTCCGCGGTCTTGCCCGTTCTTTTCCTCTTCGAGACGGTGTGCTTTATCTGGGTGGTCAGGCTGGCTGCGCTTTCGGGGCTGGTCGTGGCGGGTTGTTGGTCCAAAAAATCACAAAACAAGTAAGACGTTCTTAAATTTAAGAATTTGTGCGGGCTTTTTGCCTGGTTTTTACCCAGACCCCCCTCACTTCCACTAATTAGTTGTTTTGGCGCGGGCGTGCCAACAAAGGCAATTTAAGGCCGGTGACCGTCTAGTAAATTTGTTGGTGCTTTTGCTGATGGTGCTTTCAAAGACGAAAATACTGGAAATGATGAAGAAAGGGGAACTCAAGATTACTCCTTTTGCGAAGGAAACCCTGGGCGCAGCGTCAATCGACCTGCGGCTTGGCAGCACGTTCCTGGTGCCCAAGGGAAAATGCAAGATTGCAGTGCATGAAGACACCTACTTTTCAAAGGAATTCCGCAAGTGCGAAAAAAAAGTTACCGCAGGAAAGGACGGCATAACGCTCAAGCCGTTCCAGATGGTGTTAGGCACTACACAGGAACGCATCACTCTCTCGAAAAACCTGTGCGGCACGCTGCAGGGCAGGAGCCGCTTTGCGCGGCTTGGCGTGATGGTGCACATCAGCTCCAACTTCGTCCACCCCGGCGTTGACAACGTGCAGGTGCTTGAGATACTCAACGTCTCGCCGTTTACGCTTACGCTCTTCCCGGGTATGAAGATATGCCAGATACGCTTCGACTACGTGGAAAAAGGAACGGAATATGAGGGGAGCTTCAAGAAGCAGCGCGGCGTCTGAGACGCTGCCTGTCGCTGTTTGCCTTTGAAACAAGAGGGTGTGTACTGTGGCAACCAAGATAGAATTCATAGGCGCGATGCAGGTCCTTGACTCGCGAGGCAACCCGACGGTGCAGGCAACCGTAAGGACAAAGTTAGGCACTACAAAGGCAATAACGCCAAGCGGCGCGTCAACCGGAAAGTTCGAGGCGCTGGAGCTTCGTGACGGCGGTAAGGAATATGAAGGAAAGTCAGTAAGCAAGGCCGTAGCAAACGTAAACGGGCCGATAGCGAAGAAACTCGTTGGAATGAACGTTGAAGAGCAGGAAAAGCTTGACAATGCGATGATTGCGCTTGATGGCACGGAAGGGAAGTCCGTGCTTGGGGCGAACGCAACAACTGCAGTATCTATGGCTCTGGCAAGAGCGGGCGCGCTGGCGCAAGGAAAAGAGCTATACGAATACCTAGCAGGAATCTACAAGCCAAAGGCAACCAACCTTCTTCCAGTTCCCATGCTCAACGTAATCAACGGGGGCAAGCACGCCTCTGGTGGTCTTGCTTGCCAGGAAGTGATGATCCAGCCGGCCTACGCGAAGAGCTATTCCGTTGCGTTGAGAGAAAGCGTGGAGGCATATCACGAATTGAAGAGGTCGATCTCAAGCAAGTTTGGTGGAACCTTCACCAACCTTGGCGATGAGGGTGGTTTCGTGCCACCGGTAAAGACGATGGGCGACGCGTTTGCTCTTTGCTTGGGCGCTGTTGCAAACCTAGGTTATGAAAACGACTTTACAATAGCAATAGACCCAGCGGCATCCAACTTCTACAAAAACGGAAAGTACGCGGTTGACAACAAAACACGCACGTCAAGCGAATTGGCAAAGTATTATGGCAAACTGGAAGAGGAGTACCCCTTGCGTTCAATCGAAGACGGTTTTCAGGAAGTGGGGTATGATGAATTTGCCGCGTTCACAAAGACAAACAAACACCAAGTAGTAGGAGACGACCTGCTTGTAACCAACCCAACAAGAATTAAGAAAGCAATAGCGATGAACGCGTGCAACGCGCTCCTTCTCAAAATCAACCAAATCGGAACAGTAACAGAAGGGATGCAGGCAGCAAGGTTAGCCCAAGATGCCGGATGGAACGTTGTGGTGTCTCACAGGTCAGGAGAAGGAGAGGATTCGTTCATCGCGGACTTTGCCGTAGGCATCGGCGCAGGCCAGATCAAAACCGGCGCACCGGCAAGAAGCGAACGCACCTGCAAGTACAACCGGCTGCTTGAAATTGAGGCAAGGCTTGGAAGCAAGGCAAGGTACCGGAACCCGTTCAAGAAATAGAAAACAGGCAGAGAGCCACGAACAGGGCAACAGCCAAAATAGCAGCAGGCAAACGCCAGAGACCGCTTCGTCTTTTGTTTTTTCTTGCGCCCGCTAAAGCAAACCAAAAACGCAAACAACGGGCTTTTAGCTTTTCGCGCCCACGTTATTAGTGGAAGTGAGGGGGCCCCCGTGAAATACTTATGCAAGAACTGCAACCTGCGTTTCGACGCTGACGACGCCGTAATCTGCCCGCGCTGCTCGAGCAAGAACCTCGAGCGGGCGTTTGAGAAGAAAAAGGAGTTTTCAGGCAGCAGCCAGGTAACCGAGGCAAAGCCCGCTGGCGGAGAGCCCAAAGTCGCCTATTCAACCAACCGCCACGCCTACTCCGAGACCAAGGCCGGCTGGGCGTCCTTCCACAGTTCCGAAATGCGCGCCTGCCCGGACTGCGGCGGCGCGGAGTTCGACTTCAACTGGAAGCGCAAGGAAAAGACCTGCAAGAAGTGCGGCTCGGTGTTTCCACTCGGTAGAAGAACCGCGTAATTTTTTAGTTTTCTCCAAGTTCCTTTTTTTGCGGCCTTCAGGTTGTAGTGCCTAACTTTTGCGCTTTTTCCCTTTCGAGCGCTCCCGCCTTATCAGCGCCAGAAGCGCGGAATGGACCCTGCCGTTGGATGCAAGGAGTGCGTTGGAGTTGGCATTCCAGGGCCGCCCGTCGAAGTCGGTGGTCTTTCCGCCTGCCTCGGTCACGATGACCGCACCAGCCGCCACGTCCCAGAGCCTGAATGCAGACTTTGCGACCGCGTCTGCCGCACCTTCCGCCATGAACGCGAGCTCGAACTCGCTTGAGGCGAAATAGCGAGGGTGGCGTATCTTCTTGGAAAGCTCCAAGAACGCGCCCTCATAGCCAGCCATCTTGAAACGCTTGTACGGGTGGATGAACACCGATGCGTAGTCAAGCGAGACCACCCGCGAGACGTGGATGGGCTTTCCGTTCTTGAACGCCCCCGCCCCCGCCTGTGCGCAGTATTCCAAGCCCAAGCCCGGAACGTTCACCGCACCGACCACCGGCAGGTCATCCTTTACAAGGGCGATTGACACTGAATAGAACGGCGCGTTGCGCACGAAATGTTCCGTCCCGTCAATGGGGTCTATGACCCAGCGCGTGCCTTTTGTGAGTTTGGAATTCTTTTCCTCGGACTGGAACGGTAGGCCGAAGCGCTCAAGTTCGTCGAAGATTATTTCCTGCGACTCGAGGTCTGCCTCGGTGACGAGCTCGCGGCCGCGCTTGTAGCGTGTCTTTCCCGCGCCCTGCTTGCGGTAGAGATATTCTGCTGCCTTTCTTGCTGCGGCGCAGGCCGCTTTCAGGTGCTCATCCATATCGCAAACGTCCACATTCACTACACCTTTCGAATCGTATTAATACTTCGCCCAACCCGTAATATATGTCGCATGGCCTTCACCCGCACCAAGCGCATCAAGGGCATCCTTTACCGCTACCGCGTGGAATCCGTGCGCAGGGCGGGCAAGGTGCAGCAGCACGTGCTTGAGTATCTCGGCCGCGCGTCAAGTGCGAAAGCAGCCAAAAAGGCGGTCGCAAAGAAGGCGGCAAGGAAAACCGCAAAAGCCACAGGGAACGCCAAGAAAGCAGCGGTAAAAAAGGGCGTTCGCGGCAATAAAAAGAAATGATTTTTTCAGCCAAAAAGGAAGTGAGACATTACCATGGCAAAAAACCTGCTTGACAACGACAACCGAATCTATTACGCCGTAGCAGTGGCAGTCATTATCCTGCTTGCAGCCGCATTCGTGCTGGTGGGCAACCGCGGCGCCAACCCGGCGAACAACGCCGTCGCGTCGGTTACGCCCGCGCCAAGCGCACCTGCGTGCGTCAACGGCACTAAAAAGGATTTCTTGTGTATTGGTTCGATCAGCGGCAGACAGACGTATTACGAGTGCGTCAACGGTGTGTGGGTATCCAACAGTACGTTCGAGAATCGCAGCGAGTGCACGAAGACGTTCGGCCCGAATGAGACAATAGGGGAAACAGAGAACGCGTCTGCAATACCCACAGTACCGAACGCCACAGCCACGCCAACTGCAATCGCATCCGTTGTGCCTTCCGCAACGCCCTTGCCCGTTGTGAACTCTTCAGCTCCGGCGTTCATCAACATGTCCGTCAGCGGAATCCGCACATCAAACGCCGACATATACTGGTTCACCAACGCCAATGCGACCGGCACCCTGCGTTACGGCGATTCGCCCGGAGTGCGCAGGCAATATCTTGTTGCGCAGCCAGCCGCGTTTTCGCAGTACGAACCCCTGCTGTCCCTCTCTCCAGGCAAGACGTACTATTTTGACGTCGAGGTTTGCGCGAACAGCACTTGCATCTCCACACCCGAACTGAACTTTTCAACTCCCGCGGTGGACAAGTACCTCTACGACGGCACGACAAACTATTACCCCGGCGGCAGCGTCAACTATGTGGCGGCGCAGCTGAACCCGTAATAGTTTTTTCTGTTTTTTCAGCCGCCAGTTGGGTCTGGCATCAGAAGAAGCACAGCACCCGCAGCAACACCCGCATCCTTTAGGGTAAGTTGCGGGTCGAGTATCTTGTTTTCCTTGGTCGCAAGCACAAAGCGGTCCTTAAGGTGAAGACTCTCAGCAAGCACCTCGAGCACGGACGCGACCGAGAACGCCTCCTCAACAGCGAGAAGCGTCTCCTTTCCGCTCGTGGTGTGGACAACAGTGATGTTGTATTCGGCCATAACACTACTTTTCAGCCTCAAACTTAAAAAGCGCGCCGCAGTCCAGTATGCCGATATTTATTTTTGCGCCAGCCTCTTTTCTCTAAGCATTTGGCACCGATTTCAACATGGATCAACCAACGCCCGCAGACCCAAAGCGGCCCAAGATACTCTCGGTTTCCGAGCCCGAGCAGCCAAAGCTTTCAAAGCCGCGGGTGCTCACACAAATACAGGCAACGCCGCAACCGGAAATCCCAACAAACAAGCAGCCACAGCCACCCAACCCGGCCGGCGCAGCCAGACACACTGTCAGCGCGGATCCCACGTCAGAGGCGGACTGGACCGAGCAGACCCTGTCGCAGGCGGAAAAGGATGCAGAAGAGCAAAAGATGGCAAATGACGTCACCCAAGCATTCGCCTCGACCGTCGCGTCACCAGACAACACCCAGAACGAAAAGTCACAGGCCGGCCAGCAAGCCCCGAAAACCGAGCCAAAGAGCGTTCCCGGCCTCCTTTACGCAATCAAAGGCCTTGCTGACGTAATTTCCCGCAAAATAACCGGGAAATAAGCCTGCGTTTTTCCTATACTTATCGCGGCGTTAGTCATTTGACGAACTGTTCCACTATTTGCGCAGGCTTAATAACGGACTTTTCGTAACCGACTCTGAAAGAACTGCTGGCCGGCATGACCACTCTTTCAAGGGGAGCAGAAAATGCCAGTATTGGATTTGGACGATTTTCTGAAAAAAAACGCAGCTCAAAAGGAAAACGCGCCTCAAGCGCCCAGCACAAGCCCCGCAGGCCAAGCCCCGTTTGCCGCTTTCACAGCAACAAGCCAGCAAAACACCAATGCAGCAGCAGGCGGTCCGCCTGATTTTAGGCAAAAGACCGAAGGCGCGCTCGCTTCGTTCGGCCAGGGACTCTCCCAGCTTTCGGACCGCGTCTCGGCTCTTGAACACAACATCCAGGCCGCGCAGTCAAAGGCAGAGCAGATTATCACCATAATAGACCGCGTCCAGCCCGACAAGCTGGGGTCTGAAATTTCCGACCTGCGCGCACAACTTTCAACAATCAAACAAACAGGTCTGCAGGGCTCAGCGGACAAGCCAGCAGAGTCCGGTATTTCAAGCGCGGTGCGCAAGCTCGAGGCCGAGTACACCGAGCAGTCCTCACGCCTGCGGCCGATGGAAGTCGCGCTCGAGCAGCTAAAAGCATGGGCGGACCGGGACAAGGACTACTTCATCAAGACCGACGCGGCGCACAACAAGATAGCGGAGCTTGAACGTAAGATAGCGCTGAAGTCGGACTACCCTTCGGAGCAGATAATGTCGCGTGCGCAATTCGAGAAATACTCGAAGATGGCTGACGTGGACCGCCAGCAGCTCCGACTTTCCATCGACTCGCTCCGCGACACAGTATCGCAGGTGTCCACATCGGTTGACCGGCTAAACAGCATGGTCGCGGGCGGTGCAGCTGCCTACGGACCGCAAGGCGCGACTGGCGTGGAGGCGAAAGTAGACGCCCACGAAAAAGCAATTGCGGAGCTGCGCGCCGGCACCGGCATGGCGGTCTTGGGCGACTACTCAAAGGAACTTGAAAAGACCCGCGCCGAGGTCTCCGCAAACTACGAGCAGGTAAAGGCGGTTGAACGGCTGCTTACCGCGCAGTCCAACAAGATGCAAGCCGTGTTTTCAGAGATCCAAAAGAATCTCTCGGAATACAAGCTCACGTCAGACACCATCAATTCCACCCACGACGCGGTGCTCCGCGACATCAGCGCGCTCAAGGCCGAGCACGAGCACGGCATTGCGGACTACCGCAGGATTGCCGCCGAGCTTTCGCAGAAAGTCGAGCAGAACGCGCGCGCAGTCGCAGAAACACGTTTGATGATAACCGGCATGCAGTACGAGGCGTCGCAAGCGGGCGGCCCGCGCGTTCCCGGAGAGCCGCTGCAGAGCACGGGCGCCACCCGTGCCGAGCAAACGCGCCTTATAGACGAGACCAACGCGCTTTCGTCAACAGTGGCCGACCTTGCAAAGAAGGCCGAGGCATTCCAGGAGCAGGCGGCAAAAATCGCCAGCATGGAAGAAATCATCTTGCGCGTCGAGGGCAAGGTCAGGGATTCCGAGGCCAACAACGCCGCCCTTTTTGTAAACGTCACAACCGGGTTTTCCGAACTCAAGCACAGGATGGAAGGCATCTCGGGCGGCCAGGACGCTGCACGCATAGCGGTTGTGGAAAAGGGATTTGGCGCCCTAGGCGCCAAAATCAATTCAATAGAGCACGAGAACACGGTGTTGTTTTCCAACCTTTCAAAGAGCGTGTCGAAGCTCAAGGCCCAGGTGGACGCGCTCCAAGTTGCAGGTTCCCCATCCAACGAAGTTTTTGCGTCCGCTGACGGCCGCGTGACTTTTGCAAGCGCAACAACAACGCCCAGCCAGGCCGGCAACCTTCTTTCGCGAGTCGACGCGCTTGAGCGGAGCATATTCTCCCTTCACATCCCCGCGTCAAACGCCGGAGATGGTGGCAATGACCCAAACACGCAGTTTACCGCGCCAGAAAACGCCAACAGCCTCCGGCAGCTCGAGACCAGGCTCGCACGCCTTGAGGGGTTAGATGCCGAGCTTGGCGAATGGAAAACGCAGGCAGAGGGCGTCTCGGCAAAAGTAGACGCGCTATCCTCGTCACAATCACAGCTTATGCAGGAAGTTGCATCGGTAATTTCGGAAAAGCAGGCTGCCGCAGTTGCGGACGAGCAGTTCTCCCAGACGCAGGTGGAAGAAACCAAGACGCTTCTCAACGAGCTCAAGGTGCAGACCGAACTGTTGTCGTCCAAGCTTGCGGAAACCGAAAACAACGTTTCTACGATAGTGGGGCAGCGGTTCTCGCAGCTGCAGACCCAGTCCGACCGCCTCGGTGCCGACCTTTCCGGCCTCAAGACCACGCTTCCTGAAAAAATAGGTGTTATTACTGCTGCCGAGGAGCGACAGGCAAAAGCCCTTGCGGCAGTTGACGCGAAGCTTTCGCAGACAGCAGAGCGCCTTTTGAAGGCGCAACAGGCAACGGGCCAGCAGACACTCGAATTCACCGAGTTCCGTGACGCGGTGCCGGAAAAGATCCGGCTTGCAGTGGCGGCATCAGAGTCGCGCCATGCGGAAGCGCTTTCCGCCATTGACACAAAGCAGGGCGCAAGGATGGCCGAGCAGGCGGCAAAGATTGTCGGTTTCGAGAAAAAACAGGACGGACTGCTGACTGATTTTGAAAAGAAGCAGACCGAGGCAACCGTTGGGTTCGAGAGAAAGCAGGGCTGGGCATTGGCCGATTTTGAAAAGAGACAATCCTCAGCAACAGCCGCGTTCGAGGCACAGCAGTCGAAAATCATTTCCGATTTCGAGTCAAAAACATCCACGTCAGTCAAAACCTTCGAGTCCAGCCAGTCGCAGATGCTTGCGGCGTTCGAGGCCCAGCAAACCCAGGCACTTTCAGCTCTTGACTCGAAGCAGGCCGAGGCCATAGCCGCGCTTGACAAACGCCAAGCGGACCTTACAGCGACCCTTGAGGTGCGCGAGTCCCAGGCCTCACATTCGATAGATGACCTGCGTGCAGGCCTAGCGGCGCAGAAGAGCGATTCCGAAAAAGCCATTGCAGCCCTGTCTGAACGCGCTGGCGCGATGGACGCATTCTCGCACTCAATATCAGAACAGCTTTTCACCACGAAAACCGACGTTGCAGCGGAGCTTGCGGGGCTGCGCAAATCCCAGGACGCGCTGTCTGAACGTGCTGGTGCGGCAGATTCATTGTCACATTCAATTTCAGAGCAGCTTTCCACCACGAAAGCAGACCTTTCAAACGAGTTGGCGTGCGTGCGCAAAGCCCAAGACGAACTGGCAAGAACCCTCCAAGACACGGACTCGCGGCTTACCGCCGCAGTATCCGACGGATTTGCGCGTTCAGCAGCGTCAATCGAAGCGCTGTCCCGTTCAGCGGCATCAACAGCCCAGCTGGCTATGCAGAAGGCAGATTCCGAAAAAAACATCGCGGGAATGGCCGAGCGTATGGACACGCAGGACGCCTTCTCACGCTCAATCTCGGAGTTGCTTTCCGCCACGAAAACCGACGTTGCAGCGGAGCTTGCGGGGCTGCGCAAAGCCCAGGAAGCATCAGCCAAGGCAAGCCAGGACGCCGATGCGAAACTTTCAGCATCCGTCGAGGGCCTCGCACGTTCGTCATCTTCAATAGAACAGATTGCCGCACGGTCAGCATCCTCCACGGAGCAGCTGGTCGCCTCGATATCCGAAACCAACAAGACGGTCGCATCCTTGCGTTCCGCAATGGGCGCAGGGGAGCTCCGCCAGGAGCAGGAACGTGCGTCAGTCAAGGCATCGAGCGCGCTATTGGAGCAGAAGGTTGCAAACCTGTTTGTTGCGCTTGAGAACATTGCCTCGCTTTCGAGGGAACTTGACGCCAGCCGTAACAATGTGTCGGGTGTCGCCAACGCTCCGCGTGCGGCGATCGCAAGGCAGGCGCCCGTCCAGGCAACCGCAGAACGCGCAGTTGCAGAATCACCCGGCCCAGCAGAGCAACAGGCGGATGCACTCAAATCCGGCCTTTCAGACCTGGAAAAAGCCCTTGCTGAAATGGAAACCAAGGCGCCCGCAGCGCCCCCGCGCGCCGCCGAGTTCCCAAGGCAGCAGTCGCAATTCGTCAGGCAACCGCAACCCGTTGTGCAGCGGCAGGCCACGCAGTACGTTTCGCCGCCGCAACAGCGGCATCAGGAATATTACGCACCCCATGCCGAGCAATCAATCCGCCGAGAGCCGCTCGGGGGCCATACGCCCTCCTTCCGGCCAGCCGCCCGCCCCGCCCAGAGGGTGCAGCAATACCGCGAATCGGAGTTTGCACCCCAAAGTGATGCGGAATTCAGCGCGCAAACAGAGGCGGACAAGCAGGCGATGGATCTCATGGAGGAGCTCCGCGGGAAGATATTGGGTGAAGCGGTCCCAAAGCCCGAGAAGAAAGACTCCGAGGCAGCAGAAGAAAAGGAGCAGCAATAGTTGCCAAGGATAAGCAGCCCGCGTCCGCAAGGGGCGTTCCCGGTTCTTACAGTCATCCTGCCTTTTCGTTTTTCTGCGCCGGTCCGCACTCCTTTTTTTCGGTTTCCCTTATAACACTCTTTTTCTTCTTTGGTTTTCCATAATCCTCTTCGTGTACGACGTTTACTTCCGCAAGTCCGCGCTCGACTCCGCGCTCTCCCACGCAAAGTCCGGTGCCAGCGTTCGCGTTGAGACGATGGGTCTCCTGGTCGGCAGGTTCTGCCAGAGCAGGGGCCGGTCTTGGGTCCTTGTCGAGGGGTATGTGACCGCGCCGAACGAAGCGTCATCGGTGTCCGTCAGGTTTTCCGAAGCATCGTTTGGCGAGCTTTCATCCAAGCTCTTTACGGCAGTCAACGCGCGTCAAGTGGTCGTAGGCTGGCTTCATTCGCACCCGGGCCTTGGGTGCTTCCTTTCACACACCGACATTGCGACGCAACAGCGTTATTTTGACCACCCGCAGTCAATAGCGGTGGTGGTAGACCCGCTTTCCGCAGGCGGCGCAAAAAAGCGGGTTTACCGGCTGGAACCCGCACAATCGCCGCGCTACCGTGAAATTTCATTCGCGGCCATACCCTGAAGGGGCGCCTTCCCGCATACGCTTAACTTAGTTGCCTTCGTCCTAGTTGTCGAAAGCTGGCGCACGGTGGCAAAGCGTCATGGAAACACCCACGAACGAACCGAGCATGAGAAAACCCGAGCAAGCGAAAGCAAGGCCCGCAAGGCAAGCGGCAGTCAAGCCGCCGAGAACGCCGAAAAAGCTTCTCTTGTTCGACATCGACCTTTTTGAGATGGTCAAGTCCGGAAACAACTCCCAGGACTCGCTTCTTTTGCTTACTGGGGTTGACCCGCTGCAGTTTGCAAAGCGCGCGGACTTCCTTTGCTCCAAGGGGTTTCTGTGCCGCGACAGCGCGAATCCCAGCGTATTCCGGCTGGGAATATCAGGGTATGACGAGCTTGCAAAAAGGAAGGCTTCAGAGGAAAAGAAAGCGAAGAAAGCAAAGACGGTCACCCCGGGGTTGCCAGCAGAAAAAACCGATTCTTCTGGGAACAGTTATTCAGAACCAAAAAACCCCCCCACTCCAAAGCTCACAGAGAACGACAGCTCGCTATTCTACGTCCCGGGTCCCGGGCACAAGCCAGCAAAACAGGCAGACCTCGACCTGTTTGAAATGCTGCGCAAGGGCTCGCCAAAGAACGGCAACGGCGTGGCGGCAAGAATCCAGACGGCAATCGCGGCATCGCCAACCGGTCAGGCAATTCCGTTCGAAAAGCAGGTCGAGTCCCTTGGCGGGAGGGACGCGGTAAAGGAAATGATTGAGAAGACCACGCAGGCCGGCGCGTGCGAGCTTTGCCAGGCGCCGTTCCGCCTGTCAGTCAACGCCCTTGAGAACAACCCCAAGTACGGCTACTGCTTCTGCGGCGCGGCCTACCACAAGGACTGCTACGAGCACCTGGTCAACTCGCAGAACTCGTGCGTGCGCTGCGGCAAAAAACTCCAGATCCGGATGGACAAAGCGTCAGAGGACGCGGTGCGCGCAATCAAGAAGCTGTTTGATTAGGCTACTTGCGCGATAATTGCTTTGGCCTTGATATTGTCGTCCAAGTGCCGAGTAGGTGGTTAATGCCGCCGTCTCGCAGGACTTTTCGTATGGCCTCTTCTGCTTTCGGCAATTGCTCTATTCGCGCAGGCACGTCTTTCAAGTAGACTTTCATAAAGTGGGCGTCCGTTCCTCTAGGCTTTCTAAAAGACACGCTGCTTGCAGGCATTTTAATCTTCCTAAGCGCCGTTTTTACTTCATGCTTAAGCTGCGTCTTGTCCGACTGCCTTCTGAATAATGCGTGTTCATCCGGAAGCAGTTGCGTACGATGATAGACCCTCCCTTCCAATGGCATTTTCTCTCACCAACAAATAAGGTTCACCTAATCGAAAATTAAACCTTTTGCCCCCATCAACTACCTATGCTCGAAAAGCCAAGTATAGATGCGGACCAGTTCGACCGCCAGAAGCGCATAGCTGGCTGGGACCAGGATGCGATATCCAAGCTCAACGTGCTGGTGGTGGGTGCGGGCGCGCTTGGCAACGAGGTGGTCAAGGGCCTTGCGCAAATCGGCGTAGGCAGAATAACCCTTGTTGACTTTGACAGGATTGTCAAGGCAAACCTCAACCGCTGCGTCTTCTTCTGCCCGATGGACGCGGCGAACGGCCTTTTCAAGGCGCGCGTCATCGCAACCCGCGCACGCTCTATAAACAAGAAAATCAGGATTACCCCGATACTAAAAAATGTTGAGGAGCTTCCTGAAAATTTCTACTCGCAATTCGATTACGTGTTCTCCTGCCTCGACAACCTCGGCGCCAGGCTGCACCTGAACTCGCACTGTTACGGTAAGGTCCCGCTCATTGACGGGGGCACAACGGGGTTTTTCGGGAAAGTGCAGGTGGTGATAGCGCCCTCGGCGTGCCTTGAGTGCGCGATGAGCGAGCAGGACTACCAGTTCCTGTGGCGCAAATACTCCTGCGTCGGCGACCCGCTGGACTTCATCGACCCCAAGACCCCTGCGCTCTCCACAACAAACAGCATCATAGCGGCCCTGCAGGTAAACGAGATGATAAAGCTGGTGCACTGTGCGGCAAGCCTTGAAAGGAAGGGAGGAAAGCCGCAGCCCAAAGTCGTCGGAGAAGAACAGGGCGGGCAAAGCAATGTCGAGCAGGCGAAATGGCTTTTTGGCAACACGCTCGTAGGCAAATACCTTTTTTACGACGGAGTCCGCAATACGCAGGCCGTGTTTTCGGTTGAGCGGCGGCAAGGGTGCCCGGTGCACGGCTGATTTTCCCGCGACCGTAGGGCTTGATTAAGAGTAGTTGAGAATATTTTTGGTGGTGGTTTTCCTTGGCCTTTGCTGATTTCGAGGTCGCGTCCATAGTCGAGTGGGCGCAGTACTGTTCCCATCGTGACTTTTGCGAGGTTTTCGAGCTTTCGGCAGGCTCGCGCTTTGACTTCCGCGCGCAAAAAGGCACGCTCATAGACCGAAAGGTTCAGGCGGGTGTGTCTACCTGGGGCAAGTTCAAAGTCACGGTTCCCGGGCTCGTTGAGGGGTCGGCGGCTTTTGTTGAAATTGTCGAGTCCGACGGCCAGACCGCAACCGCAGTTCCCCTGGTGTTCCTGCAGGCAACGCCGCAGGTCCCGGACTTCGTAAGCGCCGCCCTTTATTCCGGCGAGAAGCTTGTATTTGCCGGCCACCACCAAGGCCGCACCAGCGTGCTTTCCACCCAGCGCGCAATATCCTTCGAACAGGGGAAAGTTTCCGGTTTTGTCGCAATGGCCGACGCGCTCATCTCGCGCCACGACGGCGCTCTCGTAATCCACGGCAATGACAACCGGGGGTTTGCAACAGCAGTGTCATTCAAGGGGCTATATTCCCCGCTTTCAGTCGAGCGGCTGTTGTGCGGCCTGAAGGCGGCGCTAATGGCAGCAAGCAGGGTGGCAACAGACCAGCCGGCAGATTTTGCAGCGGACTATTTCGGGGCGTCCGTCGAAAGCACGGTATTCAATACCGTAGTGCAGTCGCCCGGCATCACCCTCTCGGAAATATCGCACTCAACGGGGCTAAACCGTTACTTGTGCCGCTCAATCCTACGCGGCCTGTATCTTGAGGGCCGCGTAATTCCGGACAAGCACGGCTTCTGGCCTGCAAATGCAAACACGCGGCCTGCAGCGTCAGCCGAAGGCGATTCGGCTGCCTTTGAGGCAGCTGCATGCGAACAGGGAACGCCAAGGGCAAGCGAGGAAGAAGTTGCGGCAATCCGCTCTTTCGAGGAGCTGGCGCAACTGTGCTACACGCTTCTTGCAAGGCAAAAGGAGCTCGAACGCCAGGTCGATTCGCTTCACGCTGAAATAAAGGTCCTGTCGTCCGAGTCGGATCCGGGGATTTCCGAGCTCAAGCTTCAGATGAACCGGCTCGAATCGGAACTCGCATCGGCGTTGCGCAAGCTTGACCACACCGACAGCGAGTACCAGACCAACGTCAAGGCTCTTCGCGAGAGCGCAAAGTGGGCCGCAGACAAGCAGGCGCACCTTTCGTGGGCGAACGCAACTGTTTCCGACAAGGCGCAGAAGAAAATCAGCGAGTACCAGACGTACCTTTCGGCGCGCAGGAAAAAAGCCGGGAAGGCCAGCATTGCAAGCAAGAGAAAATTGGCGCAGTTGAAGAAAGCAAGGGCCGCGAAGGCAAAAGCGGTGCGTGCGAGGAAGAAAAAGTTGGCGCAGTTGAAGAAGGCGCGGGCAAAGAAGGCGAAGATTGCACGCGCAAGAAAGAAGCGGCTGGTGCAGTTGAAGAGGGCGCGGGCGGTTCTTGCCAGAAAGAGGAAAGCGGAGCGGAAAAAGGCAGGGGCCGCGAAAGCGAAGAAGAAAAAGTAATTGCGAATTGCAGGTTCGCAAGAAAAAACAAACCAGTGGATTTCGTTTATCCTAACTTTCTCCTGACCCATCGCTTAAGCCGGTTAGTGCGCGTGTCCTCTTCGCCGTAATAGTGTTCTATTGCTTCTTTGGTTAGCCGGTAATTTGGGACCAGGCTGAACGTTTTGTCTTCGTGATCTATGTGAGAATGACCGCCACTTCTGGCAAGAAAACCATCTTCAAGCGTCTCGAATATTTCTATGTGTTCGGGCTTTGCCGGTTGTAGTGTGCGGTAGTGTTCAACGAACTTGGGGGTCTGTTGTTTTAATGTGCTAAGCGCGGCACGCCGAACCTTGTCGTATTCAGGGGATATGGGTCGTTTCATCTTTTCATCTCCAACGGTATATTGCTATAGCTACGATTTTTTTATAAATCCTGCGCAAGACCCAGCCGCTTTTTCTATTTCGACGTCAGTACGAATGTCATCTTCTTCTCGTCATCAAGAACAGCAAAGCCGACGCGCTCAAACTGCACCACGTCGCCCTTCTTCAGTTTCCTGCACTCCGCTTCGACGTAGCCCTCGAGCGTCTCCAAGCTTTCCTTGCGGTATTTTTCGTTCTCGTCCAAAAGGTCGCCGAGAACCAGGAGTTTTGTCGCAGCCGCCTGCTCGCCGTGCGCGACCCACTGGATTTTCTTTTCAACCACGCCCTCGTCCGAGGAATATTCGGCCTCGACGAAGTTGGTGCCGCAGTCCATCACCTTGCAGTTGTAAAGGTCCTTGAGCCTGAATGTCTCGCCCTTTGAAAGCAGGTCTGCGTCGCGTTTAGGGATGTAGAAGTCGTTCTTTGCAATTATTGTGCGCACGCCCCGGTCCTCGGTCGGATGGCGCTTGAGTGTTACCGTGCGCTCGGTTGCGTTCCTTACGTGGAGCCTGACTGGGTTTGGCACGAAAAAATAGTGGTTTGCAGCCGGGTCGATTATCCTCTTGTTTTCCACGAGGAGCCGGCCAATGGGCGGTTCGCTCTCGACCTTGCTCAGGCCAAATGCGCGCACGAAGTTTCGGATTGCCTCAGCAGTGATTCCGCGCCGTCTCAAGCCTGCAAGGGTTGGCAGCCGCGGGTCGTCCCAGCCCATCACGCTGCCATCGTCTATCAGCGCCTTCAAAAGGCGCTTGCTAATAGGCATTCCTTTGATTGAAAGGCGCGAGAACTCGACAAGCACCGGTTTCCGCAACCCGAGGCAGTCCAATATCGCGTAGTAAAGCTCGTCGCGAAGCTCGTATTCCTTGGAGCGCATGGCGTGGGTCACGCCGGTAATGGAATCCTCAACAGGGCCCTCGAAATCGTACGTGGGCCATACTTTGTACTTGTCCTTTTGCCTGTAGTGCGTAGCGTCGAGTATGCGGAAAAGCACGGGGTCGCGCATCACCGTGTTGGGGCTTGTCATGTCGCCCGCAAACCTCAGCACCGCCTGGTTGTGGCGGTACCTGCCGTTCAGCATTCCCTGCCACTCGTCAACGTTCTCCTCAACGGCCTTTTTCTTGCAGTCGCAGTCCTTCCCTGCGGCACGCAATTCCTTCATCACCGGCTGCTGGCAGAAGCACACGTACGCCTTCCCGGCCTTTATCATCTGCGATGCGTAGCCGTAAAGGACGCCCAGGTCGTCCGACACGTAGCTTTCGCCGTCGGGCTTCACGCCAAGCCAGCCCAGGCTTTCGCGTATCGCATCAACGTACTCGGCCTTCTCCTTTTCCGGGTTCGAGTCGTCCCAGCGCACCAGGAACCTGCCGCCGTAGTTTTTCGCGGCGTCGTACCCGAGCAGCACCGCCTTTGCGTGGCCGATGTGCGGAAAGCCGTTGGGCTCCGGCGGGAAACGGGTAACGACCTTTCCCTGCACGGCATTCGGGAGCTCGACTTTCTTCTGCCCCTCTTTTTTGGGTTTCTCGGCAAATTCAAATGCGGAAAGTGCAGCCAGAAGCGCGGGCCTGTCCATCGCGTTCGCCTCGGCAGCGGCGGCTGTTGCGATTCCCATCGTCGCCGTCATGTCCTTCTTTGCGTCCGCACAGCCTGCGAGAACCTTTCCAAGTATCGCCTTGGCGTCGGCCTTCCCGTAGTCTTTCGCATTCTTGAGCGCGAATTTCTTGGCAAGGGCGCGGATGGCTCCTGCCGTATTTTCGTCCATAATGTCGTTCACTTTGGTTTAGTCTTCAGCCCATGCGCAACTTTTCCTGTTGTTGCGTATTAGTAACTGCAAAACAACGCTTTTGTTCCTATTGTATTTCCGGCACTTTGCCGTCTCAGTAGACCAAAAGCCGGGCCTTGGAAAGCTGTTCGAGGTTCTGGCTGTTGGTAAGGAACATCGCCGTCTTGAGGCTGCGCTCCCAGCGCGAAATCTCGGAAACCACCCCGGCCCTGCCCGCGCTGTTCTGCGCCTTGACAAACGGGTACGCCGCGCCCGCAAGCGTTGCGCCGAGGCGCATCGCCTTTGCGGCATCCAGGCCGCTCCGTATCCCGCCAGACGCTATGATCGGGATCTTGACCTGGCTCGCGCACTCCACGATTGAAATCGACGTCGGCAGGCCCCAGTCGCGGAATTCCGCTATGCGGTCCTGTTCCAGGTGCCGTTCAAGTTCAACGGCGCTCCACGAGGTGCCGCCAGAGCCGGAAACGTCTATTGCCTTTACGCCCATCCTCTCAAGCGCCTTTGCGGTCTGGCCGTCCATCCCTGCGCCGGTCTCCTTTGCAATAATCGGGATTGAAAGTCTTGAGCACGCGGCCTCGATTGCCTTCGGCACGCCCGTCCAGTCGCGGTCGCCCTCGGGCTGAATGGCCTCCTGCAGCGCGTTAAGGTGGATGCAAAGCGCGTCGGCGTCAATCCTGTTCATAGCGGCCTCGACTTTTGCGAACTCGCCGGCCTTGTAGTATTGCGCAAGCTGGTACGCGCCGATGTTGCCGCATACGAACACGTCCGGTGCGACATCGCGCACGCGGTAGGTCTTCCCAAGAGAGGGGTCCTCTATCATCGCCCGCTGCGAGCCTAGGCCGAAGGCGATGCCCTTTTCCTGGCAGGCAGCGGCAAGGTCGCGGTTGATTTTTTCGGCCTTCTGGTAGCCGCCTGTTGCGGCAGTAATCATAAATGGGAGCTCGAGCCGCTTTCCCAAGAAAAGCGCCCTGCACTGGATTCGGTCCAGGTTAATGTGCGGAAGCGCGCAGTGGGCGAACTTGACCTTGTCAAGCCCGGTGCCGTGC
The DNA here is from genome assembly GCA_903851445.1 of uncultured Microcaldota archaeon. Lineage (GTDB taxonomy): Archaea > Micrarchaeota > Micrarchaeia > Norongarragalinales > CAINOH01 > CAINOH01. The sequence continues at coordinate 168,406 of CAINOH010000009.1, read as the reverse complement.
AAGTACTGGACGTCCTTGTTGAGCACTATCTCGACGTGCTCGCCCTTCCTTTTCTTAGTCTGTTGCTGCATTACCGGTGACATTTTTGAAACCCCGCCGAAAACTCAAACCGACCTGTCTATTACGTAGTCCGCAAGGAGCCGCAGCACTTCCTTGTGCTTTGACTTCGGGAAGCTGCTGTCGAACCCCTTCCATGCAGTTGCCACGATTTTCCGTGCAACGCCGTTCGCGTGTTCGAACGCGCCGCTTTGCCGTATGATCGCAATCGCCTCTGCAATCTTTTTTTTGTCCTTGGTGTGCGAGTCAAGCGTCGTAATGAGTCTTGCCGCATCGTCTTTTTTGCTGTGCTTCAGTGCGTAGATGACCAGGAGCGTCCTCTTGCCCTCGGAGATGTCCCCGCCGGGGTCCTTTCCGTACTTTCCCTCCTCGCCAAGCAGGTTGAGCACGTCATCCTGTATCTGGAATGCAACGCCGATGCTCTCGGCAAGCATTCCTGCTGCCTCAACCTGGTCATCCGTCCCGCCAGCGAAGATGGCGCCCCATTTTGCCGCAAGACGGGCTATGGTGCCCGTCTTGAATGCGCACATCTGCAGGTATTGCCTCTCAGTGACCTCGCCGGCGTTGCCGCGGTGCCAGTAAATGTCCGTCCCCTGGCCGTAGGAAAGCCTGACCAGTTCCTCAATATAAACGTCATACGCCTTGAGCGTCTCCTTTTCTCCGTACTTTTTGCGGTCGCGCAAAAGCGGGAGCATGGAAAGGTAGTACATCGCGTTGCCCGCGTTAACCGCTACGTCCACGCCGTACTTTATGTGCGTGCAGGGCCTGCCGCGCCGCAGGTCCGAGCTGTCCTCGACGTCATCCACCATCAGCGTGCCGTTGTGTATCACTTCGGACGCTGCCGCAACGTCCGCAAGCGACTCGGGGTCCTTTCCAAGGCAGCCTGCGACTATCATCGTAAGCGCGGGCCTCCACCTTTTCCCGCCGCGGTCAAGCAGGTCCCATATGGGTCCGTTCACCGCCCCGGTTGCAGCTTTCGGGTCGAACGCGTAGCTTGGCCTGCCAACGCACCGTTCCATCCCCCTCACGTCAAGCTTCCGCGGGATGTGCCGTTCTATGGCCGCGTCAACAACCGGCTTGTAGCCTTCAAGAATCCTCTCAATATCCCTTGTTATGGCCCAATTCACCTTACAGACCGCGCTGCCAAAAGGACGCGCGCAACAGGCGCGGCCCCCAGGCAAAGACATTATGCCAGTTTGGAATATTAATGTTGATTGCATAACCCCCTTGCATCGTCTTCTGGCGAAGCGCAAAAGACGTGGTTACTGATGGACAAGATTCTTGCAAGCGCGCCCGGAAGGGTGTTTTTGGCCGGCGAGGCCGCATTCGAGTACGGCGCCAAGGCGCTTTCGCTGCCTGTTGAGGCCGCAGGAAAGCGCAACAGCGTCACCTTCTCGTTCCAGGAAACGCCCGGGAAAATCGTGGCGTATTCCGGCCAGACGATTGCCTCGCTCATGCCCAACGGCCGCGTGAAGGGCGACGGCGGGCTGCGGCAATACCTTGGCGCAGCCAAGGCCGGCCTTGTTGCTGCAGGAATAGACCTTGAGACGATGGACACCAGCTTTTCAATGTCCCTGGAGCCGGCCTTGCCGGAGTCGCTGGGCCTTTCGGCATCGCTCTGTTCGGCCATTTTTTCTGGTGTTTTTTCCTACTACGCCGAAAAGGAAGGCGCACGTGACGCATTTTCAAAGGCGTACTCGACCGCCGGGGCGGACAGCATAATGGATGCCGACGTGTGCCTGATGGCATCGGACTCGGCTCTCGTGCTTACGCGCTCGTTTCTCCTTGACGGCACGGTCAAGCTTGCATCCAAAAAGGCCCGCGCGGCAATGCCAGATGGCACGACTTTGTTGTACGCGGAGCCCGCAGGCACAAAAGACCTGCGCGAAGAGATGTCACGGAAGATATCTGCCTTCTCCAAGGCGGCCTGCGTGTCGGGCAACAGGGCAAAGACCGCGCTGCAGATGACTTCCGGAGAGCGCGCCAATGCAAGCGAGGCGTTCAGTTCAATCACCACTCGGCTTGCAAAGGAGCTTGCCGCGGAAAGCCCGTCAGCCGAAAAGACCGCGATTTACCTTGAGTGCGAACAGGAGCTGCTTTCGGCATCGGGCGCGGTCCCCGCATCCTGCGCTGCTGCAGTCACGGCGGCAAAGAAGGCGGGCGCCCTCGCCGCAAAATCGTCTGGCTTTTTTGGCGGGGTGATTGCATTCTGCTACGAAAACGGGGCGGATGCGGTTGCGGACGGGCTTGCGGCATCGTCGTTTTCCGTGTGTGGTCCCCTGGGCATCTCAAAAAAAGGTGCGGACTGCGCACCGGCATAGGATCGTGCTAGCCCGCAGTGGCCACAACGCCCTTCACCATAAATGCTATGAATGCGACGAAGACGATTACCGCCGCAATTATCAGCAGGTATTCTATTGAGGTCTGCCCGTGCGTGCGCATCTTTTCCACCATCTCAGCCACCCGCCTTGATCATGGTCTGGCCAAGGAACCACCCGCCCTGATAGACTGCAAGGGCGATGAATATCATGAACGGTATGTAGATGAGCTTGTTTTCGTACTTGCCCTCGCTGATTACGCCCGCTGCGATGTTTGAGAGGGTGACGAGTATCATCTGGAATACGATGAGCAGGAGGTCGAAGTTGCCCAGGTTGCCGTTGCCCGACATGTTGGCAGCAGCCATCCCGGTTGAGATGAACTTTATTATTGCGATGGTGAAGCCGAAGATGAACGGTACAAGGACAAGCGAAGTGATGTAGAGGAACGACACGTGCATGGTGGTGCGCGAGAGCCTCTCGCGCTGGATGTGCATGATGTCACGCGTGTTACCCGCAATCGCCTCAAGCACCTCCGAAAGCCCGGCGCCGGACTTTTTCGAGTCGATGATGATTTTCGCGGTCCGCTTGAACAGCTTCGAGCCGCTGCCCTGTGCCATCTCTATTATGACGTCGTCGACCGTCTTCCCCTCGCGCAGGTGCTTCAGCCCCGTCGAGACGACCGCGCTCATCGGGCCGTAGTCGGACTCCGAGATTTCCTCAAGCGCGCTCTCGATGGTCCCGCCAGCCTTCAGCACCGACGAGATGTGCTTGAGCACGTCCGGAAGCGCCGAGTCGATTTTTGAGACCCGCGAGTTCCTCATGTAAAGCGGCAGGCCCAGGATGAGGCTGAGCATCGAAAAAAACGAGACAAGCGGCAGCATCACGCGCGTGTACGACTCGACCCTGAGCAGGAGGGTGAGCGCGTAAGTAAGCACAACACCGACAAGCGCGAGGAAGAACATCAGCATAATGAACTGGCGCAGGCTGATGCCGTAGCCGGTGCCGGCGTAGAACTCCTCGAGTTCCTTCCACTTTTTCTGGAAAAACGTCTCCTCCTGCTCGTCCATTCTTGTCTTACCTCAGACGCTTGACTCCATCTTTGTTATGAACCACACTATCAATACCATCGCAGCCACGTCGGCGCCAAGCATGGCGACCACCATTGCGAACGGCAGCGTGCCGCCAAGCATGGGAAGCTGGGCAACAGCCGAAATTATCGTGATGGTGACCGGGCCGACAACCGCAATCATCGTGAACACCACGTTCACTATGTTGAGCTTTTCGACGAAGTCGCGCAGCCGCATCTGGTACTCGAAAGAGGTGTCATCGGCAATGTCGTTGATGACCTGCGACAGGTTCCCGCCGGTCTTGAGCGCGCGGATGATTTGGATAATCGCCTTTTTCAGGCCAGTTGAGCGCGTCCTCTTTGCGAGGCTAAGGAGCGCCTCCTCGGTGCTGCTTCCCCGCTCAAGCTCCTTGAGCGTCTTCTTAAGTTCAAGCGAAAGGTCGCCATAGTCCGAAGCGGTCACGGACGAAAGCGCGCGGTGGAAGCTCACACCTGCCTTGATCTGGGTCGAGAGGTGGCGGAGCGCAAAAGGAAGCTCGCGGTTGATGCGCGTGGTCTTCTCCGTTATCAGGGTCTTTGGGTAGTATAGTGCGACTAGCACCGTGGCGAAGAACACCGCGGGGGCCAGAAGCACCCAGAACCCGAACACGGCCGGGCTTAGCTTTGCGGCTGCAATGATCAAGCCCAGCAGCGGGAACGAAAAGAACGCCGCAATCATTCCGGTTATCGTTGAAGCTATGATGTATGCCTCAACCGACAGGTTGATGTCAGCAGCCTCCAAGTCTGCATGGAGCGCGGACACGCCCGGCATCTTGGAGACAACGTTCGCAAGCCAGGACACGGGGCGCTGGAATGCCGCGTAGAACCTGCCCACGAAGGTCAGGAAGGAGTCCTTCTGCACCGCCGCCTGGTCCGAGGCGGCCGGTGCAAAGGGCGTTTTGGAAAAGTCAATGACGCTTTCGGGTCTTCCCTCGAGGCGTTCCCGCAGCGAACCCTCGCCTATGACCGGCCTTTTCGCCTCGCTTTGGGCGGCCTTGAGTCGCTTGATTATCTTCTCTATGTCGAGCGCGTCGCGGTCTTCGTCCGACTGCATCACTTTCCGGATTTTTTCGATGCGTTCGTTGGCCAAGTCAGCTAATCATCCGCCCAAACGCGTCAGAATTTCCTCGCTTTCTTGAGCGTGTAGCTCTGCGTCTCTTTGCACACTTCGTCCATGCTGCGCATCCCCTTGTTCTTAAGGTCGGTAAGGATGCTCTTGCGCTCCTCAAGCTCCTCAAGGATCGTGTTGCGGGACAGCCCGGTGTAGCTTGACAGCGTCTGCAGGTAGCGCGGCGGAACGCCGGTTGGCTCGAGCACGTCCTTTGACGCGTCCCACTGGTAGATTATCTCGATGTCGCTTTTCTCGTCGCTTGCCTGCGTCACCTCGGCTATCTCCGTTACGCGCCTTATGACGCCCTTTCGCCTGTCGTGGATGCGCTTTTGTATCACTATGAACGTGAGCGCGCCGATCATTATCTCCGGCACGCTGATGGGCGGCGCAGTGATGCGCGTGAGCGTCTCTCGCGCGGAGTTCGAGTGGATGGTGCCGAAGCAGCCGTCGTGCCCCGTGTTCATGGCGGTGAACATCGTAAAGCCTTCGGCCCCGCGGATTTCGCCAACGATGACGCGGTCGGGCCTCATCCTTAGCGTGTTCTTCACCAGCATGTCCATTGTGATTTCGCCGGTGCCCTCGATTCCGGGCGGCCGCGTCTCAAACCTGATCAGGTGCGAAAGGGGGATGCTCAGTTCCGCGGTGTCCTCTATGGTCACTATGCGCTCGGTAGTTGGCACGAACGAGCAGAGCGTGTTCAGAAGCGTGGTCTTGCCCGAGCCCGTGCCGCCAGCGATGAGGATGTTCGCCGGCTTTGCGCCCATGCCGTCGGTTGCCATCCACAGGAACGCGGCAGTCTCGAGGTTGAGCGTGTTGTAGCCGATAAGGTCGATTACCGTGTACGGGTCCTTCCGGAACTTGCGCAGTGTGAGCGTTGAGCCGTCGATGCTGGTTGGCGGCAGCGTGGCGTTCACCCTCGTGCCGTCAGGAAGCCGCGCGTCAAGCAGCGGGACCTGCGTGTCAATCCTGCGGCCGATGATGCGTGCGATGCGGTCGATGAGCCTCTTGATGTCGTCGTCGGAGTAGTAGCTGATGTTTGTGGGCATCATCTCGTACTTTCTGTGGAACACGTAGACCGGCTTGTTTGGGCCGATGACCATGATTTCCTCAAGCCGGTCGTCCTTGACCAGGTTGTCGATGACGCCAAAGCCGAACATCTCCTTGAGCACGACGTCCGCGTAGAACTCGCGCGAGTTGATGGGCACCTTGAGCTCCGGTGTCTGCTCTATGACTTCGAGAATCCTTTCCTTGTACACCTTGTCGATCTTTTCCCTCGAAACGACCTCTTTCGAGTCCACGTTGATTACGTTTGACGCGACGTCGATGAGCGAGTAGATGAGCGCGCGCTCTTCCCCGAAGTACCTTGGCGCGGGAACCTCGTAATAGTAGCAGTTCTTGGAGGGGATGCGGTAAATCCGCACGTCCTCGTAGGTCTCGACAAGGAGCTTTTCATCCTTATCTTCAGCAGCCGCCGGTTCGGATTCAGTCGCTTCCTTGGGCGCGGAATCAGCCGCAGGCTTGGCCTCCTTGGGCGCGGAGCGCTTTGCCTCCAATAGCAAAGAGTCTAGATAGGCCATTTCGGATTAGATTAAGAAGGAGGGCTAAAAAAGGATGCCGATTCGGACGAAAAACCGCCTTAGTCCGCGCTTATCTTTAATGCCAGCGCCAAGGGCGTCGTGCAGTCCGCGCCGACGCTTATGAACCCCTCACCTTGTGTCCTGGCAGTCACGTACACGGGCTTGACCTGGCCCGGCTCGAGGTCGAACTCCTCGTTCTCGGCTATTCCCGTAAGGCCGACGAGGTCCCTTGACGCGTCGTCCATAGTCAGCCTCACGCCGGTTATCCTGCCCTTGCCCGCGTTTGATATCTTGACAAGCTTCACTTCACCGATTTTATTCACGATTTCAGCCGAGTCAAGACGGAGTTCGGGCTTTCGCGTGAGCGTCAGGTTCACAACGGCGCGTTTCGACGTGCCGACGATATGCACTTCTCCGGCTATGAATGCGGGGTTCTTGTCCGAGTCCGGGTAACTGGTCATTATCGAGAAGGAAACGTTGGCAGTCTCGCCGGCCGCTATGGTTTTCTTATCAGAGACGAAGTACGGTAGGTTGGTTGAGACAAGGGCTATATCGAGGTCATTTTCCATATTGGTGTTGTTGATAGGCACATTGAAGGATTTTGTGCACGACGGCCCAATCGAGCCGAAGATAACTTTGCTTTCAATCTGCAACTGCGTCTTTTTGAACATCTTGACATAAGCAGTGTCTGCCGAGGCGCCCGTGCTGAACACGATGCCACCGTTTTCATAATCTCCGCTTTTTTTTACGCTTATGGTGATGTTGTCCGTGTTGCTTGGCACGTTGCGCAGCGCATATTCCCCGTCGCCCTGGGGGCTGGCAAAGTTTTTCTTGACCGAGGTGAATATGTACGGCGATGCAAGGTAGTCCGCGGAGACTTGCGCGCCGGTTATGGTCAGGCCGGTGTCCGCCTCGATAACGGAAACCGTGACCGTCAGCGGCTTCGGGACGATTACAAACCAGAAATAAAGCAGGCCGAAAAGCACCAGGACCGTAAGTATCGCCGCGCCGTATTTTTCGCCTATGTCCTTGCCTTGCGCGAAGATTGCCTGGGCTGCCTTTGCGGCCTTCTGGCCGGAATCCTCCTCGTCTTCGGAGTCCGTCTCGTCAAACCTTGGTGCGGGCATAAGGATGTCACAACCTATTGGGCAACCGCGCTATAAATTGATTGTGAGTTGGAGCAACGCAGCGGTTACCTGGTTCCGACGGCAAGGGACAGGTCGACGGGGTCGGCGGTCAGTCGGTTGTCGCGTATGATTTCAGCAAAGAGCACGTTTGCGGCAACGCCGGGCTTTTCCTTTCTCTTTCTTGCAACAAGCTCGGCCACCTCTTTTTTGGAAAGCCTTGCGAGCCCGGCAGAAAGAACGGCCGCCAGGCTTTTGCCAGAGCACAAGCCCTCAAGGATTAGCGGTGCCGCTGACTTTGTGAACTTCTTTTGCGCATACAGCTCAAAGAAACCCGCAAGCGCGGCCTGCGAAAGCTTCGAAGTGTCCGCGCCCTTCCTGCGAACCGCAGTCATTGTCTCAGCAAGCGTGGTTGCGACGAAGTTCGCGTCAATATCGCGGATTTCGGCATAAGTGTTAAACTGTTCGGAGTAATCCCGTGCAATCCGCGAGGCCATCTCAGCAGAAAGCCCGTATTCCTTCTGGTATTGCACTGTTTTTTCCTCGAACGTTTTTGGAATCTCGATCGCGTCAAGCATCCTCGAAGTTACCGCAACCGGTGGCACGTCGGTCTCGGGGTACATCCTCGCGCTGCCCGGAAGCGGCCGCATATACTCCGTCCATTCACCAACAGCCTTCCGTGTCTCCTTTACAACTCCTTCGTGCGCAAGGCCGGCCCGCCAGGCAACGGCATCAAGCGCGCGGCCTGCCTTGTGCCTGTCCGCAACAACCGCAACCCAGGCGTCGTCTTTCTTGCAGCCTACGGCCCTGGCGATTTCGTTTGCAGCTTCTTTTGTGATGCCATATTTTGCTTCCGAATCCTCGTCGGAGTGGATTATGCCGCCGACTCCGGCAGCTGCCTTTGCATATGCGGAAAGCTCGGTGCCGAAGCGGTGGTTTTCCATAAGTTCAGTGCCAAGGAGGCCGGAAAAACCAGATATGCGGATGGCGAAAGCGCCTGCGGCAACAGTCGCTTTAGGCGAATTGGTTGTTGCAGTCGCCCCGAACGAAATCGTTTTTTTTATGAACGGCGCAGTTGCCCTTGAAAACAATGCAGTAACATCGACAATTTCTGCGGCCCCAACCTTCTTCGGCGCCTTCCTTGCAAGTGCGGCAACGGCAGCCTGCCTCTCCGCTTCATTGTCCACCAGCTTGTCAAGGACGTCGAGTTCCTGCGCGCCCTTTACCTCGACACGGTTCCCGCCGGACACCGACACGTTCAGGTCCTGCCGGATGGTGCCGATTCCACGCTGCACCTTTCCGGTTGAGCGTAGCATCGTGCCTATTTTCAGCGCAACTTCCTTTGCCTGCGCCCCGCTTTTGATGTCCGGGTCTGTTGCGATTTCGACAAGGGGAATGCCCAGGCGATCGAGCCTGTAGGTGACTGCATTTGGGTTTTTCGCATCCGGGTTATTTGCATCGGAATTGGCAACGATTCCCGAGCTTTCCTCCTCGATGCAAACCGTCTGTATCCCGACCTTTCCAAAAGAAGTTTCCACGTAGCCGCCGAGCGCGACAAGTGCGGTGCGCTGGAATCCGCTCGTGGCGCTGCCGTCAACTACCGTCTTTCTCATTACGAAGATTTCATCAACGACTTTCGAGTGGAACATCTTCGCAACCAGGAGCGCGGTCTCGAGCGCGTCGCGGTTCAGTTCAAAAGGCGGCTCCTCGTCGGTCTCGACAAGGCACGCGGAATTTTCAGGCAGGTGATACTCGAACTCGCGCTTCCGGCCAGCCTCAAAGCTGGCTGCAGGGTCCAAAGCGCCAAGCTCGCCGGACACCGCCGCAAGCCTGCGCCGCACCCTTGCCTTTATCGGCGCGTCATCAAGCACCGTCCGGCAGCCGCAGAACAGCTTGTGCTTCGTGGCGAGCCGCTGGTGGATTTCAATGCCGCACTTGATGTCGAGTTTTTCCAAGCAAAATCACTCTTAGCAATCGTCCATCGGTAACACTAGTAATATTCGTGTCTTTCGTTGTACTCGCCTGCGACGTTTGTCGCCATCAGCTCGGCAACGTCCTTTGCGTTCTTCTTCTGGCCAAGCGCCCAGCCGAGCTTGACATAGGCCGTTTCAGTGAGCATATCTGATAGGTATTGTACGCCTGCCTGTGAAAGCAGCCTGCCCGCGGAATAGACGAAGGGATTGGCCTTTCCATGGATGCATTGTGTGGTCATGCAGACGTGCGCGCCCGCACCGGTTGCCGCCCTGACGTTTGGCAGCCAGCAGTTCTCCTTGCGAAGCGGGTTGGTTGACACGTGGCCCAGGCCGGTTCCCTCGATGATTATTCCCTTGTATTTTTTTGAAATATAGTAGTCAAGGATTTCGGGGTCGCTTGACGGATACATTTTGACTATTGCGACCTTGGGCTCGAATCCCACAAGTGGTTTTGCGTCCGGTGTCTCCTGGCGTTTTACAATGCTTGCATTTGTCTTCTCGATTTTCCCGTCGGGCCAGATTTTCGCAAGCGCGGCATCATTCACCGGCTGGAACGCGTCCCTTCTTGACGAGTGGAGCTTTCGCACCTTCGTTCCGCGGCTTGCATAGCAGTAGTCGTCGTTTGTTGTCGCGTGCATCACGATTGCCTTTTCGCCAATGTCGCTAGTGGCATACGTTGCGGCGCAGGTCAGGTTCATTATCCCGTCAAAGCTTCCCCTATCAGGGGAACGCTGCGCTCCCACAAGCGCAATCGGTTTTTTGTATTCTGAAAGCATGAACGAAAGTGCAGCCGCTGTAAAGTGCAGCGTGTCCGTGCCGTGGGTGACTATCGCCCCGCGGGTTTCCCCGTTTTCAAGTTCCTTTGCGGCAATCTCGGCAATCTTTTGCCACTCGCGATGTGTCATGTCCTCAGAGAATACCCGGAACGGCGAGTGGAACGCGGAGATTTGCACGTGACTTGAAAGTGCGGGAATGGCCGCCGCAATGTCTTCCGCATCAAGCTTTCCGTGCACTCCGCCTGTTGCGTAGTCGATGACTGACGCGATGGTGCCGCCGGTTGCAATCATTGCGATTTGCGGAAGGCTGTTTGAGGCAGGGCCCGCGCGGCCTTTTGGTTTTGCGGCCTTCTTTGCTGCCGCCCCGGCTTTCGCAATCGTTCTCATCTCGACTATTTTACCCGCAGCGATTCCCGCATTGTAGCCCGAGTCGAGCTTGAGTATGAGGCAGTCGGTGTCGCCGTACTCGATTCGCGGCATCACAAGGCCCTCAAGCCGCATGCCATCCGAGGTCTTTACTGACACGCGGTCAAGTTCGCTTGCCTTGTTTTTTTCAAGAAGCCGGGTAAGCATGTCCATAGCGGGGTCATCACGACACCAAGAGTTGTTTTTGCGAATTTTTATTCGTAAGCATTCCCCATCGTGTCTTAGTAACCTGCCTTTGTTGTGTCTTCACACCTTTTCATCACCGCAGTCCAGCCAACAAAGTGCCTTTAAACCCGACCATCCCCTTTCATTTCTATCAGCTTCGGAGCTTCTGGTATTACGCGCCAATAGCGCGGGATGTCATCTTGGCATGAATCGTTTCATACGGGCGGTCAGCCAGCTGTCGAAGAAAAAGTGGGTGTCGCCCGCGCTGTACGCGGCAGCAGTCCTCTTTTTCCTCTTTTTCGTGTTCTTCCCCGCGGTGTTCGTCATTTCAATGGGCCTGCGGGTAGATCTCAACCCCGAAGTCGTGGCCGCACTTGAAACCTCCTTCGGGGTATCCCTTATTGCAACCGCGCTCTCCCTGCTTTTCGGCGTGCCGATGGCGTGGCTTGTCTTTCGCTCCACTGGCTGGAAAAAGGAAATCCTCAACACCCTTGTGGACATGCCGCTCATCCTGCCAACTGCGGCCCTGGGCTTCTCCGTCTACCTCTTCTGGGGCTCGCAGTACGGGCTTGCGCTAATCGAGAAGGGGTTCTGGATGATAGCGCTCCTGCACACCGCGTTCGTGTTCCCCTACGTGGTCAGGACCGTGGCAGCAGCGTTCGAGGAGCTCGACCCGGTCTACGAGACCGCCTCGCGCTCGCTTGGTGCAAATACGCTGACCGCCTTCCGCACGATTTCGCTTCCGCTTGTAAAGTCGAGCGCGATAATCGGCGGGATGCTGGCGTTCACGCACAGCCTGAGCGAGACCGGCGCGACGATGATGGTCGCCGGCCTTGCGTCAACCGCGCCAATGCAGGTCCTTGCCTACAAGAACGCGGGCAACATCCCTGCAGCAGCCTCCATTTCGTTCATCCTCATCGTCTTTGCAGTCACATTCCTTTTCCTGGCAAAGCACCTTGCGCGAAAAGCGTCAATATCAATCGACGGAATCTCCCCCCGGCTTGAGAAGCGGCTCGTCAAGTTCAGCTTCTTCAAGAACGGGACCGTGCTGGCCTTCTTCTTCATCCTTATCATCATTCCCGCGTTTTTCCTGTTCATCTTCCTGTTCCAGCTCAAGGCGCTGCCGCAAGCGGACCAGATGGCGCTGATTTTCAGCAGCCTGGAGACGTCATTCCTGATAGCCTGCGCGGTCACCGCAGTCAACCTGTTCTTTGGCTTTTTGCTTGCCATGTTCATAGGCAGGAACAAGTGGGGCCTGGGAAAGCTTTTCGAGTCCGCAAACGAGGTGGTGCTGGTTGTTCCCACGTCCGCCCTTGGGTTTTCCCTTGCGTTTTACTGGAGCGGGCTGCAGTTTCCCGAGCTTTTGGTGATAGCGCTTGCGCACCTGTCATTCACATTTCCCTTTGTGGTGACGCCGATTGCAGCCGCGATTTCGGCGCTGGACAAGAACCTCGAGCAGGCGGCCTCCACGCTGGGTGCCACGCCCTTCAAGGTCCTGTCATCAGTCACCCTCCCACTCATCCTGCCTTCGGTGCTTGCTGGCGTGGTGATGGGTTTCATGCGGAGCATCAGCGAGACCGGCGCCACGCTTGCAGTTGCAAAGAGCGTCTCCACGATACCTGTGCTGATAGTCAACATGGTGAAGGCGAACCAGCTTGCCGATGCCGCGGTTGCCTGCGCCATCCTGTTTGCGATATCCTTCGTTCTTTTGCTTGTGATGCGTAGAGGTGTTAGGCGTGCCCGAAGTGCGGCTTAAAGGAGTTTCCAAAACATTCAGCGGCAACATAGTCGCCCTCAAGGGAATGGACTTGGTTGTCAAGGACAGAGACTACGTGGTCCTTTTAGGGCCGTCGGGCTGCGGCAAGACCACGCTGCTCAAGACGATTGCCGGAATCTACCCACCAACCTCCGGAAGCGTGCACATCGGCGCAAGGAACGTCACCAGCCTTCCCATAGAGGAGCATAATGTGGGCATGATGTTCCAAAACTACGCCTTGTTTCCACATCTTTCAACTGAAAAGAACGTATCCTACGGCCCGGTAATCCGCGAGCTTAGCGCGGAAAAGACGAAGGAGATAGCAATGCGCATGCTTGAGCTTGTAAAGTTCCCATCAGACCGCGCATCGGCATTCCCGTCGGAGCTTTCGGGCGGGATGCAGCAGAGGGTTGCGCTTGCCCGGGCACTCGCATCGCAGTCCTCCCTCCTGCTTTTGGACGAGCCGCTCTGCGCGCTGGACGCAAAGATTGGCGAGGAGCTGCGGCTCGAGCTGCGCAACATCGTAAAGACGCTCGGCCTTACGGCCATACACGTCACGCACAACCAGGAGGAGGCCATGAGCATGGCGGACACGATTGTCGTGATGAACAAAGGACAGATAATGCAGGTGGGCACGCCCGAGGAGGTCTACTTCAAGCCGGCCAACCTGTTCGTGGCGTACTTCGTTGGCGAAGCAAACTTTTTCGAGTGCAAAATCAAGCGCCGAACCGCAAAGGCCCTCGAGGTCAACTTTTTGGGAAAGGACTTCCGCCTATCAAAAGCCGATGCGTCCAGGATACCCGACGGCGCTGACAAGGCAATTGCGGTCTTCCGACCAGAGAAGCTGGTGCTAAGCAAGCGCCAGCCCTACCATGCCAATTTTGTCAAGGCAAAAATCGGGTCGCGTCGCTTCCTTGGGGAGAAAATCCGTTACGAGCTGTCCTGCGGCTCTCGGCCCATAATCGTGCGGCGGCTGGGTTTCGGCAGGGGCTTCAAGACCGGGGATGCGGTCTTCGTGTCATTCGACGAGTCGGATGCCCTCCTGCTGAACTGCCCGGACGGGCCGATTGAAAAAGTCGGGGGTTGAATCGGTACCTCTTCCAAAGTCCCACAGTATCGGCTGCACACTCGCTTCGTATTATATTTTCTGCAGGCAACAGTCCTTGCTATGGCAGCTGCAAACCCCCTGCATAGGGACTTGGTGGAACTTAACGGGACACACTACCTGGTCCGTAGGCTCAAGCCTACAAACGAGATATTGTATGCGGTTGCAAGGGCAAAGCCGTTTGCCGGAATCAGGAAGATTAAGCACCCCTACGAGTCGGTCCTGGCCCACCCCGACGCCTGGAGCTGCGTTAAGGACCAGGATTATCTTCTGTCAAAAGACAAGCGCATCATAGCCCGGCTTTATGCAGATGAGCAGCTCCCGTCAACCGCCGAGTTGAAAAAAGCGGACACGGTTTTCAAGCCCAAAAAGAAGTAGTGCGTTCCAAAAGCACGCGTCAAAGCTTTTTGCTTACAAACGTCCCGTCCGCCTTGTAGCCCTGCTTGTAGTAGTATTCCTTGGCTCCAACGCCGCTGATTACAAGGAGCTTTTTCGAGTCGAAATCTTCCCTTGCAATACTTTCCGCCTCTGCAAGCAGCGCCTTGCCGTATCCCTTGTGCTGTGCGGCGTGCGCCTTGCGCTCGGAGATGGGGAGTTCCTCGCCGTAGACGTGCAACTCCCGTACCCCGCAGTTGTCGCCGACTTGCTTCACATACGTCTCGTCAGAAGGTTTGCGCACCCGGCAGATTCCCATGAGCGCGTCGTTTGTCCTGTCCACCATCGACAGGAAGATTTCCTTTCCTCCGCTTGCGTCATAGTCGATGCGCTCAAGTTCCACTGCCGAGTAGTCCGGCTTGATTTTCTCGTGCTTTGTCCGGAACCCGACTTCGCGGCAGCGTATGCACCCGCACTTTTTCCCGTGCGCCTGCATATCTTCGCGCACCAGCTGGCGTATGTTGAGCGCCTTGATGCCGTGGCTGATCAGGTTGGATGGGATGTCACGCTCGATTCGCATTATCCGCACGTATTTTGGGACGCGTTCCTTGATCCGGGTCAGGAGTTTTCGCGCGGTCTTCTCGTCATAAGGCTCGTATTCGCCCTTTTTCCACAATTCGTACAGGCCGGTGCCCCGCATCACGAGCGTAGGGTAAATCTTGAGCATGTCCGGCCGAAAGCGCGGGTCGTCGAAGAGCATACGGAAATATTTCTCGTCGTCCTTTGGCGTCGCAAAGAGCCCGGGCATCATGTGGTAGCAAACCTTGAGGAGCGCATCCTTGCAGTTTTTTGTAGCGTCGGCGACATCGGCAACAGAATGCCCCCTTTTTGCCTTTCGATAAACATCATCGGACAAAGTCTGCACGCCAAGCTCTATCCTCGTCGTGCCTATTCGCAGCAAGTCGATTATTTCCTCCTTGCTTGCGCAGTCCGGTCGGGTCTCGATGGTAAGGCCTATCATCCGATGTCGTGCGTGCTCGTTGGCCTTCAAGGCGATGGCGAGCGTCCTCGACTTTTTTTCGTTGAACGCGTCAAGCGCGCCGCGCAAGAAGTCTTCCCTATATTTTTTCGGCTGGCGGTTGAACGTGCCTCCCTGTATGATGAGCTCGCACTTTGTTGACGGGTGGCCGCTAATCCTTAGCTGCTCAAGCCGCGCGCAAGTCATCCTGTACGCGTCAAAGCCGTTCTGTTTTGCCCGGCGCGCGCTCGGCTCAAAGCCAGTGTAGCTTTTGGGCGCGTCGATTCCCTGCGGGCAGTAGATGCAGGAAAACGGGCAGCTGTCAAGCGGCCGTGTCATGATTGCGATGTTTGTGATTCCGGACAGGCCGCGCACGTCCTTGACCTTGAGCAGGCCCGCGAGCTTTCCTGTAATGCCCTCTCCGCGGGCCTCAAGCTCGGAGAACACTTCCGCGCTCTTTATGACGTTGGCGAGCTTGTATTTTTTCGAATAAGCGTTCTTGAGCCGCTCGAACCCCTGCTTGTCCGGCGTTTGCTTTACAATCTGGTCGCACAATTGCCGGACCGCATCCTCGCGCATTTGCACGTCGGCCTCTGGCGTCAGTAATATGCGGCCGGTCTTGAAGAACTTTCTTGCGTCAATCCTGTCGAAGTCATACGCCAAGCAAAAGCACCGCTAGGAAGTAAAAACGGGGGCTATTTTCACCGGAACCCCCTGCACTCATTTTGCCATCAAGGCGTCGTACGTGTTCGCGGCAAAAGCAAGGAAACCCACAACAGCCTGCTGCGAGTTTGAGAACAACAGAAGGCCGTAGCCTGCGGACTGCACATCCTCAAAAAGCGACGCCTTCGAGGTTATCTTCGCGCTTGCGCTTGCGGTTATGCGGCTGCTTGAAAGCGACACTGCAGTGAACGTAACCGGGTAGGTCGCCTGCTCGTTGGACACGACCTCGAACGGCACCGTTGCCTTTGACTGGCGCACAACAGTCGCCTTCTTCGAGTATTTTGCTGCACCGGGGAAACCGGAGACGGTCACGTTGTAGGTGTCCGTTGCCATTGCCCTGTTCTCAAGCACAAGCGTGTAAAGCGCCGGAGTGCCGACTGCAACAGTTGCCTGCGAGGGCGAGGCCGAAAGGCCGAAGACGTCGTGGTTTACGCGTACCTTTCCCGTGAACGTGACGTCGCCCGAGCCTTCGTATTCATCAACGGGCTTCATTTTGAAAGTGTAGTCGCCGTCAGCAGCCTGGGGTGACACCAGGAGAAACGCATGGAAGTTGCGCTCGTATGTCTTGCCGTTCTCAAACGACCAGCCCCCCGGGACCGACTCCGGCACGAAGTTGAGCTGATCCCATACCGCAATCACGTTGGGGTTCCCGTAGGATGGGTCTCCTGAAGGTTCGCTTGCGCCTATCTCCAGGCTCTGGCCCGGGCCAACTGCGCCAAAGTCCACCACTGTTCCGTCATACGCGGTGGCAGCGACCGGCGCGGTAATCTCAATATATGCCGCAGCCGCAAGCTGTGCGAAAAGCGCGAAGAAAAAGACGACCGTAATCAGGAGATGGATTTTTTGTGTCATAATAACCACTTTTTACTCTAAGGTTTCTTTGCCTTTGGCTGATTATAAATCCCTTCGAAAGGCAAAAACCTTCAAGCGCTATTTTCCGAACTGGCTCTCATTCATTTTTGCGTAGAACGAGTCCATGAACTTGCAGACGTCGTCATTCTGGCTGATGCCGTGGGAAACCAGGTAGGAAAGCACGGCCTTCCGGCGCTCGATCTCGTCGCTGACGTCATTGATGCTTTTTGCGGTCACTGCTGCGAGCTTTTCCTTGGACTGTATTGGCAGCTTGGTCCGCTCAAGGCTGCGCGACTCGGGGTTCCAGGCGAAAATCTCGTTCAGCGCGACCCGGTCGTCGAGGCTGGAGACTTCGCTGACCTGCACCACGCGGCGCTTGGTCTCGTTCCCCGAAAACCGCAGCCGGTTCTGCACGACTATGATGTCAACAAGGGGTATGAGCGAGTGCGGCACGTTCATCGGCGCGTTCTCAAGCCTGCGCACCGTGTCCCTGTCGGAGTTCGCATGAAGCGTGGCAAGCATCCCGCGGTGGCCCACATTCATGGCCGTGAACAGGTCCTCCGCCTCCGAACCGCGGATTTCGCCAACGATTATCCTGTCGGGCCGCATCCGCAGCGCGTTCTTGACAAGGTCCTCCAGGCTTGCAGCCGGGTTGGACTCGAGGCGCACCCAGTTCTCCCTCAGGCTTGGGTTGATTTCAAGAGTGTCCTCGATTGAGACGATGCGCTCGTTCTGCGGGACCAGGCTCAGGAGGGCGTTCAGCGTTGTTGTCTTTCCGCTTGCCGTGCCGCCCACGATGAAGATGTTCAGCGGGTACACTGTGAAACCGTCGAGGCAGGTCCACAGGAACGCTGCGACATCAAGCGTGAGGGTGTTGTTGTTGAGCAAGTCAATGATGCTCATAGGCTTGTACTGGAACTTGCGGATGGTAATGGCGGTCCTGAACGCGGTTGGCTCGAACACGACATTGCCCCTGCACCCGTCCGCAAGCCTGAGGTTGTTGAAAGGCTTGCTTTCGTCAGCCCCGATCTGCGTAAGCAGCGCGCGCATCTCGTTGTCGTTGCGGAGCACCAGGTTGGTGCGGCACATGCCATACTTTCGGTGGTACACGATGACCGGCTGGCCCGGGCCGTTGACGATTACCTCCTCAAGGTCAGTGTCGCGAAACAGCGGCTGTATGATGCGGTAACCGTGCACAGCGTCGGCAACGTAATCGGCGACAATCCGCGCGTCCACCTTCTTCGAGGCCGCAGCTGCAAACTGCTCGATGGCATCGCGGAACGCGTCAAAAGCCTCCTTGGAAAGGGGCTTTCCCGTTGTTGTCTTGTCGCGCGAGGATATGAACGACTCCAGGGCGCCGGTGTCGGCAAAACCCATTGCCTTTGTGAACGCTCCAAGCGTGGTCTTATCCGCCAAGAGGTCGCAGAACTTCTGCGCAAGCGCAAGCTCGTCTTTCGTAAGCTCGTCGGGCCGCACGGTGTACCGGCACATCGGGTAGTCTTCGATTATCTCGGCGTCCAATAGAACTCACTTTTTGTATTGCCACAACCATAATCCGGCGGCAGAAGAAAAAGCCACCGCAAAGGCGCGGCTGGCAAACGCCTTGCGGCCGGTCCCGCCGCCCGAACGTTTAAAAAGGGTTTAAAAGTTATTCTAATGCCTTTAAATATCCTTTACGGTTGGTGTGTCACGATGGCAAAGCAGTCAAAACCAAAGCGGAGAATCGATACCGCATTCAGGGTTGAGAACATAGTCGCCTCGGCGAACCTCAAAGTCGAGCTCGACCTTTTCAACATAGCGATGGAGATAGACAACGTCGAGTACGAGCCCGAGCAGTTTCCCGGCGCAATCATGCGCCTGAAGGAAATCGGCACCACGCTCCTACTTTTCAAGAACGGCAAGATAATCTGCTCCGGCGCAAAGAGCGAAAAGCAGATCGGTCAGTCGATAAAGCGCGCAGTAGAGCTCCTGGAAAAGTACATGCAGTTCCCCGAGGACAAGAAGTAGTTCCCCCGGGCATTCCTTCCTTTTATTTTTCTTCCCATTTTTTAACCTGAACGCGCAGACATTACCTTATGGAATTTGCGCCAATCGCCTTCGGCCTTGACCCGCTCTCGCTTCTTGCGATTTGCGGGATGCTTGCCGTCCTTTGGACCAAGATGGCCGGGAACTGGGGTTTCTAGCTTATGTTCGGACCCGACCCGTTCTCAGACCCGCTCTCGTTCGTGGCGCTTTGGCTCATTCTTGTTGCCGCGTGGGAGTTTGCGAACTCGAGCGTGCCGTTCTTCTGATTCTGCCAAGGCACGCAAGGTGAGGGGGGCTGCGCAATCGTTTTATCTGCACCAGCAGTGCATAGTATGCTATGAAACACGCCGCAACCCAAGGCAACACCAAAGCCGCAAGGTTCGAGCAAGCCGCAGCCAAGGTGGCTGCAATAGTCAGCCCCACGCCAGAGGAGGCTGCAGCTGAGAAGAAGTTCGCTGCAGGTTTTGTGGCGCGGCTTTCAAGGTTGCTTCCCGGCGCAAAGGTGGTCTTCATCGGCTCCGCAGCGCGTGACACCGGCCTGCGGGGCAGCCGCGACATCGACATCTTCGCAGCATTTCCAAAGGGCGCCGAGGAGGAGATAGTCGCCAAGACTTTCGCAGCAGCAAGAACGTGCGCGCCGGGCGCAAAGTGGGAGAAGCACTATGCAGAGCACCCCTACTTGCAGGCGAAGGTTGGAGGGTTCACGGTCGAGGTCATCCCCTGCTTTGCAATCAAGGAGAACCAGCGGATAATCTCTGCAGTTGACCGCTCGCCCCTTCATATGGTCTACCTGGAACGCAACCTCAACATTCTCCAGCGGCGCGACGTGCGCGTGCTCAAGCAGCTGCTGAAATCAGCCGGAATCTACGGAGCCGAAGCCAAAATCGGCGGGTTTTCGGGATACGTCTGCGAGCTTTTGGTGCTCAACTACCGCAGTCTCTACGAACTGCTGCAGGAAGCGTCAGCCTGGCGCCTACCGGTTGTAATCGACATCGAGGGCAGCTACTACCAGGACAGCAAGGCAGCGCTTGCGCGTTTTCCGGGCGCGCAACTGGTTGTTGTTGACGTGACCGACAAGGAGCGCAACGCAGCAGCAGCAATATCCACAGACAGCCTCGCCTCGTTCATGACCCTTGCACGCGCCGCAGTCGCAAACCCTTCCACAGAATTGTTTTTCCACAAGGAAAAAGTTCCCTCGGATTCGGCAATCCGCACTTTGCTTTCAAGGCGCGGCACGCACATTGTCCTTGTGAAGGCGAGCGCGCCGCGCATAGTCGACGACATCTTCTACCCGCAGCTTGCGAAGACCCGCGAGTCAATGGTTGCATACCTGAAGCGCCGCGGCCAAGCCCTCATTGACAGCGCGCATTTTTCCGACGGCAAGTTTACGTACCTGCTGTTCGAGTTTGCGTATCCAAAAGCGCCGCCAGTTGAAGTTTGCAACGGGCCTCCTGCATCCGACAGCCAGGCAGTAGCTGGTTTTGTGTCCAGCCGAAAGAAGACCGCCATCCGCGGCCCGTTCATACGGGAAGGCCGGTTGGTTGTCGAAGTTTCGCGGATCCTGCCAGCGCAAAAGGCGGTTGCGGAATACCTGCGCTCCTGCAGGAGCCTCGGCACGGCAAGCCACTTCCAAAAGCCCCTGAAGTCCGCAAAGGTTTTCGTCGGCCAGAAGAAGGTTGTTGCAGCGGTTTCCCCACAGGCAAAGCCAGAGATTGCCCGGTATGCTTTTCGCGCCTGCCACTGGCTTTAGGCAGCCGCGTCCTGGCCGGCCCTGCTGACCGTGGTGGGGTCGTTGCTGTCCTCCTTCGAGCGCGAGAACTCGTACAACGCCGAGCCTTCGGCAGCATCGCGCAGGCCGTCATCGTGCGTGATTACGAAAACCTGCGAGAACCCGCCCGGCGCGGAGGCGGCCTCGCGCAGCGCCGAGCTCAACGCCGTTATTCCCGCAACATCAAGGTTGTGCGTCGGCTCGTCGAGTATCAGCACATCCAGCCTTGGCGCGAGCACGCGTGCAAACGCGATGCGCAATGCAAGCGACGCGATGCTCCGCTCGCCGCCAGACGCCCGTTCTGCGCCGACCCACTCGCCGTTTGCGGTGCAGAGTTCAAGCGAGTAGTCGTCCGAAAGCGCTGAAAGCCTGGCAGAAGAATAATCTTCATAAGGGTAAAGGTGCGTCCAGGCGGAGGAAAGCTCGGAGCTCACCGCGCTGATGAGCCTCGTCCTGAGGTTTTCCTGCACCTCGACAAGCGCGTTCTGCATGGCCTTGGCCTTGGAAGCCTTCTGGGAAAGCACGTTCGCGGCCCCAGTCCGCGCCTTGGAATCTGCAAGGTTCTTCCGAACAGTTGCCGCCTCGTTGCGCCTAATTTGCGATTGTGAGAAGGCCTTCTCCTTTTCCGAGGAGATTTCGAACACACGCCTAATCGCGGCCTCGCGTTCGGCCTCAAGTTTTACGTGTCTTTCCTCGCCAAGGTAAAGCCCGTCGGCCCGAAGCGACTCAAGCATCCGCAGCTGTGCAATCCTTTCGCCTTGTGCCCGGGCCATTTTTTCAAGCGCAGCGAAAAGCGCGCGCTCCTCGAAGGCAAGCGCAGTCGCAAGCTGGTCCGCCCTGGAAAGCGCGGAGTTTTTCTGCCGCTCTTGTGCAAGGGCTGTCTTTGCGGCGGTTACGCGCGCGTCTGCCCCTGGCGCCTTTTTCGATTCCGACGCAAGCAGTGCGCACTCGGAAAGGAGGGACGCGGTTTTCTGCAATGCAGCAGCTGCTTTTTCAAGCAGGGTGCGCAGTTCGCGCTCCTTCGCGTCCTCCGACGAGAACAGCGCCTCGGCTGCCGCGGTCTCGGCTTCGTAGTGCCTAACTTCCTCTTCTTTTTTTGCCGAAAGGCCCTCGCGCTCCGCGGTCTCAAGTGGTTTTTCGCACACCGGGCACGCTGCGTCTGCAGTCTGGAGTGCGTCGAAGGCCTTTCTTGAGGAGCCAAGCAGCGCCCGGTATTGGGCCGCCTTCTGCTGGAACGCGGCCTTCTGCTGCGCCGTCGCAGCAAGCTTTTCCGCAAGCCCGGCCTCGTTTGCAGTTGCTGTATGCGCGAGTATTTTTGAAAGCAGGGCTTTTGTAGCCTCAAGTTCCGTTGCCGCCTTTTCGTGGCGTTCAAGGGCCTGCCTTGCGCGGGCCTGTTGTGACATGGCATCAACAAGTCCAGCCTCCAATTGCCGGATTATTTCATTGCTTTGCAGCAGCTCGCGTTCGGTTTCCTTTGCGTCCTTTCCCGCCAAGCCGCTGTCCGAAAGTTGCGCGATTCTCTCGCGCCTCTGGGTTTCCTCCGCGCCAAAAGCGGAAAGCGTCGCGTCCGCCTTCTGAACCCCCGCCTCGGCAAGCCTGATCTTGTCGCGCGCAAAACGGGCGGCCCCGACCTCGCGGTTCTTCTCCTCAAGCGCCTTGCGGCTTGCTTCCTCGGCATCGCCCAGCTCCATCACGCGGCTCTCAAAAAACGCGGCAGATTCCTCTGCTGCGGCAAGCAGCCTCTCGGCCTCGGCAACCTGCTCCGCGCTCGCGGTTGTCGAGCGGAGTGCGTTGGATTCCACAGTCAGCTTATTGGCTGCTGTTGACAGGCTCTGCCTTGCGGTTTCGAGTCGCTCAAGGCCCAGAAGGTCGTCCAACTGCCTCTTGCGGTCGCCCTTCCCAACGGTGAGGAAGTGGTCTATCTTGTTCTGCTCGGAATACGCCGTCCGCACGAAGGTGTCGTAATCCATCTCCAAGAGTTCGGCCACGCGCTCCGTGACGCGCTGCGGTTGCGGTCCCTCCAAAAGGACGCCCGCCTTTCGCAGGAACGCTTCGCTTGCACCATCGCTAATCTGCCTTGTTACCGAATACGCCTCGCCGTCAACCTCAAAATCAACTCGGACTGACGCGGCGTTGGGCTTGCTGTCCTTTGCAAACCCGCGAACCACGTCCGAAAGCGATAGCTTGTGGCTCTTGAGCGCAGGGAACGTTCCGAAAAGCCCGAGGCAGAGCGCCTCCATGACCGAGCTCTTGCCGCTGCCCATCACGCCCACTATCACGTTGGTGCCCCGGCCAAAGGAGAGCGCGGTGCTCTCGTGGGTCTTGAAATTGGTAAGCTCTATTGCGGTAATCATCGCTGTGCCTATAGCCCCCGTTGTTGCTCGGAAGACTAAGTGCTTGGAAAGGATTTAGAGCGCTTTGGCTGGCAGGTTTCCGGTGAAAAACAACAAGCGGTTGGGAATTGGCCTACTGGTTTGCCTTGATGGCTTCCCAGAGGACCTGCTGGCGGGCGTCCACCTCGATGCCCTTGTCGGTTATCTCGTACGGGTGGATGGCCTTGTCGTGCTTGGTGCCGCGCATCTTCTTCACGCGCAGCGCGCGCAGCTGCGGCATCATGTAAAGCATCACCACCGCGTCGCAGAGGAAGTCCTCGACACCGAACCTGCTCGCCTCGTTGTGCAGCGACTCGCAGGTAAGTATTGATGTGCAGTGCTTTCGCCGCAGCAAGTCAAGGGTCGAGCTCAGCATGAGCCGCAAAAGCTGGTTATCGCCGGTCCAGATTGAGAATGCGGTAACCGAGTCTATCACAACTCGCCTCGCGCCGACGGACTCTATCTCCTCCTCTATCTGGGTCATCTCGTTGTTGATCTTTTCAAACACGTTGCCTTCCTTGAAGACGTTCATGTGATAGACCGAAAAGAGCCTGTTCTGGGCCAGGCGGTCGAAGTCCCAGCCGAAGTTGCGCATGTTCCAGGCGAGGTTGACCTCGGGCTCGTCAAGCGTGATGTAAAGCCCGGGCTCGTTGTCCTTGGCGCCCTGCAAAAGGTATTGCAGCGAAAAAATGGTCTTTCCCGTGCCGGCCTCTCCGGAGAGGAGCACCTGGCTCTGTGGTATGAACCCGCCGTTGATGAGTTCGTTGAACCCGGGAATGCCAGAGTCAACGCGTTCCGAAGGCATAATTTCCCTCGTAGCTAGTACGCTTGGCGGCTATTTATCCTTATGGAGAAAAAGTTGGGTTCGGCCCCGCTTAAAGCAGGCCGGATTCCTCGAACTGGACTTCGGACACGCCCTTTACCGTGCGCACGAGCTCCTCGAAATCCTTCATCTGTGCGTCCTCGCACACGAAGGAGGCCATAATCGCCTTTGCGCCGAACGCGATTTCGACCACTTTGACGTTGTTGCATTCTGGAAGCTTCTTGATGTCCTGTGCAAGCGCCTCAACATCAACCCCCTCGTCGGGGTACGCCTTGATTACCGTAATGACCTTGCCCATTCCAAACCACCAAGAACAATTTCAGTTATTCAAAATATTTCCTTATCTTCGAGGACTTGTACCTTTTCTCGCAAAAAGCATTTGCCCTGAAAATTATTGTCTTTCTAAGCCCGGCAGCGTCAAGCGCCTTGCGGAGGGCCCGCTCATCGGGCCACTGGTCGTAGCCAAGCACTATTGCTTTGGGTTTTTCCTTTTTTATTGCCTCGAAGAAATCCTTCGAGCTGCCAAGCACCGCCTTGTCAACAATCCTTAGCGCAGCAACCAGCACAAGCCTCTCCTTCTGGTTGAAGTACGGCTTTTTTTTCTTGAATTTCCTGGCGTTATCGTCGCGGCTGACAACCACCACCAAAAAATCGCCGTGCCTTCTTGCCTGCGAAAAAAAGTCAACGTGCCCGGGGTGAAGGAAATCGAACGTGCCGGCAACCAGGACTTTTCCCTTTGCCATAAACACGCGCACTCTCCCAAATTATCGAACTGGCCTTATGGCCCGCGGAACCCGCACTTGCAGATGTACCTGGTGTTGTTCTTTCGGCACGCGGCACAGCGTATTACCGTCTCCTTCCCGCACGACGGGCACTTGAAAGTGACGTAGTCGTTTGTGCCGGAGCCACAGCTTGAGCAAGTCTTCATATTCAAAAACACCTTTCCAAACGCGATTTTTGCATCTTATGCCCTGACAGCTTAGGAGAAGCAGTCGCCTCTAAAAGCAGGAATACCATTAGGGCCGAAAACGCTTAAATGCCCGCCGGAACGGCCTTTGGAACCGCCAGGCTTGCGCGCTTATTTATGCGTTGCTTTGCCCAATATCTATTCCCGCAACACACTCAGTTCTGCGAATTTTAGTGGGCCCATAGTATAGCTTGGACAGAACGGGAGCTTGCGGAGCTTCAGACCGGGGTTCGAATCCCCGTGGGCCCGCTTATTTTCAAAGCCTTTTCTGGATTGTGTAGATTCCGACCAGCTTTTTCTTGAACCTCAACTGCCTCGGGACGAAGGCAAGCTCCCGGAAACCCATCTTTTTGTAGAACTTCCTGGCCCTCGCGTTCTTTTCGCTGACCCGCGCGGTGCAGTTGTCGAAGCCGTTTTTCTTCATCCAGTCAAGACAGGCCTTTAATGCGGTGTTTGCAACGCCCTTTCCGTGGACTTTGCTTGAGAAGGCGATTCCAAATTCGCAGATGACGTCTTGGCGGCCTACGCCCGGGACGAGCGATACCGAACCGACGACATTGCCGTCAAACTCAGCAGCTATCCAAAGAAGTTTTTTTTCCTCTTTCAGCTTTTTTCTGGTGGACGCTAGGCTTATAGGCCTCTCAAGCAGAAGGAACTCGTTCACACCCCTTTCATTGACTATCGAATTAAGCGCCTTGGCGTCTGAAAGTTTTCCCGGCCGCAGGATAAGCGTGCTTTTTCCAAGCTTGATTTTTCTTATCCCAAAGGGTTTGAGCTTTCTTTCCGGCATTCCAGCACCAAGTTTGCTTTGTCCCGATTTTTCCGAAATAATATGGTCGTTGCTATGGCTTTTGTTCCTTTGCAATCCTAATAATTAGACTGGGCCCGTAGCTCAACGGACAGAGTGCCTGGCTTCGAATGCCGCAAGAGCCCGACGATTGTTCGGACTCTTGTCTTACTCTGCTTTCGGCAGGAGCAACCAGGCGGTTGCGCGTTCGAGTCGCGCCGGGCCCGCTATTCTTTTTCTTGGAATCATTTTCTCGCAATCTTCGCAACAAGCGCCTCGAGCGCCCTTCGCCTGTGGCTGATGGAGTCCTTTGCGCGCTGGCCGAGCTCCCCGAACGTCTGCTCGTAATCGTACTCTTCAGGCATGAATATGGGGTCGAAGCCAAAGCCTTCGGTCCCGCGTTCCCGGTCGGAAATCCTTCCCTTTACCTCGCCTTTTGTGCAGAAAACCTTCCCATCGGGAAAGGCAAGGCAGACAGCAGAGACGTACCTCGCGCTCCTGTCCTCGGTCTCGTTACCGCCAAGCAGCCTTATGATGTCGCGGTTTGCAGCACCCTGCGCGCAAGCAGAAGAGGTGCACCCGCAGGTCTTTCCAGCACGGTCCATGAAGCGCGCGGAATATATTCCGGGTATCTTTGCAAGCGCGTTGACTTCCATGCCGGAGTCCTCGCCAAGCGCGGGGACGCCGTAGCGATGTACAACTGCAACCGCCTTTATCTTTGCGTTATCCTCGTACGTCTTGCCGGTCTCCTCGACTTTTGGCGCGTCCGAAAAATCAGACAGCGGCACGAGGTCGACATCCCAGCCCAAAAGTTCGGCTATGTGGCGGATTTCCTGCACCTTGTGTCCGTTCGTAGTTGCTACGATTATCTTGGCCTTGCTCATTTTGACAACCTTTTTTTGAGTAGTTCCTGGACCGTTGTCGGGTCCGCCCGTCCCTTAGTCATTGCCATCACGCGTCCTGCTAAAAACTGTAGTGCCTTTGCGGCACCTGCATCGTAATCCAAAACCGCCTTTGCGTTCTCCGCAATCGCTTTCTCTATGATTTCCGCAAGCTCGCCCGATTTTTGCACCCCAATGAGCCCTGCTGATTCCGCGTATTGGCTGGCTGTTTTTTGCCCGGCCTTTCCGTCCATCGCGTCAATGAGGATTTTCTCAGCAACCTTATCCGTGACTTTTCTCTCTGAAAGCAAAAGCAGGGTATCTATGATGAACTGCTCCTTTTGTGCGACCTTTGCAAAGTTCCACGAGCGGAAGTTCAGCTGCTTTTTGAGCGTGCCGCGCATGAACCCGGCAGCGAGCTTGGGGTCAACTTTCTTTGCGACGCGCTCGAAAGCATCAGCCATCGCAAGCTCCATGCACAAAGCATGGGCTTCGTCGTCGCTTGCGCCGTACTGGCCCCTGAAACGTTCCATCTTCTTTCGCGGCAGTTCCGGGAGTGAGGCATTGATTCTATTGAGCTGTTCCTTGGTAATCGCAATCGGCTGCACGTCCGGGTCCGGTATGTAGCGGTAGTCGTCCACGCTCTCCTTCTTACGCAGGCCAAGCGTGATGTCGCGGTCCTCGTCGAAGTGCCGCGTCTCCCGCTCGGGCTCCAAGCCGTTCTTTACCATGTTCTTCTGGCGCGAAGTCTCGTAAGTCAGGGCTGAGAACACGCCGTGGAACGAGTTGATGTTCTTTACCTCAACTCTGTTGTGGCCGGTTATTGATAGGTTTGCGTCAGCGCGCATGCTGCCTGACTCAACGTCGCGGGCAGCGCCAAGGTAATCAAGAATTGCGCGGAGCTCTTCGAGGAACTTTCGCGCGTGGTCCGGCGAGGTGATTACCGGGTCGGTCACTATTTCCAACAGCGGCACTCCTGCCCTGTTGTAGTCAACGATGCCCGTCTTGAGGTCGTACCTTCCCGGGTCCTCCTCGATGTGCACTTCGGTTATTGAGACTCCGGCAAGGCTCCCGCCTTCAGCGATCGGGGTTGATGTTCGCTGGTAATTTGCCGGCAAGTCCGGGTAAAAGTAGTGCTTTCGCTGCATGGTCACGCTGTCGCGCATCCTGTCGCACCCGAGTGCGAGCGCAATCCTGAGCGCCTGCTCGAACGCGTAAGCGTTCATGTCAAATGGCTTGGTGCCCGGCTGCGCGGTGCAAGTCGGGCACACGTTCTCGTTAGGCCCGGCAGCAGTCTGGTAATCGGTGTTGCAGCTGCAGAACAGCTTGCTTTTAGTGGCAAGCTGCACGTGGATTTCCAGGCCAATCATTACAGTAAGTTCCGAACTGTCCATTTTCAACCAACAAGTGAAGATTCAATCTGTGCCATCAGCGAAATCGTCTCGTAATCGCTGCCGCGCTTTCCAATCACCTGGAGCCCGACCGGGAGCTTGCCTATTCTTGCGCACGGCACGCTTCCCGCAGGCAAGCCGCAAAGGTTTGCGGGAACAGTAAGCACATCCTCCAAATAGGATTGAAGCGGGTCAGCAGCCTTCTCGCCGATTTTCCAAGCAAGGTTCGGCATGGTAGGCCCGATTATGAAGTCGCACTTTGCAAGCGCGTCATCAAACTGCGCGCGCACATACGCGCGGGCCTTGAGCGCCTTGGTGTACCACGCGTCCTTGTGCTCTTTTGTGGTGATGTACGTCCCGAGCATGATGCGGCGCTTGCACTCCTTGCCGATGTTCGCTGTCCGGACCTTGCTCACTGTCGGCACGAGCTCCTCGTTTGCCTCGGGTTTTGCGCCGTACTTCAAGCCGTCGTACTTTTGCATCGCAGAGGCGAACTCGCTGTAAACCAGAAGGTAATATGCGGGAATCCCGAACCTGACTGCGGGAATCGAGATGGGAACGAGCTCGCACCCGGTTTTGGATGCAAACCTAGCCATTGCATCCTTGACTGCCTTTGCGACTTTGGGGTCTGCGCCTTCGAAGAATTCCTTCGGGACGCCAATGCGGATTTTCGCATTATTGGCCGAAGCTGCAAAAGACGCATCTGGCGCTTTTGTTGCAACTGTCTTTGAAGTGGTCGAATCGCGATAGTCTTTTCCTGAAATGACTGATAAAAGTAACGCACACCCGTAAGCGTCAGGCGCCATCGGCCCGATTTGCTCAAAGCTCATTGCCATGTCCGCCATGCCGTATCGCGACACCGTGCCGTAGGTTGGCTTGAATCCCGTTACCCCGCAGAACGCTGCCGGGCAGCGGATGCTGCCGCCGGTGTCAGTCGCAAGCGCCAAGTCGCAAAAGTCAGCGGCAACTGCTGCGGCGCTTGCGCCCGACGAGCCGCCAGGGACGTATTTTTCGGAGGCGTTGGCGTTTGTGATTTCTCCCTTTTCGTCAAAAAAGCTTACCGGGTTTACTGTTGGAAAGAACGCGCTTTTGGTGTTGTCGCTCCCGCAGGCGAACTCGTCGCAGTTGAGGCTGCCGATGATTATTGCGTCCTGTGCGCGGAGTTTCTCCACTACCGCAGCGTCGTACGGCGAAAGGTAATTTTCAAGCATCCTGGAAGCGCAGGTAAGCCTCCTGTCCTTTACCGCAATCACGTTCTTTACAGCGACAACAAGGCCCGCAAGCCGGCCAACTGGCTTTTCAGCCGTGATTTTGGCGTCGACTTGTGCAGCTGACTTTCTTGCATCGTCATAATACTTTTCGATGAACGCCCTGACAGCAGAATCGTGTTTCTCAACAGCAGCAATCTTTTGTTCCAGGTTGGCGCTTGCAGTGAGCTTGCCGGACCTTATGGCGTTCGTTGTCGAAAGCGTCTTTGGCAAAATTTCCATCAGTTTCACTCAGAAGCTCTTTGGCGCGAGCATGTAGCCGTCCTGCTCACGGCTAAAGCCGCGGCGTATGCCCTTCGGGTCGGTCTTCTTCTCCTCGTCCGGCCGCAGCGCGTTGTCGTGCGAAAGGACGTACGTCTGCGGGGTTTCCGAGTCGGGTATCTCGTCTATTAGCGAAAAGTATTCCAATATTGCGTTGGCATCAGCAGTAAGCCCGTCAAGCTCTTCCGTTGAAGGGCTAAGCCGGGCTATTGATGCGACGCGCTCGATGTCCTGTTTGGTGATTTTCTTTTCCATGATAAAGAGTAACCTTTCTTTTGGCCTATGGTATGAACTATGGCTGTAAAAAGTAAAAAAGGGGCGTAATAGCAGCGGAACCGTTATTTGCATAGCGCGCGGTTTTGGCAGCGCCCGGGCTTTGCGTTCAGTCGATTTTTACGCTTCCTGCCTTCGCGCCTTCGGCCTGCTTTGGCACGCGCACTTCAAGGACGCCATTCTTGTACGTTGCCTTGGCCTTTGTCGAGTCGACCCGTGCGGGAAGCGAGACCGATTCAGAGTGGCCCTCGAAGCGTGCGGAATACTCGTAGTGCTCCAGTTCGTGCTTTTCCTCCCTGCGGCCCGAGCGCACCTGCAGCACAAGCGAGGACGGCGAGACCTTGAGCGAGATGTTTTCCTTCTTGACTCCCGGGAGCTCTATTGTCGCGACCACTTCGTCCTTGGTCTGGAAAACGTCAATTACCGGCTCCGACAGCGCGCGGTGCATCATCTTTGCGGCAAAGCGCGGGAACGGAAACCGCTCCTCGGCCTGTGGAAAACCCCCGAGAGTCGGGATGAAGCGCTTGTCTTCGGGAACGGGTCTCTTTTTCATAGGCAAAACACTCCTCTGAACGATAATACTGCAGCCGTCTTGAAAAACATTTCTTGCACAATGCCGCCCAGCATTCTAGACGAACGCGTCCAAGTCAGAGTCGGTAAGAACCGCGCCGGGCGCAACCTCGAACTTCTTGGCCATATCTTCAAGGCCGCCGAGCCTTCCGCCCCTCGTGCTCTTTGGCATCCTGATGCGCACGAAAACCGGGCTGCCAACCGCCTCGCCGATGATGACTCCCTCGCCAACGCGCAGCGTCGTGATTTGCGAGAGCGCGCCGGCGTCCATGGCCTCGCAGCTTTCGCCGATGTGCTTGATGTCGTTGGGGTTGGTCACGCGGAGTATTACGAACGTGTTGCACTGCGCAAGCGCAGTGGTGGAAAGGTTTGCCGGACGCTGTGAGACGAGCACCAGGCAGGCTCCGAACTTGCGGCCCTCGCGTGCGATGCGCTCTATTGCGTGCTTTGCCGCGCTGTCACCCTTCTTCGACTGCTCGCGCGCAAAATTATGCGCCTCCTCCACGAAGAGCACGAACGGCGGGATTTTTTCCTTGTGCCGCTGCACGAAAAGCCGCGACGCAAAATACGCGACTATGATCTGCCTGCGCTTCTGGTTCGTGAAAGTGGAAAGGTCGAACACGCAAAGCCCGCCGGGCCACACTATGTCCTTCGTCTTCGGGTAGTCGTTCTTTGCAAAAAGCCTCAGGGACATTAGCTGTTCGACGCTTGCTAAAAGCGGCGCCTTGACGTTGTCCTTGATTTCCCCGTCGGCCTCAATCTGTGTGCGCACGTCCGAAAGGTCGAACGGGATCGGGTTTTTCTCCTCATCCACCTTGGTGTCCTTAAGGTAGCTTATAACGCGCGAGAGCTCTCGCGCCTGCGCAGCCGAAAGGTCAGGCAGGTATTCCGAAGCTTTTGTTGCAAGCCTCCGCGTTGCGATGCGGACTTTCTTCCCGTCAATGACCTCGGTCTTTTGCGCCCATTCGTAGTTCTTGCGCTTGTCCGCAAAGGCAGTGTACTCGCCGTGCACGTCAAACACGACCACGCCAATCCGGCCCTTTTCCTTCTCTCGTGAGAGCAGTTCCTCGATGATTACTGTTGCGAGCACGCTCTTTCCGGCCCCGCTCATCGCGAGTATGGCCAAGTGCTTTTGCAGGAGCTTTCCCAGGCCGACCTTCACGTCAAGGTCGTGCGCGAGCATCTTGCCAAGGTGCAGGCCGTCAGGGTCAAGCTGCAGGAACTCCGCAATCACGTCGTGCGGCGCTTCGGAGACCTTGCTTCCTGGTGATGGCGGGAAGCCCACGCGAAGAGGCGGCTTACCCTTGGCGTACCTTCCCTGGACGGAGCACTTTGCGACAAGGTATTCCCAGTCGTTTACCGGGAAGTGGTCGAAAAAGGAGCCGCCGGTTTTTGCGAAGTTCTTTTCGTACTCGGCTATGCTTTCCGGCCGCTCGAAGTAGCGGTTTGCGGAGAACAGGTCTGATACAATTGCGATTATCGGCTCGCCCGAGTCGCCAACTTGCACGTACTGGCCCTTCCGCACGTCCTTCGAGCCAACTACGAAGTAGAATTCGTTCGTTGACGGGCTTTCAAGACCGGATATGACCGTGCCGAGGGTTTTCATCGCAGCTGTTCACTCTATCACAATAGGGCAGGCCAACAATTAAGAAAAGGCCGGGTGGGGTTGGTTTGAAAAAAATAAAAAGAAAAGAGGAATGGAAGGGGATTTTATTTGCCGTTTCCACTTCTGATTATTTTACGTCGCTTATTCCCGCTTCAGTCACGCGGAACACGCACTCGCCGTCAGGCAGGTTGGGCGAGTCAACCAGCTTTGCAATCCTGCGGTCCTCCTTGCTCCTGCGCAAGTATAGCCGATAGGTTGCCTGGTGGGCAACAATGTTCCCTCCAATTGGTACTGTGGGGTCGCCGAAGAGCATTCCCGGCTTTTCCATGACCTGGTTGGTCACGTACACAGCTAGGTTGTGCGTGTCAGCAAGCTTCTGCAGCTGGTGCAAATGCTTGTTCAGGCTCTGCTGGCGTCGCGCAAGCATCTCCATCCCAAGGTAATCCGAGCGGAACTCGGACATCAAAGAGTCGATGATGATGAGCCGGATATTGTTCTCGCGAACGAGCTTATCCGCCTTCTCAATCAAGAGAGACTGGTGGTCGGAATTGAACGCACGCGCGACAAAGATGTTCTTGAGCAGCTTGTCCACGTCCAGCCCCTTCGCCTCGGCCATCTGCTTGATGCGCTCGGGTCTAAATGTATTTTCGGTATCCACGAACATGACTGCGCCGCCCAGCCCGCCCTGCTCCTTTGGAAGCTGGCAGTTGACGCACAGCTGGAACGCGAGCTGGCTTTTTCCGGAGCTGAACTTTCCGAAAGCCTCGGTGAGCGCCTGCGTCTCGACCCCGCCACCAAGCAGGTTGTCAAGCTCAACCGAGCCTGTTGAGATGCGCTCGATTGCAAGCCGCCTAATCATAACAATGTCCGCCCGCTCGAAGCCCATTCCCATCGCTTCCTTTGCGGCCTCGATAATCTTCTCAGCGGTCATCTCGCCGATGCCGCCGATTTCCTGCAGTTCCATCCTGCGGGCCTTGGCCACCTGGTCAAGGTTCTCGTAGCCCGCTTCGGCCAGTTTCTTGGCAGTTGACTCGCCGACCCCGGGCAACTCGTAGATGCTCGTTATCCGCCTGGGTCCGGTGTCCTTAGAAACAGCCTGCTGCTGAACCTCTTCTTCCGCTTCTATCTCCATAACCGGAGACTTGTCTTTTGCCATTCTTAACCAACTCCGCAAGAGCACCGCATGATGCGGGCATTTTCGCAATTCCTGAATGGATAAACATCTCTAGGCACCTTATAAATTAAAAGCAGGCCGCATTTCCGGTGAATTGCCTGTTTTTAGGACCGCAAACGCAGCCACGATTTATCGGCCGGCTACCTGCGTTTTCCCTCTTAAATAACCCTCCGTTTGCCGGTTTTCCCTCGCTCCCTCGTAAAAACGCTTATAAACGGAGTTAGTTTAATTGGTGAGAAAGGGGGAAGAGAACAAAACGCGTCTGAAAACGTGCGAGAAATTTTCCTTCTTTTAAACAATAACAAAATTTGGGGGGGGGTTCAAACCTATGGCAGCAAAGAAGCCGTTCGGTGGCTACACCATCTCCTTCGGAAGCGTAAAGGACGCAACTGTTGGGGAAGTCTTCGGAACTGGAGCAATCACTCCGTCAGAAATGACAAAGAAGCTCTGGGTATTCGTCAAGAAGAAGGGACTTTCAAAGAAATAAGTTGAAAGATTTTCTTTTTTCTTTTTTTTCTTTTTTTAATTCCTGATTTTATTCCGGCTTTCTGAATTTTTCGTTGAATTATTCATCTAGCTTCTACTTTACCGAAATCACGTGCCTTGCGGTTACTTCCAGGTTCCCGGAGAACGCGTTCGTGCGCGCCGCGAAGACTCCGCGCACCTTCTTTCCAATCAGGTACTCGCGCTTGAGCCGGACAACGGTGTCCATGTCAACTGTAATCTCGTGGACGTCAAGCAGTTCCTTTGCCTGGCTGTCAAAGAACGCCGCGCGCACGTCCTTGGTGCCGTCGTTGAGCACGACCGAGACAACAAGAAGGTCGCGTGCGTTAGTGCCCCCGCACTTTTCGCACGCTTTCGCACCAGCCTTGATAGTTGTGTTGCAAGCGCGGCACTTCTTCACAACAGCGGCGCTGTCGATGCCGGTG
Source organism: uncultured Microcaldota archaeon (assembly GCA_903851445.1). Taxonomy (GTDB): domain Archaea; phylum Micrarchaeota; class Micrarchaeia; order Norongarragalinales; family CAINOH01; genus CAINOH01. The sequence continues at coordinate 134,850 of CAINOH010000009.1, read as the reverse complement.
ATTGTTCCCCAGGAGATGAACTCGTCACCCTCGGCTGCTGAGGAAAGGGGCTTTTCCTTGTACATCGCCGAAAGCACGTCCTCCTTCTCGCCAAGCGGGTGCTTTTTCGGGTGCAGGAAAACGTGGCCTTTCCAGCCGACGTTGATTTCAAAAGCGTCGGAGTTCAGGGCCTTCTTGGCGTAACCTGCCTCGATTTTCAAGGCGTCGCCGACCTTGGCGCGCTGTGCAAGGTCAGCGTTCTTGTCCCACAATATGACTCGGCAAGTGCCGGTGCCGTCGGCGATGAGAAGCTTTGCTACCCTGCCCTTGCGGCCGTCCTTGTAGACGAACTCCTTCTCCTCGTCAACGCGAAGAACCCGGCCGTAAATGTCGAACTCGGGCTCGGTGTCGATAAGCTCGGAGATTTTCCGGACGGGAACAGCGGTGTTTGGCAGGATTCCAGCAGCAAGCGGCGAAAGCTCAGTCGTGATTTCGTCAGGCTTCTTTACAATGACTTTCGTAAGCATTGATGACTGCAGTTCAAGCGGCTCGGTTGACTTTACCTGCGCGTTGCGTATCAGGAGGAAGTCGTTGCGCTCGATTTTGCCGTACTCGACAAGGTCAACGTCGCGGTTCCAAAGGACGAGCGAAGCCTTGGTCTTGCCGTCGGTGATTTGCACGTTGCACACGCGGCCCTTCCTTCCGTTGCGCTCAAAGCCTTTCGGCGCGAACACGGACACTACCCGCACGAACACGTCTGCCTGGTCCAAAGCGTCGGCAAGCGGAATCACAGCAGAGGCGTCCTCGTCGTTGGAGTCGCTTGCAGCTTCAACCCCGGCTTCCTGGGCTAGAAGCTGGGCAGCGCCTTTCTCAGTAAGCAAACCGGAAAATTCCGCCTGTTTTTCCTTGACCAGCTTGCGGATGGAATCCGCGTCGGTGTTCTTGGCCTTGGCTATTGCGTTTATGAGTTCGTCAAGGCCGGGGTTTGTCATATGCAACACGGTATCGGGGCAAGGTTCCTTCAAGGCCGTTAAACTAAATGGACAACAACTATTAAGCCCTTGCGCCTAAAACTCCTTATCCAGTTTCAAGAGGTAGGTCAGAGTTATGTTGCCCGTCCGTCCTTTGGGAAAAACCGAGAAGTATTACCACGAAAAGATTGAGTGCCAGGGCGCAATGCTCTTTTCGCTCATCGACCCGGACAAGATTTACCTGGAGCGCGCAGTTGCCCTTGCAAAGGAGTCCTACGAGAACGGCGCGGACGTCATCCTGCTTGGTGGAAGCATCGGCGCGCAGGGTTCGCAGCTTGACGAGACAACTCGGATGATAAAGGAGGAGGTCAGCATCCCAATCGTCCTCTACCCGGGCAACGTATCCGGCCTGACCCAGTACGCGGACGCGGTGTACTTCATGCACATGCTCAACTCGCGCGACGTCTACTGGATGTCAACTGCGCTCATACAGGCGGCGCCAGTTGTTCAAAAGATGAAGATCGAGGCAATTCCAACTACTTATGTCATTGTCGAGCCGGGCCGCGCCGTTGGCTGGATTGGCAACGCCAACCTAGTGCCCCGCGACAGGCCCGACCTTGCAGCTGCCTGCGCGCTCGCCGCGAAGTATTCCGGTTCGCACGTCATAATCACGGATTCGGGCAGCGGCGCGGAAATCGAGAACCCGCCGTACGAGCTGATAAAGGGCGTGGCTGCAGCGTGCAACCGCGAGCTCTTCTACTTTTACGCCGGCGGAATCCGCACGGCACAGGCCGCAGGCCAGGCCATCGCAAGCGGCGCTGACGGCATACAGGTAGGCAACGTGTTCGAGGACGGCAGGGCAGGCGCCAAGATAAGGAAGTTCGCCGAGGCAGTGCGCAAGGAAGGAAAGAAGCGGATTTGAGCGGGCAATAAAAAAAGAAAAAGGGCGCTAGGCAACCGACCTAGTCATGCTTCTTGAACGCCTCGTCCTGTTTCTTGTCCGTCTTTCGCATCCACTCGATGAGCATCGCGGCGTGCTCCTTCTCCTCGTCGCGGTTGTGCGCGAGGATTTTCTTGAGCTTCGCGTCCTTCACGGATTCGATGCGCTTTTCGTACCAGCTTACTGCATCAAGTTCCTCCGCTATGCTCGCGCGCGCCTTGCGAAGGTCTGAGTTCTCGACTTCGTTTGAATACATGCAAATCTCCCCGAAGAGGATGTGGATTTGCAGATTATTTAGCCTTGTTTTTTCGTCACCGGCAACTGCGCACCACTAGCTTATTCTCTTTTCTATAGCACACAATACCTTATGGCAACGGTCGAAGCAAGCGGCAACCGCGAGGAGTTCTACAGCCACTGCAAGAAAGTGGGCGAGCGTGCGCTCTCGATGAATTCTCCGGTTGTTGCGCACCACTACGATGCGGACGGCCTGTCAAGCAGCGCAATCGTGTGCCGCGCGTTCCGGCTGCTCCAAAAGCCCTGCGAGGAAATCACCTTCCGCCAGCTTGACGACAATGCAATCGAGCGCCTCGCAGCAAGCGGCCGCGACGTCATCATAGTCGACTTCGGCTCCGGCCAGGCGCAGCGGCTGCTTGCGAAGATACCTCCGCAAAAAATCGTCATCATCGACCACCACGTCCTTGACACGCCAAAAGACGAGCGCGCAAAACTTGGGTTGGCCGAGGCGAACTGCGAACTGTTCGGCTTGTCCGGCGCAACAGAAGCTTGCGCAGCCTCAACGGCGTATTTCTGCTTTTCGCACCTCGACGACTGGCTCATCAACGAGCTTGCGGTTGTGGGAATTGTCGGCGACATGCAGGACAAGGACGTGCTCTCGCCGACAAACCAGCGGGTTGTAGATGAGGGCGTCGCAACAGGCTATGTAAAAGTCGAAAAGGACCTGCGCGCATTCGGGCGGGTCTCGCGGACACTCGTTTCCTTCATTTCGTTCTGCACCGAGCCGTACCTACCGGGGCTTTCTGGCAACGACAAGGCGTGCGCGCTCTTTGTAAATGACTTGGGAATCCCGCTGTTTGAGGAAACAAAGGGCACCACCGACTGGCAGACCACGGAACACGACGGCACAGGAACCGAGCAGGTCAAGAGAAAATGGCTGCACTATTATGATTTGGGTTTCGAGCAGAGGCAAAAGCTGGCTTCCGCGCTGATAAACTATGCCTATTCGCACAAGGTCAAAGCCCACGCAATCAAGGCAATGGTGGGAAACGTCTACCTTTTTCCCAAGGAGGAAAAAAGCATCGAAATCTACGACGCTTACGAGTTCTCGACAGTACTGAACGCCTGCGGACGGCACAAGGCGGAGACGCTCGGGATGAGCGTGTGCCTGCACGAAAAGGGCGCGCTTGAACAGGCGCGGTCACTGGTAACGCTTCACCGCACGCAGATACGCTCCGGGCTGTTGTACGCGCGAAAGCACGTCTCCGACTTTGGTGCGTTCTATTTCCTAGACGGCCGTGGCCAGGTAGAGGACTCGGTAGTCGGAATCGTGTGCGGTTCGTTCCTCACAAGCGGGGTCGTTGACCCGAGCAAGCCCATCATAGGCTTCTCGCTTGACCCGAACGGCAACGTCAAGATCAGCACGCGCGGGACAGACGCGCTTGTTGCAAAGGGCCTGGACTTGAATGTGATGCTGCGAAAGGCAACGGAAGGAATCGGGGTTGGCGGCGGGCACAACGTCGCAGCTGGTGCGACATTATTTGCAGACGAGTCTGGAGAGAACGCCAAGCGCTTCTTGCTCAAGGCAAAGGAAATAATAGAATGCCAGCTAAAGAACGCGGATTGAAACTTCCTTCCCATCCTTGAGCTTCAATTTCTCGCGCAGGCAAACCGGCGCAATGACTTCAACAACCTCATCACCATAGTGCGAGCGGGAAGGGAAGATGAGTGCGCCCCTGATTTTTCCAGCAATCAGAACGGGGAAGCATTTCGAGCGTCCGAAGGAGCGGCCGTCGCGCACAAACTCGTCAGTTTCTATGCCACCAGAGGCTTTGAGCTTTCGGACGCGCTCAACGTCCGATGATCTTGAAAGCCGGATGTTGAGCGTTCCGGCAAAGGGCGAAAAGCCAAGCTTGGAGGCAAGCTGTTTCTTGTATTCCGGAAGGGCGACATAGTATTTTCCCTCGCAAAAACCAGAGGCGACTTTTCCTTTTATGTCGCAGCATTCAGCTGGTTTCGCGGTTTTTCCTGCAAGCGATTCCTTTGCAACAAGCGCGATTTCCTCGATTTTCTGCCTGCCGCTGCTTTCGATGCGCACGCGTTTCCCGTTCCTTCCAATGAGGTCAGAGTCCTCAAGTTCCAAAAGCCAGCGCGAGACCGTCTGCTGGCTTATGCCGTCCTTGCTGCCACCAAATTCCGCTGAAAGCGCACTAGTTGAAACGAGAATGCTCTCGGATAGCGCGCCTTTCCTGGCAAGGAGAATCAGCAAATCAAGCTTGCACTTTTTCATAAGAACAAAAGTCACCGCGTTGACATGTGCGAGTACTTCATATGCGTCTCCGTCGAGAGCCGCCAGCACTTGCGGGTTGAGAACTGCCTGCCTGATTTTGACACCCTGCACAGGGCGACGAACCTTTTTTCGTGGAGAAAACCCATTATTTTTCCCGTGAACTCGTTGTCGCGGCCAAGCTCTTTTGAAATGGCATTGGTTGAAAGCGGGGTTGGATAGCGTTCGTAGAGTATCCCAAGCACCTGCTCGGCAACCTTCTGGAAGCTTTTCTGCGAAAGGCGGGACATACAAGGAGCACTGTGCGAAATGCCTATTCAAGCCAGTCGAAGGTCCAACTGTTCCTGGCTTTCTTCTGCTTGTTTTTCTCCATCAAAATCACCTTACGAGCGCACATGCATCGCCGCAAGCATTATGTCCTCGCGCGTGATGCTCTTGCGGCCAGCGTGGTAGGAAAGCTGCTTCGCGCGGAGGAGTATGTCCTTTCCGGTATCCTCCAGCTTTTCGGAGAGCTTGATGCTCGCGTCCTCGCCGACCCGCTCCGCGCCGGACTTGCGGATTATGCTGTCCATGTCGAACAGCGAAAAGGAACCTCTTATCATTTCAATTGACCCCCCTATTGCCAAACGCGGTGTTGCCTGCCAGCAAACCCCTGGTGTTCGGCGGCTGTGCTTTTTTTGCCTTGTTTGTCTGCATCAAGTTTCCCTGCCAGGAAACAAGTTGCCAAGGCGATTTTTGTTTTTTTCTAATATGATTTTAATGCCGCTGCAAGGCCGTCGATTGCGACAATGGCCTCGCCTGCAACAACCGAGAACTTCAGCGACGAGGTGCAGTGCGCGTGCATCGCATAGACCTGCCCGAGCGGCAGTTCTCCTACGCGGGCCTTTTGGCCGCGGCGGTTCGCATCCGCAAGTTCAAGGAACTCATCCAGGCCTATATCCATGCAAATCACCTTTTCATCCTTTCAGTTCGTCGTGAAAATGTTCCGGATTTTCTCATTCGCAAAGTAGATGTTGCGCTTCTTCTTTCCGACAACCTGCTTCTTTACGCTGATGAGCGGGAAAGGCACTTCCGACTTCCGGGCAATCTCCGCCTTGTCGTCGCCTCGGAGCTGGTAGAGCGCGTTGAACGCGGTGTTCTGCGAAAGCTTGGTCTTTGCCATAATCTGTGCAAGCGTGAGCCCGGCTTGGCTTGGGAGCAGGAGGCTCAGGATCTGCTGCTGGGACGGCGAAAGCTGCACCCACCATTCCGCGTGTATCGTGGTGAGGAAGCTGAGCGTTTGGCCGTTGCCTTTTGGTCCGGAGTCGCCGGACGCTTCCATTTCCTTGACATCCACTTCCTCGTCAGCGTCAACAATGTTCCTTTCGTTTGATTTTTTTTGCTGTGCGTTCCTTGACTCGGCAATAATGTCTGCGACGAGCGTGTCGTGCTCGTATTCCTTCTCAAGGTCGATGCCGTCAGAGGAAATTATTGTGGGTTTTTTTTCACCAGAGGCGGTCGCGGGGTTTTCTGCCCTCCTCTCGTCTGAAATCGAAACGACTTTCGGCTTCCTTGCGCGAAGTCTGTCCATCCTTTTCTCATCAAGCGCAAGGTCCGCCAGGTAGTTGTTCAGCTCGTCAAAAACGTAGCGCGGAGTGAGCAGGTTCTGCTCGGTGAAAGTTTTCTCGAGGAATTCAGCATCGAACGGCACGAGTCCGCTCCCGCCGACGGCGGAAATGCGGTGCGCTATGATTTCGCGCATCTCCTTTTCGGTGAACTTGTTGCGGTAGAATACACTTCCCTCGCCCACTATGTGCAGGAGCGAGTCGGGGAAGCTGTCCTTTGAAAGCGCGCAAAGCACCATCCGCAAGTCCGGCAACTCGTCAAGCAAGTACTTGAATTCCATGTACATGTCTGCATTGCGCAAAAGGTGCGCCTCGTCTATGAAGAACACGACCTTGCGGTTGTCAAAATATTTCACGCGCTCGGCAATCTGGCCACGGGTGGAGCCCTTTGGCTTCTTCCCTGCGAACAGGCTGCGTATCTTGTGCACGATGCCGTGCTTTGCAGCGCCAATCTCGGCTGCGAACTCGTCGAGCGATTCAGGAGGCTGCTTGAAAAAGAAGGCCACGAACTCCTCCTTTGGGAGGGAATACATGACATAGTGCAAAGCGGAAGTCTTCCCGACGCCTTTCGGCCCTAAAAGGATGCACGCCTTGGTGTCGAACGCGAGCTTCTTGAGCATGCTTGCGGACTCGAACGGGCAATAGAACTTCAAGAACTCTTCCTTGTTCTCAAGCCGCAGGTCTTTTACGAACGGGTTCTCGCTCCAGCCCAGCGCGGACATGAGCGCCTGCTTTGCCTCAAAGACCTTTTCCATGTTCTTTACATCCACTTGATTTTTCGTAGACAAAGTTTGTAAGGGAGATTTAAAAGCCTTGGTAAATAGTGGAACTGCAAGTCTCTTACAAGGTTTTTCCGGTTGCATAGTTGTAAAAGACATTTACAAGCCACAACCAAGATGTAAAAGGCATCTAAGAGACATATACGAGACACGTAAAAGACAAGTAAGTTTGTTGTGCAAGGGTTGGATGGAGAATTTGCGCCATTCGTCCTTGCAGGGCCTTTATAAACATCAAAGTTAGGCACTACAGTTAGGCACTACAAACATTTTCAGCGGAAACGGGCCGCGCGCCCAATTTTATTCGTTCCAATCCACAGCATGGCGTAAGGTTTTTTGTGAAAAAAGATGGCCATAGCACTTTCCGCCCAGAGTCCAAGTCAGATGCGCAAGCTCACAGACAACGGACGGCTCTGCGTGCAGTGCAAGGGCGGTCGGCTCTTGTGCGGCCTGCGTGCGTGTCCCATACTTGATCGCATTGAAGTGATCGCTCCAAAGGCGCAGAGCCTAAAGAAGGACATCTTCGGTCCTTCACCGCCTAACTTGTTCGTGGGCCGGGCTGGATATCCTGAAGTTTATGCTGGGCCGCTCGTGTCTTTTGACGACGCAATCTCGAGCCAGAATGCGCTCCTGTGCGACGACCCTTCGAACTGGTTCGGCACTCCGATAAAAGACATCATAAGTTTCCGTGCAGGTTTTGCGCGGGGGATGCAGCGCTCTAGCGTGCGAAAGCCCACTCGCGAGATGGAGGAACTCTCTTACGCGCTTCTTGCGGAGAACCCGGTTGACATGGAAGTATCATTTGCAAAGGTTCCCACTTACAGGATTTCCTTTTCCGAAGTAGTCCAGCCGATGGGGCCGTCCGGACCCTTTTCCAAGCTACGCGTGACTTCAAACCCGAGCATACCAAAAAAGACAAGCACCTTGTTGGAAGAGAATTTGGACGCGCGAACGGCGGTTTCAGAGCTTTTGGAGCACGATTTCGGCTCCTATTACATACAAAAGCTCCTATCCGCCGGGCTTTTGGGCAAAAAAGACAGAAAAAAGATGGTTCCGACCCGCTGGAGCATCACAGCCTCTGACAAGATTGTTGCTGACGACCACTTGGTCAAGGTCCGTAATTTCGAAACCATATCGGAGGTACTGGCCTTCTCCAGCGAGTACCTGCACAACCGCTTCGAAATCCTCCTGCTTCCCGGGACGTGGGAGTTCGAGCAGTTCGAGTGCTGGACCCCCGGGACCGCCTGGAACGCCTTTGGCAGCACCGCAAGCATAGCCCACGAGTACGAGGGCTTTGGAGGCAGGAGCGACTACGCAAAGGAAGAGGGCGGCGGCTACTATGCCGGCCGGTTTGCAGCTGCAGAGGCACTGCTAGCACTTGGGCGCCAGGCAAAGGTCCTCGTAATTCGAGAGATAGATGAAGGCTATGACATTCCAGTGGGTGTGTGGGAGGTACGCGAGAACGCGCGCAACGCCCTGCGAAAGGGAGCTGATGCGAAGTTCGCAACGCTCAAGGAAGCCTTGGGTTACTTAGCTCCAAGGTTGAAGAACCCCATATCCTCCTACCTTGCAAAGAGCAGGATAATGGGTCAGACGCGACTTTCTGCATACTTTTAGGCTGCGTGAATGGGTGCTGTTTGGGATTCAGGTCAGCAGGCAAAAGAAACGATTATAGCCGGGTAGCAAATCAATATCTTGGGGGCAATCGGATGGAGGATACAACCAATGGTGCAGACGAGGGTTTCGAAGACACGACCGATACTGTCGGCGAGCCCGACGAGAGTGCGGGCAGCACAATAGATAGCATTGAGGGCCGCCGCGCCCTGCCCTTCTCTGTTTCCGTCGTGATCGTGACCTTTCTTGTGCTTTATTTTACCCCCATCCTCGAGGCCCTGCTGGGTGTTGGCGGGCCCGCTGCCACGCTTGATTCTGGGACGAAGTTGATTATTTCAGTTTTCCTTGCTTTCGGAGCAGGCATCTTTTTCGAATATATCTTCTGATTTTGGCTCAGAAACCAGGATTGGCATCAGCTTCTAACAATTGCGGTAAACCGTAAAACTCTCTTTTTTTAAGTTTTTCCAAGAAGCTAGAAACTCACATTTTCAAATTAACCCTGTTTTCAGCTTTTTTTGGGTTTTTGAAAATCAGTAATCGAGCCCGTAACTATCCAAGAGCTTGGCGTTCTTCTTTTTGAGCCAGTAGGCGTAAACGACTCCGGCCAGGCCCCCTGCCAGATGGGCGGAATAGCCTATGCCTCCGGCCAGGCTCAAAGTACCCCAAAGGTTGACCAGGGCCCAGAAGAACATTACAATCCACAAAGGCAGCGGGGTGATGAAGAAAAGGTATACCTCCAGGTTGGGCTCCAGCATGGCCAGCGCGGCCATTATGCCATATATTGCGCCGGACGCTCCCAGCCCAGGGATGAACGCGCTTGGCGAAAGCAAGGCATAGCCTATGTTTCCGATAATCCCAGCTGTGAAATAGAGGAGCAGGAAGCGCTTCCCGCCTATCTTGTATTCCAGGTAGGGGCCGAACATGTAGAGGGCGAACATGTTGAAGAAAATGTGCGTCCAGTCGCCGTGCAAAAACATCGCGGTGACGAGAGTCCACGGCTGGGCAATCACAAGATTCGGTGTTAGTGCAAATAGTCCGGTGAACCAGTCCTTGCCAGTAGGCGACGCCGGCGCGAACGCCAGCTGGAGCAGGAATACTGCGACGCAGGCAGCCACAAGGTAGTAGGAATAGAAAGTATATTGTCGGGCCATGAAAATCTTCAATCTTTATTTGCATTAGGAAATAAAAGCCCGTTTGTCGCAAAACACTGTGCATGGACCGGCCGAGAGTAGTATCCGTAACCTCAAAGGATGCAGAGGAGCGCACGCCTCCTGACGAGGCGGGTGTGCAGGTGCTCGAGTCCTATGTTCCGAAAGAAAACGGGACTGCGTCGCAAGCTGCAGGAACCAAGCCCCAAACGCAAAAGCCTGCTGAAACAGGATTATTCGGCTCGCTGTTTTCGAAAATCCGTTCGTTTTTTGGGCAGTAGTGGCTGGCGGAGTATGTTCTTTAGCCGCTTTTTTTTAGCGCGGCCTACATGAAGGCAACAACGAGGCCTAGGAGCATTACCCAGAACCAGACTCCCCACGAGTCAGACTTGTCGTATGGTATTGAGCTGCCCCAGTACGGTCCCATGGCGAGCTTTCCGTCAAGCGAGATGCCGGGAACGTTCGGGAACAGTATGCGCAGGGGTATGGTCAGCGCGCCCACTATGAAGTCGATTGCGACGAAGATTATGTCCAGCGCGGATTCGTAAGTCCTCATTATTTGTCACTCTTTCTGCGTAGTAACATATTGTCGAATTGGTATTTAAGCCTTCCTTTTTGGCCTTCCTTGTGCATTTTCATACTCTGACAAAGGCTTAAATTGTGCCAAAAGGTAATCGATTCCTAAGTCCGAACGCGCCAACCAAGGCCATTAGGGCGCCCGGGGAAGTGTTTCATATGCGCAGGATGTTGTGGTTCAAGATAGGCGACACGAAGTTGCACCTTCTCAAGCTTGCCGGCTCGTTTTTGATAGTCACCTTCATGCTCAAGGTGATGCAGGCCGCATACAACATCTTCCTTACAATGGAAAAGGTCCGGGCAGCGGAGGTCAACCCAACGCTCATCCCGCAGTTCTTCGGCTGGACGATGTCCGCAACAGCATACCCGTCAAGCCCGACGGCGTTCTCGCTCCAGGACATCATCGGCGTGCTGCTCACGCCAACAGCAGACTTCATGCTCTGGCTCGGCTTCCTCGTAATCGCCCTTATGGTCTACCAGGCCGGCAAGTTCGTGTTCCCGATTGAGGAGTACGAGCACAACGTCCCGGAGCGCCACAAGCAGGCCATAATCGAGGCAGTCCGCGCGCACCGCGAGAAGCTGGCAAGAGAGGCCGCGGCTGCAAAGAAATCCTATAGGCGCTGATTGAAAAATTAGCGTTCTTTTTTTCTTCATTTTATTTATTTTTTATTCAGGTCTCTTTTTTCAGTCTGTTCTTCTGCCCTTTTGCTTTATTTTTTATAGTCAGCGTATCTCCTTCTGGTCCCTGTGTGGTTCGGTTGAGATTATCTCCGACTTGTTGGCGTTCCACACCGAGCCGTACCTTTCCGACAGCTGCTCCTCAATGTTCTTGCTGCGGATTATCGAGCGCGCAATCATGCCCTCGTCGATGAGCGGCGCGTGCTCGGTGACTGCAAGGTCCCCAGAAAGCCTGACCACCCCGGAAAGCTCGCGAAGACGGAGCGTAAGAGCGTCCTCGGCGCCATCGACTTTCTTTGCGCGGCGCCGCGCCTCCGCAATCACCGCCTCGACTGCGGCAAGGGTTGCAGGAGGGATCTTGCCGTCCTTCTTGATTTCCTGCGCGACGAACTGTGCAAGCCTCTGGCGGTTCGCGGCAGTGTCCGGCATCGTAGTCTGCAAGAGCAGCTCGTAGCCGTTTCCGATGATGCGCGAGCGGAGCGGCGGCAGGATGTACGGGATGTCATTGATGTTCGAAGCGGCCATGAGCACGAAATCGCAGGGCACGTCGTCAACCCGCACCGAAGCGCCGCTTGACTGCGGGTTCCTGCCGACTATGGGATATTTTTTTTCCTGCATTGCGGTAAGGAGGAAACGCTGGATGTTGTGCAGCGACGAGATTTCGTCAATGAACAGCACGCCCTCGTGCGCATCGTGCATCGCACCTGCGACAACCCGCGTGTACGGCGGGGTGCCAATCTGTGCGTGGCCGCCGTACGGGTCGTGGCGCACGTCTCCCAAGAGTTCGGTCTCCGAGGCGCCGGTTGCGACCACGAAGTTCTTGCGGTTAAGGGGTATGATCGTCTTTCGGGGGGCCTTCCTCTTCTGCAAGTCGAGCTTCTCGAGCGAGACCTGGTCCATCACGCGGATTTTCTCTCCGGCCCCCTCATAGACTATGATTTCCTCGTGTCCGTCCTCGGTTGAGCGGGTTGTGTGCACGCGCGTCTTCTGTCCTGTTGGCATGTGCGGAAAAAGGAGGTCCCCAAAGGGCGAACTTTCGTTTGCATACTTGTCCATGCCGCAAGAGGGGCACGCGCCATCTTGGGGCCGCGACAATTTTCCGCAGCGCCTGCACCTGTATCCGAGACGCTCGGCTACGAACGACGGCACCTCGCGGGCATCAACAAGCCTTCCTTCAAGCTGTTTTGCAAGCTTCTTTTCCCGCAGTATCTGCTCCTTTGAGAGAATCTCGATAATCGGATGCTCGGGGTTCTCCGGGTTGTGCAGCACGCTGATTTCGTGCTCGGGCTTTGGTAGGCAGTATGCAGTTGCCTGTGCAAGCATCGACTTTCCGGTGCCGGGCGGGCCCACCATCAAAACGTGCCTTCGCTGGAGCGCGGCAATCTTGCAGTATTTCACTGCCTCGTCCTGGCCGATGACCTGCTCCAAGGGGTTCCGGGGTATTTCTATGTCCTCGGTAGTCTCGGCTGACAAGTAGGGAAATTCAGTTTCTGCCATAACAGTAGAATGCGCGGCAAGGCTAATAAAATAAGGGCTAAAATAGGAGCGAAAGAAGGTCGGGAACGAACAGGCAGACGACTAATCCTGCGAGAACGTAAGGCCCGAAGCGCGGCAGGTCCTTCTGCACAGGGAACTTGTGGATGCCTTCCTCGCGCTCCACTTTTTCCAAGACCTTGCGCTGTTCCGTGGTGAGCACGCGCTCTATTTTGTACTTTTCAACGATCTTCTGCGGGAGCAATTCGGTGCTGATTATGTCCTCGTCCTGGAAATCCTTTCGCGGTATCCACCGCAACGCGACCTTCTCCGAAACGTCCTTCTTGAAAATCACGAGGAACACCGCAGGCGCAAGGAAGAGGCCGACAATAGCGGTTTTCTGTGGTGCAATCTCGAACACGGCGCTGAGCCAGTACACTATGAACAGTGCGGCTGCAAGAGTTGCGCCGCCCAGCGCGTAGTTTGGCCGCAGCTTCCGGAAGCCAGTCTTTTTGTAAAGCTTCCACGCGTAGACGTAGCCGCTTATTGCCATCCCGAGGAAAGAGCTTGCAAGGTAGATTGAGACGAAGAACGGGAGTAGTGGTTCGAAGAAGATTATTTGCTGCTGCGCCGCAAGCCCGATTGCGGACGTAACCTGTGCCATCGCCTGCGAGGGGTAGAATGGCAAGAGGGCCTGCAGCCCGCAGAAAAGCAAAACGTCGCCGCCGCCAAGCTGGCCCGCGCGGTAAAGCAGGTACCCGACAGCAAAAATGACCGCGGTTATGCCTATCGAGTAGAGCGCGAAGTCCCAGTTGAACACAAGGATATTGAACAGCGTCCCGAGCGCAATCATCGAGAGCGTGAGCTTGTCGTCGATGAAGCTGGTCTTCGCATCCTGGTATGCGGCGGCGCCGGTTCCCAACAGGGCGGCTGCGACACGTATGAGCTCGAAGTTCAAGGTTCAAAACCGCAACAATTAGGGAAAGGGGGTTTTATTCTGTTGTGGCATTCAGACATTGAAGCCTGTGCTTAGGGCCTTTTGAGTTTTCTTGCGAATTTTCGTTTCAGCAGCTCACTTCGGATTATTTTGTAGTCATTTTCGCTGTGTATCAATGGAAGTTCTGCCATTGTCTTTGGCACCCGGTCGAATGACCTGTCTTTCTCGTAGGGTTTCAGTGATAAGTAGAATCGTTTTTGGGCATCGGGGTTTTCATATGCCCTGTCCGCCAGCTGAACAAGGTGGCCAATTCCCGGGCACCCCACCTTAGTAAATGGAGTGCAGTGTTTCACGATAAAGCGTCTCTTGATGCCGTTAGGGTTTTCCATGGTGTGCGCCCGCATATTCATTTCATTCCCATGCCAGGCATCATCTTCTGCAGTCCCTTGAGGAACCCGCGGTTGCCGCGCATTCCCTTTATCATCTTCTGTACGCGGTCGAAGTTTTCCGTCATCTCACGGATGTCGTCCAGCTTAAGCCCCGCGCCCTTTGCGACGCGCTCCTGGCGCGAGCGCACCTTCATGAGCTTGGGCTCCTTGCGCTCCGCAGGTGTCATCGAGTGGATTGCCGCTTCGAATGACTTCATCTTCTCCTCGCTTTTTCCTACAAGCTCCTCCGGAAGGTCATAAGCTCCAGCCATCTGCATGATTTGCTTGAGCGGCCCCATCTTCTTCATGGCCTTCATCTGCGCAAGGAACGTCTCGTAGTCGAGCTTTCCCTCCTCCATCGCCTTCTGCAGGTTCTCCTCTGTTGAAAGCTCCTTTGCCTTGGAAAGCAAGGCGTCAAGGTCTGGGAATCCGCACAGCCGGGCTACGAATTTCTTCGCGTCAAAGGCCTCGAACGCGTCAGGCTTTTCGCCGGACGCTATAAACGAAATCTTTGCGGCCTTGGAAGCTGCCACTGCGCTGAGCGCGCCGCCTCCTTTTCCGCTGCCATCCATCTTTGTGATTATGACTCCTGAAAGGCCTACTGCCTCGTCGAACTGCCTTGCCTGCTTTGCTGCGACCTGGCCGATGTCCGCGCTGATTACCAGGAACTTCTCATCAGCCTTGATCGTTTGGTCAATCTTCTTCAGCTCGTCCGCAAGCTCGCTGTCAAAAGCCGAGCGGCCGGCAGTGTCAACGACTATGACGTCGTAGTGCGGTTCCAGAGTCTCAAGGCCCTGCTTTGCAATCCTTGCAGCATCCTTGTGCGAGCGGTCGGAGTAGAACCCCGCGTTGACCGACTTGCAGACCTGCTCAAGCTGGTCTATTGCAGCCGGCCTGTGCACGTCGCCTGCAATCGCGGCCACTTTCAGGCCCTTGGACTGATAGTATTTTGCTAGTTTAGCGACGGACGTCGTTTTTCCGGATCCGAAGAGCCCGAGAAGGAGTATCTTCTTTTTTTCCACTGTTGGCGCGTAGGCTTCACCGCCCATCAGGTTGCAAAGCTCCTCGTATACGACCCGGACGGCGTGCTCGCGCACGCTTGAGCCTGCGGGGAACTTTTCGTTGAGTATGCGCTCCTCAATCTTCTTGCACAGCGATGATACTAGCCGAACTTCGACATCGTTGCTGATGAGCACTCGCTGGAGGTCCTTTGAGAACGCCTTTACTGCCTTCTCGTCAACGAGCGCCGCTCCGGTGATGGCCGCAAGCGCCTTTCGAATGCCCTGTCCAAGGTCCATTTTCGATTCCACAGACTAATTGTCTTTCAATAATGTATTTTGAGACGCAAAGCAAGAAAAAGAGGGGTTTTCAGCCAGGTGAGGGGAAGTTATCTTCTGAACCGTATGAACTGGGCGGCCAGCTTGCCTTTGCCCGTGTTTATGATTGCGTGGGTTACCCCGGCGGGGAAGAGCACGAAGTCTCCAGGGGACACGCCGAGTTTTTTCTTTCCGGACTCGATGCGGCCGCACCCTTTTCTCATCATCATGACTTCGTCGATGCCATCGTGCTTGTGCGCTTTGAACCTGCCTTTGGCAGGAAGAAACCCGACGGTTACCGCCTCAAGCTTGCTGTTTGGGATATCGGGGTTTGAAAAAACCAGTTGACGCCGGCCCGCACCATCGTGCGCGGCCTCAAGCGGGATGGAGCCAAGGTGCCTGACGACTATTTTTTCCTTTTGCATAGCCGTTCCACTACGAAAATATTATACCGAGCGGCCCGAGCGCTGCCTTGAGCGATTTCTTGCTTGTCCGAAAGCCCGAGATTGCGAGCACGCCAAAGATTAGAAATGATGCGGCGGTCACTGCGGGGTTCCAGGCGCGGTACCACGGGATGAAAACTGCAAACAGCGCGGCAAGCGGGCTTGGCAGCCCATAGTACACGCCCTTTTCCGCCTTCGGGTCCTGCAGGTTGAACCAGGCAAGCCTCATGACGATGCAGATTGCAAAGAACACCGCGCAAGCGACAGTTACATAGTCGAAGACCGCTCCGCAAAGGACGATTCCCAAGACCGCAGGAACCGCGCCGAACGAGATTGCGTCAGCAAGCGAGTCAAGCTGCAGGCCAAAATCGTTGAACTTGTTGGTCCAGCGCGCGACCTTGCCGTCCAAAAAGTCTGCAACAACCGAAAGGAGCACGAGTCCCGGCGCCCAGGCAACGCCTTGCAGTGAGAGAACTATTGCGAGTATGCCGAAGGCGACGCTTGCGAAAGTGAACAAGTCCTTTAGTGCTAGTTCGCCTGCTTTCCTGTTCAGTATGGTCATACTATGGTAGGAGAATCCGGGATAGTTAAACCTGACGAAGAACGCGGGCTTTGAGTCATGCAGGGGCACTTGAGCGGGTTTTGTAACGGGTTTTATTGCTTGCCTCGCACTATTGTAAATCACCCGAATTTTAGGGCCTGTAACTCAGCTTGGTCCAGAGTGCCAGTCTTATATGACGCCAAAGCCCGAAAGGACTTTGGTTCTAGGCGAACTGGAAGTTCGTGGGTTCAAATCCCACCAGGCCCATACCCTTTTTTCTATGACTAGACCGTAAGGTGTATGGCAGGATAGTACACTTATGAAACGAAAAGCCGCATCTCAGTCGTCCTTCGAGGACCAGGCCGCAAGAAAGCGCATCGACACATTGCTTTCCCTTTCAGGGGCCGCCTATTGCGCAGGCGAGCAGAAGCTCTCGACGCGCTACGTGCTCCTTGCGCGCAAGATTGCGATGCGCCACAGGCTCAAAATCGGGGTTGCCGCGTTCTGCAAGCACTGCAACCAAGTCTTTTGCGAACAGGGAAAGACGCACAAGGTGCGCGTGGTTGCCGGCAAGGCCTACCGCGTGTGCGGCTCGTGCGGAAAGAGGCGGATGGTAGGAAAAGCGAAAGTGGTGAAAAAGGCTTGATTGCTGCCAATAATTTTTCGCCAACGCGATTGGCCCTTCTTGCATTCTTATTCTTGGTCCCCTTTGCCTTCGCTCAGTCATCCGAAGCCATAGGCGCGTCCGTTGTTTTCGCGCACCTTGAGTATTCCGTTCTGGTCCCACCCGCGGCAACCGACGTCATTTTCTCAACCTACGCCTTTGCAAACTCCTCCGTGCAATCCGCGGTATTCAATTCATCCGACGCCTACTCGCTTTCAACCGACGCTTATGGAAACAGCGTGCTTTCATTCCATTACAGGCCGACGCCCGGCGAGGCCAACAAAATAGCAATTGATTCCTTGGTGAATGTCTCCTATGACCCTTCGCGGTACGATTTCGAGCCCGTTGCGAGTTCTGGTGTTGATTACCTTTCGCAGAGCAAGCTAGTGATACTGGATTCGCAGGCGGCGTCGCTTGCAAAATCAATCGCATCCAACGCGACCTGTACCGAGGAGGCCGTTGCAGCGCTATCTTCCTGGGTCTATGTGAACGTAGTCTATGATTCCAAGTACAAGGACGAGGCGCTCGACTCCTCAGCCACCCTCGCCGTAGGCCGCGGCACGTGCGACGAGAAGGCGCACTTGCTGGAGGCGTTCCTGCGCTCCCGGGGAATTCCCGCAAGGCACGTGGTCGGCTTTGCATATTCCGGAGTTGACTGGCAGCCCCACGCGTGGGTCGAGGCTGTGATAAACGGAAAGTGGGTGCCTGTTGACCCGACGTTCAACGAGCTTTTCTTCATCGACGCTACGCATATTCGCCTGGCCGTTGGCCGCGACCAGGAGGACACCAAGTACTCGCTCAAGGCAACGGGCACGAGCAACCTTTCCGGTACAACAGTAGGTGCAGCATCCAACTTCTCCTTCGGGTCGCAGTTGCCATATTCTCACTTCTTCTCCTTCTCGGCGTCTTTTCCTGCTGGCGTGCACAACCTGTCAGAGACCGACAGGGTGAATGTGACGGTCCGAAACCTGCTTTCGCGCACCATCGCGGTCCCCCTTTCACTTTCGCTGCACACCGACTTCTCATCACCAAGCTCATCGGAGCAAATCGTGGTCATTCCCGCAGGCTCGCAGGCAACAGCTTCTTGGGTCGTTGTATACCCATCCAATGTCTTGGGCGGGTATTCCTACAACTATTCCTCAACAGTATCCGCGTACGGTTTCGAGCAAACTGGCTACCTTCTTGCGTCGCAGTCCGGCTCGTCCGCGACATCGGCGTCCATCGCGATTGAGAGCCTGGTGGCAAAGAAGCTTCCCGATTCCCTCCAGCTCTACTTCTGGCTGCGAAACTCCGGGAGCGCGCCGGTCTCCGATGCGGTGCTTGAGCTTTCGGTTTCAGGCTCGAAGTTCACAAAACCAATCAGCTACCTCGCGGTCGGCAGCTCGATCCGCGTCGAGTTCCTGGTGCCTTATGCCCTTATTGCAAACCCTAAAACGTTTGAGGGGAACCTTTCAGTCAAGATGGCCGAAGCCACTTACAATCGCGAGATAGTGGTCGACCTTTCCGGGGGCGCTGCGCCGGCGCCGTACAGCGTGCCGTTCGACCAGGAACTGCTGTCCGCCCTTTCGTCCCCGCAGTTTTTGGAAAGTGCGCTGGCTGTCACAATCGCCTCCCTGGTCCTTGCGTTTGTCGTAAAAAAACGGCGCCGGTAATCTTGGCAGGCGCTACGAGTCAGTCGTATTGCCTTGGTATGTTTATTTATAGCGCCAGCCGTTTAGTATTTCGGGTTTATATGGCAAAATCGCGCGGCCAGGCCGCATTCGAATACCTCCTGATTATCGGCGGGTGCGTGCTCATCGCTGCAATCGTGATAATGATGGTGCAAGGCTCGGCAAACCAGACGAACGTCGTTATCAGCGGCGGAACGAACAGCTACCTCAATTACCTGCAGAACATGAGCAACGTGAGCCATTAACGCCGGATGTCCGCTGCGCCCTGCGGCCATACCGGAGCTTTTTTCCGGCACAGCAATCGTTTTAACCTTTCTTTTCGCAATTATTCTTCGCAAACAGCCAGAACGCAGCCGTAGTCCAGAGGCCTTAATCCAACAGGGGCTTTGGCCGGACAACCTGGAGCCGCCGAATTCTGTTTTGGACAAAACGCATCCAATGCTCCCTTTCGGCTTGGCGGGCAACAGGACACGAGATTGCCAATCTCGAGACCCGGGTTCAAATCCCGGCGGCTGCATTTTTTATTGTTGTGCCAGTGCCCACGCTCACGGCACACCCCGCCCGGTGCGTGAGGCGTCCAAACAGTCGGAATTATTACCCTTAAATATTAAATAGATTAGAGAAAAATGTTCATCGGCCGCAAGCACAATGTTTCTTTTCGTTCAGCCTGCAGGGGGCAGACTGCAGCCGAATTCCTGATATTCACCTCCGTCGCAGTCCTGGTGATATTCTGGCTGTTGTCCGTTGGCAACAACCAGGCCCAGGGAATGGAGGCGAGCAGCGCAGAGTTTTCGGCACGGCTTGCAACGCAGCGGATTGGCGACGCTGCAAAACAGGTTTACTCGCAGGGCAGGAATAGCCGGGTCTACTTGCAATTGGCCCTTCCAAGCAACTACAACGCCAGCCAGTCCAGAATCAACGGCACCAGCGTGGTAATACACGCAGGCGGCACGGATTACGTCGTTGATGCGGGCATCCCCCTTTCCGGCTCGCTTCCCGCATCACCCGGCGTTTGGACTGCAAGCGTGGAAAATATGGGGTATTACGTCCAGATAGGAAACGACTCCATTGCCCTGTCCGCCGGCCAACTGACCATCTACCTTCTTGTCAATTCCAGCGGTTCGGCAGATTTTCGCATTGCAAACAATTACCCCGGCACGGCCCTGGTCAATATTACCTTGCCTGACATCGACCCGCGGATTAACCTTTCCTGCACCGGGTGCAACGTCTTCATTCCCGCTGGCAAGGAAACGGCAGTAAACATAACCGCAACGTCAAGCAACTCCGCAGCAGGCTCGTACACGCGGCAGGCGCAGGTAGCCACCACTTACTCCGGCTACCAGGACGTGTCTTTCCTGCCGATTACTGTCGAGGTCAGCTTGCCTCCTTCTCCGCCTTCGAACGAGACCCTGGCAGCCACTTATTTCTCGCCGCCCACAGTCAACATGACGATTGAGGCAGGGCGGTCCTACAGCCAGAATTTCACCATCTGCGCGCCTTCTGCCAACGCCTCCATGAACGTCAGCTTCTCCTCCTACGGCAATTCATCCGGCTGGCTTTCAAACGTAGCCCCCGAGGCCGGGGTTGCGCCGCAGCAGTGCTTCTATCGCACAGTCACGATAACTCCACCAAACGACACCGAGGGATATTGGGCGTCGAGCCTGTTGATGCTCGTGCCCGAAGCGATTGACGGCGCAGTGATGGCCTTCCAGGTCTATATCCCCAGCCTCTATATGGGCCCGATTTCCTATTCCGTCTCCCAGTCTTCCACGCCGACTCCCACGTCGGTTCCCACGCCGATTCCCACGTGCGACCCTTCGCTTAACCTTATCAACGGCGACTTTGAGACGCCGTATGTAACCGATTCCTCAGGTTGGTACATATATAATCAAACCACCACCAAGCCCAACGACAACACCACTTGGGTGAACTGGTCCATAGCGTGGATCAGCAACATCACGAAGTACCCCTACCCTAATGGCACGAATGCTACCCGGCCAACCGTAGCTAATTTGGAGTACCAGGACACGGCGGCATATCGTTATAGTGGTCATCAATTCGCCGAGCTTGATGCGGACTGGGGCGGACCCGACGACCCGCTAAGCGGTGAGCCCGCGTCAGTGCGGATATGGCAGACTTTGAACACCACTCCTGGCAAAAATTATACTGTTTCATTCGCATTCACACCTAGGACAAAATCTAGTACTTCGGACAACGCCCTAGACATCCTGTATTTCTATTGGAACAACAATCTAACTGCCAACATTTCCGGATTCCGGGGCACCAGCACCAACTGGACAGTGCATACCTATATTCTCACAGCCAACTCCACGTCAACGAACATCACACTTGCTGATGGCGGAATACCGGACTCGCTGGGAACGTTCGTTGATGCGGTTTCCGCCTGTACCTGCTCCGAGACGCCCGCTTCCACGCCGACGCCGACTCTGGTGCCTCCAGTCCTTCCGTTTGCCAACGTGACCGTGTCCTGCCCCATACTGAGCTACCCGCCAAACACAACCGTGGTAAATTGTTCAGTCTCACTTGACAGCGGCGCGCCCAGGCAGGCGCGTGCAAGCGACGGCGCGTTCGACTCAAACTCCGAGACTGCACAATACAACTATGTGAACATCACTCCGGGTTCGCACACCGTCGGCTTCTCGTGCGCGAATAACGACGGCCTTTTGAACTCGACCAACGTGATAGTCTACGGCTACGGCGCAATGGCGTTCATAACGAACTCGTCCTCAACGACTCTAGCTGAAAACAACTGGATAACTTGGCTGCGCGGCCGCAACGGGACGCTGGCGAACTGGAGCGTTGACGTGATTAGCCTTCCAAGCCTTCTGAACGGCTCGGTAAACTTGACGTATTTCCTGACGTCGGTGCTCTCAGATTATCCTACTAACGGGAGCCTTGCTGTCAGTCTTTCAAACGTGCTTGGAAACTTTACTGCGCTCAACCGCACCGTAGTGCTCCTTTCTGACGCGGTTGCAAGCGGGCCGTGGTATCTTGGCCTCTCAACTTCCAACGGCACAAGCAAGAGCAGCTACAGAGTCAACATAACCAACAACACGAACTACATCACATCACCGTATCCTTTGGGTTCCCTGAATGTGCTTTCGTCAAACGCGACGTACTATTACAACAACTTGTCAATGGCACTCGATGCAAGCAGGCTCGCAGATGCAATGTATAATAATAACAATAGCAAGCTTACCAACCAGTCCGTACTCTGGGTGAACGGCAGCTTCTTCGGCTGGGGCATCGGCGCCAATTCCTCGTTATTCACCGCCAACGGCACCAACATCACGATTCGCGTGATTGACTCCGCCATAACCGCATCGAGGTTACCATAATGGTTCGCGGCCAGGCAGCAACCGAGTACTTACTCCTCGTGTCAGTCGGGCTTGCGATGCTGGTTTTTTTCATCTCCTTGGTGAACGAGGAGATGGTCCGGCTGAACCTTTCAAGCGACGAGTCCCTTGCGCGCGCATCCCTTGACCAGCTGTGCCTTTCGGCAAAGGCGCTCTACCTGCGCGGGGAAGGCTCGTCGACTACTGTTGGATACTCTCTTCCGTCGTCCTACGACCCCAACAATTCGTTCATAGAGAACTCGACGGTGTTGATGCGCATAGGGAAAGGCGACATGGTGTGCGACTCCGGGGTTCAGCTTAAGGGCACCCTGCCGAAGGAGCACGGCACGGGCAAGGTTCTCCTTTACAACAAGGACACCTACGTGCTTGTCAACAGCGAGGTGGTTTTTGTAATCCCCGCCCAGCTTGCATATTCTTTGATGCTGAACCACACCGGATACGCTACTTTCACAGTATACAACAACGCGGGCTCACCTGCGAACGTTGCAGTTTCCCTGCCTGACCTGTCTCCCAACGTGGACCTTGCATGCAGCCCGTGCGCTGCCCCCGTTCCAGCCGGCGGCTCCCTGATGGTGAACGTAAGCGCGTCTTCGCCCGAGCTTCTTCCAGGGTCGTTTTCCGGACTTGCGACAGTCGAAAGTTCGTACACGAACGGTTCCGACACCTCAAAAGTGTCCATAAGCGTCGACCTTTATCCGTTGCCCCAGCCAGCGACCAACTACTCCTCGCCAACAGGTCTGTTCTCTCCGGCGCGTACCTTCAACACTTATGAGACTGGTGTGAACTACTCCTCCCAGTATCTCATATGCGTGCCTGGCGCCGCATCTGCGTGGGATGTATACTTTGGTGCATACGGGAACACATCCTCCTGGTATGGAAACATCGCCCCTGTTTTTTCAGTGCCGCCGCAAACGTGCTTCAACAAGACCGTGACCTTCCTTGCTCCCGACGGCGCTACAGCAGGAAATTATACCTCAAGCCTGATGATGCTTTTGAGCAACAGCGCAGGGGTGAACGACACAGCAGCCTCGATTGCAAACGTCAACCTTTTGGCTGTAAACCGGCTTTATCTCGGCCCGGTGAATGCAAGCCCGCTTCTGGCTTTCAGCAACAGCAATGTCACCTTCAAAGTCCCGCTTTTGGCATACCCGCAAGGCAACAACATCACCGGATGCAAGAGTTCCTTTGGTGGGTCGAACTCCACAATGTATCCTGAAGATGGAAGCTTCAACTCGGGCAATGAAACGGCTGTTGTGAACTACTCTAACGTTCCACCCGGGCAGCATAACTTTTCGTTTTCCTGCACAAGCCGCGCAGTCAACAACACAACCGCATATAACATGTCCTTCTACAGTTCGATACTTCTTCTAGGTCCAATGTCAGCAAGCCCGCCTAAGCCTTTCAGCTACGACAACGTCACCCTCAAGCTTCCGATTCGCGTATCCCCGCAAAACAACATCGCCGGGTGTATCAGTTTAAGGGACAACTTGTCAGACATATACTTCATGCGTGCTGAAAACGGAAGCTACAACGCGAGCAATGAAACCGTTGTTCTGAACTATTCCGTGAACTACGTCAATGTTTCGCCCGGGCAGCATAACTTTTCGTTTTCCTGCGCGAGCCTTGCAGTCAACAACACAACCACCTCTTCAATGCCCTTCTACGGCTCGATGCTCCTCATCACAAATTCCTCAATCCCAAGCAGCACGGAGGCGTCATGGATAGATTTCATAAATTCAACACAGGGCAGCATCACCAATTGGACGCTGGATACTGCAAACGCCACGTGGGTGAACAACAGCAAATTCAACACGAGCTTCTACCGCATGCTCGTCTTTGTCAACTACTCGCCCAGCTGGAACTTGTCGTCCGTGGTAAAGCAGTTCAACGCTTCTAACCGTTCCGTGCTGCTTTTGTCTGCGGCCCTTTTGTATGCGCCCTGGGACTTCAAGCTCTCAGCTTACAACGGCACAAGTGTTAGCAACTCCAGAATCTACATAGCCAACAACTCGCGTTACATCACGTTGCCATATTATTTGGGTCGCTTAAGCGTTCTCCAGTCAAGCGCAACATACTATTACAACAACTTCTCAATGACATCCAATGCAAGCAAGCTCGCAGACGCGATGAGTGGCAACAGTAACAGCACCCGGCTTATCAACCAGTCCGTACTCTGGGTGAACGGCAGCTTCTTTGGCTGGGGAATAAACGCCGATTCCTCGTTATTCACCGACAACGGCACAAACATCACAATCCGCGTGATTGACTATGCACTCAACTCTTCGAAATATCCCTGATGAGGCTTTCCGGTCTGTGAGATGAAACGTGCTTTGGCTGCGAAAAGGCAATCTGTAATGGGGCGCAGGGCGCAGATGCAAGCGGAGCTCCTGGTCGTCATTGCGATAAGCTGCACCGCAATCCTGATGTCTGCGGCCATCACGACCAACCAGGCCCGCGATTATGACCAGTACAAGCAGGAGTCGCAGGCAGGGGTACTGTCACGGGAAGTCTGCGACGCTTTGTATGCGGTCGCGGCCTTGGGAAACGGTGGCAGTGCCAACGTGACCCTGCCCGAGCAGGCATCTGTCCGCGTGTCAGACAAATCGGTGACGGATGAAGCGGTGACCGTCTCATACGGCAATTGTACTGTTGGAAGTTGCTCGGTGGAAAGCTGCCAGAGGCCACGCAACGACCTTAACACGACTGCTGCAACCTGGGCCACGGCAGGTACTACCCGGCATTTGGCGCTGACAAACATAGGCGGGGTGATTCACGTTGCAGGCTAAGCGCGGCCAGCTTTGGATTTCCGACATCCTGCTTGCCACAATGGTCTACTCCGTGCTGCTACTGCTTACCTTGGTCCTGTGGGGGCACATCTCGTCGTCCTATTCTTCCGTGCGGGCTGACGGCCAGGCGGCAGCGGCTCTTGAGGCAGTTGATTTCAACCTGTTCTCCCAAGGGTCGCCTTCAGACTGGGAGCTGAACTTTTCCAATTCAACCGTGCCGGGGATAATATCTTCCGGGCTTTTCCTTTCCGAGGCAAAGTCAGAGAAGCTGGAAAGTATGAGTCCGATAAACTGCGCGACAGATTATGCGACTGACTATAACTATACCCTGCTCCGGCAGAGGCTGGGCGCAGGAGGCTACTATGTTTTTGTGAATTCGTCTGAATTCTATTTTGGATGCGTCCCGGTTTCGGCGGTGCGCGCGTTCTCATCCTCGCGCCTGGTCGAGCTCAACGGTTCAGTAGTGCGCGTGGACGTGGTGGTATGGCGATGAAGCAATGAAAAAAGGCTACGTGGGCGCTTTGGACTCGCTCCTTGCAATGTGCGTTTTCGGCATCGCGCTGACTTTGATGTTCGCGTCCCAGCAGCACTCAAGCTTGCCTGCCGACAGCACCGCGTCAGCAATGTCCGGCGATTTCCTCGATTACGCGTACTCGTCAGGCCTCCTGTTTAGCGCAATGGAGAACAACACCGCACCGCTGCGCTCGAATCTTTCCGCAATCCCGCTGAAATACTGCCCCGCCATATTCATCTACGACGAAAGCGGGAACGTCACGGTTTCGGTGTCGCGGCCTGATTGCCAGGGCATCGGCAGGCGCCGTGTAGTTGCGTACAAAGTCTTCATATATGGCGGGTCGTCCTACGTGGCGTCGATTGCAAGTTGGTACCAATGACTCCTCCTTCCACAAGTACCGCACCTTCAAAGAGGGGGTTCTTTGTCACCCTCTCCATTGTGGGCATGCTCACGCTCATGGTGCTTTTCGCCGCGCTGGTAGGCCAGTACGCGCAGCAATACGACAGTGCCTTTGGTGCCTATGCAAGCGCACAGAAGATGTCACGAGCAGAGCGTGACATATCCGCCGCGCTTTCGTCGCTATGCTCAGTCAGCCTTAACGGCACCTATGACTCAAATTTCGAAAACATCACCATCGCCCAGGGCCCGATGCAGCCTGAAAGCAACATTAGAGCGTTCCGCAATTTCACAAACAGCAGCCTCCCGTCGTACTACAGCATGCAAATGAACCTGTCCGGCAACTCAAGCGCCGGGTTTGGTGCCAACTGGCCCGGTCGGCTGGCTTATTTCTACAACAGGAGCGGCTCTGCGAAGCTGGAATGCTTCAACACTTCAACGGGCAGCACGGGCATAACGGCGTATTCCATCAGCATCTATTCGCCAGCGACATTCAACAAATCCGCAGAGGATTCCTCCAACCAAACAGACGGCATACCGGTCAACCTGAGCTATGCGGACCCAAGCGGTGTTGTGGTTGTCCAACGCACGCTCAACAGCAGCAAGTTAAGCTCCTTCCAGTTCTACGACAACAACTCCATGCTGTTGGCAAACGTGAGCTTCGGCAACTTAAGCTCCTGTAAAGGCGCGCTGCGCCTAAGCTTTGGCTCCGACGCGCCATATTTCAACATCACCTTCTCGCAGAACCGTACGCCAAGCGTTTCAGAGTGGTATTTTCCCGATTCCTTCTCAGCTTCGCTGATGGGACTCCGGATGAACCGTTCCGTAGAGGCCCAGGTTCGCCGCTAGGCAAGGCCGGCGCCAGCCCATCCACCCTGGCGGACTTTCAAAGTTGCGAGCCAATAAATACTCCAATCGCGTAATTTGGTGAAATACTCTGTCGGGGTTTTACAGGCCATGGGACTAATGCACACGAAAATAGACTCGCTTATAGCCCAGCTTGAAGGCGGCCAGAAGGACATAGGCCAGTTGTCCACCAAGCTTTCGTGGGATGCGCGCCTGATAGAGAAGGTCGCGCGCACCCTTGAGCGGGTCGGGGTTCTGAGCATAGTCTATCCCTTCTCAATAAACCACACGCCCGAGCTTATGCTTGCAAAGAAAGTCGAGACCAAGCAGAGGGAAAAGATCCCGAAGGGCAAGCACCTTGCCGACTATTCCTTCCAGATGGACAACGGCAAGACGGACGTGGCGGTCTCGGTAATATTTTCCGAAGAGGACAAGCAGCCCGTCTATTTCGCCGATTTTCCCTACCCGAGCCGCTACACCGAGCTTGTGCTGCAGGCGGTCAAGGACGAGGTGGCCAAGGTCATCCCGCCGGAGCCCGCGTCCATCGACGACGACATCAAAGCACCGGTCATAAAGCAGCGCAGGGACCTCGTGCTTTCCGTACTCGCGTCGAACCTGGGCAAGGACGCGCAGGGCCTTGACAGCCTGTGCGGAATCGTCATGCGCGCCATGTTCG
This sequence comes from uncultured Microcaldota archaeon, assembly GCA_903851445.1. Classification (GTDB taxonomy): domain Archaea; phylum Micrarchaeota; class Micrarchaeia; order Norongarragalinales; family CAINOH01; genus CAINOH01. The sequence goes on along the minus strand of CAINOH010000009.1, from coordinate 107,976 downwards.
GCATAGGCGAAATCGACATCCTGATGTCCGATGACAACATAGAGGAAGTCACGGTCAACAAGGCGGGCCTTCCGGCATTCGTATACCACAGAAAGCACGGTTGGCTCAAGACGAACCTGGCCTTCGAGGACGAGGACAAGATATACAACCTCGCCTCGCTTGTTGGCCGCAAGGTGGGAAAGCAGGTCAGCTCGCTTTATCCCCTCCTCGACGCGCACCTGCCTTCGGGCGACAGGGTCAACGTCACGCTGTTTCCCATATCCTCCCTCGGAAGCGCGATAACCATACGCAAGTTCGCGCGCAACCCCATCACCATAATTGATTTCGCGGGCAGCATGAACAACATGTCCTTCGACATGGCCGCGTTCATGTGGCAGGCCATCCATTACGAGCGCAGCATGCTGGTCTGCGGAGGCACTGCAAGCGGGAAGACAACTACGCTCAACGCGCTGCTTACGTTCGTGCCCCCGCGCCAACGGATACTCACCATCGAGGACACGAGGGAGCTTGCGCTCCCGTCAACGCACGAGAACTGGGTCGCGCTTTGCACCCGCTCAAGGAACCCCGAAGGCTTTGGCGAGGTGAACATGCTTGACTTGTTGGTGAACTCCCTGCGCATGCGGCCCGACCGCATAGTGATGGGCGAGATCCGCAAGAAGGAGGAGGCGGAGGTGCTGTTCGAGGCGATGCACACGGGCCACAGCGTCTACGGGACCCTCCACGCTGACACTGCCCGCCAGCTGATAGAGCGCCTTGAGAACCCGCCCTTTGCGCTCCCATACCAGGAAGTGGCTTCTGTTGACCTCGTGGTGGTGCAGTACCGCGACCGGCGCAAGAACCTGCGCCGCACGCTCGAAGTCTGCGAGGTCTTCATGGACAAGGGCGTGCCCGACCTTTGCCAGATTTTCGCGTACAGCCCGCGCAGTGACACGTTCGCAAGCGTGCACAAGCCGGCGAAATACTATTCCCTTTTGGAGCTGCATACCGGCATGACCGAGAAGGAGATTGTGCAGGACTTGTCGGAAAAGAAGGCGGTGCTTTCGTGGATGTACAAAAACCACATCAGCAGCGTGGAAAACGTCGGCCGCGTGATAAAGCAGTACTACGATGACGGCGCAACCCTGCTTGAGGGCGTCCGCAAGGGTCAGCCGCCGGGCAAGGTCTTGTAGATGCGCTTTCCCCTGATGCTCATTTCGGCGGACAAGGTCGAGAACTGGTCCGGGCCCTACCGCTCCCTTGGCGCTAGGCTTGCAGCGATACGGCCGACCCTTGGCAATGAGCTTGGCGCGTTGGAAGTCGAGGTGGACGCCTTCGACTTTGCCTTCAGCTGCATGCTGAACGCGCTGCTGTACTCCCTGGTCATCTTCGGCGTGTCCTACCTTGCCTTGAGCGTGAGGGGCGAAATCGACGCGCTGCTGTTGGCGCTGGCCTACGGCATCGTCGTGCTGGTGCTGTCCTTTTTAGTCAACCTGTTCTATCCGAGCATAATCGTCAACATGACCGCGGAGGCCGTTGACCGGGACCTGCCTTTTGCATTGCGCGAGATGGCGCTGCAGATAGAGGGCGGGATCCCGCTTTATGACACCATGGCCGACATAGCAAGCTCCAATTTCGGCGCGGTGTCCCGCGAGTTCGCAGTCACCGTTGCGGAGGTGAACTCCGGGTATTCGGAGAAAGTGGCGCTTGAACGGATGGCCGTCCGGACGCGCAGCGAGTTCTTGAAGAAATCCCTTTGGCAGGTGGTGACCGCGCTGACTTCGGGAGCTGCCCTTGCGCCGGTTCTGCGCCAGATAGCCGACATGATGAAGGCAAGGCAGGTGCAGCAGCTCAAGGACTACTCCAGCTCCCTTAACTTCATGGTATGGATATACCTGTTGACTTCGGTTGTCCTTCCCGCACTAATCGTGACTTTCCTGGTGATATACGCGACTTTCTCGGCAGACCTCAATCCGGCGCCCCTGATAAACGCAATCCTGATCATTTCGTGTTTCGTGCAGGTGGCCATAATCGGGTTCATCGGCCAGACAAAGCCGAAGGTAAACAAGTGATTTGCATGTTTCAGAACATTTTGAGAAGGGTCGGGTTGTGGTTCCCGTCAGCGGTCCGGCTGTGGGTAGAAAGGATGCTGACTTACGCCGGGATAAGCGAAAGCTCGGAGATATGGCTTGGGAAGTTCATGTCCAACTCTGTTGCGCTGGGGTTGGCCGGCGTCCTGTTGGTGCGGCTCGTCCCGTCCATTGTGCCGGACGGGGTGTCAGTCAACCTTGCGCGCTTTGTCGTCTTCTTCCTCGCATTCACGTTCGGCTCGGGCCTGACCTTGCTGCTCCTGTATTATGAGGTCAAGCGCAGGATCAAGGAGATTGAAAAATTCCTCCCGGACTACCTCGAGCTGATAGCGTCAAACCTCAGCGCCGGAATCGCGCCTTTCGACTCGTTCCGCGCTGCTGCGCGGCCGGAGTTCGGCCCCCTTTACAACGAGGTCCTCTACGTCTCGGCAAAGACGCAGGGAACGGGCGCGCTCGGGTCGGTCTTCCACGACCTGTCCGAACGCATCCCCTCAAAGATGCTGCAGGACGTGATACGCGTGTTCGAGAAGGGCGTGCGCAGCGGAAGCAAGCTCTCGAAGCTCCTCAAGGCAATTGCCGAGGAAATACGCACCAGCAGGGAAATGGAGGAACTGCTCCTCTCGTCCGTAAAGTCCAACGTCATTTTCCTCTGCTTTCTCCTTATACTGGTTGCGCCATTCCTGCTTGCGATTTCCGGCCAGTTCGTAAGGACGTACAACGCCCTGGGCCTGGGGCAAAACGCGAGTGACGGGCCCAACATGCTGGGGCTGCAGATAGGCGGCAACCCCTACGTAAAGACGCTGGACCTGCAGGGCATCTTCGTATTGCTGCTCGTGGTGGTTTCCGTGCTTACGTCGGCGCTGATAGGGGTCATGATGGACAACGACCCGGTCATGGGGCTGAAGTATATCATCCCCCTTGCGGTCTTTTCGGTCGCATCGTACCTGTTCGCGGCAGGAGCGATGGGCGCCATGCTGTCCGGGTTCGGCGGCTAGGGCAAGATGCAGAGTTGATGTTACAATTGCCAGGAATTCCCGCGACGTATGGAACAACGTTTCCCGTGCAGACGCATTGCTCATGAAGGCGGGCTACACGAAGATGCTGCGCAGGGGCAGGACTTTGCTTTCGATGCGCAGGACCACCCGCAACTGGCATTCCATTGCCGCGCTGTCTTTGGGGCTGCAAAGGCAGGCGAACCCGCGCTTTCGCGACGGGACCGAACTTACGGGCATAACCCGGGCCACGTTTCCAAAATACGCATCCAAGAACCTTGAGAGAAGGAACGGCATCGCGCGGGGTTCTGACGGGATGTTGTCGTTTGCCTTCAACGGAAGGAAGGTCAGGCTCCTGGATGAGAACATTGCCACCGTATGCGAAGTGTTCTTCTCGGACATGTATGCCAACCTTTGCTGTGAAGGCGAGGACGTGGTGGACGTCGGCGCGTTCGTCGGCGATTCCGCCATCCGGTTCGCATTGCTCGGAGCGAGACACGTCTACGCGTACGAGCCGTTCCCGCGGCCGTTCCGGCAGGCAGTTGAGAACGTTCGGATTAACGGGCTGGCAAAGAAGGTCACCGTCCGTAACGAGGGCGTCGCCGGCCGCGACGGGAAAATCATAATTGACAATACCGCGTCCGAAGGCGCAGTTGCAAGAAAGGCAAGAAAGGGCACGGCAGTCCGTTTTGTCCGCCTCAAGACAATGCTTTCCGACCTAGGGCTTGAGCGAATAGTCCTCAAGGTTGACTGCGAAGGCGGCGAATACCCGTTCCTCCTTTCCGCCCCGGATTCCGCCCTGCGCAAGGTGGCCTGTATGGTCGTAGAGTACCATTACGGCTACAAGGACCTTGCGGAAAGGCTTGGCCGCGCAGGCTTCAAGGTGAGGCTGCAGGCCGCCCCGGAGTTCATCCCGCGCGCCGGGCCAATGGAACAGGATATGGCGCTGGGGATACTGTACGCATACCGGCGTTAATGGCCCCCATCACATCGGGCAATACTCGTCGCTGTCCCCCGGTGTCTTTTGGGCAAGTTATTTTACCTCAGCAGCCCAGGTGCGAACAGCATCAAGAAGCCGAGTATGAACAGGATTGTTCCGCCCACGATCTTGGAAAAGCCGGCGTAGCGTTCGGTGAAGTCCGTTGAGGACAGGGCGAACGCGGCTACGCAGAAGATTATGATGTCATCAAGCATGTAGAAGACGTCATACAGCAGGATGTAGCCATAGTATTCGACGCCTGAGAGGTTGGACAGGGCAAGAATCTGTGTGAACACCGCGGGTATTCCGGCAGAGCACATGAACTCAACCGCATTGACCGCAAACGCAAGGCCCACGATTGCAAGCAAAGTGGAGATTGTAAGCGGCGAGGAGATGATTTCCTGCATCCTGTTCGCCTTCTTTGACTTGTCGTCCTCATCCTCAATCTTGCAAACGGGCCTTCCCTTGGTCTGCAGGTACTCGCGGACCGCAAGGATTCCGCTTCCAAGCGCAACCAAGCCTATGATTATCATTATCGGCCGCAGGTAGCCAACGAGCAGGAACAGGTTGAGCCAGGCGGTCATGAAGAGGAAATAGAGTGCGCCGGACGCGAAAAGGAACGTTCCGACAATGAGCCACATCCTCCTCTTGCTGTTAAGCTCCATCACAAGCGCAATCAGGTACACTAGCACCCACATCGCGCACGGGTTGAAGCCATCCACCAGCCCGAGGATTACGGAAAGCACAGGCAGCGACGTCTCGCGCAAGTTGGTCTTCCCAAGGAATGGTATGTCAAGAGTGAACTTGCCTTCGTCTGTGGTTGTGTTGTTTGCAGCCTGCGGGTTCTTTGAGACGTAGTCGGCAAGCATTGCCGAAAGTTGGACTCCGGTGGTGGTCCTTGAATCGAAGCCGAGGATGTAGGTGTTTCCAACGAACGTCATGGGCACGCGCAGGTTGTCGCCCTGCATCCCGTGGTCCTTCATCATAGCCGACATGAACTGCGCTTCGGAGGTCTTCGAGATGTCGTGCTGCACCCACGTAACCTGCGGGTATTGTTTCATCAGCTCGTCGTTGAAAGGCTCCTGTGCTGCGCAGTGCGGGCAGGTCGGCAGGTAGAAGAAGTGCACCGTGAGGTTCTCTGCGCAGGTGCCGTTGGTGTTCGAAGTTGTCGTCACCGGCATCTGCGCCTGCTCGAAGGCAAGCAGGAAAAAGCCGAGCACGGCCAGGGCTATGAACAGGTTGCGGTTGAACGGGTTCGAAAGAAAGTCCTTTGCGCCTTTTATCATCGTAATCTACACCTTCATTATTTTGTCTCTACCATTTTTTTATATCGTCCAGCACTCTTTTTGCCTTCTGCGTAACCGAGTAGAAGCGCTTCGACCCGGCGTTCCGCACCTTTACCAGTCCCGCACAAAGCAAGGTCGAGAGGTGCTGTGAAACCGCGGGTTGGCTTACCTTGCAGCACTTGAGCTTGCAGGCGCTCACTTCCCCCTTTGAGATGTACTGCAAAAGCGAAAGCCGCGTGGGGTCCGAGAGGGCTTTGAGCGTCTTGGTTTTAGTTTCCACTAATATAAGTCGTAGCTTATGTTTATTAATGCTTGCGGCGAAGGGGCGCGACTAAAAAAACTCGTCTATCTTCTTCTGCCTCTTGTCAAAGCTGGTCCCTGCGTAAGCCGCGTCTTTGTCGCCCCGCGCAAGGCTCTTCTTGAGGCTGCGCATGTTCTCGTGCATCTGCCTTTCCTTGCGCCTTGCAATCCACAGGAACGCCTCGTCCTTCGTGCCCTTGGTCACGAGCATCAGCACGTTTCCTGCGCGCACCCTGCCCGCCCGGCCCCGGCGCTGGATGAGCCGGATTTCCGAGGGAACGGACTCGTAGAAGACCACGAGGTCTACTCTTGGAATGTCGAGCCCTTCCTCACCGATGCTGTTGTGAAGCGCCAGCAATCCGACCCCCCCAAAGAATCGTTCGGTCTCTTCGACTCCGAGGTCGTAGACGTACTTCGGCTGGTTTTCAACTTTGGAAATGCTTTTTACATAGTCAAAGCAGATTGGCCCCACCACATCCGTCTTTGTTCTTGCTCTAAGACTGGTTTTCAAGACCGCATAATCATTGCCGAGCACAGCGAACGCTTTTTGTGAGCTCAACGCGGTTGGAATCGTGTTGTAGTATGATTTCTTTCCTCTCGAGTCCTTTATCTGGGCGAACGGAAGCGGTTCGTGAATATTTATCCGATATGTGTGGTCTTTTCTGACGGTTACTTTTTTCACCCCCAGCTGTCTTAAGAGAAAAATCAAACCCGCAGCCAGCTTTCGGCTCACCGTCGTGAGAACTATTATCTTGCCCTTTTTACTAACGTAGCCGTCGCCGGCAGTATACGCTTCAAGGAATGCCCACTTACACTCCTTGGATGCATTGAATACTATTGATGGCACCTCTTTCTCGTGCGCGCCAGCGCCACAATTGAAAACACGGCGTGTAAGTAGGAAACCAAGATGCGAGTTCAAGGCAACCCCCTTCGGGCTTTCCCGGCACGGTAGTTCCAGGCCCCGCCTGATGCTTTCAATCATTCGGTTTCGCATAGTGGGCCGTTGGGCTGCCAAGAACACGCGAGAATGCGTCTTATCACGGCCCGAAAATCCTTCCGATACATAAAAGCCGAAGTAACGGCAGAGCGCCGGGGTAATTTTAAGCATACGACGAAGCTTAAACTTGCAATACGCGCTTTCAATCCATAAGCAATCGTTTCTTTTGGCGTCAAACTCCTGTTTGATGACTGCTTCGGCTGGGACGCGGTATTTTTTCTTATAGTAATGCATATTCTCGAAATACCACGCTAAGAATTCGAGGTGCTCCTTACCAGACAAAGAAACTTCGAAATAGTGCTTTCGCTTTTCTGAATTAGCTGTGACGAAGCCGTTTTTTTCAAGCCGTTTTACAACGTCCGTTATCGTTGTCCGGTCTAGCCCGGCTGTTGCAGCGATATCCTCGTAACATCCGGCGGAGGCATTTTTCAATACTGCGAGTTCACTTTTCATCTCTCGCACTTTTGCTTGTGTTATCCCCGACAGCGAGCAATATATATTTTTATACTCGCTGGCAGGCAACGAGTTCCTCATTTCTCGCAGCAAGTCGACTTCCGTAATGGTTTCGGCGGGTGGTGCATGCGAAGCCAGCGCAACGAACTTGTTGAGCGAGGGTTTGGCAGGCACCAATCCACCCTTACTATTGAATGAAAACAGGCTATGGTTTTCAGTAATTATCGTTTCAAATCCATTTTCAGTTCTGACACGAACAACATTATTTTTTCGCAGATGGCGATAGACTGCGGTCATCCGCTTGAATGAAACATTCTTCCCGTCAGTGGAAAGCGCGGACCAACTCGAAAGCGATGCAGATTTTTTTCCGGCTTCTAAGAATCGTTCGACGAATTCCCCGATTTTGGTTATTTGAATACGCGAATTGGCATCGTCCCTTACGATGATGAATTCATCTCCATGAAGCGATGTTGACACAAGCACGTTGTAGCTTCCCGCCCTGAACTTTTCAAGCGTCTCGTGCTGCTTCTTCTGGCTCATCCCCTCGTTTGATTTTCCCACGAAAGCAGCCGCTTTGATTCTGGGGTTTGCCCTGATTTCCTCAAGGATGGATTCTACAGAGTGCCTGTAGTGCGCGAACACGATTGCGGACTGGCCCTTCGAGGCGGTTTCTTCCAGTATCGCCCTCAGTTTTTCCATCTTGGGGTGATTGAGCCCCTTTAGCAGCGCAAGGTCAGCAGTTGACCTGGCTGTTGTGAACCGCGGGTCGGCCATAAGCTCGCGGATTGCCTTGGTCTTCTTCTCCCGGCCAGTAAGCGAGTCCAGGAAACGCTTGAGCGAGTTGATGCCCTCGGCCTCCAAAAGGTCGATTGCATGCAGTATGTTCATCGCCTTTGCCTGCAGGCTCAGGCCCCGGTAGGCGTTGGTGTTGCCTTTTGCAAGCTCCGAAAGGAGCAAAGCGCGCATCTCAAGCAGCTCGTGCTTGTCAATCGAGACCGCAGCTGACTTTGCAAGCCCCATCTTCTTGAGCTCCTTGAGCACGTCGGAGAGCATCTCGCGCAAGACCTGCGAGATTTCCTTCTGCTCCGGGTACATGTCAACGAAAATCTTCTCAACATCCAGGTCCTTGGAGTATGCCTCGACGTTCTTTTCCTCGCCCGTAATCACTTCGATGTTCTTGATGTTGAGGTTGGAGCAGATTTCAGCAACCTTTTCCCTGTCGGCTGAAGGCGATGCAGTCAGTCCAAGAAGCAAACACGACGGGTTCTGCGCAGTAGCCTGCCGGGCGATGAACGAGTATGCGTAGTTCTTGACCGCGTGGTGAACTTCGTCGAATACAATCAGCTTGAATTCCTTCAGGTCAATCTTGCCTGTCAGGATATCGTGCTCAACAGTCTGTGGTGTCGAGGAGAAGAACTTGCGTTCCTTCCACAGGGCCTCGCGCTTTGCCGGCGGGATTTCGCCAGTGAGCACGCACGACTCCTCATCGGCAATGTCAAGCGTCTCCAGGAGCCGCTGTTCTTGCTGGATTGCCAGTGGCTTGGTTGGGGCAAGGAAGAGATATTTTCCGGGCCTCGTTGCTGCGTTGGCGGCATTTGCGGCGATTTCTTTTGCCCCTTTGTCCGCTGCCTTCCTCGCCGCGTCCCTTTCAATGAACAGCATCCTTGCGATTACCAGCACCGCGACAAAAGTCTTGCCAAGGGCAGTCGGCATCACAACAAGCGTGTTGCCCTTTTCCAGTGCGGTCTTTGCAGCAGCAAGCTGGTATTGCCGCAGCTGCACCGAGTCGGCGTTTTTGAGCGAAAGGCCAGCAGTGACCACACTATCGTCCATGAAAAGTTACACGGTTTGCAGAATTATCTACTGTTGCCTTCGGCCGGGCGGCATTGAAAACCCCCGACAAAGCGAGGCTCAAAACACCTACTCCTTCCGCAAAATTAAATAATAAGCCTTCCCACAGTATATTTCCACTAACGGAGGTCGATTAAGATGGGTGACGTTCCTTTGGCGCCAGTAGAGCGCCTTATTCGAAAAGCAGGCGCGGAGCGCGTGTCCGAGGATGCCTCGGAAGCACTTGCTGATGTGCTTGAGGACATGGCAATCGACATCTCGCAGAAGGCAGTCCAGCTTGCAAAGCACGCAGGAAGGAAGACAGTCACAAGCGAGGACATCAAGCTGGCGAGCAGATAAAAGAAAAAGAGCGCGGCACTCCTTGCCGCTTATCTAATTTTTTGTTTTACCTACGGTAGCTGTCGCGCGACCCGTATGTCGGCCTGTAGCTTCCCTCGCGCGGGGTGTAACCGTGGCCTTCCCGGCGGTCGTACCCGCGGTCAAAGTGCTCCTCCGCGGGCGCCTTGGAGAACATGTAGTACTTCTCGTTGCCCTTGAGCTCCTCGCGGATGCGCGAGACGAAGATTTCAGTAGGGTCGCCGAGGTGCGAGATGCGCGCCGAGACATCTGCGAAGCTCTCGAACGGCTTCTGCTCGCGCTGGCGCAAGATCTCCTCAAGGTACTTCTTGCCGATGCCCGGAAGCAGCTCCAGGGAGTGCGCGCGGATGTTTATCGAGCCTGCGCGGTTGAGGAACGAGACGAACTCAGCCTCGCGCGCCTTTACAATCTGGTGGACAGCAGCGTCGGTTTCGCGCTGGCCGGTGCTCGTGAGCTTGTCATAGTTTATCCTGCCGCGTATCTGGGCGATGTTCTGGCGCTCGCCCTTGCCGATATAGACGCGCTCAAGCGGCGCGAACGCCTTTCCCGGAATGACCACTATCTCGAGGAGGGTGAAGTAGTGCTCTCCAACCACCTGGATTATGGGCTCCTTGCGCGCCTCGCCCGAGTTTCCTATCGGTAGGTAGTCTAGCACGAGCGCGTAGTCCTCCTTTCTGGTTGCAACAGGAGTTTCGTTCATAAGTAACACCGTCAATTCTGCGAGGGTTTAAGGCTGATAGTAATGGCGGTTGCATTTTAGCCCGGTCAGCACATTCCTCCCCGTTGATTGCCCTTCGTTCCTTGGTTGTATGTTTTTAGCTTTAGAAAGTATTTTAGCCTATTGCAAGGCAAGCTGCCGGCTAAAGGTTTGGAAAGAATGTGTGGGTCTTTGATGGCCGCTTATGCCTTTGTCGCTTCCTTGGCTTCCGCCTTGGTCTCCTTGTGCTCGGACTTGGAGGGCTCCTTGGCGTCCTTCGCGTAGGGCTTGACTACCTTGGTCACTTCCTTGACCTGCTCCTCGGTGACGTCGAGCTTCTCGCCTGTAAGGCACGCCTTGGTCGCGTCGTCCTTTCTCGGGAGGATGTTGATGAGCGTGACAATCTGGTCCGCAGTCAGAAAGCCGAGCGCGGCAAGCTCCTTCTTGAGCTCCTTTGCCTTGGCCGGGGTAATCCTGTCAACGAACTTTTCGGAGTAGTCGAGGGTGTTCTGCTGCTCGTACGGGAACTCGCCTGTTGACTCCTTGTGCCTCTTTTTGAGCATCTCGTTGATCTCAAGGAGGGTTACTGGCTTTTCGGATATGAGTTTCATCTGGAATCACTTCGTGCCTTTCTTATTTGTCGACGCCTTCCGGTTTGCTGTTGCCGTCTTGGCTTCCGTCTGCTCCATTTTCGGGGTCGCAGTCATCTTCTTTAGGTGGACGTTGGTCATGAGCAGTATCTTGGCCTTGTTGCCGTCGTTGAACTGGACCTCGTAGGCCTTGCCGCGCTTGGCCTTGATGAACCCCGAGCGGTGGTTAAAGCGCAGGTGGGGCATTCCGGCTGCAAAGCGCGGGTCCACATCGATGCGCACCAGGTCGCCCACTTCCAGCGTCTTCAGCTGGTGGGTAATGGGCCGGCGACCCTTGCTTTTCAGGTTCCGTCCCTGTTTTGAGTATTTGCTGTGACTTCTCTTCATTTTAGGCACCTTTTTTGGCGGTTATAAATGCCCGGCCGTCGGGCGCGGTAATAAATATCTTTTTGTCACTACTTTCTAGTAGTTCAAAAGCAAGATATGCAAGCGGCTTGGAATACTTTCTTGGCCGTACTTGTATTTATACTTGCAAGTAAACTCGCTTCCGGGGGCTGGCGGGACGTTGATGAGGGCAGTGGGAACAAGAAAATGGACGACCGGATAGACATTTACACAGTCGTTGGCGCGATGATGATATTCCTGTTGCTTCTAGGCGACGGGTACGGCATCAGCCCGCTTGGCGTGTTCGGAAGCGTCACTGGACTGTTTCTCGGAGCTTCAGGCGCAGCGCTTATTCCCGGCATACTCCTGCTCTTACTGATGGGCTCGTTTGCAGTAAGCTCGGACTTCAGCTTCAAGGACCTCGCCGCAGTAGGCGTGGTCATAATGTTCATCATACTCGTAGTCTAGGTTGCGGGTTGAATTCTTCTGTTTTTTATACTCCTAGAGTAATCCTTACCAAATCACGCATCCCCGGGCCTAGGCCGAATATCGCAATCAAAAGCAGGAGGAACGTCCGCGCCTGCGTGTCCTGTTCGCTTTTTGAGAACTCGCGGCGTGCGACGTGGATGACTGCAAACGCAAAAACCGCCTTCAGGATAAAGAACGCAACCGGGCCGCCAAGCCCACTCATCACCACGTTGCCAACAACATGCTGCTCGCCGTAACCTGCAAAGCCGACTCCGAGGAACGTGGCTGCGCCGTCAAGGCACTGGCCGAACACGGTTGCAAGCTCGATTCTTTCAGTTTTGATTTTGAAGACTTTCCTGTCGGCAAAACGGAACAATGCGGAGCACGCCGTCGCAATGGCGATTATTCCGATTCCTATTGCGGCATTCGGAAAACTCAGCCTCGAAAGCAGAATCAGGAACGAAACAGCTGCAAAGAGCCAGCCAACCTTGGCGGAGTTTCCCACAGCCTTCTTCTTGTCAACCATCCAGCTAACTGTAAAACCTGCAACGAGCACGAAAAAGACGAGAAAGTAGATTCCTGGAGTGATGAACGGAAAAAGCGGGATGCCTGCGACCACGACTTCCCTTGGAAGAAGGGCGGCGTCCTGGATTACGCGCAGGAACGCGCCGAAAAGAACGAAAGGGACAGCGGCAAAGAAGAAGTTCCCGTCAATTTTGAGCCTTAGGTGCTTGATGATTGCCCAATAAATGCAATAAACTGCGACAATGGCAATGATTGCGAACGCAGCTGTATTGTATATGTTGTACGGCGCGTACTGCCCCGGATACCTCATGGGGTAGATGAAGTACTCGTTGATGAATGAGGAAAGGTCAAAAGCCATTCTGCGGTCACAAGGGCAAAAGTTATTTCTCCAAGGCAGGTTAAAGTGCTTTGCAGGGCCTAATACCTCCAGTGCTTGGTGCTGATTGCAAAATGGAATTGGGTTGCGCAAAGGTGCAGGCAAAAAACGCCGAGAGCGTACGCAAGGCCCTCTTTGACCGCGGCATCCTTGCAAAGGGCTACAGGATAGTGCGCGACGCTGGCGGGTTCATCTACTTTCCCCTTGTCAATGGCGCCAAGATTCCGCCGGGCCTCAAAGCCACAGCAGCCAAGAAGGATTTCGAGCCCCACCAGACGCAGGCCAAGGGCTCGGTAAAGGAGGCGCTTGCGCAAAAGCACGCGCTGCTGCCTGAGGAAATCTCCAAGGTAGTGCGCTCGTACGACTGCGTCGGAGACATCGCGATTGCCGAGATTCCAGACGGGCTTATTTCCAAGCAGGACGCGATCGCCCGGGCGATAATGGACCAGAATGGCCACATCAAGGTGGTTGCCCGCAAGGACAGTCCCATGCTTGGAAAGTTCCGCGTGCGAAAGCTCACAATAATCGCAGGGGAAAACAGGACGACCACCCTCTACCGCGAGAGCGGGTGCTCGTTCGAATTCGACATCGTGAAAGTGTATTTTTCCGTCAGGCTTTCCCACGAGCGGCTCCGCATAGCATCCCTGGTAAAGCCAAAGGAAAAGATTCTCGCGCTTTTTGCAGGAGTAGGGCCTTTTGCGATAGTTATTGCAAAGCGAAAGCCCAGGACGCAAATAGTCGGGATTGAGTTGAATCCGGATGCGGTAAAATCCTTCCAGCGCAACATCATCCTCAACAAGTCTTCCAATGTCAAGGCAATCCTTGGCGATGTCAAGAAAGTAGTGCCAGAAAGGTATCGCGGCTGGGCGGACCGCATCATCATGCCCCTTCCCCATTCTGCTAGCGACTTTTTGGACGCGGCACTAATTGGTGCGAATCCTAAAGGCTGCACCATTCACTTTTACGGCTTCGTCGAGACCAAGGCAAAGGGCGAGACCGAGTTCCACAAGGACATCTACGCGCCATTGGTTGCCCTGGTAAAGGAAAAGTGCAGGAAAGCAGGGATGTCGTGCAGGATTACAGGCAAGCGGGTCGTGCGGCCATTCGGGCCGTATGTCGTGCAGGTCGTGATTGACTTCAAGGTCACTAAGAAATAGACTAATTTACCACGACGTCGAGACTATCGCAATTGCGGCAAAAACCGCCTGTATTGTCAGGAGCATGAGCACAAGCTGCCGTTCAGTAGGCCTGAAGGCCTTCATCAAAAGGTGCGTAAGCGACTGCGTGGGGCCGTCGTAGGAGAGCCGGTTGTCTTTTCCGAGCTTTCCGAAGTTCTCGGCCCTGAACCTGCCGGTTGCCTTGAGGAAGAACTCCGCAATCTGCGGGATGAGCGCTATTACCGCGACGCGCTCCATATTGCCGATGATTGCTATTGCAGCTATGACCGCGCCAATCATGTACGTTGCTGCGTTGCCCGGGAAAATCCTTGCCGGGTACCTATTGAACACCAGGAACGCGGCGCACGACGCGGCAAGCGCCATTGCGATGAACGCGGCAACCGAGCTTCCTGCAGAGTAAGCGACTATGAAAAGCGTTGTGCCCACTATCGCGCCAACCCCAGCCTCAAGGCCGTTGAAACCCGCGAGAAGGTTGACCAGGTTTGACGCGGCCATCACGCCAATCGGGATTAGCACCAGCGTGTAGACTATTCCAAACTGTATTGTCCCAACGAACGGCAATGACATCTCTGTCTGTCCTGCTGTTGCGACCATCAGCGGCAGCGCGGCGATTGCAGGAAGGAGCGTGCGGTAAACCTGCCTGATTGGGAGGAAGTCCTCGACTATGCCGATTGTGGAGATGAGCGTGGCAGTAAGGAGCGCGGAAAGGATTGAGACTATGTCTGGGTACGGATAGATGATGAGCGAGACGAGCATGCCTGTTGAGAAGCCGAGTATCATCGCGATGCCGCCCGAGCGCGGCACAGTAGGAAGTCCCGGGTACCCTTTGTCCTTGAGCTGCTTTATCTTGGAACGGTCGAAGCCTGCAGGGACCTTGTTCAGGTCGACCCCGACAAGCCCCGCGCGCGTAAGCCGCGGGATAAGGACCCAGGTCGCGGCCACTGTTGTGATGAACGTTATCACTGCGGTGAGTATGAACGGGTGCTGGAACGCTATGATGGCCATACCAACTACTATTCACTTAGCAAATTTAAAAATAAGGAGAGTATGAGTGGCAGCGGAAACATGCGTTCCCACCCGTACGGGCAGTACAAGCAACGTCGTAAGAGGGCTTAGCTTCCGTGTTCGAAAAGGGAACGGGCGTGACCCCTCTCCTATGACCGCTGACCGGATATTCTAATGCAGGTATTGCTTTTTATGGCTTTTGAGCGGAGGCGGTTCTTGTGCCTCTTATTCCTCGACTTGAAACTCGTTCTTGAGGAATTTGATTTCCTCTTCGCTCAGGCCACATCCTTTCAGCTTGCCAAAGCCGCCCGCTTTTCTTGCAAGCTTCAGGAGTATGCTAAGAAGCTTTTCGTTGTCCTGCCTTAGGCGATTCCCAGCAGTGCGCGCAGCACGCTCCATAAAATCACGCTGCACTTTTGTGCGCGTTCTAAGCCTTAATCTCTTCGCCCGGACCCAAACCGACCTTGCTCTGGTTGATTTTCAGGATTGCATAGACCAGTATTGCCGCTCCAAGCAGTTGGCCGATTGAAAGGACCTTGCCGTTGAGGAGCCAGTCGAGCACTATCACCGTGAACGGGAACGCGAGCTCGTAGAGCGTGGCCTTCGCCGCAGGCACAAAGCGCAGGCCGTAATAGTAAATCCCGATTGCAAGGCCGCCTGTTGTGAATACGATTATGAAAAGTATCAGCCACTGGAACGAAGTTACTGCTGCGAAGTTGCCGGTCTTTCCAAGGGCAAGCACAAGGGCGCCCATAATCGCAGCGGTAAGCCCAAAGCGCAGGTAGGTTGAGACGCGGTAGTTCACCTTCTCAACTGCATAGCGGCCGACTGTTGTGGATGTCCCGAACGCGAAAGCGGCAACAAGGCCTAGGAGTGCGGCAAGGAGCGTCTTGTTCTCAAGGCTAATCACCGGCGCTGCAAACCCGAACGTAATCAGGTAGCTTCCCAATAGTGCAAGGCCCGCATATGCATAGAATTTCTTAGTGGGTTTCTCGCCAAGGAGAAGCACCGCAAGCCCTATTGCGAAAAGCGGCTGGAGCTTCTGGATGAGTATGGGGACGGACAGCGGGACGAACCCCACAAGAAACAACGCCTGCGTTATTGCCATCGTCCCTATTGCGCCGCCGAAGAGAGCAATCCAGCAGAATGCAAGCCAGTCCTTCCTGTTGAGCTTTCGCAGTTCCTTTATCTCAATCCAAAGAAGCGGAATCATGAACAGGAATGCGAGTGCGTGCTCCAGGAATACGACATTAACAACATCAAGCGTGTAAAGCTGCGGGGTGAGCGCGACCCCGTCCAATCCCCACAGGAACGCTGCAAAGATTACCGCAAGCGCGCCCACTCGCGGCGCGTTCTGCTTGGAAGTCAATTTCGAAAGAAAGTCCATCCTATCATCACTTCAAGGATTTTGCAGGCTAGGGATAAATAGCTTTTACCCAAAAATGAATTTTACTCATATTTGGGTATCGTTCGGGCACCTCGCAGCCTACAGTCCGAGGAACTTGAGTGCGCCGTACACCAGCACGCCGGGCCAGAATATCGCCTTGATTACGCCCACAACTCCCATCCAGAGGCTGGTTGCGGTGGTCAGGTAGTAGTACAGCGCTCCAAGAAAGCCAAGCCCGTAGACGGCACCGGAAGCTCCGGGACTCGCCGGCTTGCAGTCTAGGTTCTTCAGGTTCTCAATGCCGGTGATTTTTATGCTTGAGGACGACTTGTTTTTCGGCATCTACCAACACCCCATTATCGTTTACCTATGGATTGCATAGGCCAACGGATTTGAAAAAGGTATGCCGCAGGGGTGATTTGAACACCCGACCTATCGGTCTTCAGCCGAACGCTCTCCCAGGCTGAGCTACTGCGGCGCAAAAACACTCAAGATTAGTTGTGGTTGCGGATACAAATAAGGTTCGGCAAGGGTTTTAACCGTTTTTAAAGATTGAATCCCTAATCCGTTGCAACGGGGTGAAGAAGATGAGTTGTGGTTGTGGATGCACGTGCGGCGCAAAGCCGAAGAAGGTAGCCAAGAAGAAGCCGGCAAAGAAGAAGTAGGCTTCCAAGCGGCTTTTATCCCCTTTTGTTTTTTCCCATTTTCTTTCTACTTTTATTCCTTGCCGTCACCCTTATCCTATCGGACATTTTTCCGTTTTCGCATTTAGGTCTTTGAAATGCTCTGGACGATAAAGCACCTGCCAAAGATTGTTGCCGACTTCATAGGCAACGAGGAGCCGCGCCAGGAAATCAAAAAGTGGGCTGCAAGCATCGAGTCCGGCACGCGGGAAAAGCCATTGCTCCTTTACGGCCCGCCCGGAACAGGGAAGACCGCGGTTGCAAGGGCCCTTGCGCAGGAGATGGGCTGGGAGACCGTAGAGTCGGACGCGTCGAGGCTGCGCTCAGCAGCTGACATCAAGGAAGTGCTGGGCGCGTCAGCTGGCTACGGCTCGCTTTTCGGTTCGAGGCGGCTGCTCATAATCGACGAGATTGGCTCCACATCCGACCGGGGCAGCTCGTCCGCGCTAGCTGCCCTTGCGCGGGAGTCCGCCCAGCCAATCATATTCATAGCAAACGACGCGTGGGATGACGCGGTCAAGCCCCTGCGATTCCTCACAAAGCCGGTTGAGTTCAAGAAGCTCAACTCAAGGTCAATCGCAGCTGCGCTCAAGAAAATCGCAAAAGCCGAGGGCATGGCAGAAGGCGAATACGTTGACGAGATTGCAAAGGCAAGTTCGGGCGACATGCGCGCGGCCCTAATTGACCTGCAGTCGGGCGGCGGCAAGGCCGCCTCATCCGTGCGCGAACGCGAGGCAGGGATGTTCGACGCAGTGAGGCGGACGCTCAAGGCGGACAACTACCTGGAGGCGCTCAAGGCTGCTGACGGGGTTGACGAGGAAATATCAACGATGCTCCTGTGGCTTTGCGAGAACGTGCCGATAGAATACGAGGACCCGGCCGAGGTTGCGAAGGCCCTTGACATCCTCTCCCGCTCGGACATGTTCCTTGGCCACGTGCGGAAGACCAACGACTACTCGTTCTGGAAGTACGCGCGGACGCTTGCGCTTACGGGCACCGCGCTTGCAAAGAAGGGCAAGTACATGAAGTTCGCAAAATACGCATTTCCAAGCAAGCTTTCCAAGATGGCTTCCTCGCGGGGGACTAGGGCTGCGCTCAAGTCAGCCGGGATGAAAGTGGGGAAAATAATCCACACCTCGTCAAGGCGGGCGAAAAAGGACGTGCTCCCCTACCTTTCAGAGGCGCAGGCCGAGGGCTTCGGGCTTGAAAAGGAAGAGAGGGGCGCAATCGAGGACGCCTATGGGAAGCCCTAGGCGCGCTTCATCTTGACAAGCATCGTCAATATGACTATTGCGGAAACCAGGAGAACCGCAAGAGGCAAAAGCTCGACAAGCTTGTTGTAAAGGTCGGAGAAGAACCCGAACACTTCGTCGCTTAGCGGTTCCTCGACTTCGTATTCAAGTATCCAGCGCCCGGTGCTCGGCCCGAACCACATTATCGTCCTGTTGGATTCGTCATACTCGTACGGCGAGGGGCCCACCTGCACCGCGCCGTCCTTCTTTACAAGGGTCGCTCCCTGCGGCAGGGCGATGGTGAAATAGACGTTGCTCCCGAGTATGGTCTGGCGCGTCTCGGACTTGTCAAAGCCAAGTATCTCCTCGTTGAGTGTAAACCGGATTGTTCTGCTGCCGATTTTTTCGCCTTCGACGAACTTGTCCACCAGGTCATAGTCAAGGGTGACCGAGCGCGCGTTCTGCTTTATGTCGTACTCCGGGCCTGCGGTAATCGTGAGGTTGTCAACAGGGCTCTGCACCCCTCCTATGTGGTAGCGGATGTTGTCGGAGAACTTCTTCCACGCGAGGATGGTGCTCTTTCCGAGCTTGAGGTTGTCCTTGAACGCCTCGATTTCCGCGTCGGTGTCGACGTAGAAGATGGTCTTTTCGCGGACGTGTGCGGTGCCGTCCGTCTTTACCAAGACGGTTACCGAAAGCGAGTGGTCGGTGTAGGCTTGCGCTAGGGGAAGCGCAAGGAGGAGCGCAACGGCAAGCAGGGCCAGTGAAAATTTCATAAAGGAATTTACTCAATCGGGGAATAAATAAGCCCTTGCAAGCGCGTTTTGCATCGTGTTTATATCTGCCGGGGAAAAAATAACTTTGGGGTTGGAGGATGCTCAAGGGAATAACGGAATCAGATGCGGCCGCGCTTGCCGAATCCGTGAAGGCGTCCAAGGGCAGGCTCATACTTTTGGTGCACCCGTATTTCCGGAACGTGAACGATAAGGATTACCTTCGGACAGTCGATGGCATCATCGGACGGAGAAAGAACCTCGTGATTATGGAAGAGGAGGGAAGAACCCAAAGCCTTAAGGAGCGCCTGAAAAGGTTGCAGAGGCCGTGCCTTGTCATTCCCACCGGGCGTTCTCGCAGTTCGCCGTTGCTGGAAGGCAACAAGGTCGACCAAGGCCACGGCGACCTTTACCGATTCATCAAGTCGGTAGGCGCAAAGAGCGTGTTTTTGGGAGGTATGAACCTGTGGGAGAGAAGCGTTGACGCGGGCAACCGCAAAGTGGAGCAGTACGAGCGCAGGTGGCTGCAGGCACGGGACAGGAAAAAGAACCAGGCGGCGGTGCGGACGCCCAGCAAGACAGTAAGCACAAACCAGTGCGTTGGAAACACGTACTGTGGACTGGTCACGCACGCAATACGGGATGAACAAAAAGGAAACGAACCGCTGAAGGTACTGCTCATGCCTGGCGCAGCCTACGGTCCGCTGCCGTATTATAGTTTTGAACGCAAGCAACTGCATAAACGGCAGCCAGTTAGCCGTTAGTCAACGGCAACATTGTGTTTAGCCTAGTTACGCGCCCGCCACGAGCGATGGCGCAGAGGCAAAACCTATTCGTCTTCCATCCAGGTGGTCTTTGCGGTCTCCCACGGGAAGAGAACCCACTTGTCCGTCTTGAGCTTCAGGTAATAGTCCGGGGTAAACGATGCGCCGTCCTTGTGGTAGATTGTGGCAATGAGCGCGTAGCGGCCCGCGAACTTTCTGGAAAATTCCGAGAGTGTGCGTCCGGTGTCGCAAATCTCGTCAACAACAAGGGTCCCGCTGTCAAGCATTGCCTCGTCAACGATGAGTGGTATGTCCAATAGGTGCGAGATGCGCAGGGCCATGCCAAGCCCGCCGCGCGGGATGCCGTAGACTTTGTCGACTTTCAACCCGGCATTCTGCTTTTGGCTGACAAAGCGGGCGATTTTCTTGCACGAGGAATCAAACGCCGACCAGGAGAGCTTTTCGAACAACACCAAGCGCATTCACCTTTAGACGAGTATCACGAGCGCCGCTGAAAGCGCGAATGCGGCTGCCCAGACCGGCTTGTTCCAGCGCATCACTTTCGCGCCGTCGAACGGCTCCATTGGAAGGAGGTTGAATGCGGCAAGGAAAGCATTTACCCTCGCGCCGACAAGCAGAAGGCTTCCAGCCCCATATACGGTTCCCGCCAACAGTAAGAACAGAAGGCACAGCAGGATGTTCACGCCGGGCCCTGCAAGCGCGACCTTGCCGCTCTGGCTGCGGGTAAGTTCCTTCCCGTAAATGTAAACTGCGCCGGGTGCCGCGAACACAAAGCCAAGCGCAACAGCAAGCACTATCGCGGCAACAAGGCCGATGGTCCACATCTGGTAGCGCGCGTGCGCACCGTACCGGGTTGCCACATACCTGTGCCCCAGCTCGTGCAGCACGAACGCGGCGCCGACAGTGAGCAGGATTGAAAGGAACGGCTGGTCGGGCCAGACGTAGGAGAACGCGTAGGAGATGCCGAGCGCGGAGACTATTATTTGCACGGACTCTGAAAAATCAAGGTTGCTGTTGGAGGGCATCAAGGATTACCCAAATTGGATTTATATGTGACTTTTTTGCCGCTTATTTCAAACGTTCCAGTTGCAAACATGCCGACGACTTTCGGAAGGCCGAGGTGCTCGCGCACCAGGATTCTTGCCGAGACCCCGTCAGCGTCGTTGCAGCCTGTAATGTCCACCTTTTCCTGCAATATTATCGGCCCGCCGTCCAGGCTCGCGTCAACAAAGTGGATGGTGTAGCCAGATTCCCTTTCCCCCGCATCAAAGGCGTCCTTCTGGCCTTGCGCCCCGGGGTACTTCGGCAGGAGCGAGGGGTGGACGTTGATTATTTTTCCTGCGTACTTTGCGAGAAGTTCCTCCGAACGAATTATGCGCATATACCCCGCAAGCACAACGAGGTCGGGCCCGGTTGAGCTTATCGCCTTCAGCAGTTCCTTTTCGTACTCCGCGCGGTTCGGGAAAGCCTCATAGTCAACCACTTTGGACTGCACCCCGAGCGCGGCAGCCTTTGCAATCGCGCCAGCATACGGGTTGTCGGTAATCATGCACGCCATTTCCGCGCTGATTTCGCCCTTCTTTGCAGCTTGCGCTATTGACTCGAAGTCGCTACCCCTTCCTGAGGCGAGGACTACTACGCGGATTTTTTTCATTTTGATGTCTCACTTTTTCTGCATTCGCTTCGTTTTTCCTTATTTTCTTACAACAATGTGCCTTTTCTCGGTTATTATCTCATCAACTGTCACGTCGTGGGACTCGCACACGATTTTTTCATTGACAACCTGGAAGTCAAAGGCAAGCGCGATTTTTTTCGCTTTCCTTGCACTGGTAAGGAACCTGTCGTAGTAGCCCAGGCCGTGGCCCACTCGGTCGCCGTGCAAGTCAAAGGCAACGCCCGGCACTATTACAAGGTCGATTTTTTGTGCGGGGACCGCAGTGTTTTCGCCGGGTTTCGGTTCGGGTATCCCGAAGGCGGCTTTCTCAAGGTTGTGGCCGTCCAGGCCCGAAATTTCGCAGGCCGTAATCACTCCCGTTTTCCTGTCCGTGCAGGGGAGGCAAACCGTCTTTTTCTGCTCAAGTGAAGCCGCGATTGCGGCCAGCGTGTCGACCTCGTCGGATTTCGGATAGTAGAAGAGTATGGTTTTTGCCTGTCCGAATCCCGTGCTTTCAACGAGCTTTCCGCAAATGGTTTCGCTCTTTTTCTTCCGCTCCAGCGGGTGGTGCTCCTTTCGCATCTTTTTCATCAGGTTGCGCAACTGGCTCTTGTCTTGGCAGGAAATAGGCATGATGGGATACGCGCCCGCAACAGTAAAATTACTTTTTCCTTCTGCGTTCGTATGCAATGAGCGTGTTGTCAAGAAGGCTTGCAATCGTCATCGGCCCGACACCGCCGGGCACGGGCGTTATTATGGACGCCACTTGGGAGACGGCCTCAAAGTCCACATCCCCGGCAAGCTTTCCATTCGCAAGCTTGCTTGTGCCAACGTCAATCACGATTGCACCCGGCTTTACCATGTCGCCGCGGACGAGCCCGGGCTTTCCAACGCCAACCACGAGGACGTCGGCCTGGCGAGTCACCGCTTTCAGGTCCTTGGTCTTGCTGTTTGCGGTAATCACTGTTGCCTTGCGGTTCGTCAACAGGTAGGCAACAGGCTTTCCTACGATGTTGCTGGTGCCCACGACTGTGCATATTTTTCCAGAAACGTCCACTCCGGCGGATTCCAGGAGCTTGATTATTCCCTTTGGTGTTGCCGAGACCAGCGCGGCATCCTCGTCTCCGCGCGAGAGCCGGCCCACGTTTATCGGGTGGAAGCCGTCAACGTCCTTTTGCGGGTCAATCGCCTCGATTACCGCGTCCTCGTCAATCTGCTTTGGGAGCGGGAGCTGGACCAGGATGCCATCCACCTTTGGGTCGGCATTGAGCTTGCGGATGAGAAAGAGGAGTTTGGCAGTTGTCTCGGTGCGGGCAATGTCAAAGCGCAGCGAGTTTATGCCCACTTTCTTGCACGCAGCCTGCTTTTTGGCGACATATAGCTCGGAAGCAGGGTTGCCTTCTGCAATGACCACTGCCAGGGTCGGCTTTTGTGCAAGCGTTGCGACCTTGGCCGCAACAGCCGAAAGCATCGTGTCGGCTATGGGCTTTCCTTCCAGGAGCCTTGCCTTTGTTGCCGGGCTTGGTGCCATGATAGTGTTACTGGGGCTTGGAAAATATAATCAGTAGCTCCGGCAGCCTAAACGCCACCTTGCTTGCCTTCCCCTTTCCAGAGGCGCAAACCTCCAAAATACGTCTTTTGACGAATATTGTTTTTAGGCAGTTTCCAAACTACGTCAATTGTCTACCAAATATTAATGTTTGTTACTACCGAACAGTTTATATATTTGGGGTTTCCTAAATCTGTTACGCAAATCGAGGGGGATTTGTTCGACATGGAAAAAGACTATTCGCTTTCAAAGGCCCGCAGGGAAATGCTCACTAATGGGCAGGCCCACACGCAGGACGAGACCGTCCCGAAGCGCGGCTACAACCACATACCTATGTTCGTGCCTACTGATACCCACGGGAACTCAGTCATGCACATCAAGCGCAGGCAGGACTACCTCAACGAGTCAATCGGAATCTACAAGGAATGGCAGGTAGCCAAGGCAGCTGCAATCTTCCTTGCGATAATGGCAGTCGTTCTTATCTCGCGTAACATATTCGTGGCAGGCGCATTCGGCCTTGCATCGGGCTTCGCATACGGCCGCTTCGTGTGGCAGGACTTCTACGTAAGCAACAACTGGAAAGTTCGTATGCTCTACGAGGCAACATAAGTTGATTTAGATGATCTCAGTGCACACTCCAGTACAGGAACATTCCGGCTTCGGCGACCCTGCGGGATACGGCAAGGCGCCCATAGCGCCCGGCATCCAGGAGAGCGCGTATCACGGCGCTTACCAAAAGCAGAAGAACGAGACCACAGCCTCGCCGGTCGCAAGGCAAAAGGGCGGAGTGCCCGAGCCGCGCACAACCGTGACAACCGCAGGATGCGAAGTCAACCCGAAGGACTTCCCGGTCATGCGCATGAACACGCGCCACGGCTTCGTAATGGAATACATCGACATGTGGCGCAAGGAAAAAATCGCCTGGTCGATTTTCACGTTCTGGATGGTTGCAGGAATCTACACTTTCACGGTTTTCCCGGCAGGGTCGCTTTTGATGTTCGCCCTTGCAGCGCGTTTTCGCGCAATGGGCGCTTCACTGCGCTTCGGAGCCTGGGTGTTCGGAGTACAGCGTACAATCATGACAGTAGACTAAAAGGCGAAAGGGCATTATGGCAGAAAGCAAGAACCCGTACAAGAACAAGGCGCCGTTCCACTACGCGCCCCTTACTGTGCAGGCCGTGATGTGGCTGGAGGACGCGGGGTTGGTCCACGTCCTTGACACGACCGACACGCCCACGATGGCCGAGATTTACAGCGACCACTCGCTCGGACGGCCGTTCGGCCTTTCGGACTCCGCAATTTACGTGGTGGCCTTCGGCTGCCTGATTTACGCGCTTATGGCGCAGTTTCTGTTGTGAGACAAATGGCATTGCTCAACCTTTCACAGGCAAAGAACGCTGCTGGCACTCCGGCGGAGATAAAATACATCTACAACGGCCCGGCGTCGTGGCCCATCCCGGTCACTGCGGGCAAGGTCGGAAACAACAAGGTAGTCTACTCCGAAAAGGTCAGCGCAGTTTCCGCATCGGCAAAGCCCGCTGCTGTTCCCGCGCAGGCAGGGCAGCCCGCAGGCAACGAGAACTACGACATTCCCATGTTCGTGCCCACTAACAAGGAAGGCGAGGAGATGCCCGACGGTTCGGGCAACATCATGGGCCCGAAGGACCCGATGACCGCCGGAATGCGGCCAATGCACATGTTCAACATCGACACGCGTGGCCACTTCCTCGGAAAGCGTCTAGGGTTCGAGTTCAACGGGATTGAAAGCTACGACAGCTGGTCAGGAGTGTACAACAGCTTCTTCTGGTCCATGGCGTGCTTCATCCTAATGATAGTCACGTTTTTCATAAGCCCGCTGATTTCAGTTGTGTTCGCCTACCTTTGGGGCCACTACTGGGGCCACCACCTGAACGGGTTCGGGACCGAAGTCACCTGGGAGAAGGGGCGCTCGGTAATAGTAGCGCAGTAGAGGGGGATGCAATATGGCAATACAGGACATGCTTTCAAAGCTGAATCCCAAAAACACGGACGAAATCGTCTCGGGCGACGCAGTCGCTCCCACTGGCCAGGCTCCGTCGGAAAAGACCTGGGACATCCAGATGACGAGCGTCCCGGCAGACGGAAAGGAGCCGATGATGAAGCTCACCAACCGTTACGCCTACACCCAGAGCTACCTTCCTTTGTGGAAGGAGGCTTTGCGTTTCCGTTCGTACTCGCTGGTGCTCGCCATTATCGGGGTCGTCACCCTCATGTACGTTCCCATTGTCGGGGTAGCTGCGCTCTTCGGCGCTTCATACTACCACATGCAGGGAGAGTTCCGCAAGGAGCGTCTGACATCCAAACGTAAGGTCATGTGGGGACAGTAAGCAAGGCCATTGCGCGCTTTCCTTTCGCCGCCCTTTTGGCGGCATTTATCCTTCATCAAATCCTCCAAGCCCCCCTTGGAAAAAAGGTGAAGCCCCCTCCCGCATCGGGAGGGGGTCTCTTATTTATAGCGCAGGACAGTAGTTTTTTCGGGTTCAAATGTCAGTTTCCCGCGGCCAGGCCGCATTCGAATACCTGTTGATGATAGGCGGCAGCGTGCTCATTGCAGCCATCACCCTGATGGTCGTGCAGGCCTCGCAAGGCCAGGCAAACAATTCCGTTACTAATCAGTCAAGCACCTATTGGGAGTTAGTACAGAACTACGGCATAACCCCATCCACAGTAACTCCAACGCCTACTGCTACTCCGACAGCAACAACTACCGCAACGCCAACTGCTACGCCCACACCTACGCCGAGTCCGACACCCGCTCCTACTGCAACTCCTACACCCACTGCTACTGCAACACCAACGGCCAGTCCCACGCCGACTGCGACGCCTACTGCAACACCTACCGCAACGCCCACTCCAAGCCCCACGCCCAGCCCGACTCCAAAGCCTTCGCCATTCAGCGCGGTTTGGGACACGCGCAAGATCGGTGGCACCGGCAGCAACTCCACGACAATCGTGCTCCCGATAACAGGTTATTTCTCGGTAAACTGGGGCGACGGCAGGTCAGACTCTAACATCACCACGCACGTGTATGTCTCGCCGGGAGTTTACACGATTAACGTCACCAACACGAACGAAACGAGCTTTTCGTTCAACAATGGCGGGGACAAGCTGAAGATAATCAACATCACCCACTGGGGCGACTTGAACATCGGAAATTACAATCCCTACATCCGCGCCTACTCGGGCACCTTGGGCTGTTCGAGCGACATCTGCCCTCCGGGCTCCCCCCCAGACGCCGAATGCGGCGGCTGCTATGGCGTTTTCAGGTACACCGCAAGCTCCTGCGGCACCTTCTACGGCTGCTCAAACATGAACTTCATAGGTTCGGACAGCCTCAACCTTACCGGCCTGACCTCGCTCGACTTCATGTTCTACAATGCGACCTCCTTCAACGGCAACATTACCGGCTGGGATACCAGCAGCGTCATAACCATGAATAACATGTTTGGTTGGGCGTCTTCGTTCAACCAACCGATAGGCAATTGGAACACCAGCCGCGTAGTAGATATGTACAGCACGTTTGGGTATGCGTCTTCGTTCAACCAGCCGATAGGCAACTGGAACACCAGAAGCGTAGTAATGATGAATGGAATGTTTGCGGGCGCGCCTGCATTCAACCAGAACTTAAGCGGATGGGATACGCGCAATGCCATATTCATGTCTGGCGTGTTTTCCGGCGCGTCGGCGTTCAATGGCAACGTCTCGGGCTGGAATACGAGCAGCGTCAGTTCCATTGACTGGATGTTTGCCAACGCGCATTCATTCAACCAGCCTATTGGCGGCTGGGATATGGGGAAAGTCTGGACAATGAAGTATATGTTTGCCAACGCGTCTGCTTTCAACCAGCCGATAGGCAAATGGAACACAAAAAGTGTAACTGATATGCGCGGGATGTTCTCCGGCGTGACGCTGTCAACCACCAATTACGACGCTCTCCTCAACGGCTGGGCAAGCCATTCGGTTCAGTCGGGAGTTACTTTTGATGGCGGCAAATCCCGTTACTCTTCCGCCTCGGTCACGGCAAGGAACACCACGCTAATTGCAAACAACGGTTGGACGATAACCGACGGCGGATACACGGGGTCGTGAAGGTCGGTCGCTAGTTTTTCTATTAAACAAAGCTAACAAGATACCCCCGGCCACGATTGGCATATGCCACACCTAATAGGGAGTATTAGAAAGGACTGCCTAAGCCCAACAATATGTTTTTAACAGCCCAAACATAACCACTTCTTTTTATTGCATTTCGTGTATCATTAGTTCTTTTTTTATGGGGTGTGGGGGAAATGGCAGCTGAGGACTCTTGTGGCATATTGTCGTCGCTTTCGAACAAGAGCAGCGACCACGAGTTCTACACGCCGGTGCCCAAGGGCTACGAGGCCGGCCGCACCAAGTACTTGGTAATCACCGGAAGCGTAATCTCAGGCGTGGGCAAGGGAATCTTTACCTCGAGCATGGGCGCGCTCTTGGAAGCAGCGGGGCTCAAGGTCGAGCCAATCAAGTTCGACGGTTACCTAAACCAGGACGCGGGAACACTCAATCCCTACCGCCACGGCGAGGTCTTTGTGCTTGACGACGGCGCGGAGACCGACATGGACCTCGGGACCTACGAGCGCTTCCTTGACAAGAACCTCTCAAAGCAGAACTACCTGACCGGCGGGAAAATATTCAATACCGTGCTTTCCAAGGAGCGCAAGGGCGAGTACCTTGGCCGCGACGTGCAGTTCATCCCCCACGTCACAGGCGAAATCAAGGCCTTCGTGCGCGAGTGCGCAAACAACACCAAGTCCGATGTGGTGCTCATCGAAGTCGGCGGTACTGTTGGTGACTTGGAGAACGGATACTTCATGGAAGCCATGCGCCAGCTGCAGTACGAGGAAGGCAGGCAGAACGTCATATTCGCGAACGTAACCTACGCGTTCAACCCATCCTCGCTTGGCGAGTACAAGAGCAAGCCCGCACAGAGCGGAATCCGCACCCTGATGTCGCTTGGCGTCCAGCCGGAGATAGTCGTGGTGCGCGCATCAGGCGAGGTCGGCGAGAAGGTGCGCGAGAAAATCAGCATCTACTCCAACGTGCCAATCGAGCGAGTGGTAAGCCTTCCCGACGCGTCCTCAATCTACGAAGTGCCAATCATGCTCCACGAGAAGGGCCTGGACAAGGCAGTCCTCGACCTTCTTGGGATAAAGAGGGCGCCCGCAGTCCGCACCGAGGCCGCTATGCGGCGCTGGGAGGACTTCTGCGAGGCGCTGGCAAAGCCCACAAAGTCCGTCAAGATTGGAATAACCGGAAAATACACCGAAGTGAAGGACTCCTATGCAAGCATAATGCAGGCCATAGAACACTCGCGCGCAAAAGCCGGGTGCAAGGTCGAACTGGTCTGGATTGAGACAAGCAAGCTTGGCCAGAAGTCAACTGACGCCGAGGTTGCAAAAATCCTTGACGGGGTCAACGGCATAATCGTGCCAGGCGGGTTCGGCTCGCGCGGGACAGAGGGCAAGATCAAGTGCATAGAGTTTGCGCGAAAGAACAGGATGCCCTACCTAGGCCTGTGCTATGGCATGCAGATGGCAGTAGTCGAGTTCTGCAGGAACGTGCTCGGGCTTTCAAAGGCAAATTCCACTGAAATCGACCCCGATACACCGGATATGGTAATTGACATCCTTCCGGAGCAGAAGAAAATCGAGGGCCTTGGAGGCAACATGCGCCTGGGCGGAAAGGATATCGAACTTGCCAAAGGTTCGGTTGCGGCGGAGCTTTACGGAAAGCTCAAGATACGCGAGAGGTTCCGCCACCGCTATGAGGTGAACCCGGAGTACATCGAACGCATCCAGAAAGCGGGTATGGTTTTCTCGGGAAAGGCGCCAAACCAGCCCATCATGCAGGTCGTGGAAATCCCAAGTCACCCGTTCTTTGTCGGCACCCAGTTCCATCCCGAGCTTTCAAGCCGGCCGTTCACTCCAAACCCGCTTTTCCTGGGCTTTGTGAAGGCCTGTTTGGAGCACGCAAAGAAGGCCTGATTAATCCGCCTGTGCAAAGACCAGTTATCGGTTTTGCCAATGGGCTTCCAACCTGACGACTACTCGGCAGCAATAGCCTTTCTTGAGTCGCTGCCTGCAAAGAGCGAGTGGACGCTAACGCCTATGCACGAGTTGTGCGGCATCCTTGGCTTTGACCCCAAGACAGTTCCATGCATTCTTGTGACCGGCACCAACGGCAAGGGCTCGGTCTCGGCATTCTGCGAGTCCGCAATACGAGCCGCCGGGTACAGGACCGGCCGCTATATCTCGCCGCACCTTGTCGACTACACCGAGCGCATAAGCATCAACGGCTCGGATATTTTGCGGCCGGATTTTGCGCGGATAATCCTGGATGCAAAATCCGCTGTTGAGGAATACAACCGCACTCACGCTGAAAAGCTCAGCCAGTTCGAGGTCAACACCGCTGTTGCGCTGAAGCTCTTCCTTGACTCGAAGGCCGATTTTGCGGTCATTGAGATTGGGATGGGCGGCAGGCTCGATTCGACCAACGTGACAGAGCCGGCGCTCTCGGTAATCACGCGCGTCTCTCTTGAGCACACTGAGGCTCTTGGCAACACGGTTGAAAAAATCGCTTCGGAGAAAGCGGGAATCATCCGTCCCGGCAGGCCGGTAATCACCGGCTGCGAAGGGGCTGCGCTTGAGGTAATCCGGAGGGTTGCAGGCGAAAAGAAAAGCGAGGTTGTTGTCGTAGGTGCAAGCGGCGCAGCCAACAAGACCGATTTTTCATTTATCGAAAGGAGCGTTTCCCTTTCAGGAACCCAAGTTGAGGTCTCATCAAAGTTAGGCACTACGCTGCTTTCCTCCCGGCTTCTGGGAAAATACCAGTGCTTCAACATGGCTGTTGCGGATGCTGCGCTATCAAAGCTTGACGGGCAGGGCACGCTGAAGATTTCCCAGGAGGCGATGGTCGCGGGTTTCAAAAATGCGGCATGGCCCGGCAGGCTTGAAGTCGTGTCGGGAGGGCCGCCGCTTCTTGTCCTTGACGGCGCGCACAACGTGGATGGCGCAAGCGCGCTTGCGGAATCCATTCCCGCGCTTTTCCCCGACAGGAAGATATTCCAAGTCTGCGGCATGATGGATGACAAGGATGTCGAGGCTGCGGTGGCGATTTTGGCGCCGCTAGCAGCAGCGTTCTATGCGGCTCCTGTTGCCTACCACCGGACCGCGACGGCAAAGAGGGTGGCGGACGCAGCAAGAGCGGCCGGCGCGGGGGGCGTGGCCGAATTTCCATCTGCAAAGGCCGCGCTGGATGCTGCTGTGGCTGCTGCAAAAAAGGAAAACGGGATGGTGCTGGTGGCAGGCTCGCTTTACCTGGTGGGCGAAGTAAAGGCGGCACTTTTGCCCGCGCCGGCTTTCCAGAAAAATAAACAATAGGGTTAATATTTGCCGTTTCTCCCTATACAATACTTGCTTTCTTTTCAGCCAGTTTTAGGGGGGTTTTGTAACTATGGATTTGCCAATGGGCCTTACGAAGCGCAAGCTCCTGTTCTTGTGCCTCTTTGCGGTGTTCGCGGCGATTGCCGAGCAGATCAACTTCGCGCCAGTCATAGGCTCGAATGCGGCTTACTTTACGCTCTTCCAGTTCTTCGGCCCCATAGTCGCGGCGTTCCTAGGCCTGGGCCTGGGCCTCGCTGCGCTTCTGGCTTCGCAGGTGGTGAATTTCGTGCTCCTTGGAAAGGCGATTACCCTTGTGAACGTACTGCGGCTTTCAACAATGCTCTTTGCGGCATACTATTTTGCCCGCATAGACACCAAGAGGTTTGACGCGGTTGGGATCGGCGTGCCCCTTGCCTGCATGGCGCTATTTATGATGACCCCGGCAGGCGCGCAGGCGTGGTATTACTCGCTCTACTGGCTCATTCCTGTAGTTGTCCGCGTTGCCGGCTGGAGCAAAAACCTTGTTGCACGCAGCCTGGGCGCCACCTTCACGGCGCACGCAATAGGCTCGGTCATCTTCGCCTACTCCCTCCCGTACACCGCGGCGCAGTGGGCCGCACTCATGCCCGTCACGGCGTACGAGCGGCTGTTGTTCGCAGCCGGGATTGCCGTGTCCTACGTGGCCTTTACCACGCTCCTTGACTGGGCGTCGGAGCGCGCGGACTTTTCCGAGCTCAAAGTCGAGCGCGCCTACTCGCTAGTGCGGCCGGCTGCAGCCAGCACGGCATAATCTTTAGGGCTTTAGGGAAAAAACAGGTGTTGATGTTTGAGCGGAGGTTCGTGCTGACTATGGCCGTGCGCGCCCTGGTGCTTTATTTCGAGGCTGATGCCCGGCTCCTTCCAGTAGCCCGGGCGGTTCACGCGGGCGCAACCATCGCGGGTGCAGAAGCCGCGCTCATGTCCTATTCTCAGTGGGCCGCCTCGGGCTACCTGCCTGCCGACGGGTTCTACGACCTGTTTTTTGTCGGGGCCGACCTTGCGCACATGTTCTCCAAGCACGACCTTTTTGCCCAAACCAAGGGCTTTGGCTGGCAGGGAAGGAACGTCGCGCCATTCGCACTTTGCTCGAACTCGAAGCCGTCTCGCGGGGCCTTCAAGCAGGTTGCGGCAGAGTTTGAAAAGCGCGGCGCAGTAGTCCGCAACACGCTCACGCTCAACGTCAAGGGCAACCTGTCCTTTTTGGGAAAGGGCCGGCTTGACGAGGTCGACTTTGTCCGCGCGCAGGCCTTCGGCGAGCGCACGGTAAACTACTATGTTGGAAAGCGAGTGACAAAGCCAAGCGAGAAGGCCAAGATTGCAGGATACCGAAAGTGATTTTGGGCGCGCGGAAGCCAAAAATCCAAGGCGTTTTCACCGGAAACGCGCCCCCGCCTTGTTTATATTCGCTTTTTCGGTGCTCATTGTAACCCACCCAAAAAAGTGAATTCATTGCAATGATTGAGGACGAGCTGGTGCACTGGTACAAGGACGACGACGGCGTGTCGCACAAGAGCGCGCTCAAGCTCGAGACCGCCGAGCCGACTTCCGCCAACGGCTACCCGCGCGACGGCACGATTACGCTCCGAATCGCAAACACAGTTGGAACCGTTGGCTTCCGGCTTTCTCCGGATGAGGCTTTGCGCGTAAGTTCCCTGCTTGGCCAGCTTTCCAAGGAGCTAATCAACAAAAAGCGCGCGCTCTGGCAGCAGGAAGACGGTGATAAGTAGTGAATTGTGCTTGTTGTCGGCCGCAGCTAAAATTCAAAGGAGCTTGAGCTTATCGGTAATCTTGTCAATCTCTTCTTCTGGCGCCGGGCCGATTGCAACAGCAGTCTTGCTTCCGGGCTCGACCTGCGTGTGGCCGGCATCGGAAATAAGCGAACAGGGCAGCGTTGCCTTCTTTGCACGCATAAAAACCTCGACAAGCTCGCGCTCGGATTGTACCTTAACCACAATCTTCCTGCAGCCGCCTTCCTTCCACTCCTCAACCCAATCTGACTTTGAGGACCGCGCCTTCTCGAACGCGTCAATGCTTGCGTGGCAGCCCTGTGCAACGAGCTTTCCCTTGCCCATGCCAAGGTCCGAGCGGAGGATTATCGCTTGCTTGTATTCGACCATATGCACTAGACGCAGTCGTGCAATAAAAATGCCGCGCAGGTTGCGCGGTTTGAGATGTAGCCGATTTATTTGCACACGAGCC
The DNA here is from genome assembly GCA_903851445.1 of uncultured Microcaldota archaeon. Lineage (GTDB taxonomy): Archaea > Micrarchaeota > Micrarchaeia > Norongarragalinales > CAINOH01 > CAINOH01. The sequence continues at coordinate 75,714 of CAINOH010000009.1, read as the reverse complement.
AGTGCTTAGGAGATTGAGACCCTCACACTACAATAAGGCAAAAGCCCGAGGTAAAATCTCAGCCAAAAAGAACGGAACTCTATATGCAACCCCAATATACGCCATTATCAAAATAACCATAAGGAATAGCAGGAACATTAGCAATTGTCAGGAAATCACAGTAGCCCGAACCACGTGCTGCACTGTAACTTTTGCAGAACCCGCAACCGTCACACACGGACCAGTCAACGTACCCTCCGGCGGCTACGCAAGCGGCAGTTGTGCGTCCAGAGTAACCGCAAGTAAAACTCGGATGATATTCACTTGTATGAGAGGCAGAGCAGGACGCATTGGTTCCGCCGTATGCTCCGAGGCATTTCCATGTCCAAGGTCCAGTATATCCGCCAGTGTAACTAGTCATACTTCCAGCCACGCACCAACTGAGTACGGGGCTGCCGATTTTATCGTGCATTTCGGAATATCCGCAGCTGAAAACATTAAGGTTTGAAAAGTAGGCAGAAGTTATACACTCACCATTAATCTTGGCCGGCCTGGTGGCGGAACAGGATGCGTTGGTTCCGTTGTTTGTTCCCACGCAAGTCCAAGGAATTGTTTGTCCTTGGGCCGGGAATGCCGGGCTTGCTGGGCTGGCGGTGCCATTGGCGCAGAACGTGTCCGTTCCATAGCTGGTGGCAGTGTACACATATGTCTTTGAGGCAGTGCCGCAAGCACCATTAACAGGGGCTGCTGCTCTTGAAGCTGTGCAAACATTAATCGTAATTTCAGGCAGGTTAACTTCTATGCACCTCCAAGAAACTGACGCTCCTTGGGTTGGGAATGCCGGGCTGGAGGGAGAAGCGATTCCGGCATTGCAGATGGTGTCAGTGCCATATGATGTGACATTGTACGCATACCTCTTTGCAGCTGTTCCGCAGGCACCGCCGTTGTTGATGATGACGTTTGCCCAGCAACTGGCGTTCGTGCCGCCGTTCGTGCCATTGCAGAACCACGTCCACGGTCCTGTGCCGGAGACGCTGGAATTAGTCCCATTGGAGCACAGGTTTGTTGTTGGCGCTGCGGTAAGGTTTGCCCCGTTTGAAGTTCCACAGGTGCCGTCCACTATTACTGTTGCTGTGCAGCTCGCGTCCGTACCGCCGTTTGTGCCATTGCAGAACCAAGTCCACGGCCCCGTGCCGGCGAATGAGTAGACCGTTCCGCTTGAGCAGAGCCCGCTGGTTGTTGCCGTGAGTGCGTATGCGCTGCTGATTCCGCAAGCACCATTAACTGGTAATGGTGTCGGAGTAGGCGTCGGGGTGGATGTTGCTGCCCTTGACGCTGAACATGACGCGTTGTACCCGCCATCTGTTACATTACAGAACCACGTTACCGAGCTGCCTTGAGGTGGAAAAACAGGGGTTGGGTTTGGCGTTCCAACAGCGCAGAAGGCCCCGGAGTATCCCGTTGCAGAGGAACCGTAAACGGTTGCGGCAAGGCCGCACTCACCTGACGGGGGCCACAGCAGGGGCGTGCTGTTGTTGCCCACGATTTCCATCCCGGGTGCCATCACGCCGTTGAGCACGCTTGAGGTGACGATGACTATCATTATGCTTCCGGCAAGAATCAGCAGGTATTCAAGGGCAGTCTGGCCGCGCAGCTTCATAGAAAGACCATTGTCGCGGGCAATAAAAAGGAATCGCCGCAGGCGCATCAAAAAGCCGGCATCTTTGCTGAATCAGGGGGAGCAGTAGCAATTGTCAATTTTGCAAGAACCCGGTTTGGAGCAGTCGTCGGTGATTATGTTCCAGGCTGTGCCATAGCAGGAAATCTGCCTGCAGTTTTTGCATGACGCGCTGCAGCCAGGGACGGCGCATACCGTCGTCCCGCTTGAATACCCTGCGGCCTGGCACGCCGAGTTGCAGTTTACATTGTTGCTAATCATATCGCTGGTGTCCGTGCCTGCGGTGCAGGTCAATTTAACGAGTGACGCCCCATTCACCGACCCCGTCGTAAGCACGTTCTCTACGCCGGTCGTGATAAACGAGCCGTAACTCGAAGCGGATGTGTTCAGCGCGTTGTTTGCCCCGGAAGCCGAACCCTGCATAATGATTATGACGATTACTGCGACGAGCACGACGCCGCCAAGCATCAGGAGATATTCGAAGGCGCCTTGGCCGTGGTTGGGCATAAATATCAACATTCGCCGCGGGGATATAAACGATGTGCAGGGGGGTATAATCACTGGAAACCGCCCCTGGCAGTCCGTAATAAATTACAATCCCGTCAAGTCATCTAGGTCCGGCTTGTAAAAACGCGCCCGGGTGCTCTCGGCAATGTTGAAGGACAACACCTCAGAGGTGATAGCAAGGATACGCACGCTAGAGTCCGGCCTATCCGCTGCGGCAAGCGCCTTGCGAAAATCTCAGGCAACCGCCCCGGAGGCCGCGTTGCTTGGCGAGCCCGCAATCGTTCCCTGCGAGCCGAACGCAAGTTTTTCCGGCACCATCGCGGCAATAGATGGCGGCATAGTTTCCGAAACCTACCAGTCCTGTGAGCTCGTGCTCTTCCGCGCCGTGTGCACGGCATTCGGCTACGAGAACGGCCTGGTGTGCCGCAAGGCCTGCCACCCTTCGGGGCTTGATGGCTTCGAGACCGCGCTCCTTGACTCGTTTGACGAGTCCGACACGGTGCAGCGCGACTCGATAATCCGATTGCGCTCGGAAATCGGCCGCGCAAGGGAGTCGGTCAAGCTCTTCTTGCCTTCGATGGTCTTCCTTGACGGCAGCATCTTCCCAAACCCGCAGGACCGGCCGCCGAAGGACTCGGCCGCGTTCGACGGGTTCGAACGGCTGCTTGCGGAATACCGCTTTTTGTACTCCGAGTGCAGCGAAGCAGACGTAACTCTTGTTGGGGTTGTGAAGGACACCAAGAGCCGCAACTACCTAGATGCCTTGCGAAAATCCGAAAGTCTTTCAGATTTCTATTCCGAGCACGCAAAATCCCTGTCATCGACAAACGACTCGGCATTCCTTTCAATGGCGTTGGAGGAGAATGAGCGCAGTGGCCTTGTGCGGATTGAACGCCAGGACTTGGGCCGTGACCTGTGCCGCACCACCCCCGCAGCAACATACCTCAAGGCCGTAAAATACGACCGGCCGCTCCGGCTAGAGTTTTCCGACTACACGAAAGCGGAAGCTGCAAGCAAGATAATCTGCGGCCTGTGCAAGGGCAACTCGCGCTATGCATACCCTGCAATCCTGATTGAGGCGGACTTGCGAGCTGCGATGGACCCGAAGGAGCTCGAAGTGGCGTACGCGCGGCTGTGCGCAAAAGTCGGGCCCGATGCGGTGTCGCTTCGCAGGCTGCGGCGTAACGAACGGCCGTTCCGCTGACTCAAACTTTGTCGCTGCCCGTATGCATCCCACTCGCTCCGTACGCAACGAACAGCCTTAACCCGTGATGGACCTGCCTATGATGGCTTCAAGCTGGGGCACCGAGCCGACAAGGTAGCCGAAGGAGTAGCTGCGGATTGCCCCGTTAGGATATGAGGAACTCTGATCGAGTTGTTCCCAAAAACCATAGTCCATGCTGCCGCAGCTGTAATCCGCCTCGTTGGAGCAGTAGGTATTGTTCACCAGCCGCTGGGAGCCCTTCGCGCCCGGAAGCACGACGCCGACGTCCTTTCCACCCACGTTCCACACGAACGCAGTGTACTGGACATCTGCGGTAATCATCCATACCCCCCACTGTGGAACAGGGCGCACGTACGTGGCGTGGGCTATGGTGAAATTGTCGTAGTACGGCCGAATGGGACCTTCCGTCCAGCCTGGTCCTAGGATGTACATGCGCAGGTTGGCGTCGCGGGCTACCTGCCTGTTCATGTAGATTGCTTCGCCGGGAACGTACATTTTCCAATATTGGTCGATGGTCGACTGAAGCGTATATGTGCTCGTGATGTTGAGTGCGGTCCCCAGCGACGTCGCAATGTCGCTGACGCTCATCGAGGGCTTGCCGAGGTCAAAGACTGCCGGGGGATACTGGGACGCACAGGGAGACGTTCCGTCACCGTTGAGCGTGTCTGAAGGATTTGGGACCCAGTTCGCTGCCGATGCCGTTACTCCCGTCGCCGAAGTGTTCACATTGAGCACGCTCTGGTACCCCCACTGGGAGCCGAGGGAGTTGCCGGCTGCCTGGTTGATGAGGGCACCGCCACCGTCGTAAGCGGTAGCCTGGCCAGTGTACTGCCACGCCGAACCCGCTCCGCTGCGTGACTCTAGCACGTTGACTGAGGCGCCGTTCGCGGGATTTACGAGTTCGAAGCTCGTGGCGATTGCGCCGAAATCCTCGGAGAACCCGATGCGCACTCCCGCGGCGCTTCCCGACCGCGCGATAGTCTTCGTCACCGGCGGGATAGCCGCAAAGGAGTAATCGCACGTCAGTTTCGGGCTTGCTGGTACCTGCACCGGTGTTGGCGTGGGGACGGAGAGCGAGATGAGGCTAATCGTCACCGGCGTGGCCTGTCCGAGTTGTACGACAGCGTTAAGCGACGCGTCAAAATAGCCCTGCATTGAAACCCTCACGACGTGTGTTCCCGGCGCCAGGGAAGAAACTGTGAGACTAGGACTTGACACCCCCTTCTGCTGGCCATCGACCATTACCTGCGCCCCTCCTGGGCTCGTCGTTATGATGGCGCTTCCAGTTGTCACGGGGGTTGCGGTGGGAGTGGGCGTAGCAGTTGGCGTTGCTGTTGGGTTAGCAGTAGGTGTTGGCGTGGACGTTGCGGTTGGGTTAGCAGTAGGTGTTGGCGTGGACGTTGCGGTTGGCGTTGCTGTTGGGTTAGCAGTAGGTGTTGGCGTGGACGTTGCAGTAGGAATTGGCGTCGGACTCGTAGTGGGTGTGGGCGTAGCAGTTGGCGTTGCGGTAGCTGTTGCAGTTGGCGTAGTAGTAGGCATTGATGTGGGCGTAGGAGTAGCCGTTGGCGTTGCAGTCGGGGTAGTGGTAGGCATTGGAGTTACCGTGGGAGTTGAGGATGGCGTTGGGCTGGTGGTTGGGGTTGACGAAGGCAAAACAGTTACAATAGGCGTTGGAGTGGTTGCAATCGCATTGTTGATTCCACTATTTATGTATGCCAAATAGTCGTTTGTTGACTCGTTGAGCGTGCTGTTCGCGTTCTGGGCGGAACCTTGTACCATTATGATGACTACTACTGCGATTAGTACTGTTCCTCCAAGCATCAGAAGGTACTCAAATGCGCCCTGGCCGCGACGAGACATAATAACACTGAAACCGGCCTTGCGGCGTGGTTCCTATTGGTTAAACAACCGGCTTTTTTAAGCAACTCGCAATGGGGGATATTTGAAGAAAAAAAACCAGAGATTGCCCTGGCCGGTTCTGTCGGGCCTTTGGTGCTGTGCGTGCAGAGAATCAGAGCAGCCGCTCGCCGTTCTCGACGATGTGCTGGGGCGCAGGCTTTTCCATCTCAAGGATTTGCACGCGCGCAGGCGAGAAAGTCCCGGCGTATTCCACTATCTTAGCCTCTCCGCGCCTGCCGTCCGCCAAGTGTATGCGTATCTTCTGGCCAATCCTGCCGTTTGCAGCTGCGAATGCGTTTCCGATGCCGAAAGTCCCGACCATCACGTTCAACCCCGGCATGCGCAGGTTGCCCATTGACAAGTCCGTTGCAAGGGCGTCGCCCTTTCTCACTCCGCGCACGTGCGGCCAGGCAAAAGCAAAAATCATTGACGCACCCAGGTCGAACGCGACCAGCTTCCAGAACGAGTCGATTACCGTTCCCGCAACGCCGATGTAGCTGAACGCGTAGCCTAGGAACGACGCCGTAAGTAGCGCCAACGTGCACTGTGCAAATAACTTGATGTTCATCCTTAGTCACTTCCCTTTTGGTTTTGTGCAAGAATCTACGCGTATCCTTCCTGCGGCCTGCGCTGGACTTCTGTCGGCCTCTTCATCGAAAGTGCGCGCTCAAAGTGCCTCTTGGAGACCTTCTCAACAGTCTTGTCGCGCATCGCTTCCATTCCGGCCTCGCGGCAGAACGCCTCGATGTCGGCTCCCGAATAGCCTTCGGTCTTCTTTGCAAGGTCGAAAAGGTCGACGTCCTTGTCAAGGGGCATCTTGGCGCTGTGCACCTTGAGGATGTCCCTGCGTGCAGCCTCGTCGGGCTGCGGGATTTGTATGAGCTTGTCGAACCTTCCCGGACGCAGGAGCGCGGGGTCGATGATGTCCGGCCTGTTAGTTGCGGCAATAACAACAACGTCCTTGAGACTTTGCATTCCATCCATTTCAGTAAGGAGGGTGTTGACGATTTTTTCAGTCACGCGGCTGCCATCTGACTCTCCTCCGGTGCGGCTCGGTGCAATCGCGTCGATTTCGTCAAAGAATATGATTGAGGGCGCGGCCTGCCTTGCCTTGCGGAAAATCTCGCGAATGCCCTTCTCGCTTTCGCCAACCCACTTTGACAAAAGTTCGGGGCCGCGAACTGCGATGAAGTTGGCCTCGCTCTCGGTTGCAGCGGCCTTTGCAAGAAGAGTCTTTCCTGTTCCCGGCGGGCCATAGAGAAGTATTCCCCGAACTGGCCGGATTCCGAACTTTGTGAACATCTCTGGCTTCTTGAGCGGAAGCTCAACGGCCTCGCGCAACTCCTTCTTGACATCCTCCAGGCCGCCGATGAAGTCCCACTTTACGTTGGGCACCTCGATGTAGACTTCGCGAAGAGCCGAGGGCATGATTTCGCGCTGTGCGGTCTCAAAGTCGTCCTTGGTCACGCGCAGCTCGTCAAGCAGTTCCTGCGGGATGTGCTCGTCCTCCAAGTTGATTTTCGGGAGTATCCTGCGCAGCGCCTTCATTGCAGCTTCCTTGCACAATAACTGCAGGTCAGCTCCAACGAAGCCGTGCGTCTTTGCCGCGATGTCATCAAGCCTGACGTTCTCCGCAAGCGGCATTCCGCGCGTGTGGATTTGCATAATCTCAAGCCTGTCCTTCTTGTCCGGCACTCCAATCTCAATCTCGCGGTCAAAGCGTCCGGGCCTGCGCAGCGCGGGGTCCACTGCATTCGGCCTGTTGGTTGCGGCAAGGATGACTACCTGCCCGCGCGCCTTCAGCCCGTCCATCAGCGTAAGAAGCTGGGACACGATGCGCTTTTCAACTTCGCCTAGGACTTCCTCTCGCTTTGGTGCAATGGTGTCAATCTCGTCTATGAAAATAATCGATGGTGCGTTCTTTTCGGCCTCGGCAAAGATATTGCGCAGTTTTTCCTCGGCTTCGCCCACGAACTTGCTTACAATTTCGGGGCCTATGGTAATGAAGTGTGCCTCGCTCTCGTTCGCAACGGCCTTTGCAAGGAGCGTCTTTCCTCCGCCAGGGGTTCCGTAAATCAGCACGCCCTTGGGCGGTTCGATTCCGAGTCGTTCGAACAACTCGGGATGGCGCATGGGCAGTTCAACCATCTCGCGGATTTTCTGCACCTCGTCCTTCAGCCCGCCGATGTCCTCGTAGTTTGTGGTGCTGATTTTTCCAAGCTCCTTGATGGGGTCTTCGGAAAGCGAAAGTTCGGTGCCTTCGGAGACCATGACTATTGCCTGCGGTATGGTCTGGGCGACTGCGAACGGGAACGGCGTGCCGAACAGGTTGATGCTCAGGACGTCGCCTCTCAGCAGCGGCTTTCCAAGCAAGTACTTCTTTACAAGCTGGTCGAACCCGGGCGCGTAGCGCGAGGGCTGGTTTGGCGCGAGCACGATTTTCTTTGCTTCCTTGACCTCTGCTTTCCTAATCTGCACGCGGTCGCCCAACCCCACCCCGGCGTTCTGGCGAAGAAGACCGTCCATTCGAATTATCTTGGCTCCCTCGTCAGCCGGGTGTGATGGGAGCACGATTGCGGCGGTGATTTTTTTGCCCTTGATTTCAACCACGTCGCCCGTAGTCAGGCCAAGCGCCTTTCGCGCCTCGGAGTCCATCCTGACAACGCGCTTTCCGTAGTCAATCTGCATCGCCTCCGCTACCTTGAGCTCGAGGAACTTGTCTGCGACGGTCTTCTGGTCCATAAAGCATCATCTGGTAATTAGGGAAATCGGTTTTTGCCTTGAGAGTATGTAGTGTAGATTCTGTTTAAATAATTGAATAATCGGTTCGCCCAAAAGCTCCAATGGCCTTTACGCCTTTCCAACAGGCCTTGCGGCGCGCTCGACTTCCGACTTGCCAGCAGGAATCACCAAAAGCAGGTCGTCAAGGTTTTCGGTGCCAAGCCGCGCCATTATTTCCTTTGCAACCGCGCCCTTTTCCTTTGTGCCGGCAGGGAGGATGGAAACGGCGTTCTTGAGAACCCGCGTCGATACTGCGGGAACGGCCGCGACCCGCTCCTTCTCGTCAAGGCCGATACGCAGGCCAAGCGCTGTCCCGCGGTAATACTCGCGTTTTCCCGTTATGATGAACCCTCCCTTTGCCACGTACTCCCCGGCTTTTGCGTGGCGAGAGACGTTCTCAACTGGCGCGCAATACGCGTCCGCGCTGCCAAAGCCGTTCTTCCACGACGAGGAATAGCTGACTGCAAACTGCGCGGCTTCCAGCTTGTCCTGCCCGGTCGCCTTGTCGGTGTTTCCTTCCTTGAGTATGGTGGTTGGCGCGCCGTGCACGTCGGCGTGAAAGTACAGGTCGCCCTTTTCCGCGTGCCTTGTGAACACGTGCTCGTTCTGGCCCGCGTCGCGTCCTGCAACAACAAGGAGGCCGGAGCTTGTGTAGAACCAGCGGTATTTCTCGTACCACTCGAGCTCGCGCTTGAGCCTGAACTTTTTCTTGGAAGTTGCCGCATCGTCTTCGGGCTTCCTGTACTGCTCGCGCTTTTCCTCCCTTGCGATGAGCCTGCGCGTATCCTCAAGCGCCTTCTTCGCGCCATCGGCCTTTGCGCGCAGCTTGCTTGCCTTCGAGTAGTATTCTGCGGCGTTCTGCTGGGCGGTCTTTGAGGCGTCAAGTGCGATTTTCATTTTGCAACAGAATCAAGGTGGCTGGTATCGTTTATAGCCACTATGCTTGGGCCTTCGGTATTGAACTCGATGGTGTTTATGCAGCAGTTTTCCTGCACCATGTTGCGGAAGTTTTCGTACGTTGGGGGCGTCCCGAGGATTCCGCACAGCACGCACTTGATGAGGTTGCCGTGCGAGACAACCGCGACCGGCGTTCCTGCGTTCTCCTTTGCAATCTTTTCAAGGGCTTTCATCCCGCGCTCCTCTACGTCGCGCTCGCCGCCAATCTCGTGGCCGTAGCGCAGGAGGTAGTAGTCGATTGTGCGTTCGGGCTCGCGCGCCTTGGACAGGTTCATCTTGTGGAATATCTTGAATGCCTCGCCTGCTGTCTTTGCCGACAGCTCGCCTGCATCCTGCTCCATCAGCCCGTCCACCTGCTTTGGCTCGGCATCCGGGAACGCGATTTTTGCAGTCTCGATGGCGCGAGAGAGCGGGCTTGCGTATACTGCGTCGATTTTGTTTTGCCCGGCCCACTTTCCCAACGCCTCTGCTTGGCGGATGCCGTGCTTTGAGAGCTTGCCGCCCATAGTCTGGCCCTGTATGATTCCCTCGGCGTTGCCAACGGTCTCGGCGTGCCGGATAAGGTAAATGGTTGTCTTCGGCATCTGTCCTGCTTGCCTCCTCGATTTGGCTGTGCGCCTATTTCGCTTTCGGCTTTGGTGTTTTTGCAGTGGGTTTCTTGGCTGCGGGCCTCTTTGTTGCCTTTGGTTGCATACTTTTCGTTGTCGGTGTTTCTTTCGCAACCGCTTCTGGCTTTTTCCCTGAAGCTTCCTGCGCGCCGGTAGTCGCATCCGGCTGTGCAACGATTTTGTTCTTCGCTTCCGTAACCGTGCCGTCCGAGTTGTTGACGTTGTAGCTCTTCTTTTCCCAAGATTCCTTGGTCTTGCACTTGGTGTCGATGCACATGCTGAACGGCCGCTTGCCCTTGCGGATAACTGTGACTATTGGCGTGCCGCACTCGGGGCAAATCTTCTGCGTGTTCTTGATGAGCGCCATCTTCGGAAGGGGGTACAGGTTCCTGCAGACAGGGTACGCGCCGCAGCCGACAAAGAGGCCGAAGCGGGATTTCCTGATTTGGAGCTGGCCTTGTCTTCCTTCCTTTGCGCAAACAGGGCACGGCCCGAGCACGCTCTCTTCCCTCTGCGTCTGCTTCAAAGCGTCAACCAGTTCCTTTCCGATGCTCTCTTCCTTGGTGCGGAACTTTTCAAGGATTTTCTCAAGCGCGGCCTTTCCCTCGGCAATCACCTTTTCCTTGGTGATTTTGCCGGACTGGATGTCCTCCATCTCCTTCTCGAAGTCGCGGGTGAGCTGCTCGCTCAAAATCTCGTCAACGTGGTGCATAAGCGCCTCGTACACCGAAAGCCCGAGCGCGGAAACCTCGATGCTCTTTCCTGAAACGTAACCCCGCCGGAAAAGCGTCTCAATTATTTCCGAGCGGGTTGCCTTCGTCCCAAGGTCCTCGTCCTCGAGCTTCTTTACAAGCGACGCCTCGGTGTATCGCTTTGGAGGCTTGGTCATCTTCTTTAGAAGCTCGTGCCTGTCAACAGGAACGCGCTCGCCGACCTCGAACTTGGGAAGGACCTCTTCCTCCAGGTCAACGTATTTTTCATAGAACTCGAACCAGCCCTTTTCGACTGTCCGCGAGCCGCCTGCGGAGAAGCCGACGTCGCCGATTTTTGCTGCAACGTTCATGCGTGCCCTCTTTGCAGGGTCTGCAAAACACGAAAGGAACCTGTGCACTATAAGGTCGTAAAGCTTTGCCTGGTGCGGGTTCAGGCCGCTCGGGATCATTCCGGTCGGGTGGATTGCCGGGTGCGCAGCGTCCTCCTTTTCGCCCTCGCGGGGGACGATCTTGTTCTTTCCAAGGAGCTTGCCGGACAATCCGGAGTAAGCGGGGTTCTTTCCGATGTCTGAAATGATTTTCTTCAGGTTCAGCTTTGCAGGCAACTTTTGCGAGGACGTGCGCGGGTAGCTGATGAGAGCCGCCTCGTACAGGTCCTGCGCAAGCGAAAGCGTCATCGACGGCTTGAAGCCGAACGTGCGGTAAGCCTCGATTTCCATCGAGGTCAGGTCAAATGGGAACGGCGGGTTCTGGGCAAACTCTTTCTCCTCGACATTTTCGACAAGCGCCTTGTCCTTTGCCGCCCTTGTGACCTTGTCGGCAATCTCCTTTGCTTTCTTCTCGTCGAAAATGTTGCCTTCGTCGCAGGAAAACTCCACGCCCTTGAGCACTGCTGCGATTGTCCAGTATGGTTCTGGCACGAACTTTTGTATCTCAAGCTCGCGCTGTGAGAGTATTGCAAGCGCCGGACCCTGGACCCGTCCTATGCTCATGATGCGGAAAATCCCAGCCTTCTTTATGGCCGACATGAGCGCGCGCGACGTGTTGATGCCCCAGTACCAGTCAAGGTAGTGTCGCGCCTCGCCCGCGTCTATTTGGGGTGTGTCAAGAGGCTTCAGGTCCGAGTACGCGTCAACCAGGTCCTCCTTTGTAAGCGTTGAAAAGAGCATCCGTTTTGCCGGCTTCTTCACCGCATAGCGGATGATATTGCCTCCGATGAGGCTTCCCTCGATGTCCCAGTCGCACGCGTTCACAACCGTGTCCGCGTTCTTTGCAAGCTTCTTGATCGATTCTAGGTATTTTTTTGTGAACGCCGCTGACTCGTTTGATTCGTAGGCTGGGACCCACTCGATGTCAAAAACCGGGTAGCGTCCGCCGGCCTCCTTCTGTTTGAGCGAGTATACATGGCCAACAGCTGGTGCGATGAGTATCCTCTTTCCGCCGCGGGCAAGCTCGTACGACCTGACGCCCGCGCCTGCCGATTGCTTGACCGGGCCTTCCGCAAGCGCAGCTGCCATCTTTTCAGCTACGCGCGGCTTTTCGGTGATAATCATTACAGTTTCCATAGTAAGGCTTCCAAACTGCATTTCTTGCTTTTGGCGGGCTAATCCTAATTGGGTTGGCGGGTTTTATTGCTTTCGCAAAGCTAAGCCTGGGCATAACAAGGGCGAAAAGGCAAGCGAGGCTCAGTCGAGTATCGTGTACTTGCTGAGGTAGACTTGCACCTTGAACACCTCAAGGAAAGGCAGGATGACAAGCGCGTTTATGACTATCGCGGCGTAGCGGCCGTATGCGAATATTGCCGGGTCCTGCGAGATGTTGAGGAATATGAGGTCATTGACAAGGATGAGAACAGCCGACAACACGAGGAACAGGAGCACGTAGGAAAACCTGTGAGTCACAGTCGAAATGCTCTTTTTGACTGCGGTCCAGCCGCTGAAGCCGTCGATGACTATTGACTGCGGGACGAAGAGTATGGCGAGCGCCACAAGCGCAGCAACAAGCGCGCCGATGGTCGGGTGCAGGCCGTACTGGTAGAGGAGCACTTCTGCTATGAACGTTATCGCGAACGCCGCTAGGAAAATCTCGAACAGGTGGTACGTCCTCTGCTCAACCTTCTCCATCTCGTAGAACGCAATCTTGTTCATCGAGCGCTGGCTTGTGATAATCATGTTGATTACTACAAGCGCAAAGGAAAATAGGAGCATTGAGATTATCGGAAGGATGATGATTATTCCCATGTCAAGGGGCGTCATGTCCCACTTGATGCTGTCCAAGCGCAGGAAAATGGAGCCGAGCGAGGCGTAGTTTGAGATGAAAAGAGCGACCGGGAAGGATATCAGGAAGGGTATCGAGAAGAATGAAATCGTCTTTATGTTCTTGCCGTAGGCCTCGAACGTCTTGTTGAAAATATCCCCAATCCTCTTCATTCCCATTCGCCCTTGAATTTAGATAAAGTCTTCTTGCTTTGCGGATTTAAAACCAATGGGTTTTGGCGTTTCCGCCTGCCTGCCCCGCCCGCTCATTTTTCCGCAACCCTTCCTTTCAGGTAGCATTGGCCGTAACCGGTAGTCCTTGCCGTAATAAATGAGCCAATGGCGCCGCCTTGCAGGAGCACCGTCTTGTAGTTCGGCGTCCTCGCTGAAAAGAAGCCCTTCGCCTTTTCGGTGACCAGAACATCGTATTTTTTTCCAGCCATCTTCCCATTCTCTTCCAGCGCGATTTTCCTGCACAGCGCGTTCATCTTCGTGCTGCGTGCGTTGATTGTCTTCCTGTCAACCTGCTTCATTCCCGCGGCAACGGTCTTCGGCCTTGCGCTGTATTTCGATATGTTGGTAATCTGCGGCCTTGTCCTTTCAACCAGGTCGAGCGTGGCCTCGAAGTCCTTCTGCGTCTCAGTAGGAAAGCCCACGATGACGTCCGTTTCAACTGTAAGGTCCGGGATTTCTTCGTGGAAAAACTGCACAAGCTCCGCATAGTCCTTTGCAGCATACCTGCGGCCCATCGCCATAAGGACTGCGTCACTCCCGCTTTGCACGGGTATGTGCAGGAAGCGGTAAACCTTGTCCGTTGAGCAAATCACTCTTGCAAGCTCCTTCCGTATCTTCCAGAAATGCTCGGGTTTTCCCATCCCGATTCGCACCCGGAAGCGCCCGGGAATGGCGCAGATTCTTTCAACAAGCGTGGCGAGATTTTCGCGCTGGCCGTTCCCGTTGCCTTCGAAGTCAAACCCATAGCAGGCCGTGTCCTGGCTGGTAAGCTGGATTTCCTTCGCGCCGCGTGCAACTGCCGACCCTACAGCAGCCACGATTTCGTCCTGCTGGAAGCTCTCAAGGCGGCCGCGGGCGAGTTTTGTCGAGCAGTATGTGCAGTTGCCGAGGCACCCGCGGCTTATCTGCGCGCGCGCAAAGATTCTGTCAACTGCGACGTTGAATGGAAGGACCAAGGTTTTTCTGGTCTGGATTATTTTCTTTCCTGCCAACGCAATTTCAATCGCATCAACTATTTTGGCATTCGACCAAACGCCGACAATGCTCGCCCTTGGCACTGCATTTTCAATTATTTCGGGCGACACTTGCGCAAGGCAGCCCGTAATCACCAGCTTCTTTCCCTGCGAGCCGAGCCTTCTTGCCTTGAACAATATCTTTTCCTGCGTCGAGTCCTTGACCGAGCAGGTGTTCATCACTATTACGTCGGCATCCGATTCCTTTCCTGCCAGTCCGAATTCCTTTTTTGCCGCTTCCTTCAAAGCATCGGTATCCGCGGCGTTGAACGTGCATCCGTAGGTGAGAAAGAAGACCTTTTGGGCGGCGGAAACGGGTTCTTTCGCCTTTTTGGCCGCAATGGGCTTTGCCTTCATAATGCCTTCATCTGCCTTTTTTGTCATTTTGAGCAAACAACCGCCTTTTCGGGGCAATCCTTCACTCTTAAGCAACTTTATTAATTTTCTTCGCAAAAGACAATATACTCATTTTGAAGGCTTCAAGCCGTCAATGAATATTGTATCTTACAAGGGTGTATTTGTATAGTCAAGCCAGTTTCTTCCAAAAAGTGCGAAAAGTGCGGCCGCGAGGCGCACCTTCTCGAGCAGTGCGGCCAGTGCAAGCGCAAGGTCTGCCACGCCTGCGAAAAGTCAAGCAAACTCTCCCGCAGGCGCGTAAAGGGCGAGCGCCACATAATCTGCAAGACCTGCTGGGGAACCCCGGCAAAGAGGACTGCCTTCAAGGCAGCGTAGTTCCTTTTTTCTCAATCTTTTTCTGTATTTTTCCAATAGTCTACTTCTTAGTCTCCTTCTCCACCACTACGGCAGTCCCATAGGCATAGACGTCGAGCGTTCCGCCGACTATGCTTGAGCTTTCAAGCTTCATTCCTACGACCGCGTTCGCGCCCCGGGCCTTGGCTGTTGCGGCAAGCTCGTGCAGAACCGAATGCCTGGCTTCGTTGAGCATCTTGCGGAAAGCGGGAAGGTCGCCGCCTCCGATGCTGCGGATCATCGCGCCGATTTCGCTTGCAGTGTCAAGGGTGCGCGCGCTTGATGCCCATACCACGCCTACGTATTTCTTGGTCTTGAAGCCAGGGACTTCGCAAGTAGTTGAGATGAGCACGTCCGGGTCAGTAGCCTGCATAAGCAATCACCTTTTCTCTGAAAGCGGCGTTCGGCTTCCGATTGCATTTGTCACGCTCGGATTATAAATCTGGTCGTTGAGACGTCCACGTCTGAACCATTGGTGGGGATGGAAACGAATCAACGGAAATGCAGTGTGGAATAGCGTATAAACCAAAAAGGTTTTGCAGTATTATAGGCGTATAGCTTATGATATCTTGGAAGTTTCGTTTGTATCCATCCAAGCAGCAGGACGAGTTGTTGCGGACTCACTTGTGGGCTTCTAAGAACTTGTGGAACTATGGCTTGGCGTTGGCGAAACAGTTGTATGATGATTTTGGAAAGTTTCCAACGCGAAAGACTTTGCAGGAAATAAGCAAGGGTTCTGGGTTGCACTCGCAGGTAGCGCAGGATGTTTTCATTCGTCTTACTAATGCATTGAGAGTCAAGATTAGACGTAAAAAAGCAGGTTTAAACGGAGGCTTTCCAAGATTCAAATCCTTTGATAGAATGAAGAGTTTGCATTACCCTCAGTCTGGTTTCAAAATTTTATCGGACAAAAAGTTGCGGGTCACGCCTTTTGGCGAGTTGGGTATCAGGCAACACCGTCCAATCAAAGGCGAAGTAAAAACCCTGACTCTGAAGAAAGAAGCTTCGGGCAAGTGGTTCGCGATTTTCACTGCCGGACAGGATGACGTAGAACCGTTGATGAACAACGGCGGAAAAGTCGGGATTGATTTGGGTTTGACTACGTTCGCCACGTTGTCGAACGGTTTGAAGATTAAAAATCCGCGCCACTTTGACAAACATCGAGACAAGTTGGCGAAGTGCGAGCGGAGATTATCGCGAGCGAAGAATGGCAGCAGGAACAGACTTAAAACTAAGCGCAAGGTAGCTTTGGTGCACGAGAAGATAGCCAACGCTCGTAGTGACTTCCTGCACAAGACAACCACGTCGCTCGTAAATTCGTATTCCTTAATTGGCCTAGAACGGCTTGCGGTTCGGCGGATGGCTGAACAGAATTACGGCAAGCAAATCAATGATGTTGGTTGGGGAACGTTCTCGAACATGATAGCATACAAGGCGGCGGGTGCTGGTTGCAAGGTCGTGTTCGTTGATGCGAAGAATACTACACAAGAATGTAGCAGTTGTCACGAGGTAGTCAAGAAAGACTTGACTGTGCGGACGCACGATTGTCCGCACTGCGGCCTAGTCTTGGATAGGGATGTGAACGCTGCTATAAATATACTCACAAGAGCTACCGCTGGAATGGCGGGAAGAAACGCTTCCGGAGATGAACCAACAGGCTCGTCATTGAAGGAAGAAGCCGCGACTTCGGTTTACACCAAGTCGGGGTGATTCACCTTTCCGAGCAAAAACCATATCTCGGTTGCATGTCACAGTCAAGTTCGAGCAACGGCTATTAAAGATTGTATTTGCTTAACTGATTGTTCGAAAAAGGAGTTTCACTCCATTTCTATCTGATTTTACGTTTATTGCGGTGCAAGGAATATGACCCTCAAGGAAGCCGAACCGGCCAGGAAGGAAAGGTCCAAGGCGGATTACGAGCCGTGGATTGAGAAGTACCGGCCGAAAAAGCTCTCCGAAGTCGTAGGCCAAGAACACATAGTAAGCAGGCTCGAGGCGTACGTTGCGGCAAAGGAGATGCCGCATATGCTCTTTGCAGGCCGAGCAGGCATAGGAAAGACCACCTGCGTGCTTGCGCTTGCCCACGAGCTTTACGGCGAGGCGTATCGCGAGTGTTTCCTTGAGCTTAATGCAAGCGACGAGCGGGGAATCGACATCGTGCGCGGAAAAATCAAGGACTTCGCCCGTTCCATTCCCCTTGCCTCGGTGCCGTTCAAGATAATCTTCCTGGACGAGGCAGATGCCCTTACTGCAGAGGCCCAGCAGGCGCTGCGCCGCACAATGGAGCGCTATTCGGAGAACACGCGCTTCATCCTAAGCTGCAACTATTCAAGCAGGGTAATCGAGCCAATCCAGAGCAGGTGCGCGGTATTCCGCTTCCTTGCGCTGTCCGACGAGCACATAGGCAAGATTGTCGACAACATCGCAAAGCACGAGAACCTGCACCTGGAAAAGGACGTCAGGGATGCCGTTGTAGCAGTTTCCGAAGGCGACGCCCGGAAGGCAGCCAACGTCCTCCAAGGCGCTTGCTCTCTTTCCGCAAAAGTCACCGCGCAGTCAATTTTCAAGGTCGCTTCGCGCGCAACCCCAAAGGAAGTCGCCATTATGGTCACAACCGCAGTCAAGGGCGACTTTTCTTCAGCGCGAAAGATGCTTTGGGAAATAATGGGCAAGTACGGCCTGGCAGGAGAGGACGTCCTGATTTCCATTTACCGTGAAGTCACCGGCCTGTCAATCCCTGACGAGCAGAAGGTCGCGCTGGTTGACAAGATTGGCGAATACGACTTCCGCATGGTCATGGGCGCAGACGAAACCATCCAACTTGAAGCATTACTGGCTCAAATGTCCTTGATTGGAAAGAAATAGTGTTTTTCTTACTCGTTTTGCCTAGAAAAGCATTATTTTTCGTCTATTTGTCAATCCGGCGCATTATGCTCCTTGCAAACCACACTTCCAGTATTTTTTTGTTTTCTTATTTCCTGCCTATTTTTACAAAATAGACGTCTAATTATCCTCCTTTTTAGAAAATAGGCTTTAGTATGCCTTTTTTTTCACACAAGACGCTTTTTTCCAAAGAAATCACTCCCTGTTTTTTGTTGTTTTCATCACCTTTTTAAGTCCCAAAAGCACCCATCTGCTTGGGGAGTTACCCGCCGCTTGTTGGCGTTTTGGGTAAGTGGTTGGCGCGGGTTTGTTTTGGCCCATAGCCGGCTTCATACGCAATTTTCCCAATCGTGGTCGCGTGACGAGAAGTCTTCGTGTTGCAATGCTTGGCTGGGAATTCCCGCCTTTTATCAGCGGCGGCCTTGGCACGCACTGCTACGAACTGACGCGGGCACTTGCCAACCGCGGGGTCGAAATTGACTTTTTCATGCCAAAGACAAGTTACGATATCCACGAGCATTGGCTCAACATTTACCAGACGGATTGGGTTTTGCTCGACCCGCACGAACTGCAACTTGGCCTGGCGCCAACAACCTATGGCTGCTACGGCAGCTCCCCGACCCAAGCCCGATTCCACGCAAGCGGGATTGCCGGGCTTTTGCAAATGCCCGGTCAGTCCAAGGCCGACGACCTCGGGTTCTTCGAGGCAGTGGCCGCCTACAATCACCTTGCCCGGCTCCTCGTGCAAAAAAAGCACGCTGAACGGCATTATGACGTGGTGCACGTGCACGACTGGCTTTCAGCAAAAGCGGGCATTGCCCTAAGGCACAGCACCGGCCTCCCGCTCGTGTCAACAGTCCACAGCACCGAATACGACCGCACAGCGGACTTGTGGCCCTTTGAATGGATTCTGGAAGTTGAAAGGGAAATGATGCAGCAGTCCGACCAGATAATCACGGTAAGCAAAAGGAGCGCCCAGCTGCTGCTCGACAAGTTCGGCGCGGCCGAACGCAATGTCAGTGTAATCTACAACGCAATAGATTCCTCAAAGTTCCCAAAGTACAAGGAGGCCATGCAGGACGCCTCTGGAAAACGAACCAAGGTGGTGCTCTACCACGGCAGGCTTTCGGTGCAGAAGGGCGTGGAATATTTCCTGCGTGCTGCGCAGAAGGTGCTCTCCAGGGACCGCAACGTAAAGTTCCTGGTGAGCGGAAAGGGCGATATGCTCCCAAGGCTTGTTGAGATGGCGTTTGACCTTGGGATAAGCCAGAACGTAATGTTCCTCGGTTACGTGTCCGACGACCAGCTCAAGCGCATCCTCTGCACGAGCGACGTCCTCGTGTTCCCAAGCATATCCGAGCCCTTCGGGATAGTTGCTCTGGAGTCGATGGCAAGCGGCACTCCAACCATAGTGTCCAAGACCTCCGGGGTAAGCGAACGGGTCAAGAACTGCCTGACAGTAGATTTTTGGGACACCGACGAGATGGCCTCGAAAATCCTCGCAGTCCTTTCCTATCGCCCGCTTTACGAGGAGTTGCGCGAAAATTCTATTGCCGAAACCGAGTCCATAACCTGGGACGAGGTGGCGAGACAAACAATCGGAGTTTACGACAAGGCAATCAGAACAAGGCTTGCGGCCAAGGCCGCAATAACGATGATTTAGATGCCCAAAGTCTGCCTGTGCTTCCACGTGCACCAGCCCGTCCGGCTTTCACGGTTCTCCTACTTCGGGATTGGGAGCGGCGACGGCGCGAGCCTTGAGTCGCGCTACTTTGACAACAGGATGAACGAGCACTACTTCAACAAGGCTGCTGACCAGTGCTACCTTCCCGCAAACAGGATTCTGCAGCAATTGCTTGATGACAACCGCGGGAAGTTCAGGTTCTCGCTCAGCATCACAGGAACGCTCCTGATGCAGGCAAGGAAGTACCGGCCAGAAGTAGTTGAGTCGTTCCGCAACCTTTGCGCAACCGGAAGGGTCGACGTCCTTGACGAGACGTATTACCATTCACTCTCTTCGCTGTACTCGGATCTGTCCGAGTTCAAAGAACAGGTGCAGATACACAACCAGCTCGTCCGCGACCTGTTGGGAGTTGCGCCAAAGAGTTTCCGCAATACCGAGGCGATTTATTCCGACCGCATTGCGCAAGTTGTCGAGGGCCTCGGGTACAAGGCAATCATCACCGAGGGTGTCGAACGCATCCTGGGCTGGAGGTCGCCGAACTACGTCTACAGGCCGCAAGGCTGTTCAAGGCTCAAGCTGCTCATGCGCAATTACAAGCTCTCGGATGACGTCGGATTCCGCTTCTCGGCAAAATCGTGGAAGGAGTGGCCGCTCACAGCTGACAAGTACGCAACCTGGCTTTCCGCAACCCCCGGCCAGGTAATCAACCTGTTCATGGACTACGAGACTTTCGGCGAGCACCACTGGAAGGATACAGGAATACTAGATTTCCTTTCGCACCTGCCTGCAGAGGTGCACCGCCATCCCGGCCTGTCCTTCTCAACAGTAACCGAGGCGGCGGAAAGTTTCGAGCCCTGCGACGCAATCAGCGTCCCAAGCGAAATATCGTGGGCGGACGCGGAGCGCAACACGAGCGCCTGGCTTGGCAACCGCATACAGCGCGCCTGCTTCTCGGAACTGGAGGCGCTCCTTCCCAAACTTCGGAAGGCAAACGACGTGCAATTGTGGGAAACCTACAGGCAGCTGCAGACTTCCGACCACCTCATGTACCTTTCCACCAAGGGAATGTCCGACCGGGAGGTGCACGACTACTTCTCGCCATACAAGGACTCGGGGCCCTATGACAATTTCATCAGCTTCATGAACATAATCACGGACTTCAAAGAGCAAGTGGATGGCAAAATCGCAAAAGTCGAAAAAGTTGCTGACAGCGAGTCAGCCCCTATTGAAAAGGAGAAGTTGTTGGCATGACCGAACACAAAAGCCAAAAGGCAAGGCCGGAGCGCGAAAGCAAGGCGGCTCTCTTCTTGATTACCGAGCTTGAGCGGCCTGTTGGCGGGCTGTCGCGCTTTGCGACCGAGCTATTGGCATCCTGGAAAGAGGCGCACGAACAGGGAAAGACCGAGTACGAGCCCATAGTGCTTGCGATGCACGACCCAGCCGCGCCACTTTCCGACCTCGTGCCTGCGCAGAAGTTCTCCGAGCTGACCACCGCTTACCCACAGCTTTCAATCTACAAGGCCGAGCGCGGCGGGGTCACGTGCTATTTCCTAGACGCCCGGATGCCTGTTGAGGAGTGCAATTCCTTCCACGGCGAGCTTTACGAAAAATTCCGCATACGCTCCGAGCGCGCATCTAGGGACGCCTACTACCGCACGCTAAGCGCCTTCTGGAAATACGCGCCAACAGTCGCCGACTTCATGCAGCGAAAGCTCAACGCAAACATCGGCGTGATTGACAGCCAGGACTGGCTCGCATTCCCAGCAGGGTTCTTGTGCCGCGAGAAGCTTGCACGGCCGCTGTTATGCCGGTTCCACTCGGGCGAATACGGCCGCGCGATGGGCAAACCTGACGCGGTTTCCGCGCCGCTTGACATCGAGGCCTCCGCGCTTGCAACAGCGGACTTCATACAGGGCGTCTCGATTTCGGAGACGAAGTTCGAGCTTTACAACCTCGCAGCACGCAAGCGGCAAATCTGCTCGGAACTCGCGCCGAGGATGCCTCTGGGCTGGCTTGCCTTGCAGGAGGAGCGCGACGAAAAGTTCGAGGAGTTCCTCCTCTTGGAGTCTGACAGCCTGGAAATGGTCAGCGAGTATTGCGCGGGAATACCGAATGGAATCATCCTCGAACCGTGGCGCAACGTCCACATAGCTGACATCTTCAAGGGCCGCGAGATGCTCCGCGGCATATTCCAAAAGAAGGGCTACGTGCTGTTCCTGGGCCGGCCCGAGCGCAGGAAGGGAATTGATGAGCTCCTAGCCGCAATGGCGCAGCTCCGAGGCAAGGACATAGGCCTTGTGATATCAAGCAACATGTCTGGCGGGGATTACGATGCATTGATGACCCGCATCCGTAGCTTGCGTCTTGAATCAAGCGTGGCAGTGCACAACGGCTGGCTTTCAGACTCCGCAAAGCGCTCGCTGCTATGCGCAGCTGACGTGGTCGCGCTGCCTTCGCTTTACGAGCCGTTCGGCCTCGTCACGTTGGAAGCGCTTGCAGCTGACCTTGCATGCGAGGAGAACGGCACCGCCGGCCCAGTTGCGATAGTGGGTGCGAACGGCGGCATGAACGAGGTCATCCGCAACGGCGTGAACGGGTTCAAGGCGCCGATGGCTGCGCAGTTCGAGCTTCGGCCGGACCACCTTGCAAGAATCATATCCATGGCGTGCTCTGACGGCGCGCTCCGAGCAAGGATTTCAAAAGGCGCGGCAGAGCGCGTGCAGTCGCCGTATTTTGACTGGCACTATACCGTGCTCCGGATTTGCGAGTGCTACAGGCGTGCAGGCCGCAACTATTCGCGGCACGCCGAAATTTACAGAAAGGGGTAGAGGGGGATAAAATGACTGTGAAAGTAGAGGAGTATTTCGGCTGCAAGGCCGGCGTAGTGTGGGTCGTGTTATCCAAGCAAGGTCCGCAGAACATTGCGCAGCTCAAGCGCACCACCAAGCTTTCGGATTCCGAGCTTTACGCGGCGCTGGGCTGGCTTGCGAGGGAGAACAAGATAGAGATTCTCGGCGACCGGCCGCTTTTCTTCCGATTCAAGATAACCGGATGATGCAAGTTGCGCCACGAGCATCTTGTAGAGGAACTTTCCTGCGGCGAGGACAGTGAAAACCCCTTTCGCACTGCCCGCACCCTCATACGGAACAAGTCCTCGGAAGCCTGCTGGTCCGCATTTTCAGCAAAGCTTGGGAACCTTTACTGCCCCAACCGCGACTTCTTGTGCGAAGGCTTCAGCGTGTTCCTTTCCGAGCGCCAGTACAAGATTCTTGACGCCTACGCAATCGGCGTTTCGGACGCTGCCGGAAACCCCATTGAGCTTTCGCCAAAAGGAGTCTCCATAACCCCCTGGAGCGCAAAATACTCCTATGCCTTCTCTTCGCAATCCAGTTCCGGCGTACTCATCGTCACTTATTCGCTTTCACACGGCCCGCAACCAGCCCTGGTCACGCATTTTTCCATTGATGCGAGCGGTGCTGTCGCTGACAGCACCCGCATAATCGTGCGGCCGCTAATCAGCCTTTCGCCGTTCCCCTCTCCTGATTGCGCCAAGGACATCTCCGCAGTCGCAACAGAAAAAAAATCCCTGCTGTGCACTTCGGCCGGAGCATCAGTCGAGGTTTGTTCCGATACCGCAGTCCGCGCCACCCCGCTTGATATCCTCCAGCAGTGGGACTGCAAGCTCGGCTTTGGCGAGCGAAGAAAAGATGCCTCCGGCACGGTTCCCAGGCCCGCAAGGGCGACATCAAGGATAGCCGGCGAAATCGAGGTGGCAACGAAGGAGCGAAACGCAATTCTTATCGCAACCGCCTTTTTTGGCGACAAGCCAGCAAGCCAGCCGACGGTTGCGGCATCGGCAAACCCCGCCTATCTTGACGCAATCGCAACAAAGTTTTCCTCGGAGCTCCTGGCTGCAAGGAAATTGTGGGGGGAAAAGGAGGCCAACAGGCTTGAATGGCGGCTCTACGGGATTGCCCACAACTTCGACTTTGAATCCTCGGGCGTGGCCGGGTTTGACGCGGGTTCGATGTGGTTCCGCCAGCTCTGGCTGCGCGACTGCTTCGAGGCATTGTACTCGAATTTTGACTTCTTCTTCCGCTGCGAGCCAGGCAAGGCCCGCAGCCTGATCCTCTCCGGGCTTTCAATGCAGGACGACGCGGGGCTTATCCCGACGCGGGTCGGCGTGAACGGCGACAGGGCAAGCAACGGCCTTGACTCCACACTGTTGTGCATGCTCTGCGGGTGCAAGTATTACGAGTTCTCTGCAGACGCGGAGGTTGCAAAGGCGGTTTCGCACGCGCTCAAGAAATTCCTTTCGCAGGCCGCAAGCAAAAAGCACGCGGTTGTGCTTGACTATGGCCTGCTGTCCTGCCCCGCAAACTATTCCTGGATGGACTCGTGCAAAAAAATTGATGTCGGCGGCGAGGAGATCCTAATCCCGCGTCGCATCCCGCAGGAATGGTTAGGCACTACGCCTGCTGAACAAGCCAAGGCCGCAGCAGCAAGATACTTTCTTGTTGAAATCAACGCGCTCTGGATTTCCCTTCTTCGCCACGCGTCGCGGCTTTCGCTCCCGAGGAGGAACGAGCTCGACTGGCTTTACAAGGTCTCGCAGCGCAACTTCCACGAGGTATTCTTCCACGACGGCTTCCTTGCGCACACCGCAAACTGCGAGGACCCGTTTTCGCTCCGCGACTCCTCGTTCTCGAGCGCTTCGGTTGTCGCGTACTCGCTCGTTTCCCACCTTTTCCGGAAAGCCGACTTTTCACGGGCGTTCGAGCGGGTGCAGCAGAACCTGGTGTACCGCAACGGCAAGGCGTTCGGCATCCCCGTGCGCGCAGGAGCCGGCTTTGAGGATGAGTTTGAGGGTGATGCGCAGTACCACGGCCACGTGTGCTGGCCGCGCGACAACCCCTACCTGTACAAATTCCTACTGTTGTGCGACCGGGCCGACCTTGCGGAGCAGCTTCTTGCGTCGTCGCTTGAGCAGGAATTCTCGGAGTCTGCAATCGGGTATTGTCCCGAGCTGTTCGCGCTTGACAAGGAGCCAGTTCCGGTGAAGAACCCCGCGCAATTATGGTCGCAGTTTGTTGACCCGTACCTTGACTTTTTCAGGCAGAAAAATTAGTGGAAGCAGAGGGCAAGGAAAAGCGTCCGGCAGCCATCAGTAGTTGGTCTTGTAGCGCAGCCTCGCCGCAATCCCGAAATTCCGAAACTCGGCTCCAGCATCGTCCTGCGAGTTGAATATGACTATCTTCCCGCCCGAGCTGCGCACCGTGCGTATCATCTTCTGGGCCTTTGCGTCCTTTCGCGCAACTTCGTCGAGCACGAGCAATTCCGAGACTGCTCCGGATTCAACGGCCTTTTCAACTTCCTTTGGCCCATAAACCGAGTAGCCGTCGTCCCTTGCAACGGACTTCTTGAGCGCCTCCAGCACGTCGAACTCTTCCTGCATTTTTTGCGACTCCATTATCCTGCTTATCGCGCCTCGCTTGAGGAGCTCGGATGCTGCGTTGCGCTCCGCGGTGCTCGCGTGCTCGATGCGGATTTTCGAGAACAGCTTGCCGTCCCTTTCCTTGACGTATTTTGCGAAGTCATCCTTTGCAAAGCCCGGCCCAGCCACAATCAGCGCCTCGCACTCCGACTGCGAGAGGAGCGTGTAAAGCTCGAAAAAGAAGCCCTTCTTTGCCTCGTCGAAGCCCTTGAGGTCGCGCTTGCTTGCGCCGCTCTCTATCTCCATCTTGTGCTTTATTCCCGAGTTGGTGATTACGCTGAACGTGGCCTTGCGGTCGTCAAGCGCAAGGATTGCCGCCTTGATTGCCTTGGCGCTCTTTCGAGCCTCGTCGACCATCTCGCGGTCAAATGCGGTCATTTGCTTGGAAACCGTGATTACGCTCCCAACTTCGACGTCCAGCGTGTGGTATGCGCCTGCCTGCACGAACTCCGCAGGCTCGCCACTGATTATCTTCCCGGTGACGCGCAGCCGGTTTGCCGACTCCGAGAACTCGACCTGCTCGGCTGAAATCACCGCGTGGATGGGCTTCTTCTCCCCTGACTTTGCGCGCTCGCCCTCGGCCGCTGTTGCGAACCTGCGGAAAGAGCGGCCGGCTACCTTTGCGCCCGGCGTGATTATCATCGAGAGGTACCACAGGTCCTCAAGGTTCCGGGCCTCTGCCTTGAGCGAACCCTCGGCCTCGTCGAAATGCATTACCCTCATGGCTTTCTTCCTTCGTGCGAACAGTTAATTTATTTGGCTTGAAGAAGTATTATCCTGTTCAAATATAGGAGTTAGTGTTGATAGCACAATGGCACAGAAGCACCGCATCGCAGTGATTGACCGGCAGAAGTTCGACTCGCCCCAGCTTGCCTACGAGTGCGTCAAGGCGTGCCCGGAGGTGCGGATGGGCCGAAACGCAATCAGCCTCGACCCGGAGGGCCTGCCAGTCATAGATGAGTCGCTGTGCACCGGCTGCGGGCTGTGCGTAAAGCGGGCGCAGCCCGGCGCAATCAAGATAGTGAACCTGGTGGGCGAGCTTGACACGCCAAGCTACCAGTACGGCCCCAACACCTTCCGCCTCTACGGGTTCTTGCTCCCGAAGGAAAATTCAGTGGTTGGAATCATCGGTGTAAACGGCATAGGCAAAAGCACTGCTGTGAACCTCATGCGCGGTAGCCTTTCCCCCAACATGGGCAACTATGCAAACCCGCCGTCATTCGAGCAAATCAAGCTCGCTGTCCGCGGCCAGGAAATCCAGGGGTACCTGCAGAGGCTCAAGGAAGGCAAAATCTCATTCTCGCACAAGCTGCAGGACGTGAACAGGCTCGCGTCAGGCAAGACCACTGCGCGCGAGCTCCTGTCTGCAACAGTTCCCAAGAAGAAGGACTTCGACGCAATTTGCATCCAGTTCAACCTTTTTGCAATCCTCGACCGCAAGACCTCCCAGCTTTCAGGCGGCGAGCTGCAGCGGCTTGCAATAGCGTGCTGCCTAGGACGGGACGCACAAGTGTACTGCCTTGACGAGCCCTCGTCATACTTGGACGTGAGCGAGCGGCTCAAGGCGGCAAAGGCAATAAAGGCAAAATCCGGGGATCGGCCGATGGTCGTAGTCGAGCACGACCTGGCGCTCCTTGACTACCTTTCCGATTACGTGCACGTCCTCTATGGTTTTCGCGGGGCCTATGGGGTAGTGTCGCAGCTTAAGGGCTCGCGCAACGGCATCAACGACTTCCTGGCAGGGTACCTTCCGGAGGAGAACGTGCGTTTTCGCGACCACCAGATCAAGTTCTCAACAGCAACCCACCTCAACACGAACAAGGGCCTGCTTGCATTCGAGTACCCCGCGTGCGAAAAGACATTCAAGGGCTTCCGAATGTCCGCGGAGGCGGGCAAAGTCTACGAGTCGGAAATAATCGGCATCCTGGGGCCCAACGCAGTTGGCAAGACCACGTTCATCCGGATGCTCGCAGGAGAGCTTGAATCCGATGGAGGCAAGGTGGGCCTTGGCAAGAAGGTCATTTCCTACAAGCCGCAGTACCTTACTCAGGACTTCGACGGCAACGTCCGGGAATTTTTCGAGTCCGACCCCGCATTCGACGCAGCAGTCTACTCATCCGAGCTTCGGACCGCGCTGTCTATGGACGAGCTTGAGGAAAAAAAGGTCAGGGCGCTTTCAGGCGGCGAGCTCCAGCGCGTCAATGTCGCGCTGTGCCTCTCGCGCAAGGCGGACATCTACCTGCTTGACGAGCCGTCGGCCTTCCTTGACGTCGAGCAGCGGCTCCGCGTTGCGGAGATACTGCGCAGGATGATTGCGGACAGCGGAAAGAACGCGTTCGTGATAGACCATGACCTCGTGCTGGTGGACTCGGTCTCGGACAGGCTCATAGTGTTCTCCGGGACCCCGTCAGCAGAGGGTCTTGCGGGCGCACCTGTTGCAATGCGCAGCGGGATGAACTCCTTCCTCAAGTCGTTCGAAATCACTTTCCGCCGCGACGAGTCAACAGGCCGGCCGCGCGCAAACAAGGAAGGAAGCCAGAAGGACGCGGAGCAGAAGAAGTCCGGCGAGTACTACTACGAGTAATCACGGCAAAAAACCGCCAAGCGCCTATTTTGGTATGATCGTGACGTTGCTCACCGAGTTGGCCATGCCTGCGACCACTTGGGTGGACATTACTATTGCAATGGCGGCGATAAACACCACGAACGCGATTATCAGCAGCATCTCGGTGGCGGTCTGGCCGCGGCACGATTTTTTCATCTACTGGTTTACACTGGCTGAAAATAAAAACGGGTTTGGCAGCCCGCGCTTACGTCCTGGGTGCGTAGTTGCCCTCGGCAAGCAGGCTCCCGGAGGAGTCCAGCGCCACCAGGTAGCTGTCAGAGGCCTTCCTGTACCACTGCACCACCCACGAGCCGTCCTTGAGCGCATTACTTGATGCAAAATCCGCAATGGACGCATTGTCAACAGCAGGGCAATAGTTTGTCGCAGCGGCAACATCCGAAAGCGGGATTTGGAAAGCGCAAGCGGCATACCCTATTGATTGTGCCTGCCTTGCGCCTGCCGAGTCAGCATAAGAGTCAACTATCGCGTCCGGCGCAACGCTGATTGGCCTAGCGTGGCAGTCGTTGGCCGCAACAACCGTCTCGTTGCGCAAAGTAACCGGAAACATCTCGTAGTACAGCTTCTGCATCGCAGGGCACCGCGAGTGCGGTGCAATTGAAAGGCGCATCTCGACCTTCCACTTTCCCGATGCGTTGGATGCCGACGTCACTTCGATGTAAGTCTCCGCGCCAGGATAACCGACTGCCGCGAACTGCTGGGCATCCTTCAAGCTCGCGTCAACCGCGTCCTTTGATGTGAATGCGGTGTTCCGGGGCGGTGTAGTGAGCATGGCAACGGCTATCAGCACTACAACGACCAGTATTGCGAAAGTGACCGACCGGCGGTCCACGACAATCCCCCTTTTCCCCTATTGACTCTTAGTGCCTGCAAGCCGATTTAACCGTTTTGGTGAGGGAAGGAAACGAGTTCAGCAGGCGACGTTGACGCAGCGCATGTCAACGCCGTTGCGCCGGACCAGAATTGTGAACGAATTGCTCGCGGCGGAGTAGTTGGTCAGTATTTCGTAGGAGCGATTGAACTGCTTTGACACCGCGCCTGTTGACCCGTCGGCTGAAGTGACGTTGAGCGGGAAAGCCACGGTTGCATTCACGCGATTCAGGACGAGGCTCGCGTCCGCTGCTGCCTTGCACGACGGGGCCAGCGTCTGCTGGCCAGGGGAAATGTCAACGTAGAGGCCCGATGCGGGCCAGGACGTGGCGGCGGTTGCGGTGCCATCGAACGCTGCTGAAAGGTTGGTGGTGGTGTGGTCAACATACGACTGCACCTTAGTGGCAAGCTTGCTTGAAAGCGCGCCCGTAGCGCCATTGCAGGCGTTGGCATCATCTGACGAGTAAGCCGAATCGAGTATCGCATCCATTACTGCATCGTCATAAACTCCAGTCGCGTCGCCGTAGGCCTGCGAGAGCACCTGCACCTGCAGCCGCTTCTGGCCGATGGCCTGGTATTCCGAGATGGAAACCACACTGGCCACGAAGTAGAAGAGAACCAGTGAGGCGAACATTGCCACTGCGAAAGAGAACATTCCCTTCATGGGGTAGCCACCCACGCTTTTGTGCTGATTATGCCGAACCGGTCAAGCGCCTGGTTTGTAAGGCAGCCGTACCCGCCCGACCCGGTCGCATCGGCCTTGGTAATGCTGCAGTTTTTGCTGCAGTCCTTGCTGTTGCACGAGTTGTTGTACGCGTACTTTGTCGCCCGCACCACGATTTGCCTTGCGTTTGGCACCGCGCCCTCCGAGACGTAAACGTCAAAGCCCGTCTTTGCCTTGAACGTGCTCTCGTCAAGGTTCACCGGCGGCAGTGAAAGCGTTGCATAGTCATAGGCAATGGCCTGCAAGAGGGTCGTCTTGGCAGAATACTCCGGCTGCGTCGCGTACACTGTAAACATGAGCGCCACCGCGCCCAGCATCATCAGCGCAAAAATCGCGTCAGCAGTGAAGATGAACGCCCGTCTCATTGCACAACCACATCGCAGCTTCTTACAGTCAAAAGGCACGCCGAGTTTCCGCACGCGACAAGCCTGCTTGCGGAATATGTGTCCATCTTGCGGCCAGCGCACCCGCCGGTGCCGTCAATTACCGACGCGCAGTCCGGTGTCGAATTCGTCCCGTTGTCGTATTCCCAGCAAGTATGCGGCATTTTTGCCGGAGCAACCGGCAGCGCGCCGGGCGTTGTAAGGCTTGCGGCAACTGTCTCGGCTATGTTGTTGTCGTGCTGGCCGTATTTTGAGAAACTGTCAAGCGAAAGCTGGCCGGAGTGCAGGAGGAACCCGAGCGCAAAGCACAGCGTTACCGTTGCAACTACAAAGTCTGCCGAGAAGAACTGCGCACGCCTGGCCTTGCGGCGGTAGTGGCTCATGACGTGCACCGCCCCATTGAGAGGCCGACCTTTCCCGTGCCGTCCGGCCGGACGCATATCTCTGTGCCTTCGAAAGTGTTGGCATCACAGGCCATTTGCTGCTGCTCGAACACGCCAAAAGTCGCGTTGTATTCCGTCAGGTTGGCGTAAACATCACAGACCGCCACTGCCCTCGCAGCCTCTGGCGCGAGTGAGGTATTGACTATGAGCCTGTTGCCGTCGGTGTAAAGCCAGTAGCCGGTTGGTTTTCCAATGTACGTCATGCACGGCGCGTTGATTGTCGCGCTCAAGTTTGACACGCAGGCGCTGTTTGCAAGGCCGGCGATTTCAGCAGCAACAAGTTTTTCCTCTCGCAATGCGAGGAACCTGCCGGAGTCGTAGCCCGCATTAAGGTAGTTGACCAGCCAGGAGACCGAAAGGTAGACTAGCGCCATTGCAAAAAAGAACTCCAACGCCATCTGTCCCCTCATCGCAAAGGAAGTATTATGCTGCACGATAAAAAACTGCCGAAAGGGCAACGCTGGTGGCGGCCCAACTTTTCCCACGTTTAACATTAGGCAAAAATCAGGAGTGCGTCTCAAGGCCGGTTGGCTTTGACGCGGAGCCGAAAAGCTTGCGCTCAAAGACAAGCCGCGCCTTCCTTCCCTTCGCAACAGGCCTGCTTTTTACCGCGTGGATTCCCGGCGGGATTGCCGCCAGCACCGACGGTGCGACATCGACTATCGCGTAGCCTTCGGAGTAGCCGATGACTTTGCACTCCGCATCACCGCTTACCACGTAGAGCTTGACTACTGCGTACAGGGCAAGAAAACCAACAATCAACAGCGGGAAAAAGCCGAGCGCCTGGGCGGGTGAAGCTACTAACAGGCTTCCCAAGAGCGCGCCAAGGCCGAAGAGGCCGAATATACAGAACAGCGCGTACGCCTGTTTCCTCTGCGCCTGCGCAAGCGGCTGCGCTAGGAAGAGGCAAAGGATTCCAAACAGCAGGAGCGTGGCCGCAAACGCGTACGTGCCTATGAACGTGGACGCGAGTATGGCCGCGAGGAAAAGCAGCGAGAAAAGCTGGAACCTTGAAACGTCGTCAGTTGGAAGCAGTCTCATCGTCTCACCTATGCCGGCGCCATTACCGGAGTGACGCAGTAGCGCCGGTAAGTCGCGTCAAAACAATAGTCCGCGCTCGGGCTTAAGTTGCCTGGCTGGAACACGCTTCGTATCTTGGAAAAGCATAGGGACCCGGCCGTAATCCTGTCCTCGTCCGGGATCGTGCTTGCGCCGCGAAGGTAGAAGTGCGGCGTGACATTAATGGTGTTTTCACTCTCGTTAAGGGTAAAGTCAACCCTTCCAAGCGTGTAGCCCGGGTTCCCGGCGGTAAAGTCGGTGCCGCCCATCCTTGCAGCGCCAAGCGCAAGGTCAAGCTCGAGCTCGCGGAACCCGCCGACCATGATGGCCGCAACGATCACGAGGGTCATCGCAAGCGCCATCATGTACTCTACCGAGGTCTGCGCGCGTTTTCCGTCCCTTCCAGAAAGCATAAGCCGCTCACGCCTGCCCCGAGCAGTAGATTTCAATCTTTCCGGCCGCCTTCTTCACGGTAACGTCCATCCAGCCGTACGTGGTGTAGCACGCATCGTTGATGGTGTCCGGCATCGCCATCAGCCTCATCCCGTACACGCGCCGGCCGTACGCGTCGCCGATGTCGCAAGCAAGCCGCTGCTCTGAAGCAACCGGCAGGTAGCACTTGCTTTTTGACGGCACGAACGCGCTAACTGCCAACTGTGCGCCGTTGCCCTGCAAGGCAACGATGTTGATTGCGTTGGACACCGAGTTCAGCGCTGAAAGCGAAAGCACGGCAGTGTCAAGCTTTTCGTTCTCGGTTATCTCCCGCTCCGAGTCCGAAATCAGTATTGTGAGCATTGCAAGGCAGAAGCCCAGTATTAGGAAGAATTCCAGCCCGACCTGTCCGCGCATCTTCGTCTACCCTTCAGAACAACCCGGCAAGCGCCGCAAGAAAGCAAACGCAAAGGACCGGCGCGAATGCCGTTGTCCTCCGCACTTGCAACCATCTAACATTTCCCAGCTTTTTTAACCTCTGCAATTGCGAAGCTTCAAGCCCGGCCGCGTCTGCGGAATCCGCGACTATTTTTGAGCCGGCAGGCGGAATCGCACCCGCTTTTTGGAGGATTTTTTTCACATCGCTTTCCTTTCGTGCTGCCTTGATTATTCCGCCCAAGTCGAACATTGGCCGAAACAGCACCGCCTTGCCGTTATTTTCAATCACCGTGTACGCTGGCAGCATCCCTTCCTCAAGGTCGGCCTTGCGCACTTTGTAGGTGAGGCTGGGCGCAATGACTTTCGAGCCTATTCCCGCCACCGTCCCTATTGCGGATGCAAGCAAAAAGGAGAGCGGGAACGCGACTGTGGTTGCGTCGGCGTTCAAGGCAAGCGCAACAAGCAATATCGCCAGCCAGGCGTATTTCGGCAGCTGCACAAGAAGAAATGCAACTGCAACGATTGCCGCAAGGATGTAATCCGCGCCAAGGCCGCTGGCAAAAAGCGAGGCAACTGCCGCCGCGCCAACTGCCTTTGCTGCCGAATCAACAGCTATTCGCGTGCACTCCCTTCTTTTCTTCAGTATGGTTCCCGCGTTCGAAACGAACGTCCAGGCAAGGAAAAGCAGCGCCGAGGCCGCAAACAGCACAACCGGAAGGAGCACGTCTGCACGGCTTGCAGCGCCAAGCAGCGCGGCAAACGCCCAGAATAATTTTGCGTCGCCGCCGGCCCACACGCCAAGGGCGAACAGGAGGTAGCCCAGGGCAAGCGCGGTTGCAAGCATCAGCGTGTATTGCAAAGCAAAGGCACCTCCCAGGGCAAGGCAGTTGAGGCCGCCAAGGGCAAGCCCGGCTGCGATGCCGCCGTAAGTGAGCCAGTCCGGTATTGTCCTATGCCTGATGTCAATGTAGCAGGCGGTTGCGCAATAGGCAGCTGCAAAGGCGAAAAGCAGGAAGTCCGTCATAAGTGTTGTCAAGCAAAGTGTGGCCTGCGGGTACTAATATTGGTTTTGAAGCAACGCCCTTGCTGGGAAACAATCAGCGCACAATCATAGAGATTGTGGACTCGCGCTCAACCTGCGCGCGCACCAGAAGCGAGTCGGTCATCCCCTTGATCTGGGTTGCTATTGCGATCGAGACAATCACTATTGTCAGGCCGAGGGCTATGAGCAGCATGTACTCCGTCGACGTCTGCCCGCGCTGCCCAAGGCCTTTCCGCTTCATATTATTCGCTACTCTTGCAGCGCTTAATATTCTTTGCAGAAAACATCCGCGGCGTATTCTTGCTATGCGCAAGAGCCGGCGTCAGTGTCGAAAAGCCGGGAAAAGCACGACAGGCTGTTGCCATTTGAATAGGTGCAGTTGGCCGCGTTTCCACCACATCCGCTTTTGGCGTTCGCGCAGCAGGGAATGGCGGAGTCGACTGCGACGTTGCCCGTGCGCCTTAGCACAAGAAGGTCCGCGTCGCCTTGGGGTGCAACCCCCGAAATCGAGCCGTTGTCAAGCCTGTCCTGCGAGCTTGAAAGCGAGGCGTTGATTGCCGGCGGCGCCTGTGAAAGCAGGAAGATGGTGCCGAGGGTGAGCGCGAGCACGCACACGAGCATTATCCCGTAATAGTTCTGCCCGCGCCGCAATTTTATTCTCCTCGTAGTAAAGTTCCTGCTATAGCTAATGTTTTTTTTATATTATTTCTTTCTCAGCCGCAGGTGCCAGTTGCGTTGTTGAAGTATTTCGACGGGCACGTGATGTTTGCGCTGCATATGGTGGTGCTCGATACGCTGTTCGGGCCGTAGCATTTTACTGTAGACGAGTTCACGTTCGAGCAGCAGGGCGTGTTTGTTATTGTGGTAGTACCCGTCTGCTCAGCCACGTACAGGTTGGGCGTCCGGTGGTTGTCAAAGTCGACCGTCGTATAGGTTCCAAACTTGTTCTCGTTGTCCGCAAGCGTGTTGTTTGTGGATGAGATGCTGCCCTGCAGTATGAGCAGGATGATTATGACCACGAGAATCACCCCGGACAGCATCAGGATGTACTCAAATGCCCCCTGGCCGCGCCTCATCATAGTCCCAATCACTATTTCAATTATTTAAAAATAAAAAAAGAGAGGCAATGCGCTTATACGCACCTTCCTACTTTCCTGTCGAACCTGCTTGAATAGCAGTTGAGCGTGCCGGTGCAGTTGATTATTACTCCGGTGCATCCTGGCGTAGCGAAGTTTTCACAGCAGGGGTATGGGCCGCCAAGTCCGCCAGTCTGGCTCATCACTATTAGGTTTGCCGTGTACTGGGGCACGATATCCACGGACACTGACGTGTTGTAGGTGTTTTGCTGTGCTGTCATCGTGTTGTTCGCCCCGCCGATTGTCCCCTGGAGTATGAATATGATGATTATCACAATCAGCAGTACCCCCGAAAGCATGAGTATGTATTCAAATGCGCCTTGTCCGCGTCTCATATTCCTTGTTCACCTCTTAAGAAAGATGGGGAAAGTGTGCGCTTACGCGCACCTTCCTATTTTCCTGTTGAACTGGCTTGTCGGACAGCTGGCAAGTGTGGTTTGGGTGCATTGAACAATCCCAGGTACTCCGGCGCATCCTGCTGCTGTGCATGCGGCAAGGTTTGCGGCTCCGTTAAGGACGCAGCAGGGGTATGATGGTCCGGTGATGCTGCCAGTTGCACTTGTGACTATCAAACATTGCGTGTATTGCGGTACTATGTCCACGTTTACTGTGCTGTTGAGCGTGTTTTGCTGTGTTCCCATAGTGTTGTTTGTTCCCGTTATCGTCCCTTGGAGTATGAATATTATGAGTATCACTATCAGGAGCACTCCCGACAGCATCAGAATGTACTCGAACGCGCCCTGGCCCCTCTTTGTTTCAGACATCAGCAGTTCACCTTTTTGTATCAATTATTTTATGTCATTTCTGTTCGGCTCTTTAAAAAGCCATCGCTTTTATTAGAGGAGAAAGTATGGCGTTGGGCGTTGGGTTTGCGCGAAAACGCCGGAGTTAAGCAACCTATTTAAATAAACTCGGCATCTTGATTTCTTAGTCCATTTTCATTTAAGGTGGTTTACAATGCAGTTTAGGAGAGGGCAGGGTGCGACCGAGTATCTTGTCATATTGGGCGCAGTCTTGCTTGTCGCTCTTGTCGTGGTAAGCCTTCTTGGCTGGTTTCCCGCGCTTGGCGGCTCTACAAAGGAGCAGCAGTCCAAGGCGTACTGGTCCGGCGCCAGCCCGTTTGCGATAAACTCGTTCAAACTTGACGGCACCACAATGACCTTCTCGCTTTCAAACAGGCTTTCTGACTCGCTGACCCTGACTGGGATTGACATACCTAATGGAACGGGCACGTTTACATATACGGTAGCGTGGCCGGCCAAGGCCTTCAACGGGGGCGAGGAAGCGGTGGTTACTACGACCGTCGCAAATTCCACCAACCCGTGCTACTCATCGGGCGCGTCCAAGACGGGCAATCCGTTTGAGATCAAGATTGTGGCGTTCACCTACACCTCTGGGGCGATTACCGGGATTCGCCAGCAGGGCGCGCAGTCCCTGGTTGGAAGGTGCTCGTAAGCACCAATTCCCTTTTTTCTTTTTTTAGTTTTTCTTTTTCTCACCATTCCTTTAGTTTTCCCATCGCCCAAAAGAACAAGGCCCAAAACCTACTTTTTTATTCTCCCTTTCCGTTCCTTTACATAAGTCAATTTCATTTGCAATATAGGTATAGGTGATGATATGGTCTACTCAAGAGGTCAGGGCGCAACGGAATATCTTGTCATATTGGGCGCAGTGTTGCTTGTCGCGCTTGTAGTAGTAAGCCTTCTTGGCTGGTTCCCCGCGCTCGGCGGCTCTACAAAGGAGCAGCAGTCCAAGGCGTACTGGTCCGGTGCAAGCCCGTTTGCGATAAACTCGTTCAAGGTCGACAACACGACAATGACCTTCTCGCTTTCAAACAGGCTTTCTGACGCACTGACCCTGACTTCGATTGAAATTCCTAATGGAACGAGTACGTTTACATACGTCGTAGCGAGTCCGGCCCAGTCTTTCAACGGAGGCGAGGAAGCAGTGGTTACTGTGCCTTTCACTTTCTTAGTAGGCGTCAACGCCACCAACCCGTGCAACGGAGTCACTTCGAAGACGGGCAACCCGTTCGAGCTCAAGATTGTGGCGTTCGGCTACACCCAGGGGTCGATTACCGGGATTCGACAGCAGGGCGCGCAGTCCCTGGTTGGAAGGTGCTCGTAAGCACCAATTCCCTTTTTTCTTTTTTTTGTTTTTCTTTTTCTCCCTCTGCTCCTTGTGCCCTTTCGGGCGATGGGGCAAGTTGTTCCCAAAACCTACTTTTTTATTCCCCTTTTCCGTTCCCTTTGCATAAGCCAATTTCATTTGCAATATAGGTGATTGTATGGTCCGCTCAAAGGGGCAGGGCGCAACGGAATATCTTGTCATTTTGGGCGCGGTGCTTCTAGTGGCGATGGTCGTCATAGCGCTTTTGGGCTGGTTCCCGCAAGTGGGCGGGCCCGGCAGGGAAAGGGAGTCGGAGTCCTACTGGAAGACCGCCACGCCCTTCTCAATCACGGCATTCAAGGTCATGAACGGCACCGCGCTGCTTGTTCTTGCCAACCGCGGCTCCGACAGCCTCAACGTCACCGAGATGCAGTTCGTAGACAGCGTGGGCAACGTCAATAACCTGAGCACGGGCTACCACGTATTCTCAGCTGGCGAGGAGAACGCCATTTACGTGTCAAGCTTTACAAGCGGAAACCCCTGCGTCTATACCGCGTCCGGCAAGGCCTTCGAGGTGCAGGTGAACATCCTGTACAACTTCATGAACTATTCCATGAGGCAGACTGGCGCAAGGCCGCTCGTCGGGACGTGCAGTTGATTTTGCCTGATGTTCCTATGGTCGAAGACGTCTACGTTGCGGGGTTCTGTTTCCTAGTGTCATTAGCGGGCGCTTTTGTGGCGTTCGTCCTTGCAAAGAGGGCGCACGACGGTGCGGTTGCGAAGGTGGCGGAGCTTTCGGCCAGGATTGACGCGGCGCACGCCGAGTCTGCAGCGATGGCGCAAAGCATCCAGGATGCGAAAGCCGGGCTTGAGAGGAAGATTACGCGCAACGCGATGCAGAGCATCACAAAGCAGGCTAGGGACCTGACGTCAGCAGTCATAGAGGGGGGCGTAGTGTAATGGCCCTTGTCAGTATGTCGGCACTCGCTTTCGGGCTCTTTGCAGCATCCATGGTCGTG
The DNA here is from genome assembly GCA_903851445.1 of uncultured Microcaldota archaeon. Lineage (GTDB taxonomy): Archaea > Micrarchaeota > Micrarchaeia > Norongarragalinales > CAINOH01 > CAINOH01. Next base: position 38,776 of record CAINOH010000009.1, on the reverse strand, counting down.
CTCGTGGTTGCCATATACTTCGTCCTGGATTACCGAAGGCGTACGCAGAATGAGATAGGCGAGCTCGCGTCGCGGCTGGAGCAGCTTGAGCGCGAGTACCTAAAAATCAAGCCCGAGGTAGCGTCGATGCTTACCGGCCTGGATGAGCTCGTTGACTACCCGACCATGGAAAAGAAGCTCCGCGACCTCATCAACTTTGTCGGCGAGAAGATGAAGGCTAGGCGCTGATTCTAGCCGAATTTCTCGGTGTGGATGTTCTCCTTTGCAACGCCCATCGATTCGAGTATCTCCTCTATGCCTGCCATCATCTGGCCGGAGCCGCATAGGTAGAACTTCTTTCCGGCAATATTCCCGAGCGTTGCCTTGATGAATTCGGCGTCAAGCCTGCCGCGGTGGCCTGGCCAGTCCGCGCCCGAATATTCCTTGTCTGTAATAGTGAACGCAAGGTTGAGCTCCGGCCATTCTCGTGCGGTCTTCTCAAACCGCTCGCGGAATATGAGCGTTGCCGGCGTCTTTGCGCTGTAGAACAATGTTGCCCGTACGGCTTCGGGCTTGGTTGCCGCAAGGAAGCTTGACATTGCCGCGAAAGGCGTGATCCCAACACCACCCGCGATGAACACGTGGTCGCGGCAAGTCGGGTCGAGGACGAACCTGCCGAATGGCATCTTGACCTGCAGCTTGGTGCCAACGGCAGTGGATGTCATGCGGCTCGTCCACTCCTTGACTATCTTTATAGTGACTTCGATGTAGTCAGTCACCTGCGGGGATGATGAGATTGAGTATGCGCGGCACTTCCGCTGCGGGTCGGGCTCGTCGGGAAAGCACAGCATTGCAAACTGGCCTGGCAAGAAGGAGAGCTTGCGGCCGTCAACGGGCGCAAGGCGCATCGTGACAACGCCCGGGACTTCCTCGCGCTTTTCCGAAAGGACAGCATCGAACGTCTGGGGCACTGCTATTGTCATAGGCAACCGACCTTTTCTTGTTGAAAGTTTGTAAGACGACTTTGGGCAACAATCATTATATGCGCTTCGCATCAGCCGGCAGTTGTCCTGCTCCGCGGCTGGCCATTATCCTTTCTGAATCTTTGCGATGAAGAATGGCTGGCAGTCCCACTCGTGCGGGTAGAGCCGTACGCAGTTCCCGACGCGGGAGTCGAATTCCTTTCCCTGGTATTGCACGATTCCCTTGGATGCGTTGACGCCTGCAAGCTTTACCCTTTCCACCGTCACGCCATCCCTGCTTGCAAGGAGGTGGTCGATGACTTCCTCGTCCTCCTCTGGAGAAAGCGAGCAGGTGGAATATACCAGCGTGCCGCCGCTCTTGAGCAGGTCGAACCCGCGGACAACGGCTTTCTTCTGCCTCTTGGACATGTTCTCAACTTTCCTCTGGCTCCATTCCGCAAGGGCATCCAACCGTTTTCTTGCCAGGCCTTCGGAGCTGCAGGGCGCGTCAAGCAGGATCCTGTCAAAACCCTCGCGGTCCTTGAATTTCAAAAAGTCAAGTTTCTTCGCATCAATCTGCATTCCGAACTTTCGCGCGTTGAATTGCAGCGTACGTATGCGTACAGGGTCCCTCTCGAGGCAGGTGATTTCCGCTTCATTGTTGCACAGGCAGCAGAGCTGGAGCGTCTTGTTTCCCGGCGCTGCAAAGCCGTCGAGTATGCGCTCTCCAGGTTTTGGTTCAAGCGCGATTGCAGGAAGCATCGCGGCCTTCTCCTGCAGGTTGAACCTTCCCTGCATGAACGCGTCGTCGCGGCCAGGCCGCTCGGGGCCCGACTCAATAAGGAAGGCGTTTTCCGAGAATTCGAGCGGCGCAAGGCAAAAGCCGCGGCCCGTCAGTTCGGAGCACAGTTCCTGCGGTGTGGTCCTGAGCGAGTTGCACCAGATTGCCTTCTTTTCCTTTTTTTCAAATGAGGAGATGAACCTGCCAAACTCGCTTCCGAGGATTGAGGAGTACTTGTCCAGGTATTCTTTTGGAAAGCGTTCTTTGGCCATTGGGAACAGAACGTGCGCTTTGGCTATTTTCCCTACTGGAACTGGCCCTTGATGAACCCGCGTTCGGTGTGCGACATGCTCGATACTGAGTCGGTGTATGTCACGGCCACGTCGGAAAAGTCGTACGCCGAGCCTACGGTTGCGCCGGTGACTGTGGTCTGGTTGCACGCGCTGGTGGTGATTGAGACGGGGTTGTCAACAGTCAGAAGCTGCGAGCCGGTCCAGCCGCACCCGCCGGCCATCGACACAACCTGCGTTATGGTAATCGAGTTTCCGCGCGTGTTCTGGAAAGCTATCTTCATGACGCCGCCGGTTCCTGCTGTGATGCTGTGGTCAAGCACTGCGATTGATGAGAATCCGCCCTGCTGGCGCACGGTCGCCCACTTGGTCGGGTTGAACACCCCGAACGAGATGAGCACGCCGACTATGATGATGATGCCGAGTATTGCCCAGCCGTAAGTGACAAGGTATTCGAGTGCGGTTTGCCCTTTTGACATAACATAATCACCGTTTGGAACGTCCTGAAAAATTACTTTCCTGTCTTATTTAATGCGTGCTGTTGGCCGGCTTTGCGCCTTTATATCATTCCCGCAAACGCGGTCTCAAGCCCGTAGAGGCCAAGCAGGAACACGGTCATTGCAACTGCGACGAAAATGGGGACGTAGGAAAGGCCCCTGTGTGCCTCGCCTTCCTTTATCTGGGCGATGATTATGGATGCGAAGAACGCGGTGATGATGATTACGCCGAGCGAGAAGAGGCGGATGTCAGCAAACCCTATCTGGTCAGCCTGCGCTGATGGCAAAAGCATAGGGATGCCGGACGAGGCTATGCGTGCGCGGGCGGCCGAATTCACCTGCATCCCCTCGGTGAAACCCAAGAGCGTCTTCTCGTTGATTTCCGAGTAGAACGTGGAGACTGCAAAGAGCATCGGTGCGGCTACGAGCGCCGAGAACACGATGAATATGGCGTAGGTCGTTGTCGAAGTCTCGATTTGACGCTGCAGGCTCTGGCGCGAAGAGATGTCAGCTGCGATGTGGTCAAGCAGGTCGGTCATGCGTCCGCCCAGGCGCAGGCCGCCTACCATCAGGTCGATTGAGCGCTCCACGAGCCGCGAGTCAACGCGCTCTGGCATGCAAAGGAGCGCATCCTCTATCGGCATCCCACCGAACGTGTCAGCAGCCACCCTGCTCAGCTCGTCCTTAAATGGGCCGAATTCGGGCCTTGCGGCGGACCACAGCGCGTTCTCTATTGTCATCCCGGCCCGCATGTTTGCCGAGATGATGCGCAAAGCGTCAGGGAGCACGCTCTCTATCCTCTTGCTGCGCTGGAATGCAGTTGACTTGAGGATGAAGTACGCGCCGCCGACTTCCGCCATGATTATAAGGAGCCCGGAGAACGCCGCGAACTTATAGTCGCGCATCACAGCGAGGCAGATGAAGCTGGACAGGGCGCCCAAACAGAGAGCGCCAAGCATGGCAAGGCCTATCAGGTACCTGTGCTTGGTGGTATTGAACCCGCCCTTGACAAGCAGCCTTCCAATCGAGTCGACCCACTTTCGCGGCAGGACGTAGGACGCCCTTGTGATTATGCGACTGGTCTTCATCTTTCACACCACCGGCCTGCGCGAGGCGACGAAGTTGAGGAAGAACGCCTGGAACCCTATCATCACGATGAACACCACGACAAGCGTTGCCTTGGGAATCGGGAACGACATCAGGGAGCCCACGACTATGAGCATTGTCACGCCCAGGCTCGGCACGATGATTGCGCTTATCATGTAAATCATCGTGAGGGGCGAGAGCTCCTGCGAATACTTCTTGATTTGCTCGGTCTGCTCGAGTTCGAGCTCGCCAAGAGTGGCCTCGAGCGCCAGGCCCACGTCGGTGCCGACCTTGAGCGCGTTGGAAAGCTGCCACACCACCTTGCGAAATTGTATGGACGGCGAGGTTGCTGACGCCTCGGCAAGCGCGTCGGTCTCGTCAACGCCCGCGTTGAGCTTGGCCGCAATCTTGTAGAACTCCTCCGAGACCTTGCTGTGGCCGGAGCTTACCGAAAGGAGCGCGTTGAAGAGCGGGACGCCCGAGCGTATCTGTATGAGCAGCTGGCGGGTTGCGGCAATCATGTTCGCGTCAATGGCGCGCCGCCTTTGCGTTGCGATGATCTGGGGCCAGACGAGGCACGAGACCAATGTTGCAATGCCCACGCCTGCGGACGCAAGCCCCGCAACCAGGAGCATCGGCGTGAGCGTGAGCGCGCCTAGCAAGTCGATGAGTATGAACACGGCAAAGAAGTTCGTGAATGCGTTGAGAACGCACGCGGTTGCGTAGGTGTCGGCGTCGATGTCGGCATAGCCTGCGCCCAGGAGGTCGTCGCCAAGGATGGGCACCCAGGCCTGCACTGCGGTGCCAAGGGGCCGGGTCTTGCTTGCAAGCTCGAAGGTAAACTGGGGTGGCACGAGCGAGAACGGCAGCATCGGGACCTTGCTTTCCACTGTCGTTTGCACCGTCACAGGAGCTTTCGCATCTCCTTTGCGCCCTTCTCTGCGCTTTCGGCAACCAGCTTTGGCGACTTGTAGTATTTTGCGAAAATCACGCCCACGTCGTCTACGTGGCTGATTCCCGCGGCCGACATCGCAAGCAGGATTGCCCTCTTCTGCTCAAGGTCTGCAGTAATCTCCTTCTGCTTCATCCCGGTGCGGGCCTTGATTTCGTTGTCCACCCGGATGTGCTCGTCGACCTTCTCAAGCGCGTCGTCCTGGGCGTTCCACTGGAACACCACGTTGAAGCTCGTCCCCCTCTCGCCCGGGTTTATCTCGGCAATCTCGGTTGTCCTGCGGATTCCGGTCCTGCGCTGGCGGTACTGCACAACCGCAAGGTGCATTGCGGAAAGGAACTGTTCGGGCAGGTTTATCGGCGGGCTTATGAGCCTGCTCTTCATCTGGGCGGCGTCATCGGCATGCACCGTGGAGTATACCGCGTGGCCGGTGTGCATTGCCTCGAACAGCACCTCGGCTTCGCTTTGCCTGCGCACCTCGCCGAGCACGATGCGGTCGGGCCGCATGCGCAACGAGTTAACTGCCAGGTCAAGCATGCTCACGCCGCCCTTGCCTTCGGGGTTTGGCAGCCGCGTGACCATCGGCGTCCAGTGCAGGTAGCTTGGGAGCATGAGCTCGCGCGTGTCCTCGATGCTGATGATGCGCTGGTTGGGCGGCGTAAATGCGAGGATTGCGTTGAGGAAGGAGGTCTTTCCGCTTGCCGTCCCCCCGCCCACAAGGAGGTTCATCTCGTACTGGACCGCAAGCCAGATGAATGCAAGGGCCTCCGCAGAAGTGGTGTTGAGGCTGGGGCTGATGAAGTCTATCACGGTGAACGGGTCCTTGCGGAACTTGCGTATCGTGATGCTGTTGCCCTTTGCAGAGACCGGCGCGAGGGTCGCGTTCACGCGGTGGCCCGAGAGCAGGTAGGCGTCCATGAGCGGGTCGAGGTTTGTGATTTGCTTGCCAACCCGTCTTCCCATTATCGCGGCGTAGTTGCGGATTTGGTCCTCGGTTTGGATGTCGACGTTGGTCCGGAGCCAGCCGTATTTCCGGTGGTACACCCACACGGGGTCCTTTGAGGAAATCACCACGACCTCCTCAAGCTGTTCGTCGCACAGGAAGAACTCAAGTTCGCTTATCCCGAGCATTTCCTGCAGGAGCTTTCCGACAAGCAGGTCCTCCTCCTTGGCGTTCAGGCCGCCGAGCTCTGTCCGCACCAGCTCGTGGGCCTTCTTCTTGACGTTCACGCGTAGGGTCTCCCACGCGCTGAAGTTCGCTATTTCTGACGCGCTGATGTTGACTGCGTCGATGATGCGCTGCTTGAGGAAGTCCATCACGGCCGCGGTTGACTTTCGCACCTTGGTGCGATGGAGCAGGTACATGTTGGTGAAGGTCTCGTCGTCCACAATCTGGACCTGGGCGGTTATGCCCTCGCTTTCGACGTTGTAGGAGTCTATGACTTTCATTGCCTTGCACCCTTGCGTGTTGCGGCCTGCGAAAGCTTCTGGCTGGCCTCCTCGAGTACCGTTGCCGCCACAAGTGCGGCGTTTGCATACCCTTTGGCCTCGGCGGCGTCTGACTCGAGGCTTTCAAGACGCTTTCTCAAGGCCGGGCTCACGTCCTTTGCCTTGATGCTTGCCGCCTGCTGTGATGCGGCCTGTGCAAGCTTCCTTGAAACCTGTTCGGTCTGGCGCTTGGAAAATTCAAGGAGGGTTTTTGCCCTTGCAACGTCTTCGCAGGCGGTCAGTATTTCGCGTTCGGCCGAGTCGGAATTGCTTGCGGCGAAAGCTGCCGGGGCAGCCTTGGCTTCATCGACTGTTGTGATGATTATGTCGGAGAGGCTGTAGTTTACCTGCACGAGCTTTGACGATTCAAGCAGCCTGGCAAGCTTCTCAGTCTGGGGTTCTGGGAGTGAGAGCGCCTTGGACACTTCCCTGACCGATATTGCCTTCCTTGCCTTGACAAGGTCGTAGAGCCGGTCCACCACTGTCTCGATGGCCTTTTCGGAGGAGTCCTCAGTCACAGATTCAGCCAAAATCCCTCTTCCCTCTTGCCCAAAGCGTTTTGCGCGGCTTTTGCCTTCAACGCCGCATGGCACTATTAATGACGCGCCAAATAAAAGCCCGCCTGTCAAACGGGCTATTAGTTTGCGACTGTTCTTGCCGCAACGCATGTGCGCGTAATCGAAGTGTGATTGTCAATCGTCGCAACCGTGACCGATGCCGTTGCGGAGCAAGTAGTGTGCGTCTCATTGGCAGTCGCGTAGACCGACAGCAGCTCGTCCGAAACGTCGATTGTTCCCGTCTTCCTTAGGCCGTTGCCAAGGGACCAGGCCAGGAGCGAATACTGCCCGTTCGAAGTCTCAAGCAGCGCAAACGACTCGCCAGGGCAGTTCCCGCTGGTCACGTTGCCGTTCCTTGCAAGGAAAGAGAGCACGCACGACTTGTTCACAAATGACTTGTTGGTGGACTCCTCGTATTCCTTGGCAGCAGCCGCAGCAAGGCTGCAGCTTAGGAGCAGGCCGGACCGCATCCCGGCCACGCCCTCGGAGAACGCGGCGAACTCCACGGCATCCTTTTGCGAGACGCGGCCGTAAGCAGCGCCTGCTGATGCTGACGAGAATATTATCGCAGCCTGCGCAACAGCCAGCGCGAGGGCAAGCGCGGCAAGCGAGTAGGCAAAACCCCGTCTCATGGCCACCACGCCCTCACCTCGATTTCAACAGGCCCGATGGGCTCTTTTGCGGCCCCCGTCTTTCCGTAAGTGTAGACGAACGCCTTGGACGAGTGCAGCGCCAGGGGAGACTGCGGCTGGGAAGTGGAGTTGTAGACTAGCGTGCCGTTCGCATAGACCGCCATCCCAACGGCGGCCGGGATGAGGGGACCGTAGATTTCCGCTGTTATGTTGCGCGCCCTTGCGATTGATTCATTGTTTCCAACAGATTGCCGTGCAATGAGCTGGCACGCAGTCATTTCCGAATCGTTCGCAGTGAGGTTGCCGTCTGAATATAACCCGGTGATTTGCGCAGAGGATGCCGAAAGCTCGCTTGCAGTAGCCAGGCACATCGAGCGGAGCGTTGCAGAGGACAGCCTTGAAAGCGCGTCCGGAGCCGCGTCGCCTGCTGTAGCGAATGCCGAATACGCCGGCACAACGGAGATTGCAAATGCCGCTATGACCGCAATTGCGAACAGCGAGTCTATTGCAAAAGCAATCCCGCGGCGCCCGTTTCCTTTTTCCAAAGCATCATCAACCTTCAGTCGTACGTCCTGTAGAACAGCAGCCGGACCTCTGCAACGCCTGCGCCGGAGCCGTCCGAGTTAACCAGCCTATAGGGGCCGTCTATTGTGAATATGTTGTTTGAATCCGTGGAAGGGTAATGTTCAAGCGTGACCGTGCACTTTCCGCCGCAGCTGCACCCCGGGCACGGCGCAACTATTGGTTTTCCGTCCTGTCCGGTCACCTTTATGCCTATCTTGTACGGCCCGGCAGAGAGCGCCGAGAGCGTGGCGCTCTCATTGTCAGCAAGCAGCGCGACAAGGTACGCAGCTTTTGTGATGTTGATTGAGCCGTTGGAAGACAAAGTAATGGGCCTGGCATCGTGGCTTGCATAGTCCCAGTCGGGCTGTGCACCCTGGCTGTCCAGGAGCAGGATTGAATAGGCGCGCACGTCGCCCTGGCCGAGAGTGGCAGAAAGCGCGCCCTCAAGCGTGCGCGAGTATGCGTGGTTGATGATGGCAACAGCCAGCACGAACACGAATGTGGCGAGCACGATTTCCGCGCTCAGCACCTGGCCCCTGCGCCTATGAGAACACGACGTTTCCATTGTCATTGGTCACTTTTACTGTGCAGCAGCCCACGCTCCCCCCGAACGAGCTGAACGGGAGCACTGCCGATGCGCTTGAGTCCTTGAACGTGATTTGTATCGTCGAGTATGGCGGGTAAAGCTCGATGGAATAGTCGGCGTTGCCTGCAAGCGCCGCAGGCACTTCAAACGAATGCGAGTATCCCGCACCGGCAGCCTTTGCGTCAACAGCCTCGCCATAGATTTTTTCAAGCAGGGCCTGCGCATCCGATGATGCCGCGACCGCGTAGGTGCGGCGGTTCCACTCGCTCGAAAGCATCGAGAATGCCGTCCAAACTAGTATGAGCAGCATGCAGGCCGCGACAAACTCCAAGGCTACCTGGCCGCGCCGCATCTTCAGCCCACCAGCCCAATGGTGACGTTTCCCGGTTGGGACTCGCTTGCAGCCACGACGAGCTTTGCCTTCAAGCCGCCGGTCGGGATGGCGCCCGTGAGGTTGGCCTCGGAAACTCCGTAGGCTTCAGTCAGTCCTGAAGAGCCGCGGAAAATAATCCGCACCTCGCGTCCTTCGACAAGCGCGGCCTCGATAGAATGCGGAAGTTCTATGTCAACAGTGCGCCTCGCAGGATAGCCTGAAAGCGCCGCCCAGTCTGCTGCCTTGACCAGCGAGTCAACAGAAGCCTGTGCAGTTGCCGCGTCAAGCTCGGTCTGCGCGGACGAAATCCGGTCCTGCGCAAGGAGCCATACCGGCACGCAGGCGGCAAGGACCAAGCCGACTACCACCACGTACTCGAGCGAGACCTGGCCGCGGCACCTGTTTAATTTATGCGCGTGCATACATACTAAGGAAAAATCCTGAAGGATATAAACGTGTCACAAGCCACCTGCGCTTGGGTAGTTTGCAATGGGAGTCGTTTTTGAATTCAACGGCGAGTCGGCAGTTGTCCGCGACCTGGTGTCAGTCCAGGCTTTGGACCGCAGCTTCTACGGCGTTGAGAAAAAGGAGAAGGGAAAGTTCGAGCTCGAGCTTTCGGCAGAGGAGGCGCTTTACCTATTGGACGTGCGCAACGCCGAGTGCAAGGGGCCTTCAGGCAAGCTGCTGTCCTTCAATGACATTGCGAAAAAGGCCGACCGCTCGAGAAAGTTCCTCGCGCGCTACTTCTGCTACAAGGACTGGCGCGACCGAGGGCTCATAGCGCGCGAGTTTGGCGAGGCCAAGAAGAACTACGGCCGCAACCCGGTCAAGAAGTACCCTTCAGGGGAATTCAAGCCGTTTGGGATTGCGGCAAAGGGGCTGTTCTTCTACGACGACCTGATGACTGTGATAGACGACGACGCTGTCGGCGCCCAGCTTTACGACAATGGATGGTTCGGTCAGCTCGGCACCTACAAGGCGCGAAAGCACGGCCGGTTTCTCAAGCTTGATGCTTACGAGACCCTGTTTCTGATGCGGCACTGCGGGTTTTTGCTCAACGTGGGCGAAAAGCGGCTCATTGAGGAGGCCACCAAGCGCAGGTCAGATTTCCTCGCGCTTTACGAAGTGTACGAGGACTGGCGGCTTAGGGGCTGCGTGCTCAAGACTGGGTTCAAGTTCGGCACGCACTTCCGGCTCTACCTTCCCGGCGCGTCGCCTGCGCTTTCCAACGACGACTGGATGCACTCAAAGCACGTCATCCACGTCTTTCCCCGCGAGAGCAAGATGCTCATCTCGGAGTGGAGCCGCGCAATCCGCGTTGCCCACGGGGTGAAGAAGACATTCATCCTTGCAATCCCGGGAACCAAGCGCGAGGTTCCATCGGAAATAGACTACATCTTATACCACCGTGCAAAGGATGGCATCGAGACTCCCAAGAACGCCGGGCCGCGCTTTGCGATGCTCGCGCTTTCCGAAGAAGAGGAAATCGGCGGCCAGGAGCTTGCAAAGGCAATCGAGACATCCAAGAAGTACGGCCTGGACCTGATGCTTGCAATCTGCGACCGCGAGACTTCCATCACGCACTACCTCGTGAAGCGCATCGCGCTCCCTAGCAGCAAGTTCGAGTACTACGAGATAGAATGGAGCCAGCCGTAAAGTGATAAAAGCCCGGGCAGGGCAAAATAATATACTGGCAATTATCTGTTGACTAAGGCGAGTTGACTTTCATGGCAGCAAAAAACGTCGAGGGTTTGGATGTCACTTCCAAGACCACGCTTTCGGAATACGCAAGCATGCTCAAGTCCGGCGGCTTCCAGGCTTCCGAGCTTGGCCGCGCCGTTGACGTGGTCAGGGCGATGAAGAAGGACAAAGCATACACTTTCCTTGCCTTTACCTCAAACATGGTCTCTGGCGGTTTGCGCGAGCTCTTCGCCGAGCTCTGCCGCCGCAAGTTCTGCGACGTCGTGGTAACCGGAGTGGGCTCGGTTGAGGAGGACGTGATGAAAATAAGCAAGCCCTTCCTGCTTGGGACGTTCAACGAGGACGACAAGGCGTTGCACAACAAGGGCGTCAACCGCATCGGCAACGTGCTCGTGCCCAACGACCGCTACGTGATGCTTGAAAAGCTGGACACGGAGTTCTATTCGATGCTGTTCGAGCGTAAAAAGGAGAGGCGGCCGAACGGGAAATACCGCGCGGTCGTGTCCCCGTCCGAACTGGTTTACGATTACGGAAAGTTCATCTCCGAGAAATTCAAGGGCCAGAAGGCGCTTGAACGCTCGTGGGTCTACTGGGCCTACAGGAACAACATCAAGGTCGTCCTTCCCGCGCCAACCGACGGCGCAATGGGGATGCACCTTGCGTTCTTCCGCCAGGACTACGACCTGGTGGTTGACGCTGCAGGCGACATGCGCGCCATAGGCACCGAAGTCGGATTTGCGAAGAAAACAGGCGCAATCATACTCGGCGGCGGCTTTGCAAAGCACCACACCATCGGCCTCAACATAATGCGCGGAGGGCTCGACTACGCGGTGTACGTCTCAACCGGCACGCAGTACGACGGCTCGATGACCGGCGCGCGCACCAACGAGGCCGTGTCGTGGGGGAAAATCAGCGGCAAGGCGAAATCAGCTTACGTGGAGGGAGACGCGACCGTGCTATTCCCGATAATTGTTTCTCCGTTCCTTTGACTTGGTGACCCGACGTGCTCGAATACCTCCTTTGCATCCTTTGCGGCTGCCTGGTCAAGCTCGCTGACGACATTGCCGACGACAAGCGGCTCTCGCGCCACAGCGTTTACGGGTACCTCGCGGGCGTTGGCTACGGCCTTGTCGGCGCGGTTCTTTTCACGCAAAGCCCGGTGCTCGCAACCGCAGTTCTTGCGGTGATAATCGCTGTAGTGCTTGCGGGAAAGGAGGACCACCCGATACACTATGCGGGGATGCTCGCATTCGTCCTGGCATCAATTGCAATCGGGCCGAAGATGCCTTACGCGCTTCCGTTGTTCGCGCTTGCACTTGCAGCGTATATGGACGAACTTCTCTCGGACCGAGCCGAGATTAGAAAAATCAAGGACAAGGCCCTGCGCAAATTCCTGTCCTACCGCGTAATACTGGACGTGACCGCAATCGCAATATCCGTCCTGCTTTCCGAACCGGCATACGCTTTTGCAGTAGTCGGGTTTGATGCGGGATACCAGGCGATGGGGTACTTGGACTCCAAACTTTCGAAGCAGTCCAAGTAAAAAAGAAAGAATCAGTTACCGCTCAAATCGACGGCATCTCACCCAACTCCTCGGCAAACCTGGGTGTCTTTGACTTTCTTTCGGGCTTTTTTGAACCCGTTGCCTTTGTTTTTTCCTTTTCCCTTTGTTTTTGTTCCGCAACAGCCTTTGGGGTGGCTTTTTCCTTTGCCGTCCTTTCAGAGTCAAGCGGCCTCATGCTCGGGAAGAGTATGACCTCCTTGATTGAGGCTGAGTCAGTAAGGATTATTGCCAGCCGGTCGATGCCGATTCCCATCCCGCCGGTCGGCGGCATCCCGTACTCCATCGATTCGAGGAAGTCCTCGTCAAGGGGCATCGCCTCCTCGTCCCCGCCCGCAAGTTCCCTTGCTTGTTCCTCGAGCTTCTGCCTCTGGAAGACCGGGTCGTTGATTTCCGAGTAGGAGTTTCCGCACTCACCTCCGCCGATGAACAGCTCGAAGCGCTCCGCGAGGCGTTCGTCGCCTCGCTTTTTCTTCGCAAGCGGGCACATGAAGCCCGGGAAATCGATGAGGAAGGTCGGCTGTACCAGTTCGGGCTGGACGTACTTGTCAAAGAGCGCGTCAATCACGTGCGCCCTGTTTGGTATCTTGCACTCCAGGCCGTGCTTCTTTGCAGCATCAACTGCCTGCTTATCAGTAGTCCAGGAAAGCACGTCCTCGCCGGACTTTTCCTTAATTGCACCAACCAGCGAAACTACCTTGAACGGCGCTTCGAAGCTGATTTCCTTCCCGCGGAACTGTATTTTTTTTGTTCCATGGATTTTCTGGACCACGTGGCCAAGTATGCCTTCGGTAAACCGCATACAGTTGTTGTAGTCCCAGTATGCGGAATAGAATTCCACCTGCGTGAACTCCGGGTTGTGGGTCGAGTCGATGTCCTCGTTGCGGAAGTCCTTGGAGAACTCGTAGACTCGCTCAAGCCCGCCGACTATGAGCCTCTTGAGGTAAAGCTCGTTTGCGATGCGCAGGTACAGGTCCGTGTCAAGCGCATTGTGGTGCGTGATGAACGGACGCGCCGCTGCGCCGCCGTAAAGCGGCTGCAAGACGGGCGTCTCGACCTCGAAGAACTCGTTCCTGTCGAAATACTCGCGCATCGCGCTGACCATCCGCGAGCGTGTGATTGCAATCTTCCGCGACTCGGGGTTCATGAGAAGGTCCAAGTAGCGCTTCCGGTAGCGAATCTCGGTGTCCTCCAGGCCGTGGAACTTCTCAGGGAGCGTGCGCAGTGATTTTGCAAGCATCTCCCACTTCTTTATTGCGACCGAAACCTCGCCTTTCTTTGTCTTTGTGACCTTCCCGGTTGCGCCAATGATGTCACCAAGGTCCGCGGTTTCAAAGGACTTGAGTACTTCGGGGCCCACGTCGGCTTCGCTTGCGTAGACCTGGATGCGGCCCGAGACGTCGTCAAGGGTTGCGAACACGAGCTTTCCAAAGGAGCGCATCTGCATTATGCGTCCCGCAACGGAGACGTCCTTGCCCTCAAGGGAATCGTAGTTGTCCTTGACCTGGCTTGCCTTGTGTGTGCGACCGAAAGTGTACGGGTAGGGGTTGATTCCCTTTTTGCAAAGCTCGCCGAGCTTCCTTTTCTTTTCCGAATCATAATCCGCGGCCATTGAAAATTACCTCTGTAAAATAGGCAGATTGCATATTATGGCTTTGGCACGAAAGGTAAGTTAAATGCGTCGGGAAACCACCCATTCCCATTTTAACCTTAAACAGCGATAATTTGTTTCTAATGGCTCAAGCTGAAATCAACATAGGCACCATAGGCCACGTCGACCACGGGAAGACCAGCCTGGTTCAGGCGCTTACCGGAAAGTGGACGGACACGCACAGCGAGGAGCTCAAGCGCGGAATCACGATAAAGCTCGGCTACGCTGACGCGTCGTTTTATCGCTGTGTCAAGTGCTCCGCGCCCCAGTGCTTTTCCACGAAGCAGGAGTGCCCGGTGTGCAACCGAAAGACCGAGCGCATGAGGAAGATTTCTTTTGTTGACGCGCCGGGGCACGAGACATTGATGGCAACGGTCATCGCTGCAAGCTCAATCATCGACGGCGCGCTTTTCCTGATAGCTGCAACGGAGAAGTGCCCGATGCCCCAGACCGTTGAGCACCTGGCCGTTTTGGAGGCAGCAGGAATCAAGAACGTGGTCATCGTGCAGAACAAGATTGACCTTGTGACCAAGGAACGCGCCCTTGAGCACTACCAGGAAATCAAGGCGTTCCTCAAGGGCTCGTCTTACGAGGGCTCGCAAATCATTCCGGTTGTGGCGAACCAGGGCATCAACCTTGACGCGCTAATACAGGCGATTGAGAAGGACATCCCGACCCCGAAGCGCGAGCCGTCAGACTCGCCAATAATGTATGTTGCGCGTAGTTTTGACGTGAACAAGCCCGGCACAAAGATTGCCGAAGTGAATGGCGGCGTAGTTGGCGGCTCGGTAATCCGTGGCGTATTCAAAATCGGCGACCAGGTTGAGCTCCTGCCCGGGCCTGCGCGAAAGAAGAAGGAAAAGACCAGCTACATCAGGCTAAAGTCCAAGATAGTCTCGCTCCACGCCGGCGCCGAGCAACTTAAGGAAGCGATTCCCGGCGGGCTCATCGCAATGGGACTTGAAGTCGACCCTGCAATCTCAAAAGCGGACTCGCTTGTGGGCTGCACAGTAGGCCTTCCCGGAAAGCTCCCGCTTCTGATGGATGAGATAAAGATAAAGATTACCCCGCTTGGCCGCACGATGGAAATATTCCCAGTCGGCCTTGGCAAGGACGAGCCGCTTGTGCTTGGCGTAGGCACCAACACTACCGTCGGCTTTGTCACGGACAAGAAGAAGAACATCGTAACGCTCAAGCTCCGCAAGCCCGTCTGCATCGACGGAGCGTCCAAGATTGCCGTGATGCGGCAGGCGCAGAAGCGCTGGCGCCTCTACGGGACCGCCTCCCTTTCGCAATAGGTGTCCTGGATGCCTTTGTTCCCAAAGGTAATCTCGTTCGACCTTGACGGCACCCTGATAGACCTTGATTTTGACCTCTACCTGTGGTTCGAGGAGCTCCCGCGCATTTATTCGGAGCAGAACAGTATTCCGCTTGAAAAGGCGAAGGAGTACCTTCGCTTGGAATACAACCGCATTGGGATGCAGCGCCGCGAGTGGTACGACCTGTGCTTTTGGATAAAGCACCACAAGCTCGGGGTTGACCCCGAAAAAGTCGTGTCGGACCTTTCGCACAAGATTGCGGTCTTTCCGGACGTCCTGCCGGTACTCAAGGTTCTCAAGTCGGAAAAACGGCGGATGGTGGTGTTTTCCAACACGCCCAAGATGTTCCTTGACATCAAGATAAAAGTCGACAACCTTGACGGGTTCTTCGAGCGCGCAATTTCCGTGTATTCCGACTATTCCAAGATAAAATCATATGATGGTGTGTTCGCACAGCTTGCCTGCGAGCTTGGGGTTGAGCCTTGCGAAATCCTCCACGTGGGCGACTCTTACAAGCTGGATTACCTGCCCGCAATAAAGGAAGGGTGCGCCGCGCTCCTTCTTGACCGGAAGCTGGCCGATTCCAAATATCTTGCTGACGTGCCTCCGCTTGATAAGAGCATCCGAAGAATCGCGAGCCTTTACGAGATTGAAAAATTGCTTGCAGGCTGCGACTGAATTTTCCCTCTTTCCTACTTTCCGATTATCGCAAGCATATCCCTAATCTTCGGCTCGTTGTCGTTTCCGCTCGAGTCTATTCGCACAAGCAATCCCTTCTTCTCGTAGTATTCGACAAGCGGCTTGGTGTTCTTTTCGTAAACGGCGATGCGGTTGCGTATCGTGTCCGGGTTGTCGTCAGCGCGCGTGACAAGCTGTGCACCGCACCTGTCACATATTCCCTCCTTATTTGGCGGGGAGTAAATCAGGTTGTAAACTGCCTTGCATTTCGGGCAGCTTCGGCGCGACGAAATCCTGCGCACGATTTCCTCAGCAGGCAGCTCGATGTTGAACACCACGTCGATTTTTCCCTGCGGCATTGCCTCAAGGGACTTTGCCTGGTATAATGTCCGCGGGTAGCCGTCAATCATGAACCCCTTCTGCGCCTCGGGTTTTGAGATTGCTTTCTTGATGAGTTCGTTGACCAAGTCGTCGCTTACAAGCTCGCCTGCGGCAAGTATTGATGCAATCTTGTTTCCAAGTTCGGTCTTTGCTGCGACTTCAGCGCGGAGCATGTCGCCTGTTGAGACGTATGCAAGGCCTGCGCGCTTTACGACTTGCTGGCCGAGCGTGCCCTTGCCCACTCCGGGCGCGCCGAGTAAGATCACGTGCTTGGACATATGAATGTTCACCTGTGTTTTGTTGGAAAATGCCGAATTTATCTTTGTTTCCCAACCGCTTTTATAAGACTCTGGAGCGGCCTCCAAATAAACCCTTTTAATTCCTTTTCGACCCTATTATTAGTAAGTTAAGAGGGCCCGTAGCTCAGTCTGGCTAGAGCGCTTGACTTTTATTCCTCCTTCTTGCGAGATTTGCTTTTTGCAATAGTTTTAGTTTCGCAGGCGGGTCGAGAAGCAATCAAGATGTCGCGGGTTCGAATCCCGTCGGGCCCGCTGGTAACATCCAAGCAACAAGGGAAAATCAAGATGAAAATCGTTCTGGATTCGAACGCGCTCTTGATGCCATTCGACTGGGGAATTGACATCTTCAGGCAGGCGGAAAAGCTTGTGGGTGGGAGTGCGGAGTTCGTGGTGTTCGCACAGTCGGGCAACGAGCTTTCAAGCAAGTCAAAGAAACAGCAATTACGCGTAAGCGCGATAATGGCAGCGCTCAAGAACGAGGCTGCCGAGATAATCCCCGGCGAGGGCAAGGTGGACGACATGATTGTCGAGTACGCCACCAAGCACCGCGGCAAGGTCGCGGTTGTGACGGAGGACCGCAAGCTGATGAAGCGGCTCAAGCAGGTTGGCTTGGTGCAGCTCATCTATTCGCGTGACAAGTCGCACCTTGTCACCGCGTGGCGAAGCGGCGAGTAGGCAAGTAGAAAAGCAGTTGGCATTCATTGGAGGTTTGAGGAAAAGATGTTCCGCATTTGCAGGTTTTCTGAGTCAGTCAGGATTCCGCCGAACCTTTTCGGCATGAAGATTTCAGAGGCGGCTCTGAAGATTTTGCGCGACCAGTACGAGCGCACGGTCCACCGCGAGTATGGCGTAGTCATCAGCATCGCTGATGCCGAGGTCAAGTCCGAGGGACGAATCATCCAGGGTGATGGCGCAGCGTATTTTGACGCTGAGTTCGACGCGCTCGTGTACACCCCCAAGGTAAACGAGGTGGTCGAGGGCGAGGTCACCGAGATTGTGGAGTTCGGCGCGTTCGTGCGCATCGGGCCAATCGACGGCCTCGTGCACGTGTCCCAGATTGCCGATGACTTTTTGTCCTACGACAAGAAGACCGGGATGCTGGTCGGACGCGAGAGCAAGAAGGGAATCAAGAAGGGAGACTGGGTGCGCGCAAAGGTCGCGACAGTGAGCATGAAGGACACCATCCTCAACAGCAAGATTGCGCTCACGATGAGGCCGTCGGGCCTTGGAAAGGTCTCAGGATAAGAAGGTGTTGTTTATGGTCCAGAAAGCGTGCAAGAAATGCAGGTTGATAGTCGAGGGCGACGTGTGCCCCAACTGCCAGCAGGCAGGCGACCTCTCAAAGTCGTGGATGGGCTACATATTCATAATGGACACATCGTCCGAAGTCGCGACCACCATCGGCGCCAAGGCGCCTGGAAGGTACGCCTTGAAGATAAAGTGATTTTTGCGTTTTCAACGGTGGTTTTTTGATATGGAACTTAAGAAGGTAAGCGAAAAGGACAACGCCCTATTTGGCCGCAAGGAAGTCGTGTTCACTGCAACGGGATCGCCGACTCCCTCGCGCGACAAGGTTGCCGAGGCGGTTTCGGTTGCGTGCAAGTGCGCAAAGGACTGCGTGGTAGTTGACCGGGTCGGACAGAAGTTCGGCACCAAGACCGTCGAAGTCCACGCCAAGGTGTACAAGTCAGCTGACGCTGCGAAGAGCGTGGAGCACAAGTACAAGTTCGCCCGCATCGAGCGCTCGGCAAAGAAGAAGGAAGCGGCAAAGCCCGCTGCCTAAGTGAATGGTGATTTTGATGGCAGAAGCAAAGAAGAAATCCCGCGTGACAAAGGCATACAAGCCCGGCAGGTCGTGCCCCAAGTGCGGCGCCGGCAACAAGCTCGCAAAGCACGAGGCCAAGGGTCAGAAGCCGAGGTTCTCGTGCGGAAAGTGCGGGTACACCGAGATAATCTAAACGGTTTTTCATTTCTTTTTCTATTTCCTTATTTTTTCTGCGCCTTGTATTCAAGCAAGCCCAACGCAGGCCGTATCCCTAAACTTTTATTCCGGCATTTTCCAAAAGCCTGCGGGTTACCACGTGAACCACCTCGTTGTCCCTAGTTTGGTCGGGCTTTGGCAGCTTTTCATACGGGGTGTTGTATTGTTTGTAATTTTCTTCCCTGAACTTTTCGTGCCCTGGCGTGATTCTTTCCGGCTGGAATTTTTCAACGAACCTCTTCCATATCTCGTGTTGGGCGTTAGCGGCCGCCCGTAGTCTATTGTTGCCTTCAAAATGCTCCGGGCCTTTGGCTGCTAGTATCATGTCCTTTAGCGCCGTTTGCGCTTCTTCAGTAGCAGCCGAAGCAAATCGGTTTCCCCAATAGTCAAGCACGCCCTTGGCCGCGCTTTTGTTTTTCTCTTGGTTTGTTCTATCCTGCTCCGAAAGCGGCGTTGCGTATTCCTTTCTCAGCCAGCCCTCTTTCATGCCCATCTGATTATAGTATTCGTGCAGGCGTGCTGCAAGCGTGCCCTCTACGACACTGAGTTCGTGCGGTCCGAAAAGTTCGGCACGGCCCGCATTTATTGCCTTTCTTATCGCATTTATGCTTTCATTCTGTGGAATCGGTCTTCTATTGCTTATACTCACTTGTTTGGCACCCCATTGCAAGCATTGAGTTAGTGGTTGTATTTCTTTTCGTTATGTTGCCTTTTATTTTGTGCCGCCTTTGATTTTTCAGGTAGTTTTCGCCATGGTCATCCTTGAGCTTTCAATAGTCCTTCTTGCAGCCGCCACTTCCTGCGTGCTTTTATTGCGTTGGGACAAGAGGATGTTGCAACGCATTCTCGCGCCAACTCAGAAAATCTCGAATCCCGCCTGGAAGCAGCTTTCCCTGCGCTTTATACTGGTGATTCTGCTTGCAGCAGCTGCGGTATTCTTTTCGCGGGCAATAGCCCATGACCAGTACTTGGATGCGCTTGCGGAGGCTCCCCTCTGGGCGGCTTTGCTCCTTGTGCTTTCCGAGGAATTGTTCTTCCGCGTCACAGTCCGCGAAAGCCTCCTTGGGTTTGCGGGCCAGGCCCTGGCATACGCCCTTATTGTGGCGTGGCCGTTCTCCGCAAATTTCGGTGCATACATCTCAAACGTCCTCTTCCTGCTTTTTACCGGGATAATCTGCGCGTTCCTGTTCCGCAGGTTCGGCTTCGCAGCTTCGCTCTCGTTCCGCATCGCAACGCTCGCGGTGTTCTTCCTCGGCTCGGTGTCGGGAAGCATCATAATCGACCTGCTACTGCTCCTTACGCCCTTCGTGTGGCTTGCGACCGAGCGGAAAACCCTTTCCGAGTCCGTGTCGTTCCTTGGCCTAAGCAAGATGCCCGCATTGAAGCTCATCTCGGACTGCGCCTGGCTCCTAATCGTGAGCATGCTTTTGGTTGCTCTGGTCGGCGTGGTGGTTTCACACTTCGGCTTTGCCGACGAGGGCCAGGTGGCCAAGGTAATCAATACGCAGGGCGCAGTTGCGTTGTTTCTCGCAGTCACGTTCGGCCCCCTTGCGGAGGAGCTTTTCTTTCGCGGCCTGCTTTCAAGAAAATACGGGATACTCGCAAGCAGCGTGGCGTTCGGCCTGGCGCACTATTTTTACGGCTCAGTAGTTGAGGTCGCAGGCGCAATTTCAATAGGCCTGCTTTTTTCTTGGTACGTGCGGCGCACAGGCAACCTGGTTGCGCCGGTCTTTGTCCACTGCACCTACAATGCCCTCTCGATGGCGGTAATGCTGTTCTTTGTAGCCTAGCCGCAGGGTTTATTGGCATCCGCTGCAACTAATCTTCTAGTCGTGGTCCAATGTCGTTGAACGTGCTTGCAATCGAGTCCTCTGCGCACACCCTGGGAATGTCAGTGGCAAGGCAAAGCGGCGGCAAGATCGAGATTCTTTCAAACTGCTCAGCAAAATACCCCTCGCTGAAAGAAGGTTATATCCCGCGGAAGCTTGCGGAGTTCCACGCAAAAAACACGCGGGCCCTTCTTGAGGAAACAGTCTCCAAGGCGGGAATCAAGTTTTCCGATCTTGACTTTGTGGCGTACACCCGCGGCCCGGGCATGGGACACTGTCTATCGGTTGGCGCGGACATTGCGCGCGCCTTGGGCTCTGCGCTTTCCGTTCCCGCAATCGGCGTGAACCACGCGCTTGCGCACGCGGAAATCGTGCGCTACCTGTCCGGCGCAAAGGATCCCATCGTAGTCTACGTTTCGGGCGGCAACACGCAAATCCTGTGCCTTGAGGCTGGGCGGTATCATGTTCTTGGCGAGACCCTTGACATGGGAATCGGCAACTTCCTTGACATGCTCGGCCGCTCGCTCAGCCTTTCCCCTCCGGATGCCGTTGGAGTGCTCAAGCTGGCGGCACAACCTGATTGTAAATACGTTCCAATGCCATATGTGGTCAAGGGGATGAGCGTTTCCTATTCGGGAATGCTGACTTATGCGCAAAAGATGGCGCGAGCAGGTGCAGCAAGGAAGCAGGATATCTGCTATTCCGCACAGGAAACTGCATTCGCCGCCTTGTGTGAGGCAACCGAGCGCGCACTCCTGCTCAAGCAAAAAAAGGAAATCGTGCTGTGCGGCGGGAACGGCCGAAACAGGCGGCTTTCGCAGATGCTCGGGCTTGTCGCGTCGGAAAACGGAGCCAGGCTTTGCCTTGCGGCTGACGAGTACCTGGGTGACAACGCTGCTATGATCGCGCTTACTGCATTGCTGATGGCTGGAAAGGACGCGCCCAAAAAGGACGCGGACCTTGGTGTAGTGCAGGACTTGCGCATGGACTCCGAGCCGGTTTACTGGATAAGGAAAAAGTGAGTTGTTATGGCCGCGATGAAAAAAGCAAAAGGAAACCCGAAAGCAGCCAGGCCCCTTGGCTTTCACTGCCCGATAATTTCCGTCCGTGACAGGACCGCCGCAAGCCGGGCTTCTGCGGTCATGGCTCGCGGCGGTATCGTGGTCTACCCGACTGAAACGGCATATGCGCTTGGCTGCAGCGGGCTTGACAAAAACGCCGTTGGCCGCGTGTATGAAATAAAGGGTCGCGACAAGTCCAAGCCGCTTCCGCTGATTATGGCCGATGCAAAGATGGTTTCCAAGTTCACGGTTTCAACGCCAAGCCAGAGGCGCCTTGTCAAGAAGTTCATGCCCGGCCCCCTCACAATCGCCGCAAGAAAGAGGGTGGCAATACCCGCAAGCGGAAAGGCAAAGACCGTCGCCTTCCGCATCCCTGCAAGCGAGTTTGCGCGAAAGGCAAGCGCCTTGCTTGGAGCGCCGATAGTGTCAACTTCGGCAAACATTTCAGGAGTGGCAGCGGTTTACGACATCGGCCAGATAGTCGAGCTGTTTGCGAAAAAGGCCGACCTGATTGTCGACGCGGGCAACCTTCCGCAAGTGCCGGCATCCACAATCGTGTGCCTTCTTGGGACGCCGAAGATCCTGCGCGAGGGCCCGGTAAGCAACGCGGACGTGCTGGCCGAAGTATCCGGAAGGCCTGTCAGGAATAAAAAGCTCGGAAAAAAGAAAACCAAGCCCAAAGGTAGAAAAAAATGAGCGCAAAGGTTCTATCAAAGGGTGCCGAAGCTTACCTATTGGAAGCCACTTTCCTTTCCAGGCCAGTTGTAATCAAGGAGCGCAGGCCAAAGCTATACCGCATCATCCAAATCGACTCGGCCCTGCGGCGCGAGCGCACCCTTAGCGAGGCGCGGTTGCTGTCAGCTGCAAAACAAGCCGGAGTGTTATGCCCGCTGGTGCAATTTGTTGACTGCCAGAGGATGCGCATCTTCGAAGAAAAGCTTGATGGCAAGCTCCTTTCGTCCGCAAGCCCTGCTGTGCGTTCAAAAAACGCAAAAGTAGCCGGCGTGCTTTTGGGCCGGCTGCATTCTGCGGGAATATACCACGGCGACTATACGACAGCAAACCTGATGCTTTGCAAAAAGGGGCTTTATGTCATTGACTTCGGCCTTTCCGAGCGTTCGCTGCGCTTTGAGGACTATGCAACCGACCTGCTTCTTTACAAGAAAGCGGTCACCGAAAAGGAGTTTGCTGCCTTCCTGTCCGGGTACAAGAAGGTCAATCCCAATGTGCAGGCCGTTGTGCGCCAGCTTTGCGACATCGAGTCGCGTGGAAGGTACGTCTCACGGAGTCAGTAATTTCCCTCTGTACAGGCGGAATGCTACCATATAAAAACGATAATATGCACAAAAATTACCTGCACATCCTCATTCTGCCAAAGGTTGCAAACCTATGGGCAAGGGAGTATCGCACGTTTTTAGGAGAGTGTATTTAATGGGTTCAAGACCCCGCAAATGGAAGAAAAAGAACCACATGCGCTGGAAGTGGATAAAGAAGAAGCGCCGCCGCCTCAAGCGGAAGATAGCGCGCAGGAACAGCGAGCTGTAAGCCGCTTTGGCTTGCAGGCTCCAAAGCCTGTTTTCTAAACCCCTTCTTTTCAAATTCTTTTTCTTTCTTTTTTCATTTTTTCCGTCCTTTCAGCAACGTCCCCAATCACAAGGCTTTTTTCTATATAGACCTACTTTCCTACTGGTAGGTTTTCATGCCATCCGTCCGCCGCGTACAGCTTACAGGAACGTCTACTTACACTGTCTCCCTGCCCAAGGAGTGGGCGAAAAGGAAGGGAATAGGCCGCGGGACGAGGCTTTCAGTGCTCGAGTCGGCAGGCGGCTCGCTTGTGCTTGATGCGGAGAATGCCGAGGCCGAGGCTGCGCGCTCGCGCGAGGAGAAAATATGCGTCGACCAGTTCAAGCCCGATTCGCTTAGGAGGAAGTTCATCGCGTCCTACATCGCAGGCACCGGCCGCATACTTTTCTACTCTCGCAACGCGCTTTCCAACAGCACGCGCCAGGCGATATTTGAGGAGGCGCGCAGGCTCATCGGCATGGAGGTCACGGACGAGACGGAATCCTCCCTCACCGTGCACGACTTCTACTCGCAAAAGGAGCTTTCGGTGTCCCGTGCATTCGGTAGGATGCACCTCCTTGTGGGGAAGCTCTTCTCCGAGCTTTGCTCGACAATCAAGCGTGCGGACTACGAGTCCGCCCGTTCGTTGCGCTCGCGTGACGACGAGGTGGACCGGCTGAAGTTCCTCATTCTCCGCCAGCTCAACCTCGCGCTTTCCGACACGCGGGTGCTCCTTGCGATGGGCCTTGCAAGCGCGGACTGCATAGACTACGCTGTTGCGACGCGGAACCTGGAGCACATAGCGGATGATGTCGTTGAAATCGGCACGCGCTACTATGAGGCCGGGACTGCATCCAGGTTGTCGGACTTTCCTGCAAGGAAGTTCGAGTCGGCGTGCGTCGAGGCCGCAAGGCAGTACTCCGTTGTTGTCCGCGCGTTCACCGAATCCGACACCGCGGCTGCGGAATCAGTACTTGACTACAAGCGCCGCTCGGGCGAGGAGTACCGCGCAGCCCTGAACGAGGTCTCCCAGCACCAAAAGAAGGTGCCGGTGCAGTACGCGCTTATGCTTGCCAAGCTTGACAACAGCATCGCAAACTATTGCGCCGAGATTGCGGAGATTACGCTCAACCGCAACGGCCGGCTGCACGAGGCGCACAAGGCGGGCGAAAAGGAATGATTGTCAATAGGGGGAAAAGCGTGGTCGGAGCCGCGAAGCTTTTTTCGCACCAGGGCCCGGATAAGACTGTGCGCTGCCTTGCGTGCTCGCGATACTGCGCCATTCAGGACGGCTCAACGGGCTTCTGCGGAATCCGGAAGAACGAAGGCGGCCAGCTGCATCTTTTAGCTTACGGGAAGCCCTCCTCGGTTGCAATAGACCCTGTTGAGAAAAAGCCGCTCTTCCACTTTCTCCCGTCAACCGAAATCCTTTCGATGGGCACTTTCGGCTGCAACTTTGCCTGCGAGTTCTGCCAGAACCCCGACCTGTCCCAGGCGCCGCGGCTAATCGGCAGCGCAAAGTCAACTGCGAAGGAAAAACTTGCGCTGATTGAGAAGGCGTTCGGGAAGCTGCCATACGTCTCGCCAAAAGATTTTGCGGATGCTGCGGTTGCGAACAATTGCCAAAGCGTTGCCTTTACCTACAACGAGCCCGCCATTTTTTCCGAGTACGCCTACGACTGTGCGCTTGAGGCAAAGAAAAAAGCCGGGCTTGGCACGGTATACGTCTCGAACGGCTACGCATCCAAGGAATCCGTCGAATTCATTGCGCCCGTCCTTGACGCGATAAACATCGACATCAAGTCGTTCTCGGAAAAATTCTATTCCTCGGTTTGCCACTCGTCGCTTGAGCCGGTCCTTGAGACCGTAAAGCGCTGCCATAAGCTCGGGATATGGATTGAGATAACGACCCTCATAATTCCTGGAAAGAACGATTCCAAGGAGGAGCTTTCGCAAATCGCCCGTTTCATCGCATCAGTTGACCGGGGCATTCCCTGGCACGTGACCGCGTTCCATCCGGCTTACCGGATGATGGACGTGATGCCGACTCCGATGAAATCGCTTGTGGCCGCAAGAGCCATTGGGTTGGAGGAGGGGCTTTCCTTTGTCTACGCCGGAAACCTGCCTTCAAGGGCAGACGGCTATGAGAATACCTACTGCCCAAGGTGCAAGGCGCTGCTGATTTCGCGGAACAGCTATTCTGTCGAAGTAAAGTCGCTTGGCAAGGGCGGCAAGTGCGGTTCCTGCGGCAAGAATATTCCTGGATTGTGGGACATAGGCAAGCTAAAGCAGGCCAAGGAAACGGGTGCAAAATAGGTTATGGAGCAAAGCGTGCGCAAGCCGGCATATGCAGGAAGCTTCTACCCCGCGCAAAAGACGGCTTTGGAGTCCGCACTATCGGCTTTCCTTTCAGCTACAAAAACCACCAAGGTTCCCGGCACTCTTCGCGGCCTCATCGTGCCCCACGCCGGGTACGTGTATTCTGCAGGAACGGCCAGCCTTGGGTTTTCATTGCTGTCCGGAATGAAAAAGCAGCCGAAAAACATCGTTCTAGTGGGGCCTTCGCACAACGCGCTCTTTGGTGGCATCGCAACCTGCAGCGCAAGGAAATGGCAGACTCCGATTGGGGTTGTGGCCGCTGATTCAATAGAAACGCTCTGCGGCAAGTCCGGTATTGCAATTGATGCGTGCAAGGCCCACACCCCGGAGCACTGCCTTGAAGTTCAGCTTCCCTTTTTGCAGGCGGTGATGAAAAAAGATTTCACCATCTACCCTCTACTTACCTGCGAGACGGACGCAGAATCAGCTGCGGATTACCTTGCAGGTGGCTTGGGCAACCGGGAAAACTTCCTGCTGGTAAGCAGCGACCTTTCGCATTACCTTCCCCTTGGAGAGGCGAACGCGGTTGATTCCCGCACTTGTAAAATCATTTCGGGCCTTGACGTTTCGCGTGCGGATGAAATCGACGCGTGCGGGAAAACCGGGATAGTCATCGCGATGCTCCTTGCACGCAAGCTCGGCTGGAAGTGCATGCAGCTCGGTCATTTAACTTCCGCCGACGCTTCCGGCGACGATTCAAGGGTGGTAGGCTATGGCGCTTTCGCGTTCTATGAATGAAAGCCAATACTCCAAGGCAGAATTGCAATTGCTGATAAGGATAGCCCGCGATGCAATCCGGCGCCAGCTTGAAGGTAAGCCGCGGCTTTCAAGAAAGGAACTTGAAGGGACCGTTGGAAAGGATGCGAAACGGCTTTTGCAGAAGCGCGGCGCGTTCGTCACCCTCTCGATAGGCAAGAATCTTCGCGGTTGCATCGGCTCGATTTTTGCGGACGCGCCGCTCTTATATGCGGTTTATGACAACGCGCTCAACGCGGCGTTTTCCGACCCGCGCTTTATGCCGCTTTCGCAGGTCGAGTTTGGGAAAACCTCGATTGAAGTTTCGGTGCTGTCGCCCTTGTCCGAGATAGAGTACTCGGACGCGCAGGGTTTGCTTTCAAAGCTTGAGCCGCACAGGCACGGCGTGCTGCTGAAGTTCCCAAACGGCGCCGGTTCGACTTTCCTTCCGCAGGTGTGGGAGCAGCTTCCGGCAAAGGGGGATTTCCTCTCGCACCTTTGCGCAAAGGCCGGTATGCCGCCGGATTCCTGGAGGACACTGCGGCCGAAAGTACTTATTTACACCGTCCAATCCGCAGAGGAACGCGGATGAACTAGATCAGATGACTCTCTTCTCCTCATCGCAGCAATATCCCGAAGGACAACGCAGCTAGGAAATACCTCTTTCTCATCACGGAAATATTCTCCATCCCACAGGATAAATAGGCGATTGGTGGATTGGGAATTTCCGGAAAGGAAAAAGAAAGGAAGGGAAATAAAAGAAAAAGTTGAGGAAGCATACGCTCCCTCTCACTCTTAAAACGACTTATTTCTTCTTCTTGGCCTTCTTCTTGGCTGCCATGGGTAGATTCACTCCTTTTCTTGAAAAGTTAATACTGGCACTGCGGCATCATATAAAAGACTATACCAGACTTTTTGAAAAAATATTTTCAGGCAAAAACAGAATTTTTTCCAAGAATCTTTTGTTTTTTTTAGAAAAAGCGAGCGGGGGGAATCCTCCCCCCTAAAAATCAAGGCATTTATTTCTTCTTCTTCTTCGCTGCCATTTTTTTACGCCTCCGTATTTGAGATTTTATCATATCAACTGCGCGTTGTATATAAGCTTTCGTATTTTTTTTCGCATAGGGAAAAAAACCCGCGCCGACAACTTAGTTTGATTCCAATGGACGACATTGCAGTTGACGCCTTCGACGACTCCGACCTGGAGGCGTCGTTCCACTCCGCGCTCTCGCTCCTCGGAATCTCGGGATACTCCGTGTCCGCGAGCTTCAAGCCGTTCTCGTCAGTGAGGCACAAGGCGTCGGTGAACAGGCTCAGGATGCGTATCGACGCTGAAGTCAGCGACGCGTTCCGTCTTGCCACCCGCGAGGCGCTCATGGGCCTTGCGCTTGACCTGTGTGCAAGGCTGTTCCGGAAGAAAGTTGACAGCGAGTACGTCCGCGCCTTCCGCGAGTTCTCGAAGAAGGGCTCGCTGTTCCGGCTTTCCGACTCGATGAGGCAGGTGCGCGCAAGAAAGCGCCGGGACAACGCAGGGGGCGTTGCGCACGACCTTACCGAAGTCGGCCGGGCGGTGATGGAAAAATACCGCGGCGTGCTTATGCTGCAGAAGATGCCCGCGGTTTACTGGAACGACAAGGGCGGGAAGCGGACGCTGGCGTTCTACGACCGCGCGTTCGACGCGGTGCTCGTAAGCCGCATCTTCGACTCGGAGAGGGTCCCGTGCTTCATCCTCGAGTACCTGTGCTTCCACGAGTTCCTGCACTCAAAGTACAAGCCGCTCTACGAGCGGGGGAAGAGCATGCGTGTAATCGTGCACTCGACGGCATTCCGCAACGACGAGCGGAAGTTCGAGCAGTACGATGAGACTGAGGAGTGGCTGAAGAGGAACGTGCGCAGGCTCTGAAGTGGTTGGAAGCACCCGGCAAGATCAGATTTTCGGTAGCTCGACGCCGTTCCTTGAAAGCTCGGCAGAGAATATCGCGTAGACTTTTTCAAGAGCAGGCCTTGTCTTCCCTTCGAACCTGAGCGTGATTTGCGGCTCGGTGTTCGAGACGCGCAGCAGCCCCCACGAGTCGTCAAAGTCTACGCGCACGCCGTCGATTGCGTTGACCTTGTAGCCCTTCCACAACTCCTTTTTCACTTCCTCGACAACCGTGAACTTCCTGTCATTGGCGCAGGGTATCCGCATCTCCGGAAGCGAGAAGTAGTGCGGGAGGCCGGATATGATTTTCGAGAACGGGTCGGGCGACTGGGAAAGTATCTGCGCAATCTTTGCGGCCGCGTAGAACGCGTCGTCGTTTCCCGCATTCTCCGCAAATGAGATGTGGCCGGTGACTTCGCCGCCGTAGTCCGCGCCAAGCCTGTCCATCTCCTCGTGGATTGCCATCCTTCCCGCCTTGCTCATCACGGCTTTTGCGCCCCTTGCCTGGGCGTCCTCGAACACCGCAAGGGAAAGCCGCAGGTCGAGTATCGCTGTTGCGCCGGGCTTTCGTGCAAGCAGGTCGCGTATAAGCATTATGTGCGCGTAGTCGCCGTCCACTATGTTTCCCTGCTCGTCCACAAAGCCCGCGCGGTCGCCGTCACCGTCGAACATCACCCCGAAATCCGCTTTGGCCTCGCGCACCTTAGCATTCAGGGCTCCGTAGTTCTCGCGCTTGTGCGGGTCGGGCAAATGGTTGGGGTATCGGCCGTCAGGCTCGCAGAAAAGCTCGACCACGTCGCAGCCTAGGAGCCGGAACATCTTGAGCGCGACAAGGCTGCACACCGAGTTTCCGCAGTCAACAACTACCTTCAGCTTGCGGGCAAGCTTGTTCCTTGACGCGACGAACTCCGCGTGCCTTTCGGTGTATGACGCGCGCGTGACCTTTCCTGCAACGCCGGCCTTCTCAAGCTCGCCTTCGGACTCGTATGTTTTCCTTACTTTCGCAAGGTCTTCGGAAAAAAGCGGCAGCGCCTTGCGGCCGTAGAACTTCACGCCGTTGTACTGCACTGGGTTGTGCGACGCGGTGACCGACGCTCCTGCCAGCTGCATGTTGCTTGAAAGGGCAAAGCACAGCGTGCTCGTCGGCGCAAGGCCGATGTCGATTACGTTTATCCCCGTATATATGGTGAGGCCTTCGATGAACGCGCGTGAAAGGGCTTCGGAGCTTTCGCGGTTGTCCCGGCCGACTATGCACGCCGGGATGCTCCTTTGCGCAAGGAGCGCGCCAAACGACGCGCCGATGCGCAGTGCCGCGCGCTCGTCAAGCTCGTTAGGGAATATCCCGCGGACGTCGTAGCCGCCGAATATAGAAGAAGACATATGCGACACCCAAGCATCCTTTGCAGGAACAACATCAGCGATTTTTCGAACAGTTGTTATTGTGATGCACGATAAGGTATATACGGCCTGCGGTGGTTTCACGCCTGGCCGGCGCAGGGCGAACGGTTTGCTGACTATACTGATTCTGGCATACAACGAGGAGACGCGCATAGCGCCGACTTTGTCCGCGCTTAGTGCGTGGGCCAAAAGCAGGGGCAACGTCCAAATTATGGTAGTCAGCGACGGCAACGACTCCACCGCGGCCATATGCAAAACGAATGCAGGCAAGTTCAGGCGCGGCATCAAGGTGATTTCCTTTCCGCGCCGGCTGGGAAAGGGCGCGGCGGTAACCGCCGGGTTCAAAGCGTCAACAGGGGGCAGTGTCCTTTCCTTTGATGCCGATGCGAGCCTTTCGCTGCCAGAGATTTCAAGGATGCAAAAAATGCTCGGGGACGCAGACATAGTCATAGCATCGCGCAGGAGCGAAGGCTCAAGGGCAATCGGCGGCTTCCCGTTTCACCGCCGGGCAATCAGCTTCCTGTTCAACTCGTGTGTCCGCCTGCTGTTCGGCCTTCCCTATCTTGACACGCAGTGCGGCTACAAGCTCTACTCCGCAAGGGCAGTCCGCAGGCTTTCGCGGTTCGCCTTCTCATCGGCTGGCTACGAGTGGGATGTGGAAATGCTCGTGGCTGCAAACAGGCTGGGGCTCCGCGTTGTCGAGTGCCCTGTTGCGTGGAAGTACCGAAAGGGAGGAAAGGCGCGGCCGCTTGACCTTTTGTGGATGACTGCCGGCCTCCTGCGGCTTTGGCTGCGCTACCTGTGATTCAGGCAGCCGCGCGGCCCCTTTTCTTGTGGGTGTACAAAAGCGCCGCAGCAGTAGTCAGTATGTAGATTGCGTAGACTGCGAACGAGTCCAGCCGGATTCCGAAAAGCAGGTTTGCGACCAGGAGGATGACTGCGGGGATTGATATCGAGAAGAACAGCGAAAGCACCACGCGCTCGATTGCGTCAAGCTCGTGCTTTGGGAACAATGCAAGTGAAACGGCATAGCCGCTTGCAAGGAACAGGACTCCGCCGAATATCGCCTGCAAAGGTTGGAAATCCATCAAGGGTCACACTCACTATTCGGTTGGCCGGCAACCGCTATAAAACCGTAGGATTAGTATAAATAAATTGCAGGCAGTATGCAGCTGGCAAAATTGCCGCAGAGCGGAAAGTGATGCAGAAGTTCGACGTGGTTGTAGTTGGCGGCTCGGTGTCGGGCAGCGCAGTCGCGCTACGTTGCGCAAGCGCGGGGCTTTCAGTTGCCGTTGTCGAGGAGCACCCGCTGCCCGGAAAGTACGGCCGATGCACGGCCATAGTGTCCAAGAAAGGCCTGAACTCGATTGGCGGGGAATACTCATCATCGGCGCTAAACAAAATCCGCGGGGCAGACATCGACGCAGCAGGCGCGCGGCTTTCGATCCGCACGGGCAAGGTGCAGGCGATAGTGCTTGACCGGTTCAAGTTCGACCAAGCGTGTGCAAGACGGGCGGGAAATGCCGGCGCAAGGTTCCTGTTCAACACGCGCTTCGAGTCGTTTGTTGCGGACGGGTCCGGCTTTGTCGCCACGTGCAAGAAAACTAAAAACAAGGCAACGCAAAAAATCCGCTGCAAGGTCCTGGTCGGCGCCGACGGCGCGAACTCCTCAGTTGCGGCCGCAGCATGCTTTCCGGCCTTTCGCGAGCGCGACTACGCCTTCTGCTATGAGGCGGAGTACGGCTGCGCCAATGTGCAAAAGGCGGATGCGGTGCAGGTCTTCCTGGACTCCGAAAAGCTCCCGGGCTTCTTCGGCTGGGCTGTCCCCTGCTCTTCCTCCGTCGTGCGCGTGGGGTTAGGCACTACAAGCCGCCACCGCCTTTTGTATTCCAAAGCCGCGTTCTTCTCAAGGCCGGAAATCCGCGCGCTGCTCTGGCCTGCTGCAAAGGTCCGGCGCGAGTTCTATGCGATGATTCCCCTAAGGCCGCGCAAAAGGACCCAGATAGGCAACGTGCTCCTTGTCGGCGACGCTGCAGGCCAGGCGAAGGCAAGCACTGGCGGGGGCATAGTCTTTGCGAGCAGGTGCGCAAAGATAGCAGCTGATGAGGCAGTGGCGTTCGTCAGGCGCGGAAAGCCAATCCGGTACGAGCAGCGCTGGCGCAAGGCATACTGCGGAAAGCTCGGGCTCCACCGTCGCATACGCTCGGTTTTAGACGCCCTGGGAAACCGCGGCCTTTCCTTTCTGCTGCTTGCAGGCAAGTTCCTCGGCCTTGGCGCGGTTCTCGAGCGCTTCGGCGACATGGACGAGATACTCTCCGTATAACCGCCCATTCTCGGCAAGTTTATCAATATGGTTTGCTTACTGTCTTTATGGACGAGCAGCCGGAAAACTACGCGCCCGAACGCGTCACAACAGGAGTCCCCGGGCTTGACGAGCTGGTGGGCGGCGGGCTGCTTCGCAGGAGCATCACGTTGGTTGGCGGTGACTCGGGCACCGGAAAGACCACGTTCTGCCTGCAGTTCCTGTATTCCGGCCTGACCGAGTGCGGTGAGAACGGCCTCTTCATCAGCTTTTCCGAGCAGCGCGAGGAAATCTACCAGACTGCCGGAACGTTCGGCTGGAACTTCGAGGAGTTCGAGCGCCAAGGCAGGTTCGTGTTCTTCAACTACCAGCCAAAGGACCTGATGGACATAGTTGCGCAGGGAGGCGGCACCATCCGCGACACCATAGAGTCCTTCAACATCTCGCGAGTAGTCCTCGACCCGTTGACCTCGTTTTCGCTGATGTTCGAGAAGGACGCGTACCGCGAGCAGCAGACCTTGCTGGAGCTTTTCCAGCTGTTGCACGACCTCGGCTGCACCACCCTGGTAGTGTCCGACGAGCCGGCCAGGCTGGACAACTACACCTCAAAGCGCGCGGACTTTTTGTCCGACGGCATAATCCACTTCTACCACCTGCGCGAGAAGGGCGCGCGCATCCGCGCCGTCGAGGTCATAAAGATGCGCGACACGAAAATCAGCGAGAACGTCTGCCCGATGGTGCTTGACGAGAACGGGCTTTCGGTGCTGTGTGACCAGACGGTTGACGTGTCAAACACGGCCGGCACCCCGTTGTGAGGCCGTTCGATTTAAGGAAAACCTAACGTGCATAAGGTTTTCCTAACGCGTGACGCAGGTGGTTTGCCCTTCTATTTAGTCTATCCCTGCGCCCCTGTGCGAGAACGAGGCTTCGAAGCACTTGAAGTCCTGCTTTTGCAAGGCGTCCCTGACGTTTTCCGCATCCTCGCTCGCGGCAAGGATGAGGACGCAGCCGCCGTTGCCTCCCGCTCCGGTGAGCTTGGCCCCGAGGGCGCCTGCGTTGCGGGCGATTTTCCTGACCCGCTCAATGCTGTGGCACGACACGTCGGAGCAAGAGAGCAGCGCGTGGTTGTCATCGAAGAGCTCGCCGAGCGCTTCCATACTTCCGCTTGGCCGGAGCTCCTTTTCCATCTCCTCCACCAGCATATCATACGGCGCGACCAGCTCCTTCCTGCGCTCCTGCGAAAGGCTTTCCGGCGGGCAGTCAATCCTGTTCACCCTGGCGAACGCGCTTATCATCTCATCAGTGTATGCGCGCTTTCCCGCAAACAGCGCGCTGACAAGCAAAAGTGCCGAGCCTTCCGGCAGCGAGAGTCTTTTCTGCGCGTAGTCAAAGCGAATGCCCCTTTTGGAGAACACCTTGCGGAAAACAAGCGGCTCGTCCGAGCAGACCGTCATCGGGTCAAGGCCAGATGCCTTTCCCGCGTGGTACTCGTTCTCGGCAACCATCACCGCGTCGAACAATTCCTCCCGAGAGAGAATGCAGCCGGCTTCTGCGCACGCCGCGCAGACTGCCGCAGCTGACATTGACGCGGAGTTGCCCGTTCCTTTCGGCGCGCCTGAAAAATGCAGTGTGATATGGACGTCGCTTTCCGCAAGCAGCTCCTTGGCATGGCTTTTGAGCGCCGCATCAACCGCGTGCAGGATTGGGAAATATTCGCGGTCGCCAGTTGTCTTGCCGTCGAGCAATGTCGAGGTCAGCCTTCCTGCGGTCACCGCAATCCTGCCGCTGCCTTTCGTGGTCGACGCAACCGCCCTGTTGCGCCTGCTGTTGACTTCAACCGGCACCGAGATGGCCTTCCCGCCGTACACCACACTGTGCTCGCCTGCGAGGATTATCTTGTTGGGCGCGGAAGCGGCTGCGGTTTTTTCCATGTCAAAGTCTTCCTATCTAGTTCAGGAAAGGCGGTTTTTATATTGCGGCGCGATGGTTCAGGTTGGGCTTGGCCGGATGATGATCGTGTTGTCCTTTGTGGTGACGTAGACCTTTTCCTTTGCCTTGATGCCCATGGCCTTGACTATCTGTGCGGGTATGGGGATGGCAATCGAGGAGCCCACTTTTATCGCGTGGCGCTCCAATGCGACTACCTTGTTGAACGCCTCTATCTTCTGCATGACTTCCCGCGTGTAGCTTATGTGGCCGTTGCTGCACTTGTATGCGTCAACGTAGACGCCCGGAGCGATTTGTTCCTGGAACCTGTGCAGTTTTGCCTTGTTGCAGACGCCGCAGGTCTTGTTTTCAAAGTCCATTTTCCTTCCCTTGCCATTAATCCGTGGTGAGCGTCAATTCCGTCGCGTTCCGGACCCTGAGCCTGATTTTTTCGCCTTCCTTGAGTCCGAGGCCCGCCTCAACCGCCCTCGGGATACGGAGTATGAGGTTGCTTTTCACCCTGCCAAGCTTGGCTTCGAGTTCCTCGTGCTCGAGCTTGTGCAGCAGGAGTATCCTCTGTGCTTGGCCGGGATCGTAATAAACCTCCCCGCACTTTGCGCACTTCCATCCATCTATGATAATGCCTTGGAAGCTCGTCTTGGCCGGCCGCGCCATAGCCCCGCACTTGACGCAATCCATCCCCTTTGTTTTTCCAGTCATAGCAAAAAACACTCTTCCTGTACTTTTCTCATTCTTTGACTGCGCCTACGTGCGTGACTACCCAGCAGTCCGTTGCAAGGGAGTGGTTGTAGCTGCATGCGACAACGACTTTGATGACCCTGCCTTTGCTGTGGAGGCACCGTTCGAACACGCCCTTCTTGCGCCTTCCGCCCGAGCAGTCATATCCGTCTTCCAATACACGTTTTGCATCATCCAATGCAAGGCCGTACTTCCAAAGCTCGTTCATCGCAGAACCGCTTGGAATGATGGGAAGCGACTGCCATAGGGGATACGCCCAATGCTCCTTCAGGGCAATCCCCCCAAACATATGTTATTAGCGTATGTTTTTATGCTTTTCCAAACGCCGCATTGTGCATTGCCCGATTTTTCTTTTCCGGTCGCACCCGCAGTTTTGCCAAGCCCGTTCTTCATTTTCATTTCACCACCCAAACCAGCCTTACACCTGCAAATTCAGTTGTCATTCTTCGGGTAAAAAACCGTTTGGGCACCTGATTTCCGGTGAGGTGAATTACCCGGACTGAGAAGTTTGGAAAATCCCAGACGGGGGCATGCCGGTTGAAAGTTTCCCTCTGAGGATGGATGGTGGATTCAGTTAAGGATAATGGGTTATTCAAGCTCCTAAACCATCGTCCAGTATTTTCGACGGCTCGGATTAAAAAGTCTGGTTGCCTGCTTAATAACGGTTTTATGGGTAGCGTCAATGTCCGGGGGCAGGGCTCTACGGAGTTCCTTCTGCTTTTTGCCGCAGCTGTAGTATTCTTCGGCATCCTCTACGCCGTCACGCTTGGCAGCAGCAACACCCTGAACTCGCGCAACGTCGAGGTTTCGGCAAACCTTGCGGCGAACGACCTCGCAAACGCGGCCAAGGATGTGCATGCGCAGGGCGCGGGCGCGCGGAAGATGGTTTCAGTTACCCTGCCGGAATCCTACGACCCGGAAGCATCGCGCATAGAGCAGAACGCGATAATAATCCACGCTGCAGACACGGACTACGTGCGCACGCTCGACTTTTCGCTCCAGGGCACCCTCCCGAACGCGAGCGGCACGTACTCCCTGCCTGTTGAGAACAACGGCGCGTCGGTGGTGTTCGGCACCGCGGTGTCCGGAGTGAACAAGACGTACCTGAGCTCGCTGGTCGCGCCCGGCGCAAACTACAGCGAGTCGCTTCTGGTGTCCAGCTACTCGCTTGACGAATTGAACGGCACGGTGTCAGCAGTTTGGGACGACGGCAGCGCCAACCTGACCTTCGCTCCAACGTCGTTTTCCCTCTCGCCCTTCAGCACGCAGCAGATTAACGTCTCCGTGAACACGAGCGCCCTCTCCAAGGGGACTTACACCGGCAAGCTCCTGGTCATGCTTGAGGGCAACGGCACCAACGGCAACCAGAGCTTCCAGATACCCATAGTGATAGTCGTATCCAGCGCCCCGCTGGCGCAGGTCTTCGTCCTGATCGCGTTCGTGTCGCCCACGCCGGAAGACGGCGCGGTGATTTCCGGGCCGTTCACGCTCAACACCACCATCCACGCGCCCACGGTTGAAGTCACGCTTAACTGGAACGGCATAAACTACACCCAGCTTGACGGGAACCTCGTGCTCATGCTCAACCTCAACAACAACCCAGGCGTTGGCGACAGCGCGGCCGATGCGGCGGACTCGTCGACGTACGCCAATAACGGCACCATAAACGGCGCCAACTGGGTTCCGGGCGGGAAATACGGCTCCGCGCTTTACTTCGACG
The DNA here is from genome assembly GCA_903851445.1 of uncultured Microcaldota archaeon. Lineage (GTDB taxonomy): Archaea > Micrarchaeota > Micrarchaeia > Norongarragalinales > CAINOH01 > CAINOH01. The sequence continues at coordinate 2,865 of CAINOH010000009.1, read as the reverse complement.
GCTCTGCTGACAAAGTCACTGTGCCAAACTCGCCGTACCTCAACCCGGACGGCGGCATCACGCTCGAGGCGTGGGCGGATGCAGGCGACAGCAGGCAGAGCACACTCCTTTCAAAGGGCTCGTACTCGCTTTCCATAGGCCCGGACGACGTGCCGTACTTCGAGCTGGATGCCGGCGGCGAGGGCTTCACCGACACGGGCACTGCGCAGGACGTCTACGTGTCCGGCTTTGCAACAGTCAACGGGAGCCTGTACGCTACAGGCTACGGCAACGGCACGGTCTCCCGCTACGACGGCGGCACCACCTGGACTGGCGTGGGATACCCCGCGGGAGCCGCTTACGCCATAATCTCCTTCAACAAGACCATCTTCGTCGGCGACTACAACGGCACGGTCTACCGCTACGACGGCGGCACGTCGTGGACCTCGCTCGGGAGCGCAGGCGGCACGGTGTACGGCCTCATAGGGTATGGCGACAGCCTTTACGCTGGGCTGTACGACCCGCAAGGCACGGTGATGCGCTACGACGGCGGCACCACGTGGACGAGCGCAGGCAGCCTGCACCCAACATAAACGGAGATAATGCAATTTGATTGGAATGAATGGAAGGAAATAGCAAATTGACTGGAACCAAATGGAAGGGAAAAAAATGAAATTCAACTGGTTTTTCGTGTGCGTTGCGCTGGTCCTGATAGCCGGCAGCGTGTCCGCAGCAGTAGCCGTCGTGACCGAAATATCGTTCACTTTATCCTCAAACGTAGTGCTAAATGGCACGGCAGTAACCCTGACAGGAAAATACACCACCGGCTCAAGCAGTACGTCCAACTGGACTGGCCAAATACGCGTAAACGTCACCAACTCCACAGTAATAACCAACGTCTGCGGCTCAAACCCAATCAAGCTCAATCAATGCACCTCAAACCACACCTGCACGGTTTGTAACGCTAACGGGACTGCAACATCCAACTGCCAGAACAGGACTGCCTGGCTCCTGACATGGACCGTGACGCCCTGCGCCGCAGGAACAAACTCGTACGCCACAAACGCGTCATTGCCAATAACAAGCGCCAACAAATACCTTCCCTCGCTGGCGGAAGACGCCACGGCACCGACCACAACCAACAACGCTTCCGGCGCGTGGAATAATTATCCCATCGTAGCCCTGAACGCGACTGACACCGGCGGTTCGACACTCGCCTTTACAACACACTGGATAAACGGCGGCGCACCCGCAAACACAACCATATTCAACGTGGCGGAAGGCAACAACACAATCATCATGTCATCAAAAGACGTAGTCGGCAACTTTGAGGCGAACAAGACTACATATGCGGCTTATGACGGGACGCCACCGGTTTCGACTTGTGACTCCGAGGGCGTGTGGCACACCTCCGCCCAGACCATCACTCTCAACGCGACAAACGCGCTAAGCATCGTAACCGCGCTGACCCACGCGTACAATGGTGCGGCGTGGAACAACGCCACTACTTTCACGGCGTCAACTGAAGGTAACAAGACCATCATCTACTGGGCGTATGATCAGGCCAGGAATATCGAGGCCAACAAGACGTGTTACGCTGCATTAGACTCAGTTGCGCCGGCTACTACGAATAATGTGTCTGGCGCTTGGAGGAGCACGGACGCGGTTGTTGCTTTGAATGGGACTGACGCGTCGAGTTTGGTGGCGTTCACTACTTACTGGTATAATGGCGGGGCCGGAGACAACGATACTATCTTTACGGCCTCGACCGAAGGCAACAAGACCTTGGTATTCGCGTCGCAGGATAATGCGGGCAACGTTGAGATCAACGATACACACTACATCTCGATAGACAAGGCCGCTCCGGTTTCGACTTGCGACTCCGAAGGCACGTGGCATACGAGCGCCCAGACCATCACTCTTAATGCGACCGACGCAATCAGCAGTGTGACTGCGCTGACCCACGCGTACAATGGCGCGGCGTGGAACAACGCCACTACTTTCACGGCGTCAACTGAAGGTAACAAGTCCGTCATTTTCTGGGCCTACGACCCTGCAACGAACAAGGAGGCCAACAAGACCTGCTACGCTGCATTAGATTCGGTTGCGCCTGTGACTACGAATAATGTGTCTGGTGTTTGGTTGGGTGCGGATGCTGTTGTTGCTTTGAATGGGACTGACGCGTCGAGTTTGGTTGCGTTCACTACTCACTGGTATAATGGCGGGGCCGGAGACAACGCGTCTATCTTTACTGCTTCAACCGAAGGCAATAAAACGCTAATATTTTCTTCGCAGGATAACGCGGGCAAAGTTGAGACGAACAAGACGCATTACATCTCGGTGGACAAGACCGCGCCCGTGACTACTAATAACGTGTCTGGGTCCTGGTTGAATGCGAATGCGGTTGTCGCCTTGAATGCCACGGATTCGCTTAGCGGGAACCGTTTCACTACCCACTGGATAAATAGTGGCGCGCCAAGCAATGCCACGATATTCACGGTCTCGACCGAAGGCAACAACACGATGGTGTTCTATTCTTTCGACAACGTCGGGAACGCCGAAACCAACAAGACGCATTACATTTCGGTGGACAAGACTGCACCTGTGACCACGAGCAACGCTTCCGCAACTTGGGTGCCGTGGTCGACTTTGTCCGTGAATGGTACGGATACGAGTGGTTCTGGTTTAAGTTTCACGACTTGTTGGGTTGGCACTGGTGCGGGCTCGAACAATACCATTATCGCCGTGTCTGCTGGCAACAACACGATTGTCTGTCACTCGCAGGACGCGGTAGGTAATGTCGAGTCGAACAAGACGTTCTACCACGCATACGTGTCGTCATCCAACCCGTTCTCTGCTGTCTGGGATACCAGCAAGATCGGCGAT
>CAINOH010000008.1 GCA_903851445.1 uncultured Microcaldota archaeon | reverse complement strand
GGTTGAAATGACCGACAATCCGGAACGTGCTTGCAGGGAAGCGGAAAGCTGATTATCACGCCAGCTCAACTATGAGCTGGTGTTTTTTTACCTGCGGAATCAGCCTTACGCCAACCGGCTTGTCTATCCCCATGGCTTTTGCCACCGTCTTCTTTATGGATACGACGAAGTTCCCTCCGACTTTGTATATCCGGGAATCAACAGGGTTTCCCCACAGGCCAAGGGACGTTATCTTGGACTCGATTCGGGCAGCCTCTTTTTCTGAGAATATCTGCTCCCCGCATTTCGTGCACACTTCGGCTTCGAATTCGCCTACGTTCACGCCGTATTTTTCTACGGCCACCTTCCGTTTCCTCAGGGTTCCGCTTTCGCATATCGGGCAAGTCATAAGTCAAATCACCAAAAACCCGGAATTAGCGCCGGTCGTCAAGCACCAGTTCGCGGGCTTTCTGGTCAAAACCCACGCGGTATAGCACGAAAAAGTTGTCCCGTCCCAAGATGCTGTCTTGGTGCGAAAACTCATTGGATATGAACACGACGCTTTCAAACGGCTTGTCAAAGCCAGGTACGGCCAACTTGACGCGCTTTTCGACAAAGTCGACCTTGTGCCCCAAGATGCCGTTTACCGGCCGGGTACGGCCTTGTGAAAAGTCCATGCCGAGCTTTTGCGCACAATCCCTTGAAAGCAGGGAAAAATCAGCCCCACTATCAACTAGGAAGTTGAAGACAAGTTTCTTCTTATCGTGTTCCACCTCGACTGCAATCAGGGGCCGGTAAATCACGTCGTTGGGCGTCTTGCAGGGTTGGAATGGAAGTGTTATCTTCACACTGCATCGCCCTAATCAGACAACAAAGTTAGCCGCTTCCCTCTTTGTGGGTATGCGGGTAAGGAGGAATTCGGACTTTTGGGAGTCGTCCAGCTTTTCGTACAACTGGTCAAGACTAGACGCGCTTGTGACTACGCCCTTGCTTGACACTGCGACCCACTTGCCAGCATATTTCAACATTGCCGGGTGGTTCTTTGAAAGCCAGAGTTGTATACCCATTAAGTCAGCCATTGCCTAATTCCCTCAATGTATTTACTATGAATTTCAGGTTAAAAATACGGAGTGGAACCTCGTTTCCACTGAAAGTGGATATTACAAACCGGACTGCTAGTAAAAAAATCAGGCGGTCTTTTCCCTGTCGCCAGCAGTCAGCATTGACCGCATGAGGGACTCGGGAGCGACTTTGGCAAAGTCAACTGGCACAACTACCTTGGCTGACTTTGAGAGAACCATCTTGCGCAGTGCGTCCATGTACAGGTAGGAGAGCGTCTGGGGCGAGAGCTTGGAGGCGGTCTCGTCAAGGGCCTTGAGGTAGATTTGCTTGATGCTCGCCTGCGTCTCTATGGCATCCTTGCGCTGCTCAGCCTCCTCCTTAAGGCGCATGGCCTCAAGAAGGTCCTTTGGGAGAACAACGTCCTTGATGTCCGCAACAGTAATGTCAATGCCCCAGTTGTCGGACTCGGCGTCAATAGCAGCCTTGAGCGCTGCAGCGAGCTTCTCGGCGTGCAGGATGATGTCGGTGTAGGAAAGCTGGGAGGAAGTCTCGCGAAGCGAGGAGATGGCAGAGAGGTTCAAAAGCTGGCTTATGTTCTTGGCAGAGACCACGTACTTTGCAGGGTCAATAATCTTGTAGTTGATTGAGGCAGTCACGTTCATCACAACCCCGTCTGCTGAGATGACCTTCTGCGAGGGAATTACAACCGCCTGCGTGCGAAGGTCAACCAGGGTGTACGAGTCTATGACAGGCATTATCCAGACCCAGCCGGGGCCCATCACGCCGTGCAGCCGGCCCTGCCGGAAATGCACCCCGCGCTCGTACTCCTTGAACTCCACGAAACGCGGGAAGAGGAAAACTACAAGGGCAAGGAAAAGCAGGCCGAACGCGAAAAGCACGGGGTTGATCAGGTTGAGCACAAAGACCGAGCCGGCCAGGATTATGGCTGCTGCTATGATGCTTACAAACACCAG
>CAINOH010000007.1 GCA_903851445.1 uncultured Microcaldota archaeon | reverse complement strand
TACCCCATAGCCCCAAAAAAATAAATTTTAAGAAGTAAATTGTGGGCGTAAAAGGCTTTAAGGGTATGGCGATGGTAAAGGAAAAATTATGAAGGGGCCCGTCAGTCGTGGACGTAGTTTTGGCGGATTTCCCTCTCGGGCAGCTTCTCCTCAACAAGCCGCGTCTGGCCCTTGATGAACTTCTTGTAGTTATCCCACTCGACCTTCCACGCCTCGGGGTCCTTTGCGCTGTAGCGCAGCCTCTGGATTAAACCGGATATTTTCTTGCCAGTGCCCTGTATGCGCTCCCTAAAGCGTGCCCTATGGTAGGGTGAAACTATTTCCATCGATTGCCTCAAGGTAGTTAGTGCGGCAAAAGCAACTTAAAGTGGTATCCTTGGTTTTAAAGGCTGTTTCCGGCGCCGGGAACGTTTGGGGAGCGCAGTTTCCTTTCTCGCCCTATTTGCGGAAATTTCGCGCTATCGAGCTAATTTTGCTTTTCATCCTCGGCACGAGCCGAAGGGAGTCAAGCTGGCCCTGCAACTCTGCCTTCCTCTGGAGGGAATCCTTCTGCATGAGCTTTATGCGGTCAAACGAGCCCTGCACGGAGTCTCGATCCGCGTACACTTCCTTTAGAGTCAGGTTCTTTTGCGAGCGCGGGAGCCGGTGCCATTCCGCATTCGCCCGGCGCACGGCATCCTCAAGGGGCGTGCCGAGGGGGATTGCTTGGCTGAGCTTTTCTTCGGAAAGGCCGAATTGCGCCTCGTGGTAATAGAAAAAAGGCGCGGTGTTGTGGGAACTCATCTTGCGGATTATGTTGTTTGCGTACTCGAGCCACTCCTTGCGATTACCAATCAACTTGTCGTAAAGCCTGAGATTCTTCTCGTGCTCTGCAAGCTCCGCTAGGATCTCTTCTCTGGACATCCTCTCTTCGGACATAAGGTTGACGCTCTTGCTATGTTTATGGTTTGGTTAAGAATAAGAAGAATACCTATTGGGAAAGAAAAAAAAGAGCTTTGCCTAGAAAGGTAAAAAGAAAATCAGAAAGAGAAAATAAAAAAAAGAGGGAAAGAAAAACTGAACCGGACCCCGCTCTTAGAATCGCGGGTAGGGCAGTATCTCGTCCATCAGGGGTTTCTGTGCAAGGAGCATTCTCCTGCAGCAGTAGCGGGTCAGGCCAAGCTCGTTTAAGACCTTGGCCGCGTCCTCTCCCTTCTCAACCCGCGAGGTAAATTCGTCCGAAAGGTCGGAGACGGGTTTTCCGCATGTGAAGCAGCGTACTGGTACTAGCATGTCAACTCACCTGTATGACTTTGTGAACCTTGCGCGGGCTTTCGGTCCCTTGAACTTCTTGGGCTCAACACGCCGCGAGTCCTCGACTAGGAGGGAGCGGTCTGCCTTGAGCATGGTAGCACGGAGGTTGTCGTCCTTTGTGTATTCAACAAGCGCCTTTGCGATTGCAGTCCTAACCGCCTGCGCCTGGCCGCCGGTGCCGCCTCCAAAAACCGAGACGCGGACGTCTACGGTGTTGTGGCCTGGGAAGTAGTCAAGTGGCTCCAAAATCACCATGCGCAGCTGCGCGTTGGTGATTGTTGACACGTGCGCCTTGTTGATGAACACGTTGCCGGTTCCCGGGGTGACCACTGCGCGGGCTACGGATTCCTTGCGCTTGCCGCGCGCATTGGGCAAAGCAGCCTTCTTGGACTTGCTGTGCTTTTTCTTTGTAAGGTTGTCTGAGCTCATTTGTTCCACCCGAGTGCGCGGCAGATTGCCATCAACGTGATGCCTTCCGACGGCTCCTTTACGAATTTTTCAGCCTTTCCTGCAAACTTTTCAGGAACGCCGATGTGCGCCATTGTGCGCGAGAGCGCCTCCTGCGAGCGCGAGGTGCGCTTGGGAAGCATTCCCCTGAGTATGACCTTGAACAGGTAGTCCGGCCGGCGCGGCCACTTGGCTGCGTGCTCGGGGTTGGCCTTCTGCGTCATGTGCCTGCG
>CAINOH010000006.1 GCA_903851445.1 uncultured Microcaldota archaeon | reverse complement strand
TTGCAAAGCGCGCCCACCAGCTCGCTGTTTGTCTTCGCACCAAACTCCTCCCAGGAGAAGTCCGCGTCGGTCGAGTTGTTTGGAGTGACGGAATTGTAATAGAAGCGCAAGTAGTCGGCAGGGTATTTTTCCAAAAAGTCCGCAAGCCCGATGAAGTTCCCGCGGCTCTTGCTCATCTTCTCACCCTGTATCGTGGCGTGGCCGCGAACCGGGATGCGGTGCGGCAATGCATAGCCTGCCTCGCGAAGCATGGCAGGCCAGAACAGAAAATGGAAGTAGACTATGTCCTTTCCGATGAAGTGCACGAGTTCGGTGTCCTTTCCCTTCCAGTAGTCTGCAAAATTCTTGTTGTTGGCGCTGCAGTAGTGCAGGGTTGATGAAATGTAGCCTATTGGCGCGTCGTACCAGACGTAGAAGAACTTATTCTCCTCGCCGGGAATCGGGATGCCGAAGTAAGGCCCGTCGCGGGTGATGTCCCAGTCCGCAAGGCCCTCGGAAACCCACTTCTGCAGGTAGTTGACTACCTCGCGCGGGAAAGGCCTTTCGGATAAATATTTTCCAAGCCAGTCGGAGTATTTTGAGAGTGAGAAGAAGAGGTGCTTGGACTTCCTGCGAATCGGCGTGCTGTTGCAAACCGCACAGCGCGGGTTCACAAGCTCGTTTGCGCCGTAGGTCTTGCCGCACTTTTCGCAAGCGTCGCCGTACTGGTCCTCCGCGCCGCAGAACGGGCAGGTGCCGCGAAGGAAGCGGTCAGGAAGGAAGCGGCCGTCCTTTTCGCAGAACGTCAGCTCGACTTCCTTTTCATAAATCGCGCCGCTTTTTTTGTGTTCTGCGAAGAATTCCTGCGCGACCTTGGTGTTCTCTTCGGAGTTGGTGTGGTAGAACTCGTCAAAGCGTATTCCGAGCTTTTCAAAATCTGCTTTTTGCCGCACGTGGTACTCCTGCACGAAATCAGCGGGCTGCTTTCCTGCTTTCTGCGCCGCAATCTCAATCGGCGTGCCGTGCTCGTCTGATGCGCAGATGTACAAAGCGTCGTACCCCGCAAGCTTGCAGTATCTCGAATACACGTCAGCAGGCAGGTAGGTGCTCATCACGTGGCCAAAGTGCAGGTCGCCGTTGGCGTAAGGCAATGCCGATGTTATGAGTATCCTGCGAGTCACGTTTAGAATCACGTAGTCATGATTAAGTGATTGAAAGGTATTTAATCGACTCCCAACGTGACAGTTGCGGTAGGTTATTTTTGCTCCCGCAGATTTCATCAGTGCAGGTCCGCAGGAGGCGGCTGGGCATCACGCAGGCGCAGCTTGCCAAGGCCTCGCACACCAGCCAGTCATTCATCGCAAAGCTTGAGACGCAAAAGCTCGACCCCGCATACTCGCTTGCTTCCAAGGTGTTTTCCGCACTTGACTTGCTGGAAGCCGAAAGCGGCGCAGTTGCTGGCGACATCATGACGCCGAAGGTGCATTCGGTCAGGCCGTCGGAAAAAGTCGGCGCCGCAGTTGCAATCCTGCGAAAGAACAGCATCTCCCAGATGCCGGTGATAGAAAATGGAAAGGCCATTGGAAGCATCTCCGAACGCTGGATGCTTGAACTGCTGTCGAACGAGAACTATGCGAAGATTTCCGCAAAAACAGTTGACGACATGATGGACGAGCCGTTCCCCTGCGTGTCCGTCCGCGCGCCGGTAACCGCGGTTGTCGGCCTGTTGAAGTACGCGCCCGCTGTTCTTGTGATGAAAGGCCAGGAAGTCGCAGGAATAATATCGAAGAGCGACTTGCTGAAGGCAACAAAATAAGAAAAGATTATTGCGTCGCGCGCTTGTTTTCCTTGCTCATCTCGGCATTGATGCGGCCAAGCGGGTACTCCTTCATGTCAACGAAGCTCATGTTCTTTGCAAGTAATGGGTGCACGCTGTTGATTTGCCGGTAAATGTCCTGCGCAACGCGGCGGTAGGATGTGTGGCCCTGCATGCCGCTGCGGATTTCGCAGAAGTGGTAGGCCTCGCGCAGGTTCATCTTCATGCGCCAGCGGATTTTGTAACCAAGCGGGACGCAGTACTGCGCCTCGAAGGGCATCTGCTTTGCAACCTTGTTGTAAAGAACCGCTGCAGAGTTCATGGCATCCGAATATTCTTTTTCA
>CAINOH010000005.1 GCA_903851445.1 uncultured Microcaldota archaeon | reverse complement strand
GTGGGAGTGCCGGAAAAGCCGGTTGAATCCACGCTGAAGAAGCTCGGCGTTTCCATGAAGCTTTAAGTTTACAGGAGTTTGATTACAAATGAAATGCAGCGTTTTCCTCAACGGCCGCTTCGTGGGATTTTCCGAAGACGGCAAGAAGCTCTGTGACGAGATCCGCGAAAAGCGCAGGGCAGCGGAGATTGACAGCCAGAGCAACGTGGCCTACTACTCAAAAACTGACGAGGTCTTCATCAACACCGACGAGGGCCGCGCACGCAGGCCGCTTTTGGTGCTTCGCAACGGAAAGAACATGCTTACTCCCGAGCTTTCTGACAAAATCAAGAAAGGCGAGCTTGGCTGGAGCGACCTTGTTGCAAAGGGCGTAGTCGAGTACCTGGATGCAGAAGAGGAAGAGAACACCCACATCGCAATAAGCGAACAAGTACTTGAGAAGAAGGAAAGCAAGGGAAAGAGCGCAACTTACACCCACCTTGAGATCGACCCGCGCTCAATACTCGGATACGCAAGCTCGCAGATGCCGTTCCCCGAATACAACATGGCTCCCAGGGTATTGATGGCCGCACAGCACACCAAGCAAAGCCTTGGATTGTACGCTGCAAACTACAACCTCCGAACCGACACGCGCGGTTACGTGCTTTACTACCCGCAGGCGCCTCTTGTGCAGACCGAAGCGTACGACACGCTCAAGCTCGCAAGGCGCGCAAGCGGACAGAACCTCGTGGTAGCAGTTCTTTCATATTACGGGTTCAACATGGACGACGCCATTGTCATCAACCGCGGCGCAATAGACCGCGGCCTGGGACGCTCGGTGTTCCTGCGCAGCTACTCAGCAGAGGAGCGCAGGTATCCAGGCGGACAGAAGGACAAGTTCGGAGTGCCCGAAGAGTTCGTGCAAGGCTACCTTGGCCCGGAATCATACACCTGCCTTGATGCTGACGGAATCATCACTCCCGAGACCGCAGTTTCCGAGGATGCGGTGCTCGTGGGAAAAACCTCGCCGCCCCGCTTCCTGAAAGAAGTCACTGCGCTTGACGTTGACTCTGAAAAGCGCAGGGAAAGCTCGGTCACCGTGCGCGGGAACGAGAATGGGGTTGTTGACGCGGTAATACTTTCCGAGACTGTTGCAGGCAACAAGTTCGTCAAAGTGCGCGTGCGCAAGCTCAACATACCCGAAATCGGCGACAAGTTCGCCTCGCGCTTTGGACAGAAGGGAGTAATCTCCCTGCTCGCAGCGCCGGAGGACATGCCATTTACCAAGGACGGGATTGTTCCTGACCTAATCATCAACCCGCACGCCATACCCGGACGTATGACTGCAGGACACCTCCTGGAGATGCTTGCAGGAAAAGCCGCTTGCATGGACGGAAAGACCAAGGACGGCTCGGCATTCATCGGCCAGCGCGAAGAGGACTTCGAGGAGACCCTGGAAAAAGCGGGAATGCGCTTTACCGGACAGGAGACGCTTTACGACGGACGCACCGGCCGCATGATGATGGCCAAGATTTACGTCGGAGT
>CAINOH010000004.1 GCA_903851445.1 uncultured Microcaldota archaeon | reverse complement strand
CCCTAGTAATCGCGTGTCATCATCGCGCGGTGAATATGTCCCCGCTCCTTGCACACACCGCCCGTCAAGCCATCCAAGCTTGGTTCTAGTGAGGCCCCGTCTGTAAAGATGGTGTCGAGCTAAAGCTAGGTAAGGAGGGTTAAGTCGTAACAAGGTAGCCGTAGGGGAACCTGCGGCTAGATCACCTCCAATCGGAAACATAGAACCAAGGAGGAACACAATCTAACAGGGAGTTACCTCAACTTGTTCTTTGCATTTTGTAAAGTCTAAAATCTTCTAAGCCTAAAGCGTGGGCTCGTAGCGCAGCGGTAGCGCGCCTGCTTTGCAAGCAGGAGGTCACGGGTTCAAAACCCTCTCGAAGGGATATTTTTCTCAACCCTGAAGCAGGGTGGATGTCCCGTCGAGTCCATAAAACCCGAATGAAGTTCAGCCTATAATCAAACGGTTTTTAGTGTCCTTTGAAGAACTCAAAAGCTTCGAGGGCAAATGGGATTGTGAGTAAACCCGCCAAATCCGCGCGGTGTCAACAATCCGTCAGGCTGGAATAATTGCGTTTCTCGCGAAACGCATTTGCATGAAGCCGTCATAGGAAGGAAGTCAACAGCCTTGTTTACAAAGGTAGTAAGAAACCAAAAAAGAGTGAATTAACAAGCTGCTTAGTTGCTAGTGCCAGTCAGTGGATGGCTCGGCTTGGGCATCGAAGAAGGGCGCAGTAAGCTGCGAAAAGCCCCGGGTAGGAGCACGCGTCCCGTGATCCGGGGGTTCCCGAATTGCCTCGGAAGAGGTGAACACCCGCTGAATTGAAATATCTTAGTAGGCGGAGGAAGAGAAACCAACAGGGATTCCCTTAGTAAGGCGACTGAAGAGGGAAGAGGTCAAACCGAATGTGGCCCCGCAAGGGGCGCACGCATGTGGTGTTCGGCCCTGCATGGAATCCGGGTTTTTGAGCCGAAGTGGGCTGGAAAGCCCCGCGACAAAAAGTGAAAGCCTTGTAGGTTAAGAGAATCCGGATGAGCAGGTGTCCAGAGTAGTGCTCCCCGAGTAGGGAGTGCAAAGACCGGAGTATTAACTTCGAAACCTAAACATACCCCAAGACCGACAGCGAACACAGTACCGAGAGGGAAAGCTGAAAAGTACACCGAAGGGTGTCTTAAAAGTGCCTGAAATTGATTGGCTACAAGAAGCCGCTCGCATGAAAGGGACGATCCCATCGTAAGATGGGGGACCAGTGTGGCGGCCTACTTCTTGAAGCAAGAACCAAGGAGTTTGCAGGTGTGGCAAGCATTATGCAAAGCGAAAGCGAGATAACCCGCAAGGAGTCAAATCCCCAGGGGTGCGGTCGTAATTGGCCGCGAGTCACACTTGCAAGACCTGAAGCCAATGCGATCTATACGGGACCAGGGGGAAGCCGGCCTACAGGCTGGTGGAGCGCCCGCAACCGGTGTTAGTCAATCTACTCGGGTGAGTCACGCATAGGGATGAAAGTGCATTCGAGCTTGGCGTTAGCAGGTTCCTTTCGAAGTGAACCGCAGTTCAGCCCCGCTGGAGGCGGATGGTAAGGTAGAGCGACCGATTTGGAAGATTCGGGGGTAACACCCTGGCTTTCTTGTCAAACTCCGAAGCTACCATCACCAAAGAAGGCGGGAGTCGGGCTCGGCGAGGTAAGCGCGCTGGCCGAGAGGGGAAGGACCCTTACCGAAGTTAAGGTCCCTAAGTACTGGCTAAGTGTAAATCAAAGGTGTCAAGATCCATAGACAGCGGGGAGGTAGGAACAGAAGCTGCCATCCTTTAAACAACGCGTAATAGCGGACCCGTCAAGAATCATGGCATCGTAAACTGTCGGGACTAAAGCCAGTCACCGATACTTGGGAAGTCCGGAGGGAATCCGGATATTTAGTAGGAAGGCGTACTGCCGGGGTCGAAGCTAGTCCGTGAGGACTGGTGGACCGGGTAGTAATGAAGATCTTGGTACTAGTAGCAGCAATTCCAGGCGAGAATCCTGGACGCCGGAAGGGCAAGGGTTTCTTGTCAACGTTAGTCGGACAAGAGTAAGTCGGTCCTAAGCCTAAACGTAACTGTGATGGCAAAAGGGAAACCCGTTAATATTCGGGTACTGTATGACTGCGCGCGGCGACGCAAGTTTGTCGTCTGACGCTTTTGGATAGGCGGAACATCTACAACGATGTTTAAGCTAACCAGCACAGGGAAGTCTTATCATGAGGAGCACCTGTGCAAGTAGCGAATAGCCCGCAAGGGTTCTGCTCAATCCAAGAGTCCATGAAAAGGACGCAAAATGCATGTTATACATCCGTACCAAGAACCAGTACAGGTGCCCCTAGCAGAAAAAGCTAAGGCGTGGCAGGAGAACTCTGGCAAGGGAAATCGGCAAGATAGCCCCGTAACTTTGGGAAAAGGGGTGCCTACACTTCTCTAAAGAAGCGATTCGATAGGGACCTGTAGGTTGCAATAACTAGGGGACGTCGACTGTTTAGCAAAAACACAAGTAACTGCAAGTCGGAAACGATAAGTACAGTTGCTGACGCCTGCTCACTGGCAGTATCTTAAGCGGGGTTTCAACCTCGTGAAGGACTGCTGAAGAGCGGGAGTAACTCTGACTCTCTTAAGGTAGCGTAATACCTCGCCGCTTAATTGGCGGCTTGCATGAATGGCGTAACGAGCGTCCTACTGTCCCTGCTAGAGACCTGGTGAACCTACTACCCAGTGAACATGCTGGGGACTCCTTGGGGGAAACGAAGACCCCGTGGAGCTTTACCATAATTTGCTGTTGTACTACGATTGGAGATGCACAGCGTAAGCAGTAGCCGTCATGCCAGCCCTTCCGGGGGTTGGATAGGCGAAAGTGTGACACTGCTCTTTTCTGGTTGTAGTGCTTACCTCCCGTAAGGGAGGGACAGCTGCAGATGGATGGTTTGACTGGGGCGGTACGCCTTCGATAAAAAAACAAAGGCGCTCAATGGTCAACTCAAGCGTGACAGAAACGCGCTGTAGAGGGTTAAAGACAAATGTTGGCCTGATGGTGATCTTAACAAAATGGGTCGCCGACACGAAAGTGGGACTTAACGAACAATGATGTGACCGTTAATGGGTCCTCATTCTGACAGACAAGCTACCCCGGGGGTAACAGGCTTGTCGCGTGCGAGAGTTCATATCGACCACGCGGTTTGGTACATCGCTATCGGCTCAGGTCATCCTGGCGGTGCAGGAGCCGCCAAGGGTTGGGTTGTTCATCCATTAAAGACCTACGTTAGTTGGGTTCAGAACGTTGCGAGACAGTTCGGTGGCATCTCCAAGGAGTGTATTGCTTACTGAGGGGAAGGAATCCTAAGTACGAGAGGAACGGGATTTCGGCGCCTCTAGTTTACCTGTTCTCTACAGGGATCGCAGGGTAGCCACGCGCTAATGGATAAGCCCTGAAGGCATCTAAGGACGAAGCCATTCCCAAAACGAGTAAGCATAGGCCGCCCGTAGCAGACGGGTTTGATAGGGCGGGAGTGTAAACGGCAAGCTTCGGCGAGCCGCGAGCTAACCGCTACTAAAGGCCGCAATTTCCACGATTGACTGCGCTGACGGCCACGTCAGCACGAAAAGACGCGGACGCATTTGGATTTGCCAAATGTGAAGAATGCGACGCTATATTCATCAGTCGGTGGAATCTAAGCAGTAATCCACTCTCCAAGACAAGGTTTTCCTTCCTATGACGGCGTGTAAAAGATTCCAGCCTGAAAAGCTGATTTTTACGGAAAAGAATAGATTCGAAAACGGTTTCGGTTCGCTTGAACCGGAAACTTTTGTTCAATTGGGTCCAGCGCAAGCTGGACTAAACGGCGGCATAATGTTTTTAGAAAGAATTAGCGAACGTCACTTTGAGTCAATACTCGAACCTTCTCTCATAGGTTTTGTGGTCGAACCATTCCAAGATTATCGAGACTATCTGGACGGAGTCGCCCCTGACCGTGTAAATCAGGCGCCAGCCGTTGGGAAGGTCGTATTTCCAGAGGTTGTTAATCCCGTATTTCTGCACGTATTCCCTCGGCCAGAGCTTCTTTGGTATCTTTATGCCGGTGAACGGATCTTCTTTCAGGTCGTCAAAGGCCCGGTCTATCAGGTCGTGGAGCTTGCGTTCCTCAGAAGTCGACGTCTTGAGCTTTCCGAATGCGGCGAACAGCTTGTCATCCACAAAAGTTACGCGCTTTGGCCGGGAGTCCTGCTTCACCTTACCACCAGGCGCTTGTTGGAAAGCGCCTTGCGCACGCCTTCCGGGTCCCAAATCCAGACTATCCTGCCGTCTTTGCCGATGTGTATCTTTCCGGAGTATTCCAGATAGTCGAGGATGAGGTTGAAAGTCTGGTACATCATCTTCTTGTCCAGGCTGCGCAGGAGCTGCGCCTTTGTGGGGTACTCGCCTGCGTCGCGTATGGCCTTCTCGACCATGAGCAAAGTGTCAAGGCGAGGGTAGCGCAGGATGTTCTGGGAGGTAAAAGCGAAATCAGCCATTTTAGTCACTATATCAATTGATATAATGCACAAATATATTGCTTTTGATTGGATTGAGCCGATTAACCACGCACAGGCTGCGCCTGCGTTAGAGAAGGCCTTTTCTAAGTCAGCCCTTGCAAGGAGCCTTGGGGTCAACGTCATATGTTAAGCACATATCCACGATGTTTTGGTTCATCGTCAAAGCTACTGAAAAATCAGGTTATTAACGAAAACCAGACCGCGTTTCCGTTAACGAAAAGTTGATTTTTAGAAAGAGATTGTGGAAAGAATGTTCAGTTGTACACAAAACGTGTACGACTCACATCTTCGCCAGTTTCTTCATCAGCTTCTTGTTAGCGGCGTAAATCTTCTCGGCAGTGGCCATGAACTCGCCTGCCGGGATGTACTGGATTGGCTTGTGCTTCATCTTCTTCTCACTCATCTTTCCCACTAGACTGTTGGGAATCTTCCTCTATTTTTAGCTGCGCATTCAGCCAGTCGGCTACCTCACGGTTCGACTTCCTTCCCTGCGCGACTTCGCACATGAAGCCAGCTGCATGCTCGTAGTCAAACACTGCAAACGGCTCGGAAAGGTTGAGGTTCTTCTGTAAAAAGGACGCGACGGTTATGAATGCGGTCCGCTTGTTGCCGTCAAGGAACGGGTGGCCGCAGCAGAGCCGTTCGAGCATGAAAGCCGCCTTCTTGATTACCTTCGTCCGGAAGTCCGGCTCGTCCTCAAAACGGTAGGCGGCAATTTCAAGGCAGTCCAAAGCCGAGGACATGATTGAGTGCGCCTGACCTTCAAGCCCGACGAAATACTTATTGGCATGGATTACAGATTCCTCGCTTGGATAACTAATTTCCATAAATGGCTTATGAAAAACGACATTATTATTAGAAGGAGACCGCGTTTCCGTTAACAAAAAGTTGATTTTTTTCTCTTGACCAGCGTCAAAACCCGAGCGTCCAAAACGTTTTTGATTGAAGCGCATACAATTATTGCATGCAGGAAATCCAGTTACAGTTCTTCCTTCCCGGCCTTTTGGCGGGCGGCGTGACAATCGCGCTCTACTCTCGGCTCCTTTCAAGGTACGTGGTCAGCGACCACGACAGGGACCGCGAGCGCATCGGGTTCTTTGACTTCCTCAAGGGAATCGCCATCCTTGCGATTGTGACAATCCACGCAATAACCGCATTCCCGCAATACCTGTGGGCTGACAATTTCATTTGGTTTGCCGTTCCCCTGTTCATATTCAGCACGGGATACTTGCTTGCAAGGAGGTACGCAAAGCCGGGTGCGGACTATTTCAAGAGCTTTGCAAAGCGGGTGTTGTGGCCTTACGTCATCTTTTGCCTGGCGTTTGAGATTATTGCAGTGTTAATTAACGCAAAGTTCGACGCAGCCACCTTTGCGGTTGACGCCCTTTTGGGAAGGCTCAACGGTGGCGCGCTCTACTTCATCCCGCTCATCATCCAGCTTTACCTGCTGTTTCCGATTTTACAGGAAGCAAGGCGGCGCGTGCCATCCTGGATAATCCTCCTTTTCGCTTACGCGGTCTCGGTTTTCTTCAAGCTCTACGACAACGCGGCGCAGGCAACCGCGTGGAACGCGGACCCGGTCTCGCTTGTCTTCTGCGCCAGATACCTGTTCTTCTTTGCTGCGGGAATGTACCTGTCGCACGTTGAGCTGGGCAAGAAGGCGCAAAAGGTGGCCGGAGCCTCGCTAATCGTCTTCCTCCTGGCGTCGGCGCTTACGATAAACACCGACCTGTTCCCGGTCTACCTTTACTTCTACCCGCTTGCCTGCCTGATAATCATCGCAGCCGCTTACCACGCTGCGGAAAGGTGGCTTGAGGGGGTTTGCAACGCGCTCAAGGAGACGGGCAAGGCCTCGCTCTTCATCTACTTTGTACACCCGGCGGTAATCTTCTCAATTGCAACGGTGCTGGCGGGCGTTTTTGCACCCGCGGCTTTCCTTTTAGTGATACTACTCAGCGTAATTGTGGGAATGACGGCTGCAATCGCCTACCAGAAGGCGACGTTAATCGTGGCGCAGCATGCTAAGTAAAAGGGAAAGGAAGTAGTGGGCCCGCGCGGAATCGGACCGCGGGTCTCCTCGACGTCAACGAGGCGTCTTACCATTCGACTACGGGCCCAGAATATGCTAGTTAGTCGGAAGAATATCTTGTCCGACAAGGAATAAAAAACAGAGCAAACCGGCCCAAATTCGGAGGGTGGTCAGAAGTCGAATATCCCATCTGGGCCGTTGGGCCTGCGCTTTCTGCCCTTAAGGCGCAGGAAGATTAGCGCGCCAACCGCAAGAAGGCACACCACTGTCGCGACTTCGGGCTTTGAAATCTCGCCAAGGAACATCCCGATGGCGGATGAAAGGTCCTGTGCGGGAGCCGCCGAGTCGTAGCTGGAATCCGGCAAGACCGTGGCAGGGGAAGCTGATGTGTTGTTGGTGGTCACGGTGATGGAGATGTCGGAAAGCGCGCCAGTTGTCACGTTTGCGGCCTGGCCCACTATGCCCAATACTCCTGATGCGGCCTGCATTATGCGCGCCTCCAGGCCGACGGAGCTGCTGTTTGGCGCAAACTCGCTTTGGTTCTCCTGCTCAGGGACGAACGGGACCACGGCCGCGCGGACAATTATGCCGTCGCCCTCGAGGGGCCCAGGCGACGACGAATTGAAGTAGACGCCGACGGTGCGCTCGGTTACCGAGCCTTGCGCGCA
The DNA here is from genome assembly GCA_903851445.1 of uncultured Microcaldota archaeon. GTDB lineage: Archaea > Micrarchaeota > Micrarchaeia > Norongarragalinales > CAINOH01 > CAINOH01. The sequence goes on along the minus strand of CAINOH010000004.1, from coordinate 11,597 downwards.
AGACTGGCCGCCCACTATGCAGTCGAGGGTAAGGTAGTATGACTTTGCTTCCGGGTTGCCGGCAAAGTACAAAAGCGAGTCGTTGCGCTTTGGCTCTATGAGGACGTACACCTTGAGGTCTCCGGCAGCTATCGTTGAAACAGACATCTGCGAGAGCGCTAGGGCAATGGTTATGTTCTCGCGGTTCTCCACCCCGGGCACGAAGTAGGCAAAGTCAAGGGAGCCCCTGACCTCTACGAGCGCGGGCGCCTCGGTTGCGTTGACTGATATCGTCTGTTCCTGCTGCTGCGTGCTGGCTGCAGATGCGAAAGCGCAGGCTAGTGCAAGGATAAGGACGGTGAAAGCGGGCTTCATGATATAATTGTGCTCCAAATGAAAAATAACCGAAGCGTCTGCTGCAACACCTGCTTGGTGGGACTAACCATTTCTTTAGCTGCCAATAAAAAAGTAAGCAATTAGTGGTAGTAGGGTTGGGAGCCGGGATAAGCGTGCTCAAGCCTTGCCTTCGGCTATCTGCTTTGCGTACCACTCGACGAACGCCATGCGCTCACGCTGGTTTCGGCGCTTTTGCCGCGCAAGCTCCTTCAGGTCTATCTTTGGAAGTTTCAGCTCAGCCATTTTGCAGCCTCTTTCTTCACGCCCAACTGGCCTATGAATGAGTCAAGCATCTGATTATCTAAATGGCTTTTGGTAACTAGCCACAGGTGCCTTGCGTCCTCGATGTCCTTGAAGCTCCCGAGATAAAGCTTGTACGGAATCTGAAGCTCGAGAGGGGAAACCTTCAACACGTACCCGTTGAGGGTCGCATTCGCCGCGTTTGCAATCGTCCACTCATCAAGCTCTGTTTTCGCGAACTTGATTTCCATGTTCGGGATTGGCTTTGACTTTCTTGAAAAGCGCAGGGCCAAACTATCCGAAAGGTAGTCCTCGAAACCTCGCTTGGGGTTTTCCGCGTTGATGCAATCCATGCTTTTGCAGGCTTTTTTCCAGAAGCGCTCGAACCTCCCGAAATCCACATTCTCAACCAGAATGTCCACATCTTCAGAGTTGCGGCTCCTGCCGAAAAGTATGGCCACATACCCGGAAACCAGCACGTATCCAATGCCGGACTCTTCAAGAATTGACACGAATTCCTTTACGAATCGGTCAAGCTCGGTCTCAGGACGTAAAATAATCGCGTCACGGCCTTCGAAACGGACTTCCATAGGTATACCTAGCCAGTTTTCGCTTAAAAAACCTCATCGGCAGTAGCTTTCCGATGAACAACATCCAAACTGAACTGAATCTTTTACTCTGACGCCTTTTTCCGGTAGTCCTCGATTGCCGCGTGCAGAGCGTCAGCAGCGAGGTTGGAGCAGTGCATCTTGATTGGCGGGAGGCCGCCCAGTTTTTCCGCAACATCCGCGCGGGTTATTTTCATAGCTTCATCCAATGTCTTTCCTTTGGCAAGCTCGGTCACCATGCTGCTTGTGGCAACTGCGGCCACGCAGCCGAAAGTCTGGAACTTGATGTCTGCTACCCGGTCGCCCTTGACCTTGATGTACACGGTCATGACATCGCCACAGCTTGCGTTCCCGACCTCGCCCTTGCCGTCCGCGTCCTCCATCTGGCCCATGTTCTTGGGGTTCTTGAAGTGCTCCATTACAAGTTCAGTGTATGTGCCCGCCATCCTTAACATCCTCTATTTTCTCCCCGCGCTCAAGCTTCGCCCAGACCGGCGACATTCTCCGCAGGGTTGTTACTGCCTTTGGAATCTTTTCCAATGCATAATCAATTTCATCTTTTGTTGAAAAACGCGAAAGCGTCAGCCGAAGCGAGCCGTGGGCTTCCCAGTCCGCCAAGCCAAGCGCAAGCAGGACGTGCGATGCGCGGAGCTTCTTTGAAGAGCAGGCGGAACCTGTTGAGGCGCAGATTCCCTCCTCGTCAAGCAGGGTTATGAGCGCCTCGCCCTCCACGCCCAAAAAACGCATATTCGCGTTGTTTGGAAGCCTCTGGTCGCGGCTGCCGTTGAGGAAAGCGCGGGAAAGGCCCGAAAGCCCGCTGATGAGCCTGTTGCGGAGCGCGGCCATGCGCGGGATGTCATTTGACAGGTCCTCGGCAGCTATTTTTGCCGCAGCGCCCAGGCCGACTATGCCGGGCACGTTCTCGGTTCCCGAGCGCAAGCCCCGCTCGTGTCCTCCGCCTCCGAAGATTGGCTTGATTTTGACTCCCTCGCGGATGAAAAGTGCGCCGACTCCCTTGGGGCCGTGGAACTTGTGCGAGGCAAGCGAAAGGAGGTCAACATTGAGCTTCTTGACATCAATGGGAATCTTTCCAACAGCCTGAACAGCGTCAGTGTGCATCAGTGCACCCTGTTCGTGGCATAATTTTGCAACTGCAGCAACTGGCTGGATGGTGCCAATCTCGTTGTTTGCAAGCATTACGCTTGCAACCGCGGTCTGCTTTGAAATGTGCGACTGTACCTCGCTGGTTTTGAGGATTCCCTCGGAATTTACTTTCGCCTCTGAAAAGGAGAATCCGGAGGCAACCAGGTCCTTGCACGTGTTCAGCACTGCCGGGTGCTCGACATTGGAGCAGACTACTGCGTTTCTCTTGGACTCGTCCGAATTCGCTGCCTTTGCCGCGCCGATTATCGCAAGGTTGTCGCTTTCCGTCCCGCCGCTTGTGAAGACTATTTCCGAGGGCTTTGCATTGATTAATTTTGCAACCTGCTCCCGCGCCCTTTCAACGGCCTCCCGCGCCTCAACGCCCTTGGAATGTATGGAGGACGGATTGCCGAACCGTTCGGTAAAGTATGGAAGCATCGCCTCCACTACCTTTTGGTCGACTTTCGTAGTTGCCGAATTGTCAAGGTAAACATCCATTCTTGTCATTTGCAAGTTGCACCACAGCAGATTTTGCAGGCCTTGTCAGCGCCCTTTTTCCGGTGCAGGCTGCAGAGCACCTTCTCCTTCCTCGCGATTGCACAAATTCCACACATCGCAAGCGAAAGCCCGGCGTCATCCGATTCGCTCTTTGCAAGCTTTTTTGCAAGTGCATCGAGTGCTTTTTTCGACTTCTTGCCCAGCCTCAATTCGGTCCCGCGTTTCCCGGAAAGGTACTGCGAGACGGCAGCACGTGTAGTGCCTAACTTTTCAGCAATCTGCGACTGCGAAAGCCCCTCCTTTGCAAGTTGCTTCGCGAGGCTCGCGCTCACTGTGGGAATCAAATACCAGACAGCGGCGATGCAGGGCGGGTTCATATAGTAACGATTGTTAACAAAAATTAATAAACCGGATGCAAGGAATGCAAAGGCGGCAAATATCCAAAAGGCCAGCCTACTTTCTTTCCTTCCGAATCCAGTCCAGGTCGTTTCTGTAGAGCGTGCGGATGTCGGAAAGCTTCTCGCGTGACATCATCAGCCTTTCTAGCCCTTGGCCCCATGCGGCAACATTGCCCGTAATGCCCAGCGGCCTGGTGACTTCGGGCCGGAACATCCCGCACCCGCCGAGCTCGAGCCATTCTTTTCTCACGGGGTCGAACACCTCGACCTGCGCCGAAGGCTCGGTGTAGGGAAAGAACGAGGGCGTGATGCGGATGTCGGTAAAGCCGAGCTTTTGGTAGAATATGCGGAGCATCCCGATTAGGTCCTGGAACGTGCAGTTGTCGTCTATTATTATTCCCTCTACCTGGTGGAACTCCGCAAGGTGCTTGTAGTCAATGGCCTCGTTGCGGTAAACTCGGTCGATGCAGAACACCTTTACCGGGAACTTTTTCTCCGAGGCTGCCTTGACCAGGTGCCTGCAGGTTGCTGCTGTGGTGTGCGTGCGCAGCACGTTCTTTTCGGCAACCGTATTGTCCCACGAGTAGCCCCAGCCTGTTGAGCCCGTTCCGCCTCCATCCTGGTGGACTTTCTTGACGTTTTCAACGAGTCCCTTGTCGCTGTTTGCGTCAATCACTGACTTACTGGGGTTCTTGATGTAGAAGGTGTCCTGCAACTCGCGTCCCGGATGGTCCTGGGGAACATATAATGCGTCGAAGTTCCAGAACGCGGCCTCGACAATCGGGCCCTTTATTTCTGTAAAGCCCATCTCGAGGAAAATCTGGCGTATCTCGTCAATGAACGCGCGAAGAGGCTGCTTCTTTCCGATGTACTGCACTGGAGACGCCGCGAGGGCGTCGTACTTCTCAAACTCCATCCCGGGCTTCTTCCACGCCTTTGTGCGGATTGATTCGGGAGTGACCGCGGATATCACGTTCGCAAGCTGTTTCTTTGAAAGCTCGATTGCTTTCGGCGCCGCCGCTGTCGCATTGACTGCGAACTCCTTTTCAGTGCGCTCGGTTGCGAGTTTCCGCGACATCAAAATTGAAAGGTCGGCAACAGCAACATCCGAAGATTCGCCCTTGGAGACCGCCTCCAGTATTTTTTCAGTTCTTGAGAGCGCGGCTTCATTCGGGGTTGCCGCAAGCTGAAAAACCGGGAGGCCCGACGGGTTCTTTCCGATTTTCAGCCAGCCGTTCTTTTTCGCCCACTGCAAGGCGATTCCCTTTTCCGCATCCGCAAGCCCTGCTGCGGAGTAAGCGGCCTCGAGCCCCGCCTCGCCGGACTTTGAAACAGCCAGGTAGAGCCTACGCTCGGGAGTGCCCTTGCCAAGATAGTCCTTGCCCTCAGCTGTAAGCTCGTAGACTTGGCGCTCCTCCTTTGAGACGTCAACAAGGCCCTGCTCGGAGAGTGCGGTGAACGCGCTCATTAGGGTGCTGTAGTCTATGCCTGAGTCCTCGCCGATGCCACGCGCGGACTGCGGCTTGCTGGGAATTTTCTCTAGGATGCGCACCTGTTGCCAGGTGAGTGCAAAGTTGGACATTCGGATTCAACCTTAATTTTACTTCGGGGTATAACCGATTTTCTTTAGGAATTCGCGCCTTTTAGCCACATCGGCTGGCTGCTCGATGCCCTTGTTTGAAGAGCCATCAACTATGCCAAGCACGCCCCGGCCCTGCTCGGTTTGTGCAAGGATTACTTCAACTTGGTTCGCTGTTGCGCAATAGACGCAGGCAACTTCGCTTGTCTGCTTGACCGCGTTGAGCACGTTTATCGGGAACGCGTTGCGCAGGAAGATTAGGAACGTGTGGCCGGCTCCGATTTTCGCAAGCTCGCGGCCTGCGACATTAACAAGCTCTTCGTCAGTTCCTTCAGTGCGTATGAGGCAGTCGCCGCTCGCCTCGGCAAACGCGAGCCCGAACTTTATTCCCGGCACGCTCTCAACAAGGCAGGAGTAGAGGTGCTCGGCACTGCGGATGAAGTGGGTCTGGCCGAAGATGATGTTGCAGCCTTCCGGAACCGAGATTTTTTCAGTGACAAGCTCAACCATATAATCGCCCTTGTTGAATATGGCAAAAAAGCATATAATAACCAGAGCAGTTTTGTCCACAGAATGCAATGGCCAGGAACCCAAAAGACAGCGGAAACGCGGTCCCGAAAGGCTATTGACCCTTAATTTGGCAGAATGATTCGGCAAGAGCACCCACATATGGGATGCACAACAAATATATTATCAAATGTGCATCTAATATGCATAGGTGATGTTATGAACGTCAATCTCGGCGCGCCATACGAACGGATAATGTCCAACATAATAGAGAAAGGTTATGCGGGCAACCAAACCGAAGTCATACGCCAGGCGCTTGTCCTTTATGGGCGAACGGTTGATGAGGAGGAGGTCCAGCTGGTTCACAAGGCTGTTGAAATCGAGATGGCAGAAGTCAGGTCTGGCAAGACAAAGACCATCCCGATGGCAAAAGTGATGAAGGAGGCAGGGTTGTGAGATGCAAGTCGAGTTCAAGCCAGCGGCGCAGAAGGAATTCATTACATTGGAACGCCAGCTTCAGCTCTTTTTCAAAACACACCTGGAAAAAATCTCGCAGTTGCCACCACGTAGGCATCTTGGATTCGGGGTTCCACACCATGTCGAGGATGTAACGCGCCAAGCGCGCCTTGTATTCAACATCGAAGGCGAGAAAATCGTCGTAATCCACTGCTTTTCTTCGCACAAGGAATACGAAAAGTGGTACAAGTCATTCAAATGATTTGGCGCTACGGACAAGACTAGTCCTATCAGGCAACCCGCTTCCTAGCCGCCTTCCCAGGTTATGACCTTCGAGGTGCGGTTTATCGCGCCCTTGTCAACTGCGAGCGTGGCGTTGTAGTACCAAAGCTGGCCGCTCCAGTACGGGAAGACGCCTGACAAGGTCAGGCTCCCTGGCGCGGACGTGACGTTGACCCACGCCACGCCGGAAGATACGGAATCGTTCCCTGCGAACACCATGAATGTCTTCGCGCCCGGAGTTCCGGTAAAGTTGAACCAATAATAGTGTGCAAGCGAGGAGTCCAAAAGGCCGTTGGATATGTTGGTGCCGCCTGCGTGCTGCACCGAAACAGTCACGTTGATGTCGCCATCCTCGTCGTAGGACCACGGGGTGGTCTGGTTCAGAGTCTGGCTCGTGACAAAGGTTATGGACAGGTTCCGCATCCCGGTCGCTTCCACGCCGGGTGCAGCTGTAAACCCGGCTGACTGCGTCGCGTAATCCGCGTAGAACACGGTAGTGTTCGACATTATCTCAACCCTGCCGTTGTCCATGGCGGAGAAGTCCGGCGTTATCAGGGCCGAGGCAGGCGAGGAGTAGTTGTCCTGCAAAAAGAGCGAGTAGTTGCTGACCAGGCCGCTTGCGTCTTGGAACGCGAACCCCAGGTTGAAGGTCGCGTTCGCGTAACCGCTTTCCGCTGCTGCAAACGAGTATGCGACCCCGGTCTGGTTGGCAAGCTGCGCTGCCGTGTTGTCGAAAAGCTGCCGTATAGTGGATGCTGCCGCGTAGTCCGAAACGTACTTTTCGCGGGCCAGAAGCGACGGGTGCGAGTATGCTATCAAAAGCATTATGAGGGCCGCAAGCATCCCCGCTGCCATGCTGCCGACGAAGGCCCTCCGCATATGCACCCCGTTTGCGCCGCTCATTGCACCCAACCCAACAATTCCACGATGTAATACTTGCCGTTGTAATACTGGTTCGAGACAGCGGACGACAGCGTCGTCCCCAGGCCGCCGCAGCCCGCCTTTGGCACCGAGACCGTGACATTCATCGTGCTCGCGTCCACTGCCTTGAAGAGGAAGCACTTTTCGCTGCCAGTCAGCACGAACGCGCCGCGTATGGGAGTGTCGTCGCCGGAAAGTGCGGCCCCCACGTAGCCGGCCTTCTGCATGACCGAAAGGAGGTCTGCAGTGTACCTTTGCATGTGGAGCTGGGAGTAGTACGGAAGACTGGTTGTGTCCGAAAACGATGCCGAAAGCCCGAGCACAGTAAGGGCTATCCCGAGCCCGATGAGGGCGTCAACTGAGAATATGAATGCGCGCCTCATCCTGCAGTCACCTTCACAAGCACCGCGCTGTTGTTAAGCAGCGCGACCCGCTCGAACACCGCCGAGCGCGCCGTGCCTGGCGGCGCAACCCCGAACGAGTAGAGGGTTGTGCTGTCGCTAAGGTTGCTTATCTCTATTGATACGTTGACTGCGCCAAGACCGAGCGCGGCCTTGATTGTGGAATAGTTCGTCGCGTTCAGGCTTTGCATCGCAGCTGCCTTTGCAGGGCTTATGACGTTGGAGGACGAGGCGAGCCCGAACGAGCTGAGGCCCGTGCCGTCAATGGTGGTGCTCTCCCAGTTTGCGGGCGAGCCGGGCGTGAGGACGAGCGAGTCCGAGGCCGCAAGGAGCGCGTTCGAGAAGCTGATTTCCGAGTTGGCGTTGCGGTAATTCTGGGTCATCTTGTCCGAGGTCCCGAGCATCATGAACACAATCATGGCTATCATCGCGCCGGACACCATGGCGTCTATGAGCCATATCTGGCCCCTGCTAGCCGATTGAGATGTTGCCATAAAAATTCCTTGCAGTCTTCGGCCCAACCGAGAAGTCGCCGTGCACAGCCGAGGTCACCAGGGGCGAATCCACTACCCCGTCCTTGATGACAAGCTGCACGGCGTGGCTTGTTATCGAGAGGTTGGATGATGCATTGGCCACAGTCAGGTTCAATACCGAACCGTTGCCCGCTATGTACGCCGCGTTAGCCCGGAGCGCCACCGAGTCAGTTGCCTGCTTGCCGAGCAGGCCGTCGATGAAGTGTGACTGGTTCGCCTGCTGGCCGCCGTAGATGAGCGAGAACACGGTAAAGTAGAGCACCATTATGCTCAAAAGCATCATGAACTCGGCGAGCGACTGGCCGCGGCTGGACCCGAACCTGCAAGACTGCATCCAACGCGGCATAGGCTGCATCCCCTTGTTTACTAGAACGGAGAACCCGGTTTTATATGCTAGTTCACCTTTTACGGCGCGGGTACCACGCTGATTGACGCGGGTATCCAGATTGACTGGTTTGCCTCAACCGCCTGGACTGCCACGCCAATGAGGCCGGAGTACGTGCCGTAGGCTGCATCCGCGCTTGCGGAAAAGCCGACTGTGAATGTCCCGTTGGACTTCGCGGCAACCGCAAAGCCCGCGTCAGGGCAGGATATGTTGACGTCGCCATCGTCCCACGCGCATTGCACAGTCACGTTCGCGTCGTAGCCTGAGAAGCCGGAAACCAAAACGGCAGCCGAATAGTTCTCGCCGGCATAAAGGGTGGCGTCTATTGCGCTTGTGTTGGCCGAGGCGACCCGCCGTCCGATGGACACCGTGTTTCCGTTGTTTTCGACCAAAATCTCGAACGAGCCCGGGCCGCTTGGGAGCGAGCCCGAAACCTGGAAGGGGAAGGTCTCCACGAAGTCAGTGTCTTCCGCCCTTATCGAAAGGTAGGATGGGTAAACCCCCGACGCCGAGGCGTCGTAGGAATCCGGCAGGGTGATGAAAAATATCCTGCGCGCGCCAAGGCCCTGGGCGTGGGCTTCGCGCGCGGCATTGGCCGTGCTGGTTGCCGCAAGGGACGCCTCCAGACCCGCCCTGTTTGCGGAAAGGGCGCGGCCCTGCCCGCTGGCTGTTGTTACGGTTATGAGCAAGATGAGCGCAGCTAGGACCAGGATGGCCATGAACTCGACAGTGGTCTGCCCGCGCACCTTTTTCCCCTCTGATACCTATAGAACGAAAGTCCCTCTTTTATATGCGATTTTTTGCAGTGCAAAAAAAGAACCGCACCTTGGCGCTGCCCGGCTTGGCAACTGCTTTGGGGCTAGCTGCTGTTCACGATTACGAACTGCGTCCCCGAAGAGACCGGGCTTGCGCCTTCGGACGCGTTCGTCGTGTAGATGGAGTAGGAATAGTTACCGTCCGCGAGGCCCGCCTGGGTGGTCTCGAGGACCCACGACGACGCGCCGGCCTTGCGCAGGTTCGCGGCGTACTGCTGCTTCATCTCGTCAGCTGTAAGCGAGCGGTTCCACACGCGCACCTCGTCTATCGTGCCCTTGAACGCGCCCCCGCTGCCGTCCAAAGTCGAGCCGTGCGTGTTGCCCACGTAAAGGTCCAAGTTGTTGGCGGGTATGGCTACACTCGAGGCGCTGGTGCCCGCTGCCGCGCCGTTGACGTAGATGGTTGCCGTGCTCCCGTCGTAGGTTGCGGCCAGGTGGTTGAACGACCCGCGCTCAACCGGCTCCGATGCGTAGGCGGCCACGCCGCTTCCCATCTTCGTCACCACGCCCGAGGATGCTGCCTGCGCCCAGAGCACACTCCCGTTGTAAACAGTGGCGCCGAAAGTGTAGGATGCGCCTGATGACAGGGTGGTCCACGACGTGCCGCCGTCATAGCGGTAGATGTTCCCGTTGCTTGAGGTACCGGCGTAGAGCGTGCCGTTGTATGATATTAGGGCGACGATGTTGCCTTCCCCTCCGCCTATTGACGTCCAAGTCACGCCGCCGTCATAGCGGTAGACTACCCCGTTCCCGCCGACGTACAGGTTGCCCTCGTATACTGCAAGCGCCGACGCGTACCCGAAGCCCGAGCCGACCTGCGTCCACGTAGTGCCGTCACCGTAGCGGTAGACCTTGGCAGCAAGGGGGTCCGCGCTGTAGAGCGAGCCGTTGAATACCGCAAAGCGCCTGACCACGTGGTGCCAGTCCGGGGTTGGCGCGGACTTGTCCAGCGCGACATAACACGTCTTGTTGGCTTCGGCAGTGCCGATAACGTCAGTTGAATAGAACGTAATGGTGTTGTTGCCCTCTGTCGTGACTGAGAATGTCGTCGTATTGCTCGGGCTTGCGTCATTCACCCAGTGCGTGGTGAACGAAAGTCCGGCACCGCCAACATCAGTCGCGTTCAAAGCAACCGCCTGGTCGCTCGCAGTCCAAGTCCCGTTCGAATCACAAGTGGTGACGGGCGCAGGTGCTTCGCCGGACACTTGCCCGCCATCCGTGATAGTCCAGCCGTTGCCTGCAATCAAGGTCGTGTTCCTGGCAATAACCGCGGCAATCGAATACTGGGAATTGCCGCCATCAAAAGCCATATTTGACTGAACTGGCCGGCTCGCCCAGCCGTTTAGGAGGCTATCATAGTTTTTCGGGCTTAAGTTCACTCCCGCGAGCATGGCGGCGAAGTTGTTCACGCTGGACACGTTCCAAGCGCCCAAGTCCTGGTCGAAGTTTGACGCGCCCTGGAACATGTAATTCATGCCCACGACTTTGCCAGTGTCCCAATTGCTGACATTGCCGTTAAAGTTCGGTGCGCTGTTGAACATGTCGCCCATGTCCATCGCATTGGACGTGTTCCAGTCGTTCAGGTCCTGGTTGAAATTTGAGGCAGAGAAAAACATGTGGTTAAAAGATGTGACGCTGCTTGTATTCCAATCATTCAACGGCTGATTAAAACTAGACGCGGATATGAACATATAACTCATAGCAGTAACTTTGTTCGTATCCCAATTGCTTATGTTCTGATTAAAAACAGACGCGTTATTGAACACACCCTGCATATCAGTAACGCTGCTAGTATTCCAGTTGCTTAACGGCTGGTTAAAACTAATGGCGTTATAGAACATGCCCTGCATAGTAGTAACTTTGCCCGTATCCCAATTGCTTATGTTCCCATCAAAAGCAGACGCGCCATAGAACATATAAGACATACTAGTAACTTTGCTTGTATTCCAGTTGCTTACATCTCCCTTAAAGCTAGACGCTTCATTGAACACGCCCGGCATACTAGTAACGCTACTAGTATTCCAGTTGCTTATGTTCCCATCAAAAGCAGACGCTTTATAGAACATAGCAGACAAGTCCGTTGTTCCTGTTAGATTTAGGCTATCCGTCCCAATGAAGTTCAGGTTGGAACAGCCGTAGAAATAATAGCCAGAGTTGCCTACATACAAGTCGCCCCATTGTGTTATGTTGATAATCTTCAGCTTGTCGCCTCCATTGTTGAACCTGAATCCCGTTTCCGCAATGTTGGATATGTTAATCGTGTAAACTCCGGGATCAGCATAAACGTGGGTATCCACATTCGAATCCAAGTGACCATCACCCCAGTTCACGGAGTAAGTCCCGGTGATAGGCAGCACTATAGTCGTATCATTACTACTCGTATCGCCGATCTTGCTGGTATCCCAGACAGCAGAGAACGGGTTGGATGACGACACGTATGCGTGGTAGAACGTCTT
>CAINOH010000003.1 GCA_903851445.1 uncultured Microcaldota archaeon | reverse complement strand
GTTCGCCGCTTCCGCCACGGTAAAGGAATTCCCAGCCACGCCAGTCAGCGTGTAACCGGTCTTTGGCGTGAGGTTAATCGTCGCCGTGTACACCGTTTCTCCAGCAAAAAGTTCAGCTTCAGGCGACCAGGTCACCGTGCCGGTATATTGGCCCGTCGTGGTAATCGTTGTTACTGGAGTTGCGAGTGTCACTGGCGGGGTTACCCCGGGTATCGCAGCTAGGCTAATTACTGACGCAGCATCACTGACGCACCTTACCGAGAAGCCGGCATCCCTGTCATCCGAACCCGGGTTAATCTGATAGTCACCATCGTACAGGCAGTCCGCATACTCGCCGTTTACTGTGCTGCTCCAATATTCACCATAGCTACCTTCACTCTCAGGGGACTCGTAGTACCGGTAGCCCGCTCGTGTCAATTTTAATGGCGAAGCGTAAGCGGATTCAGGGCCAGACCAACTGCCCGCGTCAATTTCAGCCTGCCACTCGTCTATGGTTGGCACGCGCCAGCCACTAGGACAGGGGTTGTTAATTTGACTGGTTCCTTGCCACAGGTTATCGTTTTGAGGGTATCTCCAATCATAAGAGAAATTTGCCGCTGAGATAAAACTGCTATGCCCCGGGTTGTCAGCAAAGGACAGGCTGTTGGTTGTTTCGCTGTCGCGGGCCTGATGACCGTCATCCAGCCGTCCCCACTCGAACAAATCACCGTAAGCAGCCGAGTCGTCAGAAGCATTGGCAACTTGGCTGGCGCCAAGGTTACGGTCCATAAAGCACTTGCCTGCCTGTGATTCAACCGTGCCATAAGTGACTTGGCCACCCCGGTAAGTGAACGTGACGTTATTGCCGCAAGAAAACGTATCGCTGACGCACCTTACCGAGCCGCCATTGCTCCTGCTATCTGAATATGCACCCGCGTCGCCATCGTAGAAATACAAGTATTCAGCATTCGTTCCATCTACTGTGCTGCTCCAATACCATGCGTAGCTGCCTTCCGAGTCTACAAAGCCGTACCGGTAGCCGGCCCGTGTCAATTTTAAGGGTGAATCATAAGCGGACTCAAAGCCCGCCCAACTGCCTGCATCAATTTCAGCCTGCCATTCAGTTATAGTTGGCACGCGCCAGCCGCTAGGACAGGGATTGTTAATTCCGCTAGTTCCTTGCCACAGGTTATCGTTCTGGGGGGACCTCCAATCCCAAGTGAAATCTTCTCCATCGATAAAGCTGCTGTGTCCAGGGTTGTCAGTGGAGGACAAGTTGAGGGTCGTCTCACTGTCGCGGGCCTGATGCCCGTCATCCAACCGGCCCCACTGGAATAGGCCACCGTAAGCAGCCGAGTCGTCAGAAGCATTGGCAACTTGGGTAGCCCCGAGGTTCCTGTCCAGCCAGCACTTGCCCGCTTGCGATGTCACCGTGCCATAAGTGACTGCGCCACCGTTGTAAGTGAACGAGACGCTCGTACCGCAATCAAACTCGGGCGCGGGTGTAGGCGTAGATGTTGACTCTGGAATGGGTGTGGAAGTCGGAGTCAAGCTTTCGCCCGACTGCACGTAACCTGAGCACGCGCCCATAAGCGGTTGCGTGCCCTGCTGCCGGATGCCAGATATAGCTCCCTGCGAGTAGATGAAGGTTATTGACTTTAACTTGTACGCGCTTCCTGCTGCCTTGCCAGTGCACGGGTTGAGCGTGGTGAACGAATCGTTAGACAGCACTATCTTCTCTCCCGCGTTGAAGCTTTTATTAGGTATCAGGATAGTCCCGTTGTTGCCTGAATCGTCCTGCGCCTCTATTGCAGTGAGGTAAACCTGCTCAGTTAGTGTGTTCGAAACAGCCAACGAGATGCTCTCGTTGGTCACTTTGGCTGTTGAGATTGCAAACGGGGTTGTCCCGGTCCAGTACGCCTGCAACTGCTGGTCCGTTACCGAACTGCTGCTTGATGGGGACCTGCCAAGCAACACCAATATTAAGAATGAAACTAGCAAAACCCCGGCCAGAACAACCAGGTACTCGGTCGAATCCTGGCCCTTCAACTTCCCCATAACTAAACAAGTCATTTACGCGTTTTAAACGTTTTGAAAAAATTTGGGTTTTTGCGCGGTTGTTTGCAAACCCCCTCGCCAGTTGTAGTCCCGGTATTTTACTTCGTTCCGGCAGCCTTTTTTACGCAGGCAAAATAATGTAATGCGATTGTATGGCAGAGGCGCTTGGTTACAAGCAGTCGCTTTCCCTTCTTGAGTCGTACGGCATCGAGACTCCGGTGCAGGTGCTAGTGCGCACTTCCGAGCAGTTCGACTACGCGATTGCGGACAGGATGCGCTACCCGCTGGTGGTAAAGGCCATTCCGCTTGATGCCGGCCACAAGACCGAAAAGCAGCTTGTAATTACGGGCCTGCACTCGGCCAAGGAGGCAAAGCAGGCTTTCGTGACGCTGACGGAGCGGGCGCAGGGCGTTCCGCTTGAGTGCTTTGCAATACAGGAGCAGGTCAAGGGGATTGAGTTCATAGTGGGTTCGAAAAAGGACGACGTGTTCGGCCAGACAATAATGTTCGGAATGGGCGGAACCTACGTCGAGCTTACTGCCGACTTCTCGGTGCGGGTGTGCCCGCTTGACGCCGAGCATGCCAAGGCGATGCTCCTTGAGACCAAGGCCGCGGCGTTCTTTACGAGCAAAGGTTTCCGGGGAATCCGCGCAAACCTGGATGCAACTGCAAACCTCTTGGTCAACGCGTCGAGGATGATTGAGGAAAACCCGCAAATCTGCGAGATGGACTTAAACCCAGTCATTGCGACTGCTGACAGCTGCTATGCTGTTGATGCGCGCATACTGATTGAGACACATAAGTGACAATGAATGGCCTTTGACAAAAAAATTATTGACCAGCTCGTCGCGCCCGCGTCAGTTGCAGTAATCGGCGCGTCAACAGACCCCGCGTCAGTGGGCCAGGGCGTGCTCAAGAGCCTGCTTTTCGGCTCGGTGTTCGAAGTCGGCGGCGCAAAGCCGTTTCGCGGAAAAATCTATCCGGTAAACCCGCACCACAAGGAGGTCCTTGGAAAGAAATGCTACCCGAGCGTGCACGACATACCGGGCCCGGTTGACCTTGCGGTAGTCTGCGTGCCTGCTGCGGTTGTGCTGCAAGTTGTGCGCGAGTGCGGCCAGAAAAAAGTCAAGGCAGTTGTTGTCACAACAGCAGGGTTTGCCGAGACCGGGCCGCAGGGAAGGCTCCTGCAGGAACAGCTCGTGCAGGAAGCAGACAAGTATGGCATGGCGCTGCTTGGGCCCAACTGCCTTGGAATCATCCGGCCGGCAGAGTCACTCAACGCCTCTTTTGCGCTTGCGGCGCCAAAGGACGGCGAGGTCGCGTTCATCTCGCAGAGCGGCGCGCTCAGCGACAGCGTGATAGACTGGGCGATTGAGAACAGGTTCAAGTTCAGCCTCCTTGTAAGCGTGGGAAATTCTGCACAGCTTGACACCACTGATTTCATCGAGTGGTGCGAAACAGACCCGCACACCAAGGCAATCGCAGTCTACCTCGAAGGGCTCAAGGACGGCCGCAGGTTCATGCAAGTATGCAGGCGTGTTTCCAGGACAAAACCAATCGTCCTGCTCAAGGCAGGACGCGGCGCAGCAGGCACCAAGTCAGCAGGCGCGCACACGGGCGCGCTTGTTGGCGCCTATCGCGTTTGGAAGGCGGCTTGCAGGCAGTCCGGCGTGGTATTGGCAAATGACTTTGAGGAGATGTTCGAATTCGCAGGAGGCCTTGCAAGCCAGAAAAGGAGCAGCCACAACAGCATCGCAATAATCACCAACGGAGGCGGGGCGGGGGTGCTGTGCGCGGATTATTGCGAGGAGAACGGCATCAAGCTTGCCGAGCTTACCGAGGACACGCTCAAGACCCTTGAAAGCAAGGGAATGCACAAGGCGTATTCAAGAAGGAACCCGCTTGACTTGGTTGGCGACGCGCTTCCCGAACGCTACAAGACTGCTGTTGACACCCTGATTTCAACAGAGTACATCGGAGGGCTCATAGTCATCCAGACTTTGCAGACAATGACGGACACTGTTGAGGACGCGAAGATTGTAATCGAGGCCAAAAAAAGGTTCCCCGACAAGCCAATTGCCTGCGTGTTCATGGGCGGGAGGTTCACCCGGCCGGGGTCGAAGTTGCTTGTTGAGCACGGGATTGCCGAGTTCAACGACCCGAGAAGGGCAGCGCGCACAATGGCGGCGCTGCTCGGGCTTCTCTAATGGGCACTGCATCTAAATAAGTTGCGCAGCCCTTGCCGCGTCCTCCTCACAGAGAGCATCCAGCAACTCCTCGGCCTGGCTGTGGGAGAGTTCGATGTCGCGGCGTTTCAGAGCCTCGATGAAAAGCTCGACTGAGATTTCGCGCACTCCGCGCGGGTCGCTCCTGGCCTTTTGCAGTTCCTCCGCATCTGCCTGCAACGGGTCCTTGCGCTCAAAGTCACGGTCTATATGCAGCATTGCCTTGTCAGCATAACGCTTGGCTATTGCAGTGAGGTCCAAGTCCTTGGACTCAAGGCCGTTCGCAAGCCTGCCGCTAAGCTTGAGCTTCACTATGGGGACTTGGGACTGGTTGCCTGCTGCCAGCATCTCCGTAAGCGCGGAGTCCACTTGCGCAGCCACTTCTGCGCTTGTGGCCGGGTTTTCAAAGACAATGTCGCGGTAAAGGAATGAACGAGTTGAAAACTCTCGGGTCTCGTAAGTGCCGGCTTGTGTGTCGAAAATTATGACCTGTTTTTTTCGCGTCTCGTTCTTGCGCATCTGCGTGACAACGGTGCTTCCGGGGATGACTATCCTTTTCTTTCCCTCGATTAGCTCCATCATCCAGTGGATGTGGCCGTCAACGTAAAGGTCGAAGCCATCGGGCAGGTCCTGCGCAGCAAGTGATTCACCAAAGGGCATTGCCTCTGCAAGCGACTGGTGGAACACGAAGACATTGAAAGCTCCTTTGACCGGCTTAAACTCCATCTTCTTCAGCACCTGGCGCGAGAACTCCTCCGGGACCCCTGCCATTGCCTGGAACACCACTTTCTCGCCGTCCTTTTGGACGCAGATTTTCCTTGCGTGCAAGTTCACAGCAGCCAGTGCCGAATCTAAAAGGTGGATTGGGTTTGCAAGCCCTTTGGAGCGGCGCTCGTGCGTGCCCGCAACAGCAAGAATCGGAGGGTAATTGGAAAGGCCGGTGATGACCCCATCCGCATCTAGTTCAAAAACAACAGCATTGGATGAAAGCGACTCTGCTGCCTGCGAAAAAAGCTGGAGCGCCTCGTTGAGCGTCTCCTGCCGCGGGATGCGCGAGTCGAAGACGTCGCCTGCAATGACTATCGCGACAGCGTCCTTGCACGCGTCCAGCGCGTTCCTAGCCTGTGCCAGGGCATCCTGGTTGAACCCGAGATGGAAGTCTCCGGTAATTGCTATCCTCATAGGCAATGCACGAATAGTCTAAAGGCTTGGAAGGGAATAAAAAAAGGACTAGGCCGGCTTTCCGATGCAACGGCCACTAGGTAAGTAAGCTATTCGTCTTCTGAAAAGTCCGAGTCGTCGTCCTCCCACTCGTCGGACCACTCTTCCTCGAAAATAGGCCGCTTCTCAAAATGCTCGCGCCTGCGGGCGACTGCCTTGGCCTTCTTTGGGTGCCTATGGACTGCCGATTTTTTGGCTTTCCTTGCAGCCGGCCGCTTTGCGGTCTTCCTTGCGGCTTTTCTTGCCACCGACTTCTTGGACTTCTTGAAAGCCTTTCTTGCCTTCGGCCTCCTGACTTTCTTGAAACTCTTTCGGGATGGCTTGGACTTTTTCTTCGCAACCCGCTTCGCTGCCTTTTTGGGGTGCCTGCGGGCTGCGGACTTCTTGGCTTTCCTTGCTTTCTTTTTCACTCTGCCACTCTCTTGCTTATGGGTTGAACTGCCTTAGTACCTTGGGGAAGGTAATGCATCACAATACCGAGGTCGAGTTTTTAAGTTTAACCTTGGCCGGGCCGGGACGAAACCCGCTTGCCTTTTTAGCCTTGGGCGGGTAAAATATATTCCAATCAAATGCAGGGGTAGCAAAGCCTGGTCAAATGCGAAGGACTCAAGATCCTTTCCCTTAGGGGTTCGTGGGTTCAAATCCCTCCCCCTGCATACTCCAGACTATAACTTTTGTCTAGAGTCTTGACCTAATAACGAGCTTGCAAGACGGGGACGCTACGCTAGAGGCCGCAGGCCAAAAGAAAGCATTAAAAATATCGTAATACCATAGTATAACGATTGAGGTGTTCATATGGAAGCCATCCCGGCAAAACTCACCCATAGGCTAGTCGAGGAAATGGACGCGCTGGTCGCGGACGGCTGGTTCGCCAACCGTTCTGAGTTAATACGCGACGCGGTCAGGAACGCCATCCGGCGGGCGCACTCCGAGCGCCTGGAAGCCGCGTTGAAAGAAGATGTCGAGTGGGGCTTGCATGGCAAAGATTGATACTGCCATTTTCGACGCGGGCCCGTTCATCCATCTCCAGCAAATCGGCTCGCTCGAAGTACTCACCCAATTTCGGAAAATCATCATAAGCAAACAGGTCAAGGACGAACTTCTTGGCGGCTTCCCGCTCCCAAAGAACTGCATAGTGGTAGGCTTGACCGGAAAATCCAAGGACTTAACCAAGATGACAAGCGAACGCTACGACCTCGGCCTAGGCGAGTCAAGCGCAATAGCCTTGGCCAAGCAGGAGGGAATCAAATTGTTTTTTACAGACGACTTGACCGCCCGCGAAACCGCAAAACGCTTTGGGCTTACGCCACACGGAACACTTGCAATACTTACGCGAGCCGTCCGCGAGGAAACCATCAGCAAACAAAAAGCCATCATGTGCCTTGAAAAGCTGCGCACCCAATCAAGCATGTACCTTACCGCAGACTTGGTCGAATGGACCCGCAAACAAATTGAAACCTACCACAAATAATAGGGTCTTGCATCAAGACTCTAGAAATATACTTGAGCCTCTCCCCCTGCATCCTTCAGACTATAGGTTCATTCTAGAGTCTCGCCAAACAAAAGTTATAAAAAGTAAGACTGGCTTACTTTTAATGTGATGTTCACATGACAAACAACGCCGACGTAGTCGTGATGTCTTCCAAAGGCCAAGTAGTGGTACCGAAAGGTGTCAGGAACGCGGTCGAAGCAGTTGTCGGAACCCAGTTCGTGGTTTTCGGCAGCGGCAACACAATAGTACTGAGAAAAATAGCGCTTCCAAAATTCTCCCAAAAAGAGCTTGAAAAACTGGTGGCGCAAAGCGAACGGAAACTCAGGCAAGCAGGATTCGTCACCGAACAAAGCCGCCGCAACCTTGTGGAAGAGGCAATAGAACAAACACGGCAAAGGTGACCCCGATGCCAACGAAAATCGTTTGCGATACCAACACGCTGGTTTCAGGCGTTCTCTGGAGAGGCAACGAGTACCTACTGCTTTCAAAGATACTCGAAAGAAAAGCAGTGCTATTTACCTCGCCGGAACTATTGTCGGAATTTTCAAGGGTGCTCGGCTATCCGCGCCTCCGTCCGCTCATCCAAAACCCGAGCGAACTGGCCGAAAAACTCGAGTCGATGACGGTTCTCGTCGAGCCCAAGGAATCTGTTGAAATCATAAAAGAAGACCCTGCTGACAACAAAGTCCTAGAGTGCGCCCTGGCGGCAGGCGCGGACTTCATCGTGTCAGGCGACAACCACCTCCTAAAACTGCGAGCATTCAAAGGCATTCCGATAATAACGACCAAGACCGCCTTGGAGCGGCTGGGCAGCAGACTCTAGCATCATACTTGAGCCTCTCCCCCTGCATCCTTCAGACTCTAGAATGAAGCTAGCTGCGTATCGCCACTTAGCTTGGTGGCCGTTCGATTTTACAGGTATTTTACATATATTTTAAAGAACTTCTCGTGCGTTTCCCTGAGGCGTTCGTACAAGAACCGTTCCATGGTTCCGGGGCGCCGGTTGTCAAAATCCTCAAGAGCGCTGAAATAGGAAAGCCGCTGGGTCTTCCGAATTATCAGGGGCGGATAGCCTGCGTTCGCCAGAACAGTCAGTATCAGGAAGCGGCCGACGCGACCGTTGCCGTCTTCGAACGGGTGTATTTCTTCGAATTTGCAGTGCAGGTGCGCGGCTAGCTGCAGGGGGTGCATCTTGCGCTTGTTTTCGCGATACCATTCGAAGAGTTTTCCCATTTCAGCAGGGACTTCTTCGGGTGGTGCCGTTAGGACTTGTCGTCCGTGGATGTAGTTCGGGAACTTCTTGTAGCCTTCCGGAATTCCCATGTCCTTGACCAGCATCGCGTGCATTCGGAGTAAGTCCTTCTCGTTGACCTTGAACTCGTTTTTGAATATCAGGTCGACTACTTCCCGTGAGTTGCGCGTTTCGTATATTTCGCGCAGGTCTTTTCCGGTTATTGACGAGTTCTCGCGTATTACTATCGCGACCTGTTTCAGCGTAAGGGAGTTGCCTTCAAGCGCGTTGGACTCGTAGGTAAAGTTGACGGTGAAGCGGTCGAACAGGTCTTTTCGCTGATTCACAGTCAGTTTCCGCAGTATCGCCTTGTATTCCTGACGGGCGTGCTCTATTTTTTCAAGCGCTCCGGGGTCACGCAACTTGAACTCTGCTTTGTTGTCTTTGTAATAGTCCGCCACGGCATTTGCCTGCTTTTCCTCGAAAAAGCCGCCCAATGAAGCGGCTTCCACCCCATTTTTCACTATCTTGCTCAGCTTCATGACCTTTCCGCTGGGAAGGCGAAACGAGTGGACTGCATACAGGTATTCGTGCCCGTTGATCTTTTTTTTCGATAAGTGCACCATGCAATAATTAACCCCACAAAAATATATAAATATACGTATTAGTGGGGTTAAACCCTGAAGACACTAGCATCATACTTGAGCCGCTCCCCCTGCACTATAACCGCTCCACGTAACCGCGGATCCGGCGTGCCTACCAAACATATGGAATCAGGCGATAGGGAGTCTTTTTCTGGTACGCCTTGTATCCAGGCAGCCCCCTCAGCAGGACCTGCTCCTCGTTTTGGATGCGCAAGACCAGAATGACCGGCATCGCAAGAAAAAGCGGAAAAGCCCAGTAGGAGCCCAGGGCAATCGGTATCGACAGGTAGATGAGCAATTGGGCAAAGTACATCGGGTGGCGGACTACTGCGTAAGGCCCTGTTGAGACGAGCTTTTGGCCCTTGAACACTTCAACTGTCCTTGCCGCGAAGGAATTCTCCTTGAATACCAGGAATGTGAGGAAATAGCCGAGCACGAACACCAAGTCAGCGAAAATGACGAGCTCGGAAGGGACCGCGGACCAGCCGAATCGGCGGTCCAGGCCCGGAACCAAAATGGCGATTAATAAAATAACCTGGCTTGCACGAATGATTGCCCTCTGTTGCTTTTCCTTTTCCTTGAGTTTCAGCCTCCGCTCAAGGAACGCGGGGTCCTTTTCAAGAAAATAGGCGCAGACAAGAGCAACCGGGATGAAAAGCACTGCGATGAACAGCCACGCCTGCCAGTAATCCGTGGTGCCTGCTGGCACGAACAGCACCAGGAACGTTACGGCCAGTGCAGCTGCAAAATAAAGGACGGCCTTCCTGCCCAATGCCGGAACATCAGCCATGAATTCAGGAAGCAACTGGCGCTTAAAAGACGTGCATAATGCAAGGGTTGGATGGATGCCAACAAGCGTGCAAAGGCCGGACAACCACGGTTTAAATTCTGCGGCCTTGCAACCCATTTGGTGGTATGGTTGGACAGTCGCCCTGCAATCCCGGCTTTTTTTGTTGCCTTTACAGTATTTGCAATCGCGCTTTTGCTTTCAGGGTGCGTCAATCAAAACGTTGGCCAGAACTCGCAAGGCACTGACCAGACCAATGTAAGCCCGCAGGGTTGGCCGAACTACGCCCAACAAACGCCAGTGCAAGGCTCGGGCCAGCCGCAGAACCCGGGCGGCCAAGCCCAACAGCCCGGCAACGTGCCGCCGGTAAACAACAGCTTTGGACAGCGGGTGCCGCCCCAGAACCTTCCCGCTCTCGACCTTTCAACTCAAGCCAAGGGCCCGATCCTTTCGGGAGAGAACAAGACAATCAGGCTTGGAAATATTGAGTTCAGTTATTATTCGGTTGCCGCTACCTATCCAATCTACACGCTTGGCACGGACATTCTCATCAAGGCAAGGAACACCGGAAGCGCAACTGAAGAATTCTCAACTACGCCCATCAAGGAGCTGCGTACGACGGTCCCGAACTGGAACAGACACTTCTTTTCATTCCAGTCGGACAACCTGACCTTGCAGCCTGGCGAGGAAAAGACCATCCACTACATGGCATCGGCGGACGATTCTGGCCAGTTTGACGTAGTAATCGGCCTTACGCAGGACTCAACCAAGGTTACTGCGAACATAACTGTTTACAGCGGCTCGATGGACGAGGCGCGGCTTGCCGCAACCTCGATGATTTACGGGACGGCCAAGGACGAGAATGGAAATCCGATTCAGAATGCCGACCTGAAGTTTTACACGTACAGCGGCAGGGAAACGTACCACGCCCAGACGGACGGCTTCGGGAGGTATTTCACGCAAGTCCCGGGGGTTGATGACATACAAACATTCTTTGGAGGCCAGGAGCTCCTCAACAGCATAGAATACTTTGCAACATTGGACGTGGCTGGGTACGAGCATTTCTACCAGGCCGGTTTTGCACCGAAGAGGGACGAAAAGCTGGAAGTCAACTTGACACTGCATAAGGCGTCCGTGCAAAAAGGGTATGAGATGAAATGGGAGAGCAACGTTTCCGACTACTACGGGTTCTTCTACGCAATGCCTGACAGGGACTGGAACGTAATCGCAGCTGCGCAGGCAAAGCACGACCCCCAACTTAACAAGCCCACTAACTTCTACCTTTTCAACGCAACAACCGGCTCGCTCTTATGGAAGAAGGCAACTGGCAACGAGTGCTGGGGCTTTGACATAAAAAACAGTCTTGTTGCAGCCGGGTGCTCGGATGGCCACGTGTACGTGGTCGGAGTGGATGGCAAGGACAAGTGGGAAAAGGACTGCGGGAGCATGAACCGGGAGGTCGAGTTCTCGCCTGACGGAAGCATTCTTCTGACCGGGCCGTGCGGCCAGGACGACTACGTGCTTTTGGATGCAAAGACCGGCAATGTCGTAAGCACTGCAAAGGATGCCAGGGAGGCCCTGCGCAGGTCAAGGTTCACGCCTGACGGAAAATACTTCGTGACCGGCGCAAGCTTCGGCAACGTTGCAATGTATTACATTAATGGCACGCAGGTATGGAAAAACTACATAGGCGAATTCCCGCTATTTTTAGAAATCGACAGCTCGGGAAACACCTATGTTGGTGGCAAGGGCAGGACGATCTTCTCATATGACCCGCAAGGAAAGGAAAGGTGGAGCTTCCGAATTCCCGACCACGTGGTGACGCAAGGCGCGATAAGTATGGATGGCTCAAGGGTCGCAATAGGCACTATTGGCGCGTGGGTCTACTACTTGGACGGCAAGACCGGAAAGGTGCTATGGAAGGACCAGACCGATGGCGAAAACGTGGGCCACAACGCGGTCTCGATGACCGGGGATGGAAAATTGGTCGCAGTTGGCGGCGCACCGCAGAATAAGCTTTACGTCTATGACGAGAACGGGACGCGCATTTTCACGTATCAAGCTTTGGAGAACCCCGACCCGATATTGAACTTGAAGTGGGCGGGAATCGGCCAGGATGCAAGCGTGGGCACCCAGAAAGGAACTATGGATACTTTCATTTCCGAAAACGGGGACAAGATTGTTGCCGCTTACGGGGACGATTACGTGAGGATGTTCGGAAGGCTGGGCTGAACCGCGTCTCCCAACGGCACTTTTTACCAGCTTGGAAAAAAAGTCACTTCTGCTTTGCTTTTCTCCACGCCGAGTAGTCGCCGCGGTCGCGCTCCTTGCGCATGACAATGTCGGCGTTGTCCTTCACCCACTGGTATACTGTCGGTGCAAAGCCGACTTGCTTGAACCTGCGGTCGGAAAGCTTGAGTTTGAGGTCCCAGTCGTAGTATATCTTGGCCTTGCTCTCGTATAGCCGGAGCGACAGGTCGACCTCTTCCTGGTACTTTCCGTTCCACCCGCCAAGCTTGAGCAGGTTCCGCCGGTCGAACGCGGAATTGTTGCCGGGAATGAACGCAAAGCCGGTGAGGGGCAGAAAGTGGTTCTGGAACTGTGTCGCAACCGAGAGCGTGTCGTAAAGCATGCTGCCGTAGTAGCTTGGCCCGCCCAGGGCCTGCAGGCCGTCAATCATACCGAAGTCCTTTGCGACGATGTCGAGCCAGCCGTCGCACAGTATCGAGTCGGCGTCAAGCGAGGCGACAATCTTTCCCTTCGCAGCCTTCAGCCCGGCTGTGCGCGAGTCGCCAAGGCACAGGTTGCGGCAAAGCACCAGCGCGCCGTTTTTTTCCGCAATTTCAGCAGTTCGGTCGGGGCTGAACTTGTCAACAACTATGACCTCGTAGTCTTCAAGCTTGCAGCGCTTGAGCGACTTGAAGAACGCGGGCAGGCTCTTTTCCTCGTTGAGAGTGGGAACTACTACGGAGATTAATGGCGCCATCTTGTAAGAAAGAAAGGAAAAAGCGAATAAAAGGATTGGGACTGCGGAAAACAAAAAAATAAAACCAGGAAGGAAAACCTCAGTCTTCCTTTCCCCAGAACGCGTCGGCTTCCTTTTCCATCCTGTAAAGCCGCGTGTAGTAGTCGGGGAATTCCTTCAGGTGCGCAAGCGAAATCTTGCCGGTCACGACCGGGTCGTCGTCTGTCACGTTGGTCTGGCTGTCCACCTTCCCGTGCTCGAGCTCCACGTCCATTCCCATCCGGAACTGCTCGACGTCAAAGGGGCTGCCCGACCAGTTGATGCCGATTTTTTCGCCAACTGACTTTGCCTGCTCTGCTGAAAAGACGTGTTTTACCATTTGCGCTCACCTTTGGGAAAATTTTCACTCCGGGCTCTTCGGAAGGAGGTTGCTCTTCTGTATCCACCAGTAGACGACATAAACTGACGCCAGGGTCGAGACTATCAGGACCGCCAAAAACCACCACAGGTCCTTGGGAGTCATGTTGAACGCGGGATTGGACAGTATTGTCGCAAGGGTGTTCGGCACAAGAACCGCAGTGCCGATGACTGCAAGGTAAGTGGCAAGCATCGCCAGTTTGTTGTTGAGTATCTGGAGCTGGTTGTTGTAGATGCTCTGCAGGACCTCAAGGCCGGACGCGAGCACTTCGGACAGGTGCTCCGCAAGCCCGATTTGGCCGTTGACGTCCGACGCAAGGCCGCCAATCCTGCGAAGAATCTTGGAATCGTCGGTCAAAAGCTCGGCGTCGCCGTAGCGCAGGTTGTTGATGACCTCAAGAGTTGACCAGAGCGCGTTCAGGTAGGATATGAGCGCGTGCTTCATGTTGTAGATTTCCGGGCCGAGGACGTGGCGGGGCGTGTTGGTGTCGGAGAGTATCCGGCTCAGGTGGTCGCCGTGCGTCTCAATCTCGCGGAGGTGGTCGAAGTTGCGGTCGTTGTTCTCGTCGATGAGCCGCACAAGAAGGAGGGTTATCTTGTCGTTCTGCTTTGCCTTTACCGGGATTTTGCGCATGAACGAGTCGGAATAGCGGCGCAGCCGCACGAACCTGCGCACCCCGGCGCCGTGGATGGTAATCATGAAGTTCTTGCGGATGAGTATTAGGAGCGGGGAAGTCACTACGTCGAAGCCCTCGACAAGGACCGCCGGGAGGAGAAGGCCGAGTTCGTCGTCGAAGTCCTCGTACCCGGACATGGACTCGTTGAGGAGCGAATTCAGAAGCGAGGGCGAAAACCCAAGTGAGGTCGCAACCTCGAAAGCCTCCTTGTCAAAGTGCTCGGTGCAGTGGTCTATCCAGGCCACGCTTGCCTTGTTGATTATCGGAAGGAAAGCCGAAGGCGTGTCCCCGCCGTGGCGGTAACGCTCGCCAGTAGGGTACAATGCGCTGCAGAACGAGGTCTGCTCATAGATTTCGCGCGCCTCGGCACCGCCCTGCTTTGGCTGGGGAGCCTGTACCTTTTCTTTTTCGCGCCGCTTTGCCATAGGACTCAACGTGCCTTGCTTTTGATATAAGCATTGCGCTGATTGCTAATATAATACTGCCAGAATTTTGGAGGCCTGCAGGAAAAAACGGTTGTAAAATCAGGGGGACGCGGCCTTTAGCGCATCAAGCACGATTGAGTCGGGAACATTGCGCATAATCTGCGGCCGGCCGATTGACTTGAGCAGGACCAGGGTAATTTCCCCTGCGCGATTCTTCTTGTCCGACTTCATGCGTAGGAGGAGTTTTTCGGGGTTTTGCGAAACCGCAGTAGGAAGCCCCAATGACAAAAGCAGTTTCTTTACCCTTTCGACATCGCTTTTTGCAAGCCCTGAAACCTTGCTTGATGCGTTCGCTGCAGCAACCATGCCCATCGCGACCGCATCGCCATGGCGGACCGAGTAGCCGGACTCGGACTCTATTGCGTGTGCAAACGAGTGGCCGAAATTGAGGAGCATCCGCGAGCTTTCCGACGGGTTCAAAACCGATTCCTTCGGGTCCCTCTCGACTATCTTGGCCTTGACCTTGAGCGCTGCCTCAACTGCGGCGCAAAGTGTTTGCGGGTCGCGCTTGACGATTTTTTGCGCGTCCGACTCCAAAAGCGAGAACAATTTTTCGTCGCCTATGCAGGCTGCCTTGGCGATTTCAGCAATCCCCTGGCGATACTCGTCTGCAGGAAGCGACTCGAGCGTGGAAAAATCTATTATGACCGCGTCAGCCGGGTGAAAAGTGCCGACCATGTTCTTCCCGTCCAAGTTGACGCCGGTCTTTCCGCCAACCGAGCTGTCCACCATCGCAAGCAGCGTTGTCGGCACCTGCACTATCGGGATTCCGCGCATATACGTTGACGCCGCATATGCCGACACGTCACCGAGCACCCCGCCGCCAACTGCAACTACGGCCGAATGGCGGTCTAACCCGGCCAGTTTCATCTTCAAAAGGAGGCTGGTTGCGTTTTCCACGCCCTTGCTTTTCTCGCAATCGTCAATGCAGATTTTTTCAGACAGGACGTTTGCCTTTCGCAAGGCGGCGATTGCCCGTCCTGCAATCCCTTCGGTATTTTTGGAAAAGACCACACCGACCTTGGAGTAGCCGTTCTCCTTGCAAACCGCTGCCGCATCCTCCACCGAAGCGCCGACGCATATTGTCGACAGGTGCGGCTCGGTTTTTGTCTGCACGAAAAGCTTGGGCAACGCAACACAATCCTCCTTTTCACATCGAGCGTCCAACTGCGCCTGCAACTGCCGACACTTGTGCCATCAGCGTGCGGAAATCAGCAGGGGTCAGCTGCTGCGCCTTGTCCGAAAGCGCGGTCTCCGAGTGCGGGTGCATCTCGACAAGCAGGCCATCAGCGCCAGCCGCGATTGCTGCACGCGACATCGGAGTGACAAGCGAGTACACGCCAGTCCCGTGCGATGGGTCCACTATCACTGGAAGGTGCGTCATCGACTTTAGGAGCGGCACGCTGTTCAGGTCAAGCGTGTTGCGCGTCTCGGTCATGAACGTGCGTATCCCGCGCTCGCAAAGCACGACATTGGGGTTGCCCTCGTTGAGTATGTACTCCGCAGCAAGCAGGAACTCCGTCAGGGTCGCCGAGCACCCGCGCTTGAGTATGACCGGCTTTTCACTCCTTCCCGCAGCACGCAAAAGGTCGAAGTTCTGCATGTTGCGCATCCCGATGCGAATCATGTCAACGAAAGGCTCGACCAGCTTTACCTGGTCGGTGTGCAGCACCTCGGTCTCCAAGAGCATTCCTGTCTCGTCGCGCACCTTCTCAAGGATGCCAAGGCCCGCAAGCCCGATTCCCTGGAAGCCGTACGGCGAGGTGCGCGGCTTGAACAGCCCGGCTCGCAGGATTTTCGCGCCGGCGTCCTTTGCCGCAATTGCCGCGTCCAGAAGCTGGTCCTCGCTTTCAATCCCGCAAGGCCCGGCAATCACAACTATTTTTTGGCCGCCTATTGAGACTTCGTCTCCGACGCGCACTATTGTGTCGTGGTTCTGGTACTGCCTGGACGCGAGCTTGAACGGGTGCTTTTCCTTCTCAACCGACTCCACACCCTCAAGGGCCTCAAGCCCCATGGGGCACAGTGAGTCGTCGCCTACAAGACCGATTACAAGCGAGCCTGCTGCAGAATGGATTTCCTTTGTGCGCAGGCCGGAGCGTTCGGCGCAATCCCTGACACGCATCACCTGTTCGGTACGCGCGCCGTTTTTCATTGTAACCAACATTTTCCTTACCTCTTTTTCTCGATTTTCTGGTAGGGAAAAAACCCGAAGGAAACTGGCTCCAGGACAGGACGAAAGCGATAAAGCCTAGGTTAGTCTTGGAAGAATCCCGGACGCGTTTTGAGTTGCCGACCCAAACCGCGAAAAGCAGGAAAGTCCGGGTGAACTTTCCGCCTTAGGCAAAGTAGAAATAGAAATATCCAAAGCGCCAGCTGTTCTGAGCGGTAACCGCGGCAGAGCAAGGTTCGCTGGCCATAAGGACAATTAGAATGGGAACGGCGGTTTATAATTTTAATGATTGATGACGCGGCGATATGACAAGGTATTATTTTCCTTCAATCGCCTTTTTGGCTTGCGCCTTTTTAGCGGCATATCCCGCAGTTACATCTTCGTTATCTTGTGCAAGTTTCCACGCACCAATCATGCAACCCGGGTACGTCCTGTTGTGGTAGACACGGTTGTGCAGGTCCTTTGAGGAGAGTTCCTGACGAATTGTTGCAATAATACTGCGGGGAAGCGCAAATGCCGTTCCTTTCGCAGTGGCAAACTTGCCCTTGGGAATAAAATAAGTTGCCTCGCGGCCGACTGTAATCGACTGTGGGAAGTTTTTGGCAAGCTCCTCCCCGGTGAACTGCGAGATTGCCTTTGAGTAAATGATCTTGGCGCCTTTTTCATCTACGCCTTCCAAAATGACTTCGTGGGGGTAATGTTTGCAGAATTCTTTCAAAATGACATTACCTTTAGGAGTCATCTGTTCGACCATGTGATTGTTCTCTATGCACAAGAGCCCGCTTCGAGTAAATACGGGCTGTTTCTTCGCTTCAAGTGCCTTCGACGCAGCCATTTCCTAAACACCAAACGTTTTTGGTCGGGCTAGTTTTTTTAACCGGTCGTCAGAGAGAGAAAAAAGCTAAAGCACCGTTTTAAATTCGGGAAAAACAAAAGAAGGTATTGGGAAAAAACAACGCCCGGAACAGGGGGGATTCAAATGATTGAATGGATTGTCATTGGAATAATCGTACTTTTCGTACTGCTTGTCGTATATTACTACAACTCGCTCATGGGCCTGAACAACCAGGCACAGGCTGACTGGAAGCTCATCGAGCCTTTGCTCCAGCAGAGGCTTGACACCATCCCCAACCTCATCGAGGTAGCAAAGCGCGTGATGAAGCAGGAAAAGGACCTCTTCATCGGAATATCCAGGGCGCGCGAGGAGGCGCTCAAGGCAATCGGGATGGCGGGAAAGATCAAGGCCAACCAAAAGGTCGGCGCTCTCCTTGGGAACCTGTACGCCCGCGCGGAGGCTTACCCTGAGATGAAGTCCAACCAGAACATGCAGGTCGTGATGGAGCAGATAAGCGGAATCGAGGACAAGATAAAGTACGGCCGCCAGACCTACCAGTACACTGTGCAGCAGTACATCAACATGACAACCATGGTCCCCGGCTCGTTCTTCGCGCCAATCTTCGGGTTCGAGGCGGACAAGTGGCCGTACTTCGAGGCGGACAAGGCGGCACAGAAGGCGCCCGACGTTGCCAATCTTTTGAAGGACTGAACGGTCTTTCGTTCCTTTTTCTTTAATTTTATTTTCAACCAACGGAGTTTTTTCCAAAATGCAAAAACCTGCGCGCATAGAGCCCGACCCTGGATTCCGGACCAGCTTCCAGGCCGAGATTTCAAAGAACAAGATGAAGTCCTACGCCCTTGCGGCGGTGGTCCTGCTTTTCCTTTGCGTGCTGATTTGGACGATTGCCCAGCTCTGGGACCCCGCGTCAGCAGGGGTGACGATTGCCATTGGCTTGGTCTTTGTCGGCATCTACATGTTCGCCTCATATTATTACGGAGACGGGATTGTGCTCGCCGCGACAAATGCAAAGCCAATTGACACGAACACGCAGAAGGGCGCGTTCATCAACAACGTGGTCGAGGGCCTGTGCATCGCAGCTCGCATACCCAAGCCGAAGATTTACATCATCGAAAGCACGGAGATGAACGCCTTCGCAACAGGCCGCGACCCCGAGCACTCCTCAATCGCATTCACAACCGCAATAATAGACAAGCTTAACCGCACCGAGCTTGAGGGCGTTGCGGCGCACGAGCTTTCGCACGTCTCAAACTACGACATCCGCTTCTCGATGATAGTGGCGGTGATGGTGGGGCTTGTGGCAATCCTTGCGGACCTGCTCACTCGCTCGATGTGGTACGGCGGGGCACGGGGAAGGGACAACGACTCGAAAGGGGGCGCCGGGATACTCATCGTGATTGGAATAATCCTCGCCATATTCGCGCCAATCATCGTGCGCATAGTGCAGGCATCGGTCTCGCAAAAGCGCGAGTTCCTCGCAGACGCAAGCGGAGCGAGGCTCACACGCTACCCCGAGGGCCTTGCAAGCGCGCTTGAGAAAATCTCGGGCAACAACAAGGGCGATATGAAGGTCAACGAGGCGGTATCCCACCTGTTCTTTACCGACCCGGTGAAGTCAAGCCTTGACGGCCTCTTTGCTACCCACCCGCCGATTGAGGAGCGCATAAGGACGCTTCGCGCAATGTAGCGGCTGTGGGGCTTTTGCCCAAGACCGCCTCAAATCTCCCTGGCGTTTTCGATAGGTTTATAGCTTCAAATCCATAGTAATTATCCGGTAAAACCAGAAGGGGTTGATTAAATGGTTAAGCTCTCGTACGCCCTCTTTGCATTCTTCGTTTTGGCGCTTTTCGTGATGCCAGTATCCGCAATGCAGTCGAACACGCCGCTGCCACACGGCAGGAGTAATGCCACGCTGGCGTTTCCTGGCCTGAACGCGACGAGGGGCGCGCACCCGATTACAGCGAACCCGCAGAATGCCAATAGTGTGATAAATGAAATCAGGAACAGGTTTGCCGAGGCAGGAAGGCCCATCGCACTCAACACAAGCGACATCAACGCCACGATTGGGCAGCGGCTGGACCGCATCCAGAACCGCGACCAAGACGCCCGCCAGACCGAGGAGCTCCTCGTGCAGGCAAATGGCTTCCTGAAGAACCTTAACTCGACGCAACACCAAAAGCTTGCGATGGCGGTCTTCGGCTTTATCAACAAGAGCCTGGAAAACCGCGTGGATGCTGCGAGCAGGTTTGAAACGCGCGGAATGAACCCGGCAATGTTCGCTGATTACAACGCGTCAGTTGAGGACATAAAGGACCGGATAATGTCGGCAAACTCAAGCCAGGAGCGCAGGATGCTTATCAACCAGGCCAACCGCGAGTGGGCTGACTTCAAGAAGATGGTGGTCAAGCAAGCAGCACTGGCGCGCGTACTCAACGCGACGGTCAAGGCACAGGCCGCGCTTGACAAGCTGAACGTGATAATATCGAACCTTTCGCAGAATGGGGTCAACACCACCAAGCTTGAGAATATATCCAACAGGGTGCAGAAGCGCATAGACGCCGCAAGGCAGCAGAACATCACGCTGCGCCAGGCCGAATGGAACCTTGCCTACGCGCGCGACGGGCTTGTGCACCTTGCAAACCAGGTAAGGCGCGCGGTAAGGGCCGACCCGGTCGAGGATATGCAGGAGCGGAAAGAGCCGAAAGGGCTTGATGTCGAGGACGAGACCGATATTACAATGCCAAGACCGACAATAACACCGACGCCAACGGCAACTGTTGAGGCCACTGCAACACCAACGCCGACACCGGTGGCTAACGCCACCGCGTCGCAATAGGGAGAGGTGATGATGACCTATGGACAACAAGGAAATTATTATCGGGGTAATCGCAGTTGTCGTAATCGTTGCCGCAGCCTACGTCTATCTGGGCGCGCAGAACGCGACGCACTCGGGTGTGAGCGATGCGCAGTTGAACGCGGCTGTCAGCCAGGCGGACGATGCCGTTGCGCAAATGGACAACGTCACTGACGAGCTTTCGGCAATCAACAGCCAGGACCTGAACGCCAGCGTGACTGATGCCATAGGCTGAAGGCAAAGTAACCAGTTTTTCATTTTTTTATTCTAAATCAGCGGATTTTCATTCCGGTTTCTTGTTCAAACTCTTTTGCGGAAAGAAGCGTCCTTTTACCTTGCTTTATTTCTGCCATTATCCGTTCTGCATCGCGGAGATCTTCTGCATCTTCTTGCTGTTCTAGAAGTTTGTACTTATTGTCAAGCTCAAGCAAACCCAAGGTTATAGCGTCCGTTTTCGTCTTTGCAAGCCCGGCGAATATCGCACCAGAGATGATTTTTTCGGGAATTCCAGATAGGCGTATAGTCATATTCATTTTTATCACACTTATGATACCAAAAGCACAATAAAAAACAGAGGAAATGACCAATGGAAGCATTTAAAAGAACTAACAAGCTAAAAAAATACGACTAAAACATATAAAATAACTACGGGTGAATATAGTGGCAAGATTTGCTTATCCAAAATACGACCTAAAAAATGCAATTATTGTGGCGACAAAGGCGATGGAACTTGGTGGTTCTGCAAAGGTTAGTTCATTAGCTCAAGCACTTACTATGGACGAAAAAGGCGGGGCGTTCCAAATGAAAATAAGCGCTGCTAAAAGCTTCGGACTTATCGAAGGAAAAAACCAAGTCACAGTCACAGAATTAGCCAAAAAAATACTCCGTCCAAAAGAAGACGGAGAGAAGGAAAGAGCAATAAAAGAAGCACTTGCATTCCCACCAGTTTTCGCAAAACTTCTTGAAAAATTTTCTTCAAGTGGAGCGAGGATTCCTGATGCCAGTCTTCTTTCGAACATACTTCACAGAGAATACAATGTACCAGATAAAACTTCTAAACGAGTAGCAGTAGTTTTCATTAGTTCATCCCAATTTGCAGGTGGTTCAAACGCATCCACTTACAACGAGCAACCAGAAGAAGAAAACGAAACACCTGAAGAAGGAAAACACACGGGGATATACATTGAAATTCGGGGTAATAACCAACACAAAATTTGGATTCGGGAAGACAGTGACTGGGATCTTGTGGAATCAATCATCAAGACAATGCGTAAGAAAAAAGAAGGGCTCGACAAAGTATGAATTATGAGATAATATTTGACTCGGACTTCGTCAAGTCGATTAAGAACCTAGACAACACCATAAAAGAGGCTGTTGAAAAGCGCATTAAGAAAATTGCTGAAACTCCCCTTTTGGGAAAACCGCTTCATGGAAGGGCACATGTGTTTAGCGAAAGGATTCTACAATATCGAATAATATATTGTGTCCAAAATGACAAAATAATCATGTTAAAGTTTGGAAAACGCGACAACAAGTCGCTTTACGGCAACATATAGTAAAGATAAAACTAGTAGTCGCCCAGCGACCTCTGCTTCTTCTGTAGGCCGGTAATCCTGGCCTCGCCTTCCACCTTGTAGTCGAGCTTGCGCCACTCGCAGCCTTCCTTTTCTATGAACGACTTCGCGTTTGGCGATATTTCTGGAGAGCACAGTATCCCGCGGACTTTCCTGTTCTTGCGCTTCTGCAGCTCCTGGACGTAGCGGATGAGCTGGGACGCTGCTGCAAGGCCCGCAGTGCGGCGCTTGAGCTCCACAACAACTATGTTTCCCTCGCGGTCCTCGGCAAGGATATCTATCATGCCCTTTGCCAGGCCGCTTTCCTGCTGCAGCGGCACGAGCCCGGACTCGATTACCGAAAGGTCGGCCATCAAAAGGTTGGAGAGCTCGCGTTCGGTGCCCATGACCTTGATTTCGGCATCGTCGCGCACGTGGAAGGAATGAATGAACATTATTGAGGAGAACTCGACCTCGATCTTTTCGTGCATCGGCTTTTTGCGCTCGGCGGTAATGCACAGCTTGCCTTGCGGTGACGCGACGCAATGCACCTTGGCCCCCGGCCCCTGGTAGTTTATCGCTGCCATCTTGCGCGACTGGTGCACCAGGAACGTGCCGTCCGACTTTATGACCACTACCCGGTCGCCTGCGCTTATCTTGGATGCAGCTCGGCCCTCGTAGCGCACGGTGCAGTTGCCTACTGCGATGACCATCCTGCCCTGGCTGAGCGCGGAGTCTATCTCCTTCTTTGCGGAAACCGCATCGGGATGGTTGGAATGGCCGCTGTCCAAGATGGTTTTTCGCCTTAAACCCTTGTTTCGCCCTCGTCAGTTGTGCGTATGGCAACTGCTGGCACGTTCTTCTTGGCGACTTCCGCAAGCTCGAGGAGCCGCCCTTTTGAAGGCGGCGCTATGCCGAGGAAAAGCGGGTCGTTCATCTCAAGGTCGGACCGGAACTGCTGGAGCACGTAAAGGTCGGCCCACGAACATTCCTTGGTTATCGCTGCAATCGTTTCGGGGTCGTCTGTAAAGCCCGGGATGACTGTGGTGCGGACCTCGCGGAACACCCGCGGGGCCTTCTTGAGCAGGTCCATCGAGCGGATTACCGACGTCATCAGGTTAAGGGGGTTGGACTTGGTTCCGGTCATCTGCGAGTACTGCCCGGCGTCAAGCCGCGCCTTTACGTCAAGCGCCACGTAATCGATGTAGGGCAACGCCTTTGCAAGCGCGTCCGGAAAATAGCCGCACGTCTCCACCTTGACCTTTGCGCCGTCCTGCTTGAGGAACTTGCACAAATCAACCACTGCAGCAGCCTGGTCAAAAGGCTCGCCGCCTGTGATGCACACCGCCTGGGATGACGGCTGGCGGCGGTAGTGGTCCAAAAAGAACGATAGGTCCTCGGGCTTGGTGTTCTTGCGTTCCATCAGTGCGGGAACGTAGCACCACGGGCAGCGGAGCGGGCAGCCTCCCAGGAATATGACCGTGCAGACTTTGCCTGGGTAGTGGTCAGTGGAGCCGTCGAGTATGCTTGAGTGGTAAAGTTGCATTGCCATACGGGGTCTTCCGAACAATTAACGGGACAAAAGATTTTAACTGCGCACCAACGGGCCGGTTAAAAACCCGGATTGAGAAATTACATGCATATGGCAAGAAAGCCCGCAGGACTGACAGTAGTCATCCCCACCCTTGGCCGGCCGGCGGTGCTGGAAAAGTGCCTCAAGGCAGTCACGGCGTCGCTTGCGGAATACCCGTCAAGGGACTGGGAAATAATAGTGGTCAACAACGGCGAGGCCATGACTGCGGAAAACCACACAGTATGCAAAAGGTTCAAGGTAAGGGAAATCAGGGTGAACAAGACCCTCGGGTCCGCCGGCGCAAGGAATGCAGGCATTGCAAAGGCATCTGGAAAAATAATCGCGATATTCGACGACGACGCGTTCCCGCAACCGGACTGGTTTTCCAAGATAATCCCGCTTTTTGACGACCCGAAAGTCGGCGCAGCTGGCGGTCTTGAGATTAGGAAGAGGAAAACTTCCGCGTTCAGCGCTGCTGTTCACGCAGTCTGGCGAAAGGTTTTCCCTGAAGGAAAAATCTCCAAGTGGGGCAACGTAATCCCGATTCCTGACTGCGGAGAAAAAATCATCAGAGTCGACCACCTTCACGGCTCCAACTTCGCGTTCTCGAAAAAGGCCCTGGAAAGGGTCGGCGGCTTTGACGAGGTGTTCGTAGGCCACCACCGCGACGAGACTGATTTTTTGTACCGCATCCGCAAGGCGGGGTTTCGCGTCCTGCTCAACCCGAAAACCGGGGCGAACCACGGCCTTGCCTCAGTCGGGGGAAATGTCCCGCCGGAAAAGAAGAGGCAGTGGGCGTACTGGTACAACCGAAACAACGCGCTTTTCTTCTTCAAGGACGTCTACGACGGCAACCCGCTGCATGCAATCTCATTCCTTCTTTTGGAGGCAGTCTACACCATCTTTCGCACGATTGCACACGCCAACCCGTATTACATCCTGAAGGCGAACGCGTACCTTGAAGGGATGATTCTTGCAAGGCAGGAAAGGAAGATGCTGGCAAGAAAGAAATAGTGCTGGGACGCTTTAGGCCCTTCAGGGAGCTGCAATTAATTCTTCCCGGCCGCGGTCTCCTTCCAGATTATCTTCGCAGCGGCCTTTATTGTCTCAAGCGAGTTGAGCTTGGGCTTCCATCCGAGCTTGGCGAGCTTCGCTCCGTCAAGCATCACCTTCGGCACGTCGCCAGGCCAGCCGCGCGCTCCGCCGGTGAAGCGTATTTTCGTGGCCTTGGAGCCGGACGCAGCGATGACCTGTTTTGCGATTTCGGCAACGCTCACCCAGTCGCTGCTTGCGATGTTGAATACGTCCATGCTTGATGAAATCTTGTCAAGCCTCTTGGACGCTCCGAAAAGAATCGCGTCAACACACTCCTCAACAAGAACGTAGGACTTTGTCTGTTTGCCATCACCCAGAACCTCGAGCGATGAGGGGTCCTTGCGCAGCTTGCAGGAAAAATCGTAGATGACGCCGTGCGTTGCGCGCGCGCCAACTATGTTTGCAAAGCGGTATGCGATGCCTTTCATGCCGAACGTGCCGCAATAGGCGGAAAGGAAGCCCTCGCCTGCAAGCTTGGAAGCGCCGTAAAGTGAAATCGGAGTGAGCGGGCCGTAATCCTCGGCAACGGGGACGACCCGCGGCTCGCCGTAGACTACTGATGAAGAGGAGAACACTATGGAAGTCACGTCGCGCTTTCGCGCCTGCTCAAGGAGGTTGTAGGTGGAAAGGACGCCCTGGTCTATCTCAACGCGGGTGTTGGTGATTGCCGCCTTCACGTCGGGGTTTGCCGCAAGGTGGTAGATTACACCGGCACCTGCAAGCTCGGAGGAATATTGCTCCGGCTTTAGCAGGTCGGCTTTCACGAACTTGAAGTTTTTCTTGCCCCTGCACTTTTCCAAAAACTCGAGCTTGCCGCTTGAGAGGTTGTCTATGACGACTACTTCGTTCCCCTCGGCAACAAGCCGGTCCACGAGATGGCTCCCGATGAAGCCCGCTCCGCCGGTCACAACCACCATTCCCTGTTTTTGCATAAGGTAATGTTAGAATCCTCTAAAGCTATAAATGCCCTTTCGGCCTATTCTAATAGGCAAATCGCATTTTGGTCTTACTTATGGCAAAGCTACAGGTGGTGCACTACCACCGCAACTATTCGCAGTCCGACGTGGGCGGTGTGGAGGCGTACATACGCACGGTGTGCGAGAACCTCAAGCCCAAGGCCGGCTTTGCCGTGATTACGGACAGGCGCAGCGGACAGAAGGCGCACGAGTACTACCCCGAGGCGGAGGTATTCCGCGTGAACCCGCCAAGGCGGGAGGGCAGGATGCTTTCCAAGGTAACTGACATGATTACCGGCGAGCTTGCAAGGCAGAGGCAGCGCACGAAGCTTTTGCGGCAGCTTGAGTACGACGTGCTGCACGTGCACGGCCCGGTCTGCTACTCCAACACGGTCTCAACGGGCCCGGTATTCTACCCGTTCTACAGCAGGCAGGCGTGGCTTTCGACGAAGAAGCCGGTTGTGATGACGTTCCACGGGCTTTCCGAGTCCATACTCAAGGAGCACTACCAGAACGCCGCGCTCAACCTGTATTTCGACCTGTGGAAGAAGATTGAAAAGAGGAACATAGAGCGTGCTGACAAGGTCATCGTTGTTGACAAGTACGCGTTCGACGAGCTCAATGCCCGCAGGGGAATCGACCACAAAAAGCTCGAGTTCGTGCTCAACCCCATTGACACCAAGCTGTTCCGGCCCATCGCAAAGGCCAGGGCCTGCAAAAAGCTCAATTCCGTCCTGACGCTTTCCCTTGACCCGGACATTCCCACGTTCTGCTACACAAACCGGCTTGCCAAGGACAAGGGCGCGGAGCACCTCCTGCGCCTGATTGACAACATACACGGAAGGTACCAGCTCCTGATAACAGGCAACGGCAAGTACCAGAAAAAGGTCGCTGAAAAGGCAAGGAAGAACCCCAAGATAAAATACCTTGGCGCCATACCTGCCGAGATGCTGCCGTACGTGGTCAACGCATCCGACTTTACGTTCAACCCCACGCTGAATGCAGGAGCGCTTCGCGTGAACATGGAATCAATCGCCTGCCACAGGCCGGTAGTGACCTTTGACGGAGGCGACAGGTACCCGCTTGTGGATGGCAGCACCGGGATAACCTACCGCGACGAGGAAAAGCTTGCGCAAGTCGTGCAGAAGGCAATCGACACCGGGGTCCTGCAAGCCAACGGCAGGAAAGCGGATTTTGACAGGGCGACAAGGCTTTTCGACTCGAAGGGTGTCTGCAATAAAATCTTCAAAATCTACGAGAAGGCATCAAAGTAGTTCGTCGTATGCTTTTGCGACTTGCCTTGCGTAGCGTGTCCAGGAATATTTTTTGACGAAGCTTCTGGCGTTCTGGCCCATGCGCCTGCGCTCCTTTTCGTTTTCGGACAGGTAAATCATTTTTCTGCACAACGCCTTGGAATCGCGTATGGGAACCACAAAGCCGTCCTTTCCGTTGCGGGCAACCGCGCCCGCATTCGGCGTCACAAGGACCGGCGCGGCGTGGGCCATCGCGTCGTAGACCACCCGCGCGCTGCCTTCCTCTATGGAGGGCAGGCAGAACACCGATGACTGCGAATACAGCCTGTTGAGTTCTGCATTAGAGACTTTGTCTATGAACTTGATATTGCGCGCATTCTTTGGGACGAACCGGGAGATGTCCTCGAAAACCCCGCGGCCCAGCACGATGAGTTCGGAATCCGGGATTTTCGCCTTCGAGAACGCCTCAAGCAGATAGCATAGGCCCTTGCGCACGGGCTGCTGGCCTCCTGCGAACAGCACGCGAAACACTTCGTCCTGCTTTTTTTGCGGGCTCTTCGGCCAGTCCGTGCCGTATGGGATGAGCGCGAGCTTGCCCGCATCGACGCCGTTGGAAACGAAAGAGTCGAACGCGAATTTTGACGGGACGACTATCCTCGAGGCCGCGGCGTATTCCGCGCGGGCCTTGCGCAGGAAGGACTGCGGCTGACGAGAGTAGGGGATGCCCAGACGGGAATACTCCTCTATGAGGAGGTCCTCCTGAAATTGCAAGTGAGTTGTACCCGATTCAACCACGAACGGCACGCCACCCCCCCGCTTTTTCAGCGCGTTGTGCGTGCGCAGGCCAAAGCCAGCCCAGGCGTGCAGGAGCCGCGGGTTGTCGGCCGCAATCTCCGCTGCCACGAGCCGGTCAAACAGGTCGTGCTTGTGCGCAAACCACCCCGCGCGGTCGCGAACCTGGCGGAGGAACTTGGTGCGGTTGAGCACGAAGTCCGCAAGAAAGTACGGGTGGTTGGAGACGTGCGATGGCGCAAGGCCGGACTTTTTCGCGTCCACAAAAATCGTGTACAGCTTGTAGTCTACGGGGATTTTTTCGAACTCGCGGCAAAGCGAAAGCCCGTGCCACGGCCCCCCGGAACTTATCGCCACGTCCATGTCCAGCCTACACTCCAGTCAAGCGTTCTTTCCAAAATACAGCTTCTTCAAGACATCGCGGAAAACTCCAAGATTGAATCCGCTCTTTCTTTCGGCCGCCTTGAGCAGCTCGATGTCGTCGCGGTCGAAGGCGCGCAGGAAAAACAGCAGCACCGCGTAGGATGCACAGAACAGGAACGCTCCGAACGCGATGCGCGGGAATGCCCGCAGGCCGAACGCGCCATTGAGAAGGTATAATGGAATGACTGCAAGCAGGCCGGCGGCGAGGGTGCGCAGGAAGTTCGCGCCGATTGGCTGTATTTTTGAGAACCGGTACACCTCGATTGCCGGAAGGATTGACTGGAGCACCAGGCCTATCGAGAACGCGATTGCCGCGCCGGTCGTACCGAGTGTCGGCACGAAAAGGTAGATTGCGGCAAAGACCGCGATTGACGCAGCGAGCATGTTCCACAGGTAGACTTCAGTGCGCTTTAGTATCTGCAGGTAGTTCAGGGCAGGCAGGAAAGTCGAGTAGGCAAGGTATGCCAGGGCAAGGATTGAAAGGGCGAGCGCGCCGGCAGAGTAGTCTATCACGTATAGGAAAGTGAGCGCCTCGCGCGCAAAGAAAGCGAGTATGACCGAGACGGGCAGGGTCACCATCAATATGACCTTCACCAGGCTCTGGTAGAGCCGCTCGGAATCGCCGGTGCGGCCGAGGTTGTGGAGCTCGGAGCCTACGCTGACGAAAATCGCGAGTATGCCTGTTGCTGGCGCGGTGATGAATATCGCAAGCGGCATCAATGCGCTGAACACGCCGGCCTGCGAAGTGCCTATCAGGAGGCCGAGCGAGAAGAGCGACGCGTTGGACATCAGTATGGAAAGGAGGTTGGACGCGTAGAGCGGGAGCGAAAACCGGAAGAACCCGTCGGGCCGCCTTGCGGCAACAAGCGAGTCCAGCCAGTCCTGCCGGAACAGCTTCCTCGCCCAGTAGAGGCAGATTACGAACACCATGACCGAACTTGCAAGCACTGCCATTGAAAGGCCCAGTATGCCGAAGCCCATCGCAATGGCCGCAAAAGCGACTATCGGCCGTATGCCTGACTCGAACACGCTCTTTGCTCCTGCCTCGTACTCGAAGCGCTTGCGGCCGCGCGCCGCAGCCACGAATATGAGCACTAACATGAAGAACGGGAGGACTGCTGCAAAGAGGACGAGCGAAACCCAGAGCTGCGGAAGGTGCAATAGGTCGGATGCAATCCACTGCGAGAGGAGGGCCAGCGCAACCGAGGCGGCTATGCTCAGGCAGAGCATGACCTTGGTGCCGTACCAGAACGAGTTGTAGTGCGGAAGCCCCTTTTTCGGTGCAGTGGAGTCGTCGACTATGAAACGGGCGACTGCGGAGTCGATGCCGAACAGCGCAAGAGCGGTGACTATCTCGAACACGCCGAAGGCCATCGCAAAGGCGCCGTACTGCTCGGTGCCGAGCTTTGCGCCCACCCAGCGGAAGCCATAGCTTGCAAGCTTGGAGAACACCATGGCTGCAAGCGAAAAACCCGCAGCCCGGGCCATGAGCTTAAGGTGGCCGGGGCTTGCGCTGCGCTTCTTGTCATCACGGGCAACCGGATGCGTTTGCTTTGTCTGAGGCATTGTTTCACTCACACGTTAAAAATAGGAATCGCAGCCGGACTATAAAGACCGATGCTTTTTCCGCGCTGGCCCCCCGGCAACGGCCGCGTCGCCCGGTTATACCGGACAGCTATAAATAGCAACAAACATAAACAGACATAGAGCGCAAAAGGTGGAAAAAATGATTGATGGAGTCAAGGTCCTGCCCCTCAGGCAAATCCCGGATGAACGCGGGAAGATAATGCATATGCTCAAGTCTACGGACCCGCACTTTGAAAAGTTCGGGGAGATATATTTCTCGTTCGCCTGGCCCGGCGCGATAAAGGCCTGGCACGTCCACAAGTTGATGACGCTCAACTACGCGGTTGTAAGCGGGATGATAAAGCTCGTGCTTTACGACAGGAGGCCCAAGTCGGCCACCAAGGGCGAGCTTATGGAACTTTTCATAGGCCAGGACAACTACTGCCTTGTAATAGTCCCTCCGGGGGTTGTCAACGGATTCAAGGCATACGGTGACGCGTCAAAGCCTGCGATTGTGGCAAACTGCGCTACTGAGCCGCACTCAGCTGATGAAATCACCCGCATCGACCCGTTTTCCAAGGACATCCCCTACAAGTGGGACATAAAGCACGGATGAGAAAAAGGGCGTTGGATTCCCTCCAGCCCTATTGAGGGTTTACGGCAACACGTGATAATCATGCGTATTACTCGGACGGAGCACCGGCAAACCGGCAAGCGGCGCGGGACTTCAAAAACCGCAAGGCCCGTCAGCGTCGTGGTGCTGAACTATAACGGCAGGGCGATACTCGAAAGGACCCTCAAGGCAATGACAAGGGAAATATCCTGCTTGGCAGCGGATTCCGAGATAATCCTTATTGACAACGCAAGCACGGACGGGTCAGCTGACCTTGTTGCCAGGAAGTTCCCGGCTGTGCGC
The DNA here is from genome assembly GCA_903851445.1 of uncultured Microcaldota archaeon. GTDB lineage: Archaea > Micrarchaeota > Micrarchaeia > Norongarragalinales > CAINOH01 > CAINOH01. Next base: position 24,572 of record CAINOH010000003.1, on the reverse strand, counting down.
ATAATCAGGAAAAAGGAAGGCCTGTTCCTCATCTCATTCAACGAGGCGGTTGCGAAGGCCAAAAATGAAGTGGTGATACTGGCAAACAATGACATGATTCCCGACAGGGGTTGCTTTGGCAGGCTTGCAGCCGGACTTGAAAAGGACGTGTTCGCAGTCGGGCCCAAGGTCCTTTGCAGGGATCGCAAGACAATCAACTTCACTTTCGCCAGGCCCCGGTTCCGCCTTGGCTTCCTGTGGATAGAGCGCGTCGGTTCGGGCGAGCCGGACAGGGGGCAGTATGACTTCAAAAGACCGGTGCCAAGCTTATGCCCGCCAATCATCTCGGCGTTCAGCAGGGAAAAATTCCTGGCGCTTGGAGGTTTCGACCCGTTTTACCTGCCGGCGTACTGGGAGGACGTTGACCTGGGCTACTCGGCCTGGAAGCGGGGCTGGAGCACGCTCTACGACTCCGGTGCGGTTGCGGTCCACGACCACCAGGCGACCATTTCACGCACGAACAGGAAGGAAACGGTGCTGGGGTGGGTAAACCGCAACAAGCACCTGTTCATAGTCAAGAACATTTCAGATGGTGGGATGCTGCTGCAGTACGCCATTGCAGCGCCGTTCATAGTCATTGCAGGGACCCTCAGGCACGGGATGACGTTCCTTAACGGGTTCGTTTCCGCAGCGGCGCGCTTTCAGGATGCGAGGGCAAAGAACCGCCAAGATGAGAGGCACCGAAAACTAAGCGATGATGAAATCTTCAGGCGCACTGGTGGAAAACCTTGAGCAGGCAGGGGAACTCGAAGGCAAAAGGCGCACCGTTCATTTCAGTAGTCATCCCCGCGCACAACGAGCAGGAAGTCATCGGCCGCGCAATCGGGGCGGTTCTTGCGAACGACTATGAAAAAAAGGAAATCATAGTCGTAGTCGACAGTTCGACTGACGGCACTGCAAAGATTGCGTCCGGGTTTGGAAAAAAAGTGCGGGTTATCGAGGTCCACAAGCGCTGCGCATCGGGCGCGCGGAACGCCGGGGCGAAGGCTGCAAGGGGAGACGTGCTTGCGTTCGTGGATGCGGACCAGATTATGGCAAAGGCCTACCTTGCTGCTGTTGCCAGGGGCTACGTGTCCGGCGCCAGGCTGATGGGAGTGCGCAGGATAAAGAAAATCGAGCGCACCGGATTGGTCGCAAGGTATTTTGGCAGGCTCTGGGCCGCGATGCCGGACAGGAGAATCGAATACCAGGCAGCAGGAAAGCCGGACCTGCGCAGGCTCCCGAGCTATGTGTTTGTCTTTGACAGGAAACTGTTTGAAAAAATCAACGGCTACGACGAGCGCATATTCTACTTCGAGGACGGCGACATCACCGAGAGAGCGCTTGTTGTTGAGAAGCGGATGCTCTACGACCCGGCTGTGCTTGAGTACTCCATCGACCCGGGCACGTACTCCGACGTCTTCCTCCAGTCGGCAAACGGCGGCAGGGGGGTGGTGTCGATGGTGCGGATAGGAAAGATGGGGCTTTACGACATTGCAAAACCACTCTACTACCTTGCGCTCCTGCTTTCGCCGCTTCTTTTGCTTTTCTGGTGGCCCGCGTTCATCCTTGCGCTCTTGATAAACTTTTTCGTGTGCAGGAAGGAATTCGTGCGTGCAAGGCTGCTTGACGGCCTGGGATTTGCATTCGTCATCCGGCCAATACGCGGGCTGGGCGCGCTTTACGGCATAATCAGAAATCTTGACAGGCTGATTTAGGCGCATCGTTTGAACGGCCGAAAGCGCCATCGCCATGCAAAAGGGGATGCCGCGCCGTTTGCGGCCAGGAAAAGCCCGTGCAAAAGCAGGCGGCCCGGGATAGGTTATAAAATTCCCGGTGGTTAGTATCAATTAATATGAAACAAATCCACCAGGCCGCGGTTCTGTGCGGCGGCCTTGGAACGCGGCTGATGCCGCTTACAAAGGACAGGCCAAAACCACTGCTGAAAGTGGGCGGCAAGCCGATGCTCGAGCTCGTGATTTCCAGGCTAGAAAAGAGCGGCATCACAAAGGCGGTTATGCTTACAGGATACAAGGCCGAGATGATAGAGGAGCACTTCGGCGACGGCTCCGAGTTCGGCATGGAAATCAAATACTCGGTCGAGGACAAGCCGCTCGGCTCCGCGGGCGCGCTGCACCGGGCCAAGGGAATGCTTGACGACCACTTCTTCGTGTGCAACTGCGACACAATATGCAACCTTGACTTTCGGGGCTTCTTTACGCACCACCTGGAACAAGGCGGGCTTGCGACCATGCTCTTTGCGCAGGTTAAAGATGTCGAGCGGTTCGGCATCGCCGAGCTTGACAGCCAGGGCCGCGTGACCAAGTTTCTGGAAAAGCCCAAGCGCCACGAGACAGGCAGCAACCTTGCGAGCCTGCAGATGTTCGCGCTGGACAAGAGGATATTCGAGCGCGTGACCAAGGACACGTTCAGCATGGAGCGCGAGATATTCCCCGGCCTTTGCTCCGAGAAGAGGATTTACGGCGAGGAACTCCCGAAGGGCTGCGAGTGGGTGGATGTGGGCACGCTTGCGGACCTGCACAGGATAGAGTCCGAAATCGCAGCGGGAAAGCACAAGTGGCTTTTTGGCTGATGCAAACGCCCCGCGCCGATTTTGCTAAAGACTATTTCTTACCAAGGCCCAGCCACAAAAGGCCGGTGCAGTCAACCAGGATTTCCATCGCCCTGCACAAAAGCATCGCGGCAGCGCAAGCTGGCGCAGACGCGGCAAGGATGCTGGAAAACACGGCTGTGCCGACTCCTTCCTGCACACCAAGCCCGGCTATTGACAGCGGAATGAAGGTGAGCCCGGTGACTACGGCCATTACTGCAGAGAAAAGAATTATCGTGTCAATTGAGAAGCCTATCGGAAGCAGCGCGTTGAACACGAAGAGCCAGCCAAGGCCGCGCAGGAGCGTGCCAAGGCCGCTGAGCGCAAGGGACCAGAATAGCGTTTTTGCGCCGAGGCCCTTGGAATGCACGGCGTCATAGGCCTGCGAGAGCTTCTTTCCAAAAATCGGAATGCACGAAAGGGCCTTGTAGGCAAACGCGTTGCGAATCGAAAGGGCAAGTACGACAAACAGGGTCGCAGCCGAGATTATGAATGCGATTGCGACGTTCTGGCCGAACACCAGGGGCGCGGCAACAAGCGCAAGGAACGCAAGCGCAAGCGCGCGGAACAGGAAGTCGAACGCAAGGCCCACGCCGAGTATCCTCGTGCTTTGCGACGGCCGCACGCCCTCCTTTCCAAGTATGACCGCAAAATACGCGTAGCCGACCCTGCCGGGCGTGACGTCGGAGAGGATGAGCGAGGACAGGTGCGCCTTGACAAACTGCCAGAGGGAGATGCGAAAACCCAGCTTGTCGGAGAGGACCTTGTACCTTGCTGCAGTGACTATGATTACACTGGCGTAGCAGAGTATCCCGAAGAGGATGAGCTCGAACCTTGCGGCCGAAAGCGCAGCCATTATTGCGTTGGCGTCAACCTGGGAAAGCAGCAAGTAGGCAAGGCCTACGAGAACCACGGCGTTTGCGAGTACGAAAAGTGATTTTCCGCGGTCCATCCAAGAAGCACTCGTCCGGTTTCCTTACAAAGTCAGAATATCTCGCGGTAGACCTTCGCATAGCAGTCTGCAGTGAGGTCCCAGGTGAAATACTTCTTGACGCGCTGCCTGCCCGCCTTTCCCATCCTGCGCATCCTGTCTTCGTCGGAGAACAGCCTGTTGATTGCAAGATAGAGGCCCTCGGCGTCCTTTGGCCGCACGAGGATGCCGCAGTCAGGTGCGACTATTTCGGGGATGCCGCCCGCTGTCGTGCTCACAACAGGCTTTTCTGCAGCCATCGCCTCGCATACTACCATCCCGAAGGGTTCCCAAATCGAGGGCAGGACGAAAGCGTCGCACGCGGAGTAGAGCGCGGCAAGTTCCCGCTCGGAAATCTTCTCGTCGATTATGACGATATTTTCAGAATACCGCGGGTCAAGCTTTGCAACCTTGAGCAGGGGAAGCATCGTGCCCTTCCCAAGAACCACCCAGACGAAGGACTTGTCTCGCTTTGCAAGCTTCTTCACGGCCTCAAGCAGGTACTGGATGCCCTTCTGCTTTTCAAGCCTGCAGACCGTCAGGAGGACTTTCTTGTTTTTCAGGCCGTACTTCTTGCGCACACCATCGCCCGAGACCTTTGGATTGTAGATTTCAGTGTTCACTCCATTGTATGAAACGCTGGTCTTTGCCTTGAACTTCCTAGGCACGGTCACGTCAAGCGTGTTCTGGCTAACTCCGAAGATGTGGTCGCACTCCTTCATTATCTGCACCCCGCTCGTGCGGTCGTACAGCGTGCCAAGAAAGTCCGTTGTGGGGTTGATGCCCTTTGTGCGCGCGTTGTGAAGCGTAAGGCACAGGCCTTTCTCCTCGTCATTGATTGCCTTCGCGTCAGCCGGCGAGTAGAAGAACCGGTTGCTGATGTGGAATACGTCCTGGTTCTTGCACTCGTCCAGGATTGCCTTGCTCATGAGCGGCGCAATCGCAATGGGCGGGGGGACCGGCGAGTACGGCGGGAGCGTGTCTATGTAAAAGAGCGTGTCAACGCGCTTGACGCTGATTCCGTCAATCATCTCGTGCTTTTTGTTCCCCGGTATGCGCGAGCACAGCACGGTGACGTCGAAGCCCTTTTTTGCAAGCCTCATGCCCACCTCGTGGATGTGCTTTTCCGTGCCGCCCTGGTAGGGCAAAAAGAACGGGTTGAGAAGGCAGATTCGGGACATGGGGAACGACTAATACAATGAAAGATGCTGCCAGATTAAAAGCTTAGGCAAAATAGGCGAAGGATGCAACCTAGAGCTTCAGCGTCTTCAAGTACGCTTTCGCTTCCGGCCCGATGTCTTCCCGTGCGATGCCGAACTCCACGAATGCCTTGAAGTAGTTCAGCTTCTTGCCGATGTCGTAGCGCGGCTCGGTAATCGTGAACGCGTAAACGGGTTCCTTCTTTGCAAGCTTTGCGATTCCATCAGTGAGCTGGATTTCGCCGCCGGCACCGGGCGCAAGGCCTTCGAGGCAGTCGAATATTCCGGGAGTGAACGCGTAGCGGCCGAAGATTGCTAGGTTGCTTGGCGCCTCTGCGGCTTTGGGCTTCTCAACGAGCTTGTCAAGCAGGAGCAGGCCGTCGCTTGCCTTCTTGCCGCTGACTATGCCATACTGACTCACAACCGACGCATCGACTTCCTCGACTCCGATTATGGATTTTTCGTGCTTTGCGTAAAGGTCGACTATGGGCTTGGTGCAGTGGTGTGCCTTGACTATGGTGTCTCCGAGGAGCACCACGAAAGGCTCGCCGTTGGTGTGCTTCTGTGCGCACTGGATTGCGTGGCCTAGGCCCTTGGGGTCCTTCTGCCGGATGTAATGGATGTCGGCCATGTTCTCGATGTGCTCAAGCTCCGAAAGCATCGCGTGGCTTTCCTTGTGCTTGAGAAGGTCCTCAAGCTCGAGGTTGCGGTCGAAGTGGTCCTCGATGGCGTTCTTGCCGCGGCCGGTGATTATGAGGATGTCGTCCAGGCCGCTTGCAACAGCCTCCTCGACTACGTACTGTATGATTGGCTTGTCAACAATTGGCAGCATTTCCTTGGGCATCGACTTTGTTGCCGGAAGAAGCCTCGTTCCGAGCCCTGCTGCTGGGATGACTGCCTTTGTGATTTTGTTCTTTGCCATTGTGGTGACCTGCATTTACCGGCGCGCTGGCCGCAATTATCCTATTACCAGCATATTCCTTCGTAGTTTTTAACCTTCTTTCTTGAGGAGTAGTCGAGCACGTTCTTGCCGTCGATTACGTTCTTTTCGCCGTAGTTGAGGCTGTTGAATTGCGGCCAGTCGGTGACAAGGAGGACAACGTCGGACTTGTCAATAGCATCCTGTGCGGTCTTGGTGTATTCGATTCCTGCAGCTGACGGGAATTTCCTTTTGAAGTTCTCCATCCCCTCCGAGTCAAAGGCGACTATTTTCGCGCCTGCCTTTAGGAGGGCTTCGGCAATCGGGATTGCCGGGGAATCACGAACGTCATCGGTTCCTGGCTTGAATGCCAGGCCAAGGAGGCCTACTGCCTTGCCCGAAAGGGAACCGATGCGGCGCCAGGCAATGTCAACCATCTTTGTCGGCTGCCTTGCGTTGACTTCCATCACCGAGTCCAGAAGGATCGGCTCGAAGCCCTTGCTCTTCATCAGGTGCTGGAGCGCGGAGACGTCCTTTGGAAAGCACGAGCCTCCAAAGCCGCAGCCAGAGTTGAGGAACTTGCGGCCGATGCGGCTGTCCAGACCAATGCCATCAGCGACTTTGTAAGTGTCGATGCCCTGGGTCTTGCAGAAGTTCCCAAGCTCGTTTATGAAGGAAATTTTGGTTGCAAGGAAGGAGTTGCTGGCGTATTTTATCATCTCAGCTGTCCTTACGTCCACGTAAAGCTTTGGACAGGAAAACTGCGAGAAGAGCTTTTCAAGGATGCTTCGGGTCCTGTCGTCGCTCGTGCCAACCACTATGCGGTCAGGGGTAAAGAAGTCCTCGATTGCCTTGCCCTCGCGCAGGAATTCGGGCACCATTGCCATCCCGAAGTCCTTGCCTGCAACCTTTCCGCTAGCTTTTGAAATTTCCACTGCTGCAACGGTGTCGGAAGTCCCGGGTACTACTGTGCTCTTCATGATTATGACGTGGAATTCCTTCTCGCCTTTTAGCGCAGCGCCGATTCCTTCAGAAGCCGAGCGGATGTAGGAAAGGTCGATTGAGCCGTCCTTTGCGCTCGGAGTGCCCACGCAGATGAAGGTGACTTCGGACTCCTTGACCGCCTTTGCGATGTCAAGCGTCGCGTGCAGCTTCGAAGGCACGACTTCCGCAAGGAGCTCGGGCAGGCCTTCCTCGAATATGGGCGGGGTCTTTGAGTTGATGAGGTCGACCTTGCGCTTGTCAACATCGACGCACACCACGTCGTGGCCGAGCTTCGCAAAGCCAGCTGCGGTGATTGCACCGACGTAGCCTGAGCCTATGACAGAAATCTTCATCTAAGTCACCAAAATATCAAAATACTCACAACCAAGATTTGGCGTGGAACGGATAAAAGGCATTCGAATCGCCATTGACATCGAGTAGCCAAAAGACGTCTTCTATGTGATACGTCCAGATACTACTTTCTTTCGTATGTCCGGGAGGAGCGGAAATCATTGCCAAGCCCCGCAAGCCAATCCGCGGTCAGGATGGGCTTTTGCACGCCCAGTTTATGCCCTTTCAGGTGGGCATCACGTATCGAATCTGGTTTTGAGCGCTTGAACAGCAGGTTGTGCAAATCACCGGCAACGGCATCTGCATGCATACGGCTTGCCAGGTAGTTCTTAGCCGCAGTTTCGGTGCAAAAATGTGTGATGCCTTCGAGTGCCAAGTGATTTGCGCATATGCCTTCTAGGGTCGTGTCGGTTCCCTTGTATTTGGATTTCGGCGCGCTACTCAACGGGACATATCTTGGGCAGGCAATGACCTTGCCTTCGTGGTTAAAGACAGTATACAAAAAAGACTTCAACGGCACTACTTCGCTCTCCACCTTTTTTGCAGCCCCATCCACAGGACGTTTATTGTAGCAATCCCGAAGCTGCTCAAGCGACAGTTGTTCGAGCTCCTTTGGGGGCTTGTAATCAATAAGTGAGTAGTAGTACTTGCGGATTGCCTGCGTACTGGTTTGATAGGGTAAATAGTGTGCGGGAAACATCCGTACGCAATCGAGCCGCTTACCTGTGACTGCTTTCTTCATCGCACTATGCGTTCCCACCGCGACATCGTATTCATACGTGCTTATTGGTGGCAGGGTTGGGTCAGATTCCAAAGTTTTCCTGCGGAAGACGCCGACAACGAGATCGCTTTCACTGGGCAACTCGTCTGGGTTACGCCTTTGATTTTGAGGCATGAGAATCATCTGCTTTGTTTTGTTTAATAGGTTTTGCGCAAAAACCGCCGTTCACACAATGTTGGTTGCAAGAAGGTCTAACAATCTCATCGACAAAGCCAAGCGATGACCCTTGGAATGCTTCTTATTGCTTTTCAACGATAATAGTGTTATCGGTTCTTAGGGGTCTTATCCTTTGAAGGTAATCGGCAACACATCACTTGCGGAGAACACCGCCAAATGGCTCGGCGCGGATTTCTATCCTGTGCTTGAGCGCACGTTTGCGGACGGCGAGCTGTGCCCGCGCTTCGAGTCTTCGGGAAACCCGGCCATGGGCCAGACTGCGGCGATAATCCTGCAGCAGCACCGCAACGAGAACATCAACGCCTACCTTATGAACTATTTTTTGGTGCTCAACGCGGCCAAGGACGCCGGCTTTTCAAAAATCTACGCCTGCATGCCCTACTTTGCTTACTCGCGCCAGCACAAGCAATACCTCCCAAACCAGCCGGTCTCGGCGCTCACCGTTGCGCGCGCGCTTGAGAACCTTGGAGCAGACGCGTTCATCACGGTCACGGCACACGAGCCGGCCTCGCTTCCCGAGATATTCACGATACCCTCAATAAACCTTTCGGCAACAAGCACGCTTGCGGACTACATTGCAAAGAACCCTGCATTCTCCGACGCGGTTGTGGTGGCGCCGGACGACGGCGCCGAGGAAATGGCAAAGGCCTTTGCCGCGCTCCTTGGGGGCCGCAAGTACACTGTTTTTGAGAAGAAGCGCGACGTCCGCACTGGCGAGATTACCATGACGCCCAAGAACGTCGAGCTGCTCAAGGCAAGGAGCGTCATCATAGTAGACGACATGGTGTCCGGAGGAGGCACGATGGTCGAGACTGCGCGGGCCTGCTCGCACCACGGCGCGACGCGCACTGCGGCGCTTTTCACGCACCCGATCCTCTGCGGCAACGCGCTTGAGAAGCTGCGCGCCTGCTGCGACGAGATTATCGCAACTAATACCATAGAGTCCGAAGTGAGCAAGGCTGACGTGTCCCCGCTCCTTGCGCAGGCCCTTGCCAAGCTTGAAAAGAAATAGCGCGCTCAGAAGCAGGCGCGTGGCCGGCATCTTGAGTTGCCCTACAGTAGTATGCCGCCCATTGAGATTAGCGCGAGGAATGCAAGCACGAGCGAGGCCGCCAGTATCACCGGGCCTACAATCCGCACTATCGCGATGACGGCGTTGATTGTCGACACGAGCTCGGACGTGCGGTTCGCGCCAAGGACGTGGATCTTTATCCTTGCGCTTGCGGCCTTTGCAGTCACCGGCTCGATGTCCGCAACAGCCCGCTCGACAGAAGTCGAAATGCGGTGCACCAGCTGGTGCGAAGACACGGAACACCCGAGAGGGTTGTGCACACCACCAACCACGTTGACCGCGTGCGAGTCCGTTGTGAAGATGTCCACAAACTCAAAGCCCATTGCCGAAAGGGACTCCAGTATGTGCATGCGGAAAGTGGGATACGCGTTGTTGGCATCAAGCAGGACGATGCAGTATTTCTTCTTTCCAACCTGGAACACTGCGACGCGGAGTCCGGCCTTGCCTATTCCCTGGGCGGGCGTGAAGTCGGAAAGCGAATCGAAGGCCACCCCCATCTGCAGCCTGCCCTTTGACCGCACCGCAAGGTCGCGGATGGCGTCCTCAAGCTCGTAGTAGGCGCTGCCCCCAGCGGTCATGTCAAGGTCGCTGCCTGACGAGTTGTGCATGTCAACGACTATGGCGTGCGAAAAGCCCCGAGACAGGATGAGGTTGCGAACTGAAAACCCGAGCGAGATGTCGATGTCGTCCGTCTTGTATGGCGCGCGGGTCAGGGCGGCGAAAGCCTGGCTGTCTTTCCCTATCGAGAGCATGAACACGCGGGTATTGCCGTCCTTGGATTCCCAGGCGGTTGCCTCGGAGGAATAGCCGGCCGCGTCGCCCAAAAGCTCCGCAGCCTTCTGCGAGATGTGGACGTGGCTTGACGAGAACACGGGGTTGAAGTCGTGCGTCACCGTGCCGTGGAATATGAAGTGCGTGCCGCCTAGGTTGCGCGTAAGCTCAGCTGAAATGAGCGCGGGGTACTCGCTGCCGCCAAGCGTGCCAACGGGGCCGAAGTGCACGAGCGGGACTACGAAGGACGCCTTGAGCGTGCCGTCCTTGGTGCGAAAACCGACCACGCCGACCTCGGTCTCGACGAGCGTGCCGACCTCCGCAAGAATTTCCTCAAGGCCCTTGCCGCCCTTCACCCACTGGGCGAAGAAGAGCGCGGACGCCTGTATTGCCGAGATGCCGAAGTTGCGCTTTACGGGCGCGTTGACTATCACCATTATCGTCCACATTGCAATCAAAAGTATTGCCGATGCGACGATGAACTGGAGCGCGAAAAGCACGGGCGAATGGATTTCCACAAGCGCGTAAGCGCGCCACAAAAAAAGGAAGGACAGCTGGAGGACCGGGTGCAGCAGTGCTACTGATATGGACTTTTTCCAGGTGAAAGTCAGCGGCACGCGCAGGCTGACGTACCAGATTGCAATCATGAGCGCGCCGGCAAGCAGGGCAAACTCCGTTGCCTTTGCTGGAAACGCCAGGTTCTCGATTGCAGTAAGACCAAGAAGGTAGGTTGTGATGAACACTGCCATCGAGATGACTGCTATCAGGAGGAAGTATTTGGAGGCCTGGCGAAACGACGAAAGGGAAAGGATTGACGTTGCCAGCACGGACGCAACAAGCGCAGGGAGGCAGAAGAGGATCACGCCGTCCGCGCCGCCGAAAAAGAACGCGTCAAGGAACTGTGGGTGGCCGCCGACTTTGAACACCGTGTGGAGCAGGACTCCGGCAGCGAAGGAGATTGCTATTGCGGCGAAGATGAGCTTGCGGTAGGTGGGCACCTCGAAGATGAAGTGCGTAAGGTCAGCAGCCCTTGAATTCATCGAGTCTTCCATCGCAAACGCCCAGCCGCCAGTAGGCGGGCAGTATAATTACAATCCGGGTATTAAAAACGGGCGCCGGAATTGCCCGTTGGTTTCAGCGGCGTTCCTTTGCAGTAAGCCCTGGCGCTTTCTGGAGGATTCCCGAAAGCCCGGCCTTGAGCTCCTCTTCTGATAGGTCGTGCTCGTCAAAGAGCGCCTCGCGCAGCTTGTAGGTGTTGTCGATGAACTCCGCAAGCTCGAAGTCGAAGCTGGTGCCCTTCCTTGCGGCAAGCTTCATCAGCTCGACAACCAGAAAGCGCATCTCGGAGTTCTCTGAGAACGGTTCTTCCTCGGCCATGGTAGTAATGCGGCGGTGAAGCGTTTTATAACTTCGGATAACCTAAACGTAGTTTGATATCATGAAATCGTGCCCTTCCTGCGGAAAGCCCGAGAGCGAATGCGACGAGCCGTTCGTTGCCGCGTTCTGTGCCGACTGCTTTGCAAGCAAAAAAAGCCTCTTCGAGGTCAAGCAGCCCCTTGAGCTGGAGTACTGCCCTAAATGCGGGAAGGCCAGGTTCACGGGCGTATGGGAAAGGCCCAATGCTGAGAGGCTTGCAATGTACCTTACTGGAAAGATTCGCAGCGAGTACCCGTTCACGGTCAAGGCCTGCGGCCTTTCGTCGCCTGAGAATAACCAACTCCAAATCGAGGTTGAGATTTCGCTTGAGCTTCCGCAAGGAAGCACGGCAAAAAAGAAAACCACGCGGACTGTGACGCTCCTGCCGTCGCAGTGCGCAAGCTGCAGCCAGCGGAGCGGCGGATACTTCGAGGCAATCATACAACTTCGGGGAGACCCGGCAAAGATTGCAAGGAAGACCGAGCTCATCAAGGCGATGGTCGGCAACGAAAGCTTCGTGTCCAAAACCGAGGAGCTCAAGGAAGGAACGGACCTTTACGTGGGCAGCTTCAAGGTCGCAACCAACGTGCTTTCCAAGCTCAAGCTTCCATACACACAGGCCAACAAGCTTGCGGGAAAGAAGAAGGGAAAGAATCTCTACCGCAGGTCTTATTGCGTAAGGTTGTGATGCCGCTTGGCCCTGAAAAACGCCCACATCGCCGCAATCGCCGTTCTTCTTGTCCTCGTATCATTCCTTGGCGGGCTCGCATATACTTTGTCCGGCGAAAAGGACGCGCTGAGTTCATCGCTTCTGGAAAGCGGCCGGGCAAACGCAAACCTCTCTGGCCAAATCCAAATCCTTAACAGCAAAGTCAGCGCGCTTTATGGAGAGAACGCGAAACTTGCAAGCGACAATGCGCTTGCGCAAAAGATAATTGCACAGCGCGAGGCGGACATTGCCATGCTCAACAGCACCATTGAAAGCCAGGAAAGCAGCATACAGTCGCTTTCGGGGAACATCAACAAAACCAAGGCCGAGCTTGACACGTTCGAAAAGAGCCTCAACGAATCCTCCGCGTGGTTCAAGACCAACGCAGACATCACTAACTTCGACCAATACCGCAGCTACCTGTTCCGCATCGAGTTTTCCTGCGTGCAACTGTCTGGCGGATACTGCAACGTCAAGCTTGCCTGCCTCCCGCTTGTCAACGACATATACATGGGCGTCACTTACCAGACCGACGAGGAGACGTCGAACAGGACTGACAAGCTGCAGTCGCTTTCCGAATTCTACGACAACAAGGGAGGCGACTGCGAGGACTATTCGCTGGCATCCAAGGCAGAGCTAAACTATATCAAGTCGTATTGCGCGAAAGCCGGAAAGACAAAGCTCTCGTTCGAGGCCGCTCAGGAAAACATCAATGGCGTCTATGCAGTTGACGTGCCACAGACTTGGGGGTACAAGAACGCCAAGGCGTACGACTTGCCGCAAGGATACGACAAGTATTTCGTGCTGTGCGGCGCGTTCCCTTCCGCATCGGGCATACCCAATGCTGCCGCGGGAGTCTCGGGCCACTGCCTGCTTGCGTTCTCAAGGAATGGCATAGCAGGAAGCTCGGACATCTACCCTGCGATTTCCGATGCAATCCTTGTCGAACCGCAGACCGGGTACTACTACGCCGCAACTGCAGGCGACAACGTGTTCCTCAAGCCGCAGGACGGCCAGAATTATTCAGAGAACCAGCTTTACACCCAGCCGTCATTCTGGGCGGTAATCACGGATGACGACTATTACCTGTACGCAAAATCAGACGACGGCATCTGGAAGTGGTCCGGATACAAGGACCTCTATGCCAGGGCGGAACAGGCGCGGGCCCAGCTTGCCGCGGTTTCAACTGATTAGTTGCTCACGCCAAGCGCGTCCTTGAGCGCCTTCTTTATTTCCTCAATCGGCTTGAGCGTGACTATTAGCGGGATTCCCTCGCTTTCCGCAATCTTCACTGCAAGCTTGTCCACGCTGCTCTCGTCCAAGTCGTGCATCACTACTATTGCAGGCTTGATTGGAGCGACGCGGACTGCGACCATCGGGCTCCTGCCTGCAGCAGTCTGGGTGAATATGAGCGCGCGCTGTGTGGTTGTGCTGTATACTTTTATGAACGACTCGTAGGGCATCTCGAGGATTATCTTCATCGAGTCGAGTATGGTCACGCCGAAGATGTCTATCGAATCCAGCTTCTCCGCATTGGCCACGCACTTTCCGTCAATCATCTTGATGAATTCCTTTGCAGGAAGGGACTTCTTGAAATCGATTGCATCGAAATACTTCTGCGAGCCATCGCTTTCCGCAAAACGCCTTACAAGCTCCCCGCCCTTTTTCAGGTCTATTGCGAATATTGCGTCAACGAAGCGGTGGATTACGGCGATGCCGGGGCTTTTCCTGCGGTTGGACTCGTAATCGGAGATCGTGCTTGGTGAAATCTTGAGGAATTCCGACAGGTCAATCTGGCTGATGCCGAAGACCTCGCGCCACTTCTTCATCGTGTTCCCGGCGTCGGAGGACAGGGCAATCTCGCCTGCAATCTTTACCTTGAGCTGCTCCATTAGGAAGTTGTTGCAAAACCGGAATAATAAGGTTTCCCAAGTGACGATGCAAAATACGGCAAAAGACGATTGGGTTGGTTTTAGGTTGGCAGGCCTTGGCGGATTTTTCTAAATGGAGTGCAACTTTTGGAAAACATTTATGAAACCTTGCGGATAAAACCAATCCAGCACACTCAGAACTAGCTCCGTTCACTACAAACCAATAGCTGGCCGGACCGCATTGCTTTTTGGTGGCACGTTGGAACATCACGCAAGGTACATACTGGATTTCTGCATAGCGTGCGCACTCGGCTACGCACTGATTCACTTTTTGCCCTGAGCGCGCAAAAGCTTCTCAGCAGCCAGAAGCCGCGAGTCTGCTTGCCTGAGCATTCTTGCAGGAAAGCCCGAAAGGACGTTGTAGTGCCTAACCTTGTCCAGCACCGTGCACACGTAATAGACGTTCCTCTTCGAATACAGCCAGTCCGGCCTGAGCGTGCGCACGTCAAGCGGCAAGGAATACTCGCGCAGCGTCTTCTTTGCCGAATCAATGTCATAATACAGTTCGAAGTAACTCCTGGCAAGCTCCGCGGTTGAGGAGTAGATTGGCTCGCGAAACCCCAGGCCCATGAAGTGCGACTGCGCAACAGCACCCCACCTGCCTTTTTCCTTGAAAGGCATTATGACGTGGTCGTCATCCTTTGAGTTCGCCCGAAGGTCAAGAAGCAGTGCCGGTTTTTTGTGGTAAAGCCTCGCTGCAGCTGCAATCATCGCTCCCTCGATGCAGTGCGCCCTGCCCTGCCTGAGCGCCTCGAGGACTGAAAGGCAGGTCTCGCCGTCCCGCTCCTCGTTGTATTCAAGCCCTTTGTCAAGGTAGTCCTGGATTTTGTTGGGAGAGTCAAGCCTGCGGAGCACCGAAAGCAGCCCCTTTGGAAAGCGCGAGAACGCATCGCGCGGCGATATTGCCATATACAACAATATCCGTACGAATTATAAACCAAATCGCGCTACTGTAGTGGAAATTTACATAAAAAATAGGTTGGGTAAATTGGGTAATAACTGGCACGTTGCAGCCATAGCCATTGTCCTGCTTGTGATGCCTTTCGCACTCGCAAACCCGGTGAACACCACCGCATGCGGGACGCTTGACGCGGACTTCACGCTCACGGGTAACACCGCATTGACTGCAGGCACCTGCTACACCATAGGCGCAAGCAACATCGTGCTCAACTGCGCGAACTTCATGATAGCCTTCCGCGCAAGCGCAACGGGCTACGGGATTTACAACCCCGGCGGGTTCCACAACGTCACGGTGAAGAACTGCGTCATAAGCCAGTGGACGGCCGACGCCGCTGCCCGGGGAATCAACTTCCTCAACACCAACAACAATACGATATTCAACACGACCGTCTTGGTAAACGGGACCGCGGCGTATTTTTCAAACTCCTCCTACAACAGCGTCAACACGTCAACGTTCAAGTCAACCGGGTTGAACGGACTCGAGGGCAACATGCTCTCGTACTCCAACTTCTCCAACGTCACGCTGTGGGGTGGCGCTGCAGCCTCGACTTACGGGGCGTACCTGCACGACTCCTCCACCAACAACCTGGTCAACGCATCCAAAATCAACGTCACTGCCGGAGGGGACAGCGCAGTATACATTCAGAACTACGCGGACAACAACGTCATCCAGAACAGCCTAATCGCCGCCTCGAGCACCAACTATGCGGTCAACATCTACAGCTCCGCCGGCACGCAAGTATTGTACAACAACCTCACTGGCATCAACGCGGGAGGCGTGCAGATAGACTGCCAGGGAATGGGCGACAACAGCAGGATAGTCGGCAACCTGATGAACAACACGGGCAGTGCAGGGAATAACGGAATCGCCCTCCAGAACACCTGCAACAACGAGACGGTGACGTTCAACAACCTGTCCTACTACAACTACGGCATCTACACGTACCTGTACGTGCAGTTCAACAACATATCGTTCAACAACGTCACGTCAAGGAACTCGTACGGCATCTACCTCACGTCCAACACGCGCTCCAACGACATCAGCTGGAACAACGTAAGCGGCACATATGGCATCTACCTCAACGGCGACTGCAGCAGCAACAACTTCTACTGGAACAACGTCACGGGCCGCGCCGGCACTGGCATATACGGCCAGACGTACACGTCCTCGAACTCGATCATAAACAACACGATAAACGCAACAGGCGGCCAGGGGGTGCAGTTCATCACCACCGCGACGAACAACAGGATTGACAGCAACAACATCACATCAAGCGCAATCGGGATTTACTTCGACAGCTCATGCAACAGCGGAGTAGTCACAAACAACAACGTCTCCTCAACTACAAGCTACGGCACCTACCTTGCAGGCTCCTCCAACGTCACGTATTACAACAACTTCATGACGGCATACACGATAGCGGCATACCTCTCCGCGTCGACCAGCAACAACTTCACGGGCAACTACCTGCGGAGCAGGACCCAGCACGGCATTTACATCACAAGCGACGCCAACTACAACTCATTCACTGACAACTCCATGGAGACGGGCAACGCGGCCGGCTACTACGGGCTGTACATGTACTCGTCCAAGTTCAACAACTTCTTCTCCAACAGGATTACCTCGAACGACACCGCTGGCGACTCGGCGGTGTGGCTTACAAACTCGGCAAACAACAACAACTTCACGTCAAACAACATCACGGGCACCGCGACCAACGCGGAAGGCATCACGATAACGACAACGTCGGTCAACAACTCGTTTCTGCGCAACAACATCATCTCGTTCGGCACCAACTACGGCTTGGTCATCACCGGAAACTCCGACGACAACCAGTTCGACGAGAACAACATCACCGCCAACCGGTCAACCGCAGTCGCAATCACGTCCAATGCGAAGAGCAACGACTTCCGGAACAACGCGATAAGGGCCAACACGTCCGCAGGGGTGGCCGGCTACGGAGTCTACATCGACACGTCAAACGAGAACACGTTCACGAACAACACGATCTACGGCAACTCGTCATACGGGCTGTACCTGAACAGCTACGCCCAGCTCAACACGTTCTCAGGAGGCTCCATCGTCTCGAACGCGTCCTACGGGGCAATGCTGAACAACAACGTGAACAACAACACGTTCTCCAACATCACAATAGCATCCAACACGAGCTACGGAATCCGGCTTTCGACATCGTCGCAGAACAACAAGTTCTCGTTCATTAACATCACGAGCGTGCAATGGGCACTATACCTCGACGCGGTATCCAACAGCAACCAGTTCAACGATTCCGTGTTTTACTCCAATACAAGCGCGGTATATCTGTCAGCCTCGACGTATAACATGTTCCGCAGGGTCAACATCACCGCCGGCCTGAACGCCAACAACTACGGCATCCAGTTCGCGTCGAACGCGAACTTCAACCAGTTCAACGACTCCACGCTGACCGCGTTGGCGCCGACCGGCGGGTACGACGTGTACAGCACCGCGTCGAAGAACCTCTTCCTCAACGTCACGTTCGCGGTGACTCCTGACGCGTACAGCACGTATTTCGCGGACGCGGTATCGATGCTCAACGTCAGCTACTACCTGCAGGTAAACGCAAAGGCGAGCAACGAGATGCCGCTGGAGGGCGTGAACATATCCATAAACAACAAGTTTGACACCACGGTCGCGCGCAACCTGTTCACCAATGAGACGGGCTCGACCCCGCCGACGCCCGTGCTGGCGTACATGCAGACGCAGGCTGGCTCGACGCTATACTACCCATACGTTGCCAACGCCGTGCTCACGTCAAGCACGGGGCAGAGCGGCTCGACCAACATCCTTTCAAATACACAGGCATCGGTGTACCTTGACGCTACAACGTGCGGGACGGTGAACTCGGACCTTACGCTGAAGAACAACGTCTACTCCGAAGGCACCTGCTTTACCACCTGGGCAAGCGGCATCACGATAGACTGCGCGGGGTATTCCATCAACTACTCGCGCACGCAGAAGGGCGCGGCCGTGAACATGACGGGCCAGAGCAACGTGGCGCTGAAGAACTGCGCGATAAGCCAGCGCGGGAACAACAACCAGTCCCATGCAATCATCTGGAAGAACGGCGGAAGCAACCTCATCGAGAACTCCACCATCATCACCAACCAGACGTCAACGGCATACGCAATCTACCTCGAGGGCAGCTCGCCGAACAACACGCTCCGGTCAACCACGTTGAACACGTCAAGCATCCTGTTCAACGGCACCGGCTCTTCGCTTACCCGCGAGTGGTACGCCCAGGTGACTGCGCTTGACAGGACGCAGACCGGCTTCGAGGGCGCGAGCGTGACCGTGCGCGACAACAGCAACTACCTGTGGGCGTCGGGCCAGACGAACTCAAGCGGCAGGATACCGCGGGTTTCGCTGCGCGAATTCTTCCAGAACTCGACGGGCAAGTTCTACTACAGCAATTACATAGTCAACATCACCGCGGGGATAATACACAACGATACTGCGGTAAACCTCACGCAAAACCGGGACGACGTCGCGCTCGACTTGGACGTGGTAACTTGCGGCAGCCTGAGCGCAAGCACCACGCTCACCAACAACGTGCACGCGGCCGGCACGTGCTTCAACGCAATCATGCCGGGCATCACGATTGACTGCGCAGGATACACCATCAACTACTCCAAGGCCGGCGCGGGGTACGGGATCAGCGCTTCCGGGAAAAGCCTGCTGAAGATGCGCAACTGCAACATCGTCCAGGGAGGCGCCTTCCCGGACGCCTATGGGATATACCTCGAGTCGTCCAACTATTCCCAAATCGACAACACCACAATAACCACGCTCGGCTCGCCCGCCATAGGGATGGTCAACGCTCACAATACCATGGCGGTGAACACCACCCCGTCTGTGCTACCCGTGTTCATGGACGACCAGAGCTTCAACTTCACCCGCTACTGGCACGCGCAGGTCAACGTCATCGGCCTTGCGGACGAGGTCATACCCAACGCCACGATATCGATATTGAACGCGCAGGGCGCCAACGAGACCAACGGCACCGCGAACGAGAACGGCACGTTCTGCACCCTGGTCAGGCAATACCAGCTTGACAACGGCTCCTGGACCGACTTTGCGCCGCTTACCTACAGCGCGACGCACCCAGAGACGCTGCAGACCACGGCCGTCAACGAGAACACGACCACGAACACCAACATGACAATCAGGGTGATTTCCGCAGCGCTCGACATCACAAGCCCGGAGGACGGCAGGATTTACTTCCAGGGCCAGACCGCGTCGATAGTTGTCAATGAGACGAAGGGCACGGGCTGGATTACCAACGTGACGCTCAACATATCAAACGACGGGATCAACGGCATATACGCCGCGGCCGAGACGTCGCCGAACCTCTGGACGTACTCGTACCCTATTGACCCGGCAATGACCGCAAGGACGATTACGCTAACCGCATACGGGCACAACGGCACCGCGAACGTCAGCGCCGTGAGGCACTTCGTGGTCACGCGCAACGTCGGCGGCGGGATTGAGACGCCGAAGATAACTTACTTCTTCGCAAACCAGACGTACTCCACGCTTGGCGACAGGGTGGCGATAAACGTCACGTCCGACCTTGACACCATCCACTACAGCACCGACCTGAACGTGACGTACCCCAACGGCACCACCGTGCCGCTTACCCGGTGGTACTACTCCGGCGACGAAACGAGCTACGTGTACGCGACGCTTTACGACCTGGACATGGACCAGGTGGGGACGTACAACCTTTCGGTGCTCGTCCGAGACGCAAGCGACCAGACCGTGGCGCAGAACATCTCGATAGAGTGCCTTGCCGCAAAGGAAAACTTCAGCCTTACGGGCGTGGGCGCGGAATCAATACAGCTTCTTGACCTCAACTCGGAGGCCACCATCGGGAACGCCACGTCGGAAAACGGAACGGCTAACATGAACGTCACAATCCCGCCCGGATTGTACAAGGTCAGGGCGATAAACGAGAACGGGCCGAACGTCACGGTAAGCAACGTAGTGCTGAACGCAAGCACGGGAAACAACCTGTTCTCCTACAACTCGCCGACCAGCGTGGACTTCTCGCCGCCCACGAACAGACGGTTCATACGGCTGTTCAACATCTCAAGCCCGCTCGACTACAACGGCGTCCAGGTGGCGTACAACTACTCCGACGAGGCCGCGTCGCTCGTTGCTGAGGCAAGCGTGGAGTTCCAGCACTGCGAAGTCGTAAACAACACCTGCACGTGGGAACCGGTCAACTTCACGCTCAACACCACCACGGACTACATCGTCGCAAACACAACGCACATGAGCCTGTGGGCGCTTTTGGAGCCCGCGTTCGACGAGCCGCAGACAATCGTGCAGACGGTCTACAGCACAAGCTCGTACCCCGTCGTCGAAACGAAGATAGTGGAAAAATCCGTGCCGGTGCCCTACGAGGTCGAGAAGACCCAGATGGTGTCAGACCACCTTTTCGAGGCGCCTGCAGACGTCGAGGTGCTCCAGAACAACCAGACTGAAACCACCGTCGGGCTTTACAACTCCGGCCAGACCACGTTCGAAGCCGTGACACTCCAGGCCGAAACGACGCTTGGCATAACCGCAGACCTTGGGACCGCGTCGTTTGAAAAAATCGAGCCCGGGGCCGCGGAGTCCTCCAAGCTCACAATCAAGACGGACAACGTGCCCATTGGCGCGTACAAGGTGAGGCTTACGGCAAAGACAAGCAACTACACCGATTCGGTTGAAGTGAAAGTCAACGTCGTGCGCTACCTCACTGCGCAGAAGCTGGAGGCGGAAAAGCAGCTTTCGTTTGCACAGAAGCTTTCGGCGGAGAACCAGGAATGCCGCGAGTTCGACTCGAATTTGGCGGCCGCAAGGACGGCCCTGGATGCAGGCGAGGTTGACACCGCGATGAAGCTTTCCTCGAACGCGATAAACGGCTGCAAGTCGTCGCTGTCGCTAATCTCAAAGCAGGGCAGCGGCGCGGGCACCGGGCTTTTCCTTGCCCGCACGTCAAAGTCCGGGGACGACTATTACACTTACGCGATAATCGCGTCGGTTGGCCTTGTTGCGGGCCTGGCCATCGTGATGCTAAAGCGCGTAGTTACGCCCAAGAAACGGGATGATTCAGGGGAGTTATATGAGTAAGTCCAAAACAATCCAGGAAAAAAACGCGCCCGAGATGCACATGGACACGCAGAGGATACACACTGCGAGGGCCACGTTCGCACGCGTAAAGAACGAGATAAAGCAGGTGGTGGTCGGCCAGGACAAGGTGGTTGACGCTTTGCTTCGCGCGATGCTCTGCAACGGCCACGTGCTCATCGAGGGAGTGCCCGGAATCGCAAAGACCCTGCTCATGACCTCGCTTGCCGAGGTGATGAAGGCCGACTTCAAGCGCATCCAGTTTACTCCCGATATGCTGCCATCGGACATCACAGGCATCAAGACTTACGACCCGAAGAAGGGCTTTACCACCATCAAGGGCCCGGTTTTCACCAACTTCGTGCTCGCTGACGAAATCAACCGCGCGCCGCCGAAGGTCCAGTCCGCGCTGCTCGAGGCCATGCAGGAATACCAGGTCACCATCGGCGACGAGACGTTCCCGCTGCAGAGGCCGTTCTTTGTGCTTGCCACGCAGAACACCGTGGAGTCCCTCGGGGTGTATGACCTCCCGGCTGCGCAGCTTGACCGTTTCCTGTTCAAGCTCGTCATGGGCTACCCTACCCCCGAGGAGGAGAAGCTCGTGCTCCACCGCAACATCACGCTCTACTCGCTTTCCGACTTCAACCTGCACCGCGTCACCGACCTGAAGGAGCTTGCGGAGATGCAGAACCTTACCAAGAGCATCTACCTAAGCTCGCAGGTGGAAGAATACATAGTGAGTATCATCGACGCGACGCGCAACCCGGGAAAGTACAACGTTGAATCCGGAAAGTACATCGAGGAAGGCGCAAGCCCGCGCGCATCAATAGGAATATACATTGCAAGCAAGGCGCAGGCGCTGCTTTCGGGCAACACTTTCGTCACGCCAGAACATGTCAAGGAGGTCGCCGCCGACGTGCTGCGCCACCGCATCATAGTAAACTACGAAGGCCAAGCGGAGCGCGTCAACCAGGATGCCATCATCCGCGAAATCCTCTCAAAGGTGCCGGTGACTTGAGCAACGGGGGGGCATTGCAGGAACTGAAGAAGATAAGCATCGGCAAGAACCTTAAGATAAGGCCGCTCTACGTCTCGGCGGCGCGCAACGTCACGACCAAGTTTATGGGTGAATATCCGAGCGTCTTCAAGGGCACGGGGATAGAGTTTGCCGACTACCGCCAGTATTCACCATCCGACGACGCAAGCAAGATAGACTGGCTGCATTCGCTCAAGGCGAACAAGCTGCTTGTGCGCGAGTACGTCGAGGAGCGCAACCTCACCATAATGTTCCTGGTCAACACTTCCAACTCGATGCTTCTAGGCTCGCAGGAAAAGCTAAAGCATGAGTATGCTGCGGAGCTGGTCTCCTCGATGGCAATGGGCGCGCTTACCGCAAGCGACGCGGTCGGCCTGTGCATGGCGTCCAACAGGATACGCGAGTTCATAGCCCCCTCCTTGGGCCTCAAGCAGTGCAAGAACATGATGCGCGCACTGGTGGACGCGCGCAACTACGGCGGCCACGGGCTCTACGGCGCGCAACTGGGCAAGGTAAGCGCCATGATGACGCGGAACAGCCTGATTTTCCTGGTGTCGGACTTCATCAACAACGACAAGGGTTGGAAGAAGAACCTGGCCGTGGCCGCGCGAAAGCACCAGGTCATAGCAATAATAGTCCGCGACCCTATAGACAACGAGCTTCCCGCGTCCGGCCACATAATGCTGCAGGACCCGTTCTCCGGCGAGCAGATGCTCGTGGACACCAAGAAAATCCGCAAGCGCTACAACGAGGAGGCGAAGAGGGACCTTGACGAGGTCAAGGCGACGTTCACAAGGCACGGCGTCACGTTCATCGAGCTTGCCACGGACAAAGATTTTGCCGCACCCATATGGGGCATGCTGAGGAGGAGAAAGAAGTCATGGAGCTGATTTTCCGCCAACCCGAATTCCTGTGGTTCCTGGTGCTGCTGCCGGCGCTCGTGGTGGTGCACTTCTACAGCCTGAAGAACGTCGAACGGAAGGCGGTGATGTTCTCGAACTACAAGGCGCTGCGCAGGATTACCGGGGGCGAGCCGGTTCCGAAGAACTACCTGCTGCTCGCAGGCCGCCTCGTCACGCTTGCAATCTTCGTGCTCTCCGCGTCGGGCGCGACGCTCATGCTTGACCAGACCTCGGCAAAGTACGACATGGTAATCGCAATCGACACTTCGCCAAGCATGAGCGCAACCGACTTTTCGCCAAGCAGGCTCAACGCATCGCTTGAACAGGCGTCCGCCTTCGTGTCGCAGCTGCCAAACTCGACGCACGTCGGCGTCGTGGTGTTCTCATCAAGCGCGATGATGCTTTCCGACCCGCTCAAGTCCGGCAAGCAGGAGGCGCTCGATGCGCTCTCGCACGTCACCGCCTCCACGATAGGCGGCACGGCCATGGGCGACGCCATAGTCGCATCGACGAACGCGCTCATAGGCTCGGACCGCACCAAGGCGATAGTCGTGCTGACCGACGGCAACACCAACACAGGGATTTCCGTTGACGAGGCCGGAAGGTACGCGGCGGAGGACGGCGTCAAGGTCTATGCGATAGGGGTGGGAGGGCAAGGCGCCGGGTCGCAGACCGCGGGAGGGATACTCTCCAGCCTGGACATGGGAACGCTCCAGTCGCTTGCGGATACGACCGGCGGGAGCGCGGTAATCGCGTTCAACAACGGGGAGCTTGGGGCTGCGTTCTCCGAACTTTCGACGCAGACTGCGAGCATAAAGCAGCCGCTGGAACTTTCAGTATGGCTGATGATTGTGGCATTCGCATTCGTGTTCCTGGACTGGGCGCTTTCGGGGACGAAATACCGGATTATACCTTGAAGCCTTCCAGGAGCTCCTCGAACTTCCCGATATAGTTCTCCAGGATTGCCTTTGCGGTGACCGGCTCGTCCTCAAGAAGGATGCGGTCAAGCTCCGCAAGCTTTTTCCTTGCGTTCCCGCCCGCCTTCTTCTTCAGGTAACTCAGGTAGTGCATTGCCGCGTCCTTTTCCTTTGCAATCTCAAGCTCGGCCTCGCTCACGAATTCCGGGAAGTCGTACTCCAGGTGCTCGATCTCGTCAAGGAAGGAAAGCAGCGCAATCTTGTAGCCGTCGTCAATGTGGTCCGCATCCCGGACGGTGCGCTTGACCTCGGAAAAAGTGGTGGCCTGCGTGATGCCCAAAAGGCGCGAAAAAGAAGAGTGGACAAGACCGAAGAACTCACGCGACTTCTCCGCCACGTTCTTGTCCGAAAGAGAAAAACGCAGCTCGGATGCCTTCCTGCGGTAGTCAGTCTTGAGCTCTTCAGCAAGCGAGCACGTACCCTTATGACGGGATAAAAAACCAAAAATGTTGGGTATTTCCATAAGCATCGTTGAAAGGATAGGGCAACTCATAATAAATTACCTACGCCTAAAGGCGTAGGTTTTTAGTATGCCGCCAGCTTTTGCTGGCGGGGGTCATTATCTGTCCGGACGTAGCGCGTGATTGTTGCGAGGTCGGCGTCGCCTGCGGAGCGGTGGAAGTATCCGCGGCCC
>CAINOH010000002.1 GCA_903851445.1 uncultured Microcaldota archaeon | reverse complement strand
GGGCCGCGGATACTTCCACCGCTCCGCAGGCGACGCCGACCTCGCAACAATCACGCGCTACGTCCGGACAGATAATGACCCCCGCCAGCAAAAGCTGGCGGCATACTAAAAACCTACGCCTTTAGGCGTAGGTAATTTATTTTTTCCGTCTTCTAATTTTCCTAATTTATCTTCTTCCTGGCATTGTCAATGGCCACGGCCATCGAGATTGACATTGCCGGAGCGACAACGTAGCCAAGCCCGATTTGCATGAAATAGCCGGGTATGTCGATGCTCATCATCGGGATGAGGATGGCAATGTCAAGCGCCCAGTTGATCAGCAGCCAGACCGCTCCGACCGTGATGCCCTGCTTGACGAAATCCGTGTCCACGCCTTCAAAGTACTTGACCAGGAGGAAGGCGGCTACTGACGAACCGAGGACGATCATTATCGAATGGAACAGGTACCAGTCTATGAGGAGCTTGTGCGTCTGGCTGTCGAAGAAGAATATTGACGCCACAAAAGGCACCAGCCACGTAGTGATGCCGAAAAGAACGAGTTTTACCTTGTTGTTCATAAACCCAACCACCTCCCTAAGCAGGTTCAATGTCAATGGGCTTTATTTTCTTTCCGAAAGCAGCTTTCCAAGGCCCTCTCCCGCACGCTTTCGGACTTCGGCAAAGGAGTATTTCTTGGTGACCTTGCCGTTTTCGAAAACGGTCTTGAGGAAGTTTTCCCGTCCATCTTTGATGTCTTCAAGCCGAACCGTGGCGTAGTCTCCCTTCTTGTCCTTTACCAAAGCAAGCCGTCCTTTCTTGCTGTGCTTTGCCTTGTCGGTAACGGGCGACTTGGAGACGTCGCGCCACTTCCCGCCAATCTCTATTGCCGAGCACTTCATCGCAAAGCGCAGGGTGTCACGGTTGAAGTCCTGCAACAGCCCGCCGCCCATGCCAAATGCTATGTTCTCCGTTGAGAGCTTGCGCCGTTCCATCTCGTCAAGTATTTGCTTTATGCTCTCGGAGTTTACCCCGTCGCCCTGTATCACGCGGATGCAACTGGGAAGGACCCTGAACCCCTTCGAGTTCACCGTAAAGCCGAACTTTTCCATCAAAAGCTCGACCACTTTCGGCACGACCTCAACAGGCTCCCCGCTGTCAGGACGCACCACAATCGTTGCCCCGCTCCTTTCCACCCGCGCCTTGAGCTTTTCGCCCCACAATTGCGAGCACGCGCGGTAAATGTCAAAGCTGTCCGACACGACCGCAACAGTCTTTCCGGGTTTTGC
Organism: uncultured Microcaldota archaeon; assembly: GCA_903851445.1. Classification (GTDB taxonomy): domain Archaea; phylum Micrarchaeota; class Micrarchaeia; order Norongarragalinales; family CAINOH01; genus CAINOH01. The sequence continues at coordinate 6,111 of CAINOH010000002.1, read as the reverse complement.
GAACTGGTCAAGCATGTTTGAGAATGCGCCAAGCTCGCCTTCCCCTTCGCCCCAGGCGGTCATCGTCGAGTGCTCCGCTGCGGGAATGGAGTGGCCAGCCATCTTCTCGCCGTAGTATTCGCGGCCAGCAAGTATTCCCGCGACAGTGTCAGTGCCAAGGAAGTTCACAAGGTGCGCACAGTCGCCTATTGCGGCAGACTCGAGCGAACTCGCCCCCCGGAAGCCGAAGTCGTGCAGTTTGAAGCCGACTACCGCATCGGCGTTGTCAGAGGTCCTGCGCAGGCTTGAAAGGATGTCCTTTTTGCAGAAGAACCCGTTGGTGCATACGGTGGTCGGGTACCAGACTGCGCGCACAAGGATTGTCTCAACGTAAGACGTGAGCCAGTAGCACTCCGGGTCGGTATTCGCGGCCTGCACGAGAACATTGTGGTTAGGCACTACGCTTCCTTCCGCAACAGCCTCTATCCGAAGCGGAAGGAATCCATTGTGCTTTTTCAGGATGTGCTCCCAGCCTTGGCGGTTGAAAGGGAGGCCGTGTTCCTTCCAGAACTCGTCCGCCTCGTCAATGTCCTTTTTCGTAATCGGCTTTGAAAGGTACTCAATAAGCGCCATCTGCAGGCCGAAGAAAACCGCGCGGTCCCATCTTCCTCCCCGCGACTCGATATAGCTTGAGACTCGCGTAGTGTGCGGCGGGTATTGGAGGTAGTGGCTTGCCTTGTAGCTGTCAGCGTTGAGGATTAGGTTGCGCAAGTATTCTGCCATTTCTACCAGGGAACGTCCTTGAGGCCGATTGCGTATGCGAGCCGGTTGGCAAGGATGTGAACGACATAGCTCATGACAAGAAGCATAAGGAAGCCGTCAAACCCGATGAAGTAGCTTACCTTGGGCGAGGCTATCACAGCAAAGGCCAGGGCGAATACTATGAACCCCAGCTGGTCGAAGTACTCGAACCTGGAGCCGCTTTTGAGGTCCATCCTGCGCTTGACGAAGCTTCCTATCTTGTCTCCTATGTGCGCGCCTATTGACATGAAAAGCGACACCACGATCCACTCATCAAATGAAAAGCCGAGCGGGGTGTAGCCAAGGAACGCGATGACCTCCCCAGTGAGCACTCCTGCAAGTATTGCAGCTATCATGCCCTCCACGCCCTTGCTGCCAAAAATCCTCTTGCCATCGAAGAAGTTCAGGCCAAGGTCTATTGGCGTTGACTTTTCGCCGTGGCGGCCCGGGTCAAAGTACAGGGCGGAAGAGTTGGCAATGTACGCAGGCAGGATGAACACCACGAGGGTGAAAAACCATTCAAGAGAGTAGGGGTCCATTTGATTACACTCGATGACTGAAATATTGCTTGATTTATTATTGGAGGCGAACTGCTAAAAAGAATACTGCCTTCCCTGTGTGGCGCTACCCTCCAAGGAGCACGAAGACCATTACTGCCGCCGCGAGGTTGAGTGCGTATATCCACGGCCTTTTTGCAAGCTCCTCCTTCCACCAAATCAGCGCCGGGAACTTCCAGTCCGACACCGGGTAGAAGAGCCTGATTCCATCGACGATTCCGCCCCTATGCGTCCAGATGTCCATTAATATGTGCAGCGCCCAGCCTGCAAGAACCCCGATTGCCATCTCCGGCGTGGAGAGAAGGAACGCCAGGAGCGAGGCGAAAGCTGCTGTGATGATACTATGATTGGTGCGGTAAAGGTGCCTGGTGTGCATGTCATTGATGTCGGTGAACGGGACCCTGCCACGGTGACGCGCCACCTTGACTAGCCGCGGGAAGAACCAGAGAAAGTCGGGCACGCAGCAGAAGACAACCGCCACCCAAACCCAAGGCTGGCTGTGAAACAGGGCGAACGCCCAGATGAAGTGCGAAGGCAGGTCCAAGGTGAACTTTCCACTGTCAGCTGCTTGTGGCTGAAAGTATCTTTACCTTATCTTGGCTGCGAATTCTTTTATTGCCTTTTGCGCCCAGCTCCGAGAGACTTTGCAATCGCGTTGCCTAATTTCTGGGTTGTGCCTGATTTTGAATGGAATACAACAAGCGTCTTCACTTTCTTTTCAGCTCCAATCAAACTTGCCGGTTTGGAATAATAATATGCTAGTCTTAAAAGCAGCCATTTCTAAAAATAGTAACACTGTTTATGGTCAAGCTCGAGCACATTTCGGGAATCGAGGGGGTAACGGGGCTCAGCGAGGAAGAGGCGAAAGCCCGGCTAGCTTTTGAGGGGTTCAACGAGCTTCCCACCGCGAAGAAGCGCACCCTTCTTGACACCTGCGTCGAAGTGATGAAGGAGCCGATGTTCCTCCTTCTTGTAGCCTGCGGCAGCATCTACCTGTTTCTCGGCTTTACCGGAATCGAGCCCGAGGCGCTGAACGATGCGGTGATGCTGTTCTGCTTCGTCGGGATAGTCATCGGGATTACGATATACCAGGAGCGCAAGGTCGAGCGCGCGCTTGACGCGCTCAAGGACCTGTCCAGCCCCCGCGCGCTGGTAATCCGCGACGCCAAGGTGATTTCCATCCCAAGCCGCGAAGTGGTCCGTGGCGACTACCTGGTATTGTCCGAGGGTGACCGCGTGCCTGCTGACGTTCGGATGGTGTCATGCAGCAACCTGTTGGTTGACGAGTCGCTCCTTACGGGCGAGTCGGTGCCCGTCCGCAAGGCCGCAAGCGAAGACAACGATGACGAGCTTTCGCGGCCCGGGGGCGACGACCTGCCTTTTGCATATTCGAGCACTCTGGTTGTTGCAGGCCACGGCATTGGCCAGGTAATCCGTGTCGGAATAAACACCGAAATCGGGAAGATTGGCCGCGCGCTTGAGTCTCTGGAGCCCGAGGAGACGCCCCTGCAGAAGGAAACCGGCCGGCTAGTCCGGATATTCGCAGCAGCGGGCGGAGTCGTGTGCCTTCTGGTGATATTTTTCTATGCACTGACCACCGGCGACCTGATGCACGGGTTCCTTACGGGGCTTTCGCTTGCAATGGCGCTTGTGCCTGAGGAGATACCCGTTGTCCTTACTGTCTTTCTTGCGCTTGGTGCTTGGCGCATGTCGCGCCATAACGTACTGACCCGCAGGCTCCAGGCGATACAGACTCTTGGTTCGACCACCACGCTGTGCGTTGACAAAACAGGCACGCTGACGCTGAACCGCATGCAGCTGCGCACGGTGTTCGCACAAGGAAAGTTCTTCTCATTCGGCGAGCAAAAAAAGCATGTCCCCGAGGAGTTCCACGTAGTAATAGAGTATTCCATCCTTGCAAGCCAGGCAATGCCTTTCGACCCGATGGAAAAAGCATTGGTCGAGGCAGGAAAGGAAAGCCTCGTTGGAACAGAGCACTTGCACGAAAACTGGACTTTAGTAAAGGAATATGCGCTTTCCCGGAAGCTCCTGGCGCTTGCGCACGCTTGGAAGTCGCCCGACGGCTCCGAATACGTGATTGCGGCAAAAGGCGCTCCTGAGGCGATATTCGACCTGTGCCATATGGATTCGTCCCTGTCCGCTGCGCTAGAGCAAAAGGTCCACCTTATGGCAAGGGACGGTTTGCGCGTGCTTGGGGTTGCAAAGGCAACCGCATCCACTCTTCCCACGCAACAGCATGACTTTGAATTTGAGTTCATCGGACTGGTGGGGTTCCACGACCCGGTGCGGCCCAACGTGGCAGAGTCAGTCAAGGAATGTTACGAAGCAGGCATCCGCGTAATAATGATAACCGGCGACTACCCGGTGACCGCACAGGACATCGCACGACAAGCAGGCATTACGCCCTATGACCAGATAATCACCGGACCAGAGCTTGAAAAGATGTCCGAGGCGGAATTGAAAGAGCGCATCAAGACCGCCTGCGTGTTCGCACGGGTGGTTCCCGAGCAGAAGCTGTTGATTGTGAACGCGCTCAAGGCGAACAACGAAATAGTAGTGATGACCGGCGATGGCGTCAACGACGCGCCTGCTCTCAAGGCTGCGAACATCGGCATTGCGATGGGCGGCCGCGGCACCGAGGTGGCGCGCGAAGCATCAGCGCTCGTGCTTTTGGACGACGACTTTTCCTCCATAGTGCAGGCGGTGAAGATGGGCCGCCGCATATTCGACAACATCAAGAAGGCGTTCGCATACATATTCGCAATCCACGTGCCCATAGCAGGAATGGCTCTCATTCCAGTAGTGCTCCAGTGGCCCCTGGTGCTTTTCCCGGTCCACATCGCTTTTCTTGAGCTGATAATCGACCCGGTGTGCTCGCTGGTGTTCGAAGGCGAGCGCGAGGAAAGGAACATAATGAAACGCAAGCCGCACAGGAACGGCGAGCCCCTGCTGAGCAGGAAGACCATCCTCTTGAGCCTGCTCCAGGGCCTTGTGATACTAGCAGTTGTGGCCGCGACGTTCCACCTTGCCTACCAGGCGCGCACGCCGCTAATCGGCGCTGCAGCAGCGGAAGCCGAGGCGCGCACCCTGGCGTTTACCACCCTGGTCCTTGCCAACCTCGCGCTCGTGCTGGTCAATGTATCCTGGACCCGCAGCATCCTTGAATCCATCTGCTCCCCAAACAAGTCGCTTGTAATAGTATCAACTGTAGCACTCGTGTGCCTTGGCCTTGCTTTGTCCGTGCCGTTCCTTCTTCAGATATTCAAGTTCGGCCCCATCTCCAGCTCCGACCTCGGCTACTGCGCAGCAATAGCCGTGGCAAGCGTAATCTGGTTCGAAGTATTAAAGATTACGAACAAGGTAAGCTGATTTTTCGGGCTTCAGGTCAGCCGGTCGTTTCGCGGCCGAAACATCTTCCCGTGCCCGGGAACAATCCAGTCCGCCTTTTGCAGTATTCTCTTCCTGCTTTTCAAAAGCGCATCCTTGTCCGTTGCAAGCGGGTCCTTTTGGGAAAGCAGCGACTTGGCATCTGTTTTTTGCCTGCCGTCTTCCCACCACCAAAGGTCGCCTGCAACCGCAACCACGCCATCATCCGTCCTTACAAGGGGCGTGGCGTGCTCGTTGGCGTGGCCGGAAGTCGCAATCACTTCGATTTTTGTTCCGGGAATGCAGCCTTTGTAAGAATATTCCCTGTCCTCGCGGTAAATCTTGTCACAATCTAACACGTCGATATTTGGGAACAGCCGGACGTTCAGCACGTGGTCCGGGTGGTAGTGCGTAAGGAAAATCATATCGATGTCCTCAGGCCTCAAGCCTTCCTTTTTCAGGCCGGAAAGGAGCAGACCCTCGTTGCACCCCGGGTCGACGATTATTTTCTTCCAGCTGTCCTCAATCAGGGTTGTATTAGATGTGGCTTCGTAGTGGTCGCCGCTCTTGCGGGCGTAGCCTTCGACTAGAATCTTGAGCTTGGACATAATCTGGTTTCACTTTGTTGGAGATGTAGGGGTGAGCCTCAAGCAACATACTAGAGTCTTGCCCCTTTATATTTGTCGGATTTCTTTTACCCAATGTATGACGATATCGATTACAAAAAGATACTGGTTTCTATCCTCACGTCGGAATGAATATTAAACAAGTGTGCAATCTCTTTTCAACGGGAAAAATGAGAACGCAACCCGCGCGCATGATTTTATTGCAATAGCTGAGAATACCCACGACCTAGGTCGTGGGATGAATCAGCACTTATTCTAAATCTTTTTCGGCTCCCCTTAGGGGAGCCGCGTGGCCGGCCTGCAGGCCGGCCCTTTCTCGCGGCCTACCGGAGTTCGATAGCATGAGCCAGCATTGTCCAGGCCAGAACACGCACCACATACAGTGGTGCCCCAAATACCGCTACAACATGTTGAAGCAGCCGCGCCTTTTTGAGGCTTGCGAAGCAAGCCTCGAACGTGCCGCAGCGCGGCACGGAATAATTCTCTTGGAGCGGGCGGTGATGAGCGACCACGTGCACGTGGTCGCCGACCTGCCACCGGGCATGTCGCCCGCTCGCGCAGCAATGCTTCTCAAAGGCGCGAGCGCACACGACCTGTTCGCATTCGAACCCAAATTCCGTAAACGCTATTGGAGCGGCCACTTCTGGGGCCGCGGATACTTCCACCGCTCCGCAGGCGACGCCGACCTCGCAACAATCACGCGCTACGTCCGGACAGATAATGACCCCCGCCAGCAAAAGCTGGCGGCATACTAAAAACCT
>CAINOH010000001.1 GCA_903851445.1 uncultured Microcaldota archaeon | reverse complement strand
TGCCGATGATTATCGCCTGCACTACTCCGAATATCGTGTTGAAACTTGCGAGGAGTTGTTCTGAAGTGCTGACCTGGAAGTCCTGGGTCTTGGTGGTGACTCCGCGCGACTGCCGGAGCGCCTTTTCCACGTCATCGCGCAGCTCGCCGGGCACTATTCCCGATGAGAGCTTGAGAACGAACCTGCTGTACTCGCTCGTGGCCATTACCTCTTTTGCGGCGTCGCCGGGGATTATGAACGCGCCGTCAACTGTGGGATTGCCGACTTTCTTGAGGATTCCGACAACGCGGAATTCGGTGCTGTTGATTACAACCACGTCGTTGAGCTTGAGTTCGCTGCCGAAGATGTTCTCCGAAGCAAGCTTGGCGCCTATGAGCGCCTTGTACTTGTCATTGGAGTTCAACGGCCGGCCCTGCTCAACCTCCATGCCCATGAACTCCTCAACCGGGCCGGACTCGTCGGTGGATGTGGGTATGCCGCTTACCATTGCAAAGGTCTTCTTGTCGCCGTGCTGCACCTGCATCGAGCGGGTAATCATATAGCCTGCCTTTTCCACGCCGTTCACGCGCTTGACAGCGGCAAAGTCGCGTTCAGTAAGCTTGCTTGACGCGTACATTGCGGACATTGCGCTGCCGCCGGGAGTCACCGTGAGCTTGTCAACCCCGATTTTCTGGAACTCGCTGTTGATGGAGGCGGAAAGCCCCTGGCCGAGCGCAATGAGCGCCACCACCGAGGCAACTCCGATGAAGATGCCGAGCATCGTCAAAAAGGAGCGCAGCTTGCGGTGCGTTATGCTGTCAAGGGCAAGCGAGAAAAGCGACAGGAAACTGCCAAGGCCGAGCACAGCAAGAAACACCAACAATCAAAAACGAAATGAAAAAAAAGAAAACAAAAAAGAAGGAATACGCCAAAAGGCGATGCCTTCACTGCTCACTTCCTTCCCTTCTGCCTTCCGAAGTACTCGCCTATGAAGCCGGATACCGGCGGGAGCGCGTACTTGTAGAGCAGGTACAGCACAATGATGGCGAGTATGATGTACAACAGCGTGTTGTCCGGGATCTTCTCAAGCCCGTACTCTATCGCCTCCATCTGGGAGAAGAGCGGCAGCGACGCTGATGCCGCTGACGCGAACTCGGCGTTCGAAGTGTCCGAGTAATACAGCTTTGCCGAAAGCCCAAGCGGCCCGGTCGCGTTCTCGGACACGTGGACGCGGAACTCCGCGGTCTCAACGTCGTCCGCGTTGATGGAGCCTATGAACTGCGAAGGCGAAGACAGTATCACGTAGTCCTTGGAGGGTTGCATCTCGATGCGCAGGGTCTTGACGTTGACCAGGCCGCGGTTCATCACCCTGAAGATTATCTTGCCAGTTGAGCCTGCACGCGAAACTTCCGTGCTTTCTGCAGCAAGTTCGAGGTTCGGCTGGCTCCCGACAACAAGCCCGGATGACTGGCTGATTGAATATGTGCGGCCGAGCTTGTCCGAGTAAGTGATTGCTATGGGAAGCTTGTACACGCCCGATGCTGCGGAGGGATACGCCATCAAGTCGAATGTGAAGTTGGTCGTCTGGTGCGGCGCGATTTCCGACACCAGCTTCTCGTTGGTGCCGCCGACAACTGCAAAGGGAAGGGTGTCCGAGCCGATTCCGAGGCTTATCTTGAAGTCGCGGAGGTAGTTTGGAGACGCGCTGTCAACAGCAATCGTGAGCGTGGCCTTCTGGCCCGGCCGGATTGTCGCAGGGTCAGCAGTCACTGACACGATGTTCACAGTTGACGCCTTTGCCTGCACATGGATGGGAATCTGCACGGTGTTGATTTCGCCGGTGTCAAGGTTGCGGCAGGTAAAGTCAAGGCCGTTGTCGCCCTCGACTGCGGTGTCGTCAACGCGCACCTTGAACTTTATGAG